>JAJOIF010000007.1 GCA_021209525.1 Minisyncoccota bacterium | reverse complement strand
AATTGAGTATGTGTGATTTTGTTAACAACTCATATTAATAGCAGCACGTGTGAAGGGTCCTACAATACCATCAATGACAAGTGGTGTGATTTTACCTTCTAGGAGTTGATTGAGTCTGCGTTGGAGTCGTTCTACTCCTCTTTTGGTGAGTGGTCCAAAGATACCGTCTACTGGTCCTGATGCTTGTTGTCCGTATTCATCAAGAAGGAGTCTGTTCATATGTCCTTGGAGGATGTGTATTTGTGTAACTATTCCTCTATTGTAGGTACTCATACGTCCATCTCGGTCTCCTTGTTTCATATTGTTGGTGATGATGAGGTGTGCTGGACAGAGATTACCGCCAAAAGGATTCTCAGTAGAAGGAGCCGAAGGTGCTCCAGGTTGTTCAGTGATGGTAATACCGAGATTGTCGAGTTGCGCTGGTGTTAAGCGTGACCCTCCACCTGATGAGCGGCGCGGTGTAGTGGCAGTAGGTAATGTCACACGAAATGGATTCCCTCCTTCAGAAGTACTTCCAAACCCTGACAGAGCTACTGGATTAATACGTGTCGCAGTTGCAGTCACAATATCATCAAGAAGAAGAGGTAATGTCGCTGTAAATACTTGAGGACCATTACCGGCATGAGTTATCGTCATAAATCCTACAAAGCTCTCAAGCCAACGAACTTCTTGGCTATTCCTAAAGAATTCAATACGATAATCTCCTGCTTGGAAATCTGCGCTAAATGTAATCAGGGCATTTCCATTTTGTGCACTTGCCTGAGTAATCACAGGATAATTTTGAAGGTCATTAGGTCCTTCATCTGTATCGCCTGGATCATTGGGATTGATGCCAACTAAAATCCATTCGTTAGGATCGAATTGACCATCAGGGTCAGAGAAATAATCAATAGCAAAAGTCTGTCCATATATTGAATTTTCTAGAATTGCGACATTCCTAATAGGTAAATTAAAAACAGTATTCTCAAATCCAATAACTCCTGCTGAAGGGAAAAATGGATTTGATAAAGAATTCGCAATAATATTATTTTGAATCAAAGAGTCAATAGCGCCCCCCAGCATGAAAATACCGGATGTTGCATTAGAAAGCGGTGTAACCCCATCAGCCGCAACACCGATATAATTATTGAGGATGGTAATATTTTGAGAAGGTTCACCATTTTCAAAATCAGGAACAATCAAAATACCCCCCAATGCGCCCACGTATCCATCACCGTCATTTCCTGAAATAATATTTCTATCAGATGCAAGAGGTCCTCCAATGGTAATATTGTTACCATACACTGTTACGGCTCCAAAAAATGGGAAGTCACCTGTATCTGTATCGTCACTAATATTCGTAAGACCTATCATTCCTGTACTATCAGTACCTACATAATTGCCTGTAATGGTAATATTTTCTCCCCACGCACCAATACCAGCAATCTGATTTCCAGAAACAATATTTCCTGAAATCACAGCACCAGAAAGAACCATTCCGATACCGGCACCATTTCCGATTACATAGGAGCCTGTACTATCAAGTCCGATGGTGTTATTTTGAATAAAAATATTTTGAATAGGAATAGCATTATCCTCTGTCCCTAAGGCAGCTCGAAATCTTTCAAAAGGGGCGCAGTGGGCTGCTCCAAAATAATCATACAGACCATTCCCAGAAAGAAGATTTCCTTGACCTTCAACCTCTCCTCCAATATAAATATATTCTGTAAAATCAAAAAAATTAATACCTCGAGCACAGTTATCAATAGCGTGCGATCCTGAAATATCTGTTCCAATATAATTACCTCTAATGAAAATATTATGAACAGGAGCGTTGCTATACAAAGCATTTTCGGTGTGCCCAGAAATAATATTTCGATCACCTGGTGCGCCGCCTCCAATAGTGATAAATTGTGCGCCGAAACTTAATTCAATACCAAAATGAGCATCACTGAGTCGATTTGTGCCTGCAGTATTCACACCAATATGATTACAGATAATTTGAATATCTGATGTGCCGACACGAATAGCAGGAGACCCTGCAATAGCAATGCCTTCAACAATAGATCCCTCAGAACCATTATTAAAAGAAATGTTCCCCGATAACTCAATGAGGAGGTTTCTGTCTGACAAATCAGATAATGAACCACAAGATGCACCCGGTTGCGAGATACCTTGAATATGAATTGGGGAATTTATATTCCGCGCACCGCCCGCAATAGCTATGCTGTGCGGACCTGCTCCTGGTATATTAAATGCAATCACATTCATACCTACTGTGGCGGGTGCGCAGTCAGCATGCGTCGCACCCTGATCATTTGCATTTTGAATAGCTTCAGAAAAAGAACATGCGCCGTCTTCTGCGATGATGTCATCTGCAGTGGTAACTGTAATAGTTGCCCCAAAAACAGTTGGCGCAATAACAAATGCGACAAGTGTTGTGATAATGGTAATAAAGTATTTGATGGTTGTGGTCATGATGATGTGTGTAATAATGATTAATAAATGTAGCTGTATTCTACCATAAAGTTAAAAAACGATATCAGATAATAAAAAAGCCTCGCTATGAGCGAGGCTTTGAGTTAATGAATTAATCTTTTATAAACTTCACATATTCTTTCTTGATTGGTGTCTGTATTTCTACAAAATAGACCCCCGATGAAAGAAAAGAAACGTCTATAAATGTGTATTCAGAAGATGTATATACATAAGCACCTTGAAGGTTAAGTATACGTATTTCATGAATCTGAATATCAGATGTAACACTTATATGCGAAGAGGCAGGATTTGGATACACCTTGATGTTGTATGTTTCCACAAAATCAATAGATGTGTCTACGGTATCTTCCAAGCACTCATTCGGCTTTCCTAGTGTCATAATTTCCATTGAAAAAATAGCACCATCGGTTTTTTGGTTATTACAGTATCCATAAGATAGCGGATACTCAACAGCACCCCATTCTACATAGTGAACTAATACAGAATCAGCATCAAATAGATAGACAGCTTCGCCATTTTTACTTAATGAAAATTCGCTCACATAGTAATCAGCATTATCTGAAGGACTTCCTCCTGCTTGGATAACCAAGAAACCTTGAGCCGGGATCACTGCGTCAATAAATTGATGCTTGAGAACTGAAGACCTGTCTGAAATATACATACCATCAAGTATAATATCTTGATATGTTGGATTGTAGATTTCTATGAGGTCAGGTAGTTCAGCATGCCATGGAAGCACTTCATTAATAATGAGCTCTTCCCTTCCTTCACATGCGCTGTATTCTTTGATGAATACAGGGGTTAACCATACATCATCAATTGCTTCATGTATAAGCATGAATGACTGATTTTCTGTATTTTGTTCCCAGTGGCTGAAGGTATACCCTGGACTGGGAATTGCCTCTATTTCTAGTGGATAGTCCCGCACATGAATACGAGATCCGTCAGAAATAAATTGCATCGAATTAACTCTCACACTTCCTGGATAAATACCACAATCATCAATTTCTTGATCGATTACTATGCGAACATTAAAAGTGTCTGCGAGTGTATATCCAGAATGAAAGAATTCTATCCAATCACGAAGATACGCTATGGGCGCATTTTGCAAAAATACATCCATGCTTTCTTGCTGATAGATATGCATCAATGAATCCATAGAATTATTGAGCCTATGCACCGGTACAAAAATACTGTAGTCAGTCCAAAAATCAGTAACAATTCTATCAAAAACTGGTTTTGTTTTTGAATAGCGCATTGCCATTTCAAAACCATCCAGCATAATATTTTGATAGTAGTGCCTTCTTTCTGGGTGCATCAGTGATGCACGGAGAGCCCAATGAGGAAATAAATCTATGTACTCGATCGCATCACTCGTTCCACCCCAAGCAGAATCACCAGAAACAAATGTTGCAATATGATTCCATTGCAAATTCTGGTGAGAAAATGCAGAGTCATCGTCCTTGATTACCGGTCTTGTTTTTGGTGAGCGACCTCCTTGATCATAAAAAACTTTTTGTTCTCGATGCCAAGAACTGTTTGGTCTAATGAATGCTTTATGTGCAGCATATTTAATCCATGTTTCTGCATCAACGTATAATTCCAAAGAATCACGAGGGCGTGAGTATACCCACTGTGTGTCTTTTACTAAAGCTCGCCACGAAGGATCAGATTCAGGATGCGCTGATGGAAAAAGAAATTCTGCACCATCAGATGCATTTACCCATAATAACTGTTCTGGGTTACGCATCATCCAGTTCTCTTTTGCATAGCGCTTGTCTGAAGCCTCGAAAATTCCATACATACCGAAATTTTCTAGAAATGCACCATTATACACAGAGAGTGCTCCTTGATCTGTGGTGCGAGAAACCTTTAATCCGCTACTCCATAAATTAGTAATCTCACTGGTAATGCGCGCTTCGATAGTGCCTTTAAATGTTGTTTGTGTACGCAGCACAAAATTACCAGTACGAGCAAATGGAATATCTGTCTTGGGAGATTTGTGCAGCTTTACTTTCCAACCCTTTAGTGGCACATGTAGTCGCCCATTACCATTCGGACGCACTTCACCAGTCAGCTCTTCTATAAATACATTATTATAGTAAAAGAGTATTGTTGCTTGAGTATAATCCCAATGATCTGGTATTTCAGGAAAACTAAATCCTTCGGGATTTAATATAGTAGGAAGAGATAATTCTCGTTTACGAGCATTAACGCTGTAATTTTCTAGCCACACAGAATCAGGAAATCCCGATAAGTCAAAACCAAAAGGATTATTTCCAAATAATGTTGGCGACAGAAACCATGGAACATTCATTCCTACCCCTCGTGCATATTGACCCGAGTCCTTGTCAAAAACCAAATCAGGATCATCGAATACAAATTCTATTTCCCATTGCTGCAAAGGATTCCCAATACCATACGATCTTGTGTATATCTTTTGACAGTCACCAGCACAGGCACGAATAATAGTCTTTTTCAAAACTTCATCATGTCTAATAGTGTTTAGAAAACTAAATGAACCCGGCCCGTTTTGGCTAAAAAAACTTGTCCCTCCTTCATATACAGAGAGGTCTGAAGTAAAATCTTCCATTCTCCCTATGAGTTGATATGGAGTATCAGTCAATGTATACACAGGAATAGGTTGCACATACTCAAGTGTGTACGCACTTCCAGGAACAGGCTTTTCACCGTTTATGGTGTACCAAATATTTTCAGAAGAGTTTGTAGAAAGCTCCAATAAAAACTCTTGGCTATACCATGAA
Organism: Minisyncoccota bacterium; assembly: GCA_021209525.1. Lineage (GTDB taxonomy): Bacteria > Patescibacteriota > Minisyncoccia > Phycocordibacterales > UBA1006 > JAJOIF01. The sequence continues at coordinate 39,803 of JAJOIF010000007.1, read as the reverse complement.
TTTTCGTGAGAAAAATTAACTTTTTGTGCTTGCATAACTCCAGCACATACAGAGATAAGTAAGAATAGTATTTTTTTCATTTTTTGTTTTTTAAGGTTTATATGTTTTTATTATTTATACAACAAAAAACAAGTTTTCGCAAATTTCTGACAATTATGCATGAGCATAACTCTTGATGTCTCATTACCCGAGAAAACATCGACTACTATTTTGCCCTCACATACAAAAACCTCAGCACACTGGCCGAGGTTTTTATTACCCGTATTATATTATGCGAGTCTGTATAATCCATTATCGTCTTTGACAAAATATTTTGAATTTTGCAAATTCACGAGAATAGTATTTTTCTTGAGATATCGTTCTTTGAGTACGTGATCAACAATTTCTTCTTTTGAAAGAGGGCCTTCTTTTTCAATGATTTCGCGAATGACATCACGCACGACACCGCCTTTGTATCCCCACTCTTTGAGTGCGTATACACCGCGACCAACGAGCACAAAACGATTATCTTTGATAAGTTCATTGTGACAGGTTGCTGTATGTGTCTTGCGGTTAAATGTTTTTTCAATAGCTTCTGCTACTTCACGGAAGTGCATAGGGCTTCCATGCTTGCGCATAACGAGGTATGCATAATCTTTGACACCACGCGCACGAACATTTGGTGATGCGGCACGACCCCATTCACCCAATTCATTCTTGTCGAGTTTCTTTGAAATCTTGAGCCATCCTTGAGCATTTTCTGAAGTTTGATAATTGGTCGTAAGGACTTCACAGACACCATCGTGACACAGGATGCGATCAATAATTTCATCTTCGGGAATGAGTTCGTGATGATCAAGCGCATCATGAATATCTTTGAGCGCTTTTTCAATACGTGATGCTGTTTCTCCTTTGATGACCCAGCGAGCTTGGTAGTGTTTGTCTTCTTTGAGTTTTTCAAAGTGATCACCGAGATGGAGGTACAGGTGAATATGATTTTGTTCTTCAGGATCTTTTGAAAGTGACGAGAGCAAGTGTGATTCTTCGACGATGCCACCCATGCTCGTAATAATGTCTTTGAGTTCGTGCATAATGTGCTCAACTTCTGCAAATGTTGATGATGAGCGAATTGCTTTGAGTGCCATCTTTTCAATTTGACGCACACGTTCACGAGTAATGCCGTACTCTTGTCCAATTGCTTCAAGTGTTAAAACATCGCCGCCCTTGTGTAGTCCAAAACGTTTCGTAATCACATACTGTGAACGATCATTGAGTTCCTTGAGGAGTTTTTTAGTAAGTTGTTTTAGTTTAAAACTAATATTTTTCTTTGCCATAAAATGAATCTAAATTACTTACGCTATAAATAATATATCCATAGAATAACAATATAAAGTAGAAATGTCAAATATTACGAACATCTTTTTTTGCTACTTTTTTAAAAAATGTCAATATCGCCTTATTTTTCAAGGAATTTGATAAAAATTGGTTCTGAGATATGCACAGAAAGACGCATCTCTGCCACCCTTTTCTTGTATGATGCGATAGTGGATTCATTAATATCAGCAATATATTCCCCTGTTACCCGGGTTAATTCTGCCTCAATATCAAAAACTGCAGCAACGAGATCCATGCGTGCTTCTTTGAGTGAAATACCATAGCGCTTGCGCCCTTCTTCGAGACGTTCTGCAAGAGAGATTACACCAAATGGACCTACGCGCTGATCTGCATAGGCACATATTTTCTTTTCCAATGAATCAGAAAGTGCTACATCTTGCATTGTTGAAAAACCTACTGCATCAATATATTCCAGAATATGCGGCTCCATACCTAGTTCTTCGGCAATGAGCATATGTGCGTGGTGTTCATTATGACCATATGCAAGGCGATATGCATGCTGTATGCGCTCCCAATAGGCAACACCTTCTGGTTCACAAAATTGAGGAAAAATAGAGAAATCGAACTTGATACAATTTCCCATATCATGCAGCAAGAGCGCAGATACAACCGCTACGCTATCTACATCCTCATGACAATGCTCGGCAATATAGAGCCCTATTGCAGCAACGCGTAATTGATGCTCACGCAATGTGGGCATTACTTTATATGTATCATAAATTTCTTGAATCGGAATCATACTCGGTATACGTACTTATTTTTTTTTGACCTTAGCTTTGTGTGTAGTTTTTGCAGCTTTCTTGTGTGATCGCAAAACCATATCCAAATACTTTCCTGTATGCGATGCAGGATTATTCGCTACATCTTCTGGAGTGCCTTGCGCCACAATATGACCACCACCACTTCCCCCTTCTGGGCCAAAGTCTAAAATGTAATCAGCGCATTTAATAATTTCTAGATTATGTTCAATAACCACTACGGTATTGCCGCGATCAATGAGGCGATTGAGAATATCAATGAGTTTTGCAACATCAGCAAAATGGAGACCCACTGTTGGTTCGTCGAGCAAGTAAATTGTTTTCTGTGTCATAGGGCGATAGAGCTCGCTTGAGATTTTTACACGCTGCGATTCTCCTCCGGATAAGGTATTTGCGGGTTGTCCGAGTTTCAAGTATGACAAGCCGGTTTCAAGAAGCGTATGGAGTCGCTCAGCAATAGCAGGTATATCATGGAAAAATTCATATGCTTCTTCAATGGTCATTTCGAGAACTTCGTAAATGTTTTTCTTTTTATATTTCACCTGAAGCGTCTCTTTGTCAAAGCGCTTCCCTTCACAAATATCACATTGCACATACACGGTCGGCAAAAAGTGCATCTCTACGGCAATTTCTCCACGACCTTGGCAATTTTCACAACGCCCGCCTTTTACGTTAAATGAAAAACGGTTTGCTTTCCATCCACGCAAGCGCGCTTCTTCGCTCGATGCAAAGAGGTCGCGAATATGTGTCCATGCGCCCGTATAGGTCGCAGGATTTGAGCGTGGTGTACGCCCAATAGGAGATTGGTCTACGAGAATAGTGCGCGATAAACTATCGTCCCCAATAAATTGAGCGCAATTATGTGCTTTGGCGCTACGATACCTGCGGTCATAACGCGCTTTTAGATTGCGATCAAGTACTTGGTACATGAATGATGATTTACCTGACCCGGACACGCCAGAAATAACGACCAGCTTACCCAAAGGAATACGCACATCAAGATTGTGAATATTATTGATTGATGCGCCTTTGATGAGGAGCTCTCCTTTGTCTTTGGTGCGACGCACTTCTGGAAGAGGAATAACTGTATCACGGCGCAAGTAATCAAGTGTTACTGATTGAGTCGGATTCGTAGGTGCATCTAATAACTCTTGAACATAGCCTTGCACGACGACATGTCCACCATGACGCCCTGCACCAGGACCAATATCAACAATATAATCTGCTGCATACAATGTGTCCTCATCATGCTCAACAACGATAATGGTATTGCCGAGATCACGCAAATGAAGCAATGTTTTAATGAGTCGATCATTATCGCGCTGATGTAGTCCAATAGTTGGTTCGTCAAGTACATAGAGCGCCCCTACGAGCTGTGATCCAAGCTGGCTCGCCAGACGAATGCGCTGTGCTTCACCACCAGAAAGTGTATTCGCGCGACGATTGAGTGATAAATAATCCAAACCAACATTAATCATGAATTGGAGACGGCTCTCAATTTCATTCAAGAGCGGCGCTGCAATATCTGCATGCGATGCAGGCAAATCAAGTCCCAAAATAAATTCATGTACATCAAAAATAGAGAGTTGGGTAAGCTCAAAAATATTCAACCCCTTGCGTGTCCATTTTTTTGAATCCACTTCGCGTGGCACAGATAATGTTGCTTCTGAAATTTTTGCTGCATAGGTACGCGCCTGATCTTCAGAACCAAGAAGCACATGATATGCTTCTTCGCGCAAGCGTCCACCTTTACACACCTTACACAAATCATCATGCTCATTACCAAATAGATGCTGCGTACCTAATCCATTACATGTAGGACATGCTCCGTATGGGCTGTTAAATGAAAACATGCGCGGTTCTATTTCAGGAAATGAATAGCCGTCTTCTGGAGAAATGAGTTTTGCAGATACGAGGATTTCTTCGAGAATTTCCGTCTCTGATTCAAATACAATAGTAATGAGCCCGTCGGCTTCTGCGAGAGCACGCTCAACCGCCTCAGCGAGACGCAGCCCCACATCCGCAGGATGATCAATAAGTTCATGTACCGCAAAAGCATCTACCACTAATTCAATGTCATGTTTTTTGTGTTTAGCCAAAACTATTTGTTCACGCAAATTATGCAGTACACCATCAATGCGTGCATGACTAAATCCCTTACCCAATGCATCATACAAGAGCTGATAGTATTCCCCTTTGCGTCCACGAATAACAGGTGCCAAAATACGCACCATACGATTATCAAATTCTACATCCATTATTTTTTTCTTGCCTGTAGATTGTTCGTAAAGTGCTTTCACTTTTGCTTGTACGAGCGCTATGATTTCATCATTGGTCATTTTCTTGATAGGCGCACCAGAAATAGGGCTATAGGGTCGCCCTAGCCGAGCAAAGAGCACGCGCATATAGTCATAAATTTCTGTCATCGTAGCAACGGTTGAGCGAGGATTGCGCGGTGCTGTTTTTTGATCAATAGAAATGGCTGGTGAAAGCCCTGTGATTTCATCAACATCTGGTTTGCCCATTTGACTCAAGAATTGACGCGCATATGCAGACAGAGACTCTACATACCGACGCTGCCCTTCGGCAAAAATAGTATCAAATGCGAGTGATGATTTTCCAGAACCAGAAAGACCTGTAATGGCGGTCAGGGTGTTGCGCGGTATGGTGACATCAATATTTTTAAGATTGTGAGTACGTGCTCCGCGCACATAAATAGCCGATGCTTCTTTGCCGAATCGGTCAAATGCACGAAGGGATTCTGGGTTGTTCTTTTTGGCTTTTGGTGACATGAGAGGTAGTATAGCATAAGTAGAGTAAATCCCAAGATACACGACAGAAGACACTAACAAGGTTAAATCCCAAGCATCAAATTCTCAAACAACCAAAAACCACAAAAACCTTCAGAACCGATTTTGTGAATGAGTTACCGCCTTTTACCTAGAATTCTCTGATCACCAACCTGGCCAAGCGGAGCAAGCGGATAATATGTACAAGGTCTCGTTATGGTGGTACATATGCCGATTATTCATTGATAAGAAACAAAATCCCAAACATTTGTTCGCATACTCACTCATTCAAGGAATGAGTGAGTATGTGTTATTTGCTTGTTCGCCGTAACGTAGCAAAGGAGAATATTTTGAAATTTGGTACTTCCTACTCCCTACTTATCCTCTATCATCTTTTCCAATGCAATAATCTCGTCACGCAATAATGCCGCTGTTTCGAATTGTAATTCTTGAGCAGCTGCATTCATCTCTTTGTTTTTTTGTTTGAGAAGTTTTTTGATATATGCAGTTTTCTTTGCCTTGCTCATTTTTTCAGTACCCGCAAGGTCAGCATCGAGATCTCTCTTGAGAGATTTTTCATGCTCGGTTTGCATGTGTTCTGTAATATCTCGAATCGTTTTGGTAATCGTTTTTGGAGTAATACCATGTGCTTTGTTATATGCGAGTTGCTTGTCTCGCCTGCGCGTTGTTTCAGCTAAAGCGCGCTCGAGGGAACCCGTCATCTTGTCCGCATAAATAATCACACGACCATCAACATTACGTGCAGCGCGTCCAATAGTTTGAATGAGTGAAGTTTCGGAACGCAAGAACCCTTCTTTGTCAGCGTCCAAGATACCAATAAGTGTCACCTCGGGCATATCCAATCCTTCGCGGAGCAAGTTCACTCCAACAAGAATATCATACACCCCTTTGCGCAAGTCGGTGATAATTTTGATACGTTCAATAGTTTTCACATCGCTGTGAATATATGCCGATTTAATTTTTTTATCATCAAGATATTGTGCGAGGTCTTCGGCCATTTTTTTAGTGAGTGTTGTCACGAGCACACGTCCACCCTTCTCTATTTCACGGAATGCTGTCTCTATAAAATCTTGGACTTGACCTGGCGTATCTGCTGTCCCTGTGACAGGTCGTATTTCGATTTGCGGATCAACGAGCCCTGTTGGTCTAATCACTTGCTCCACAATGCGAGCGCTTTCTGTTTTTTCAAAATCACCCGGCGTTGCTGAAACATATATTTGCTGACCAACGCGCGCCTCAAATTCTTCGAAACGAAGTGGTCTATTGTCTTTGGCGCTGGGTAAGCGAAAACCAAAATCAACAAGCGTTTGCTTGCGTGATTGATCACCCGCATACATAGCGCGCAATTGTGGCAATGTCACATGAGATTCATCAATAATCGTCAAGAATTGAGGGACACCATCTGCGTCATGAGGGAAATATGACAATAATGTGTCAGGCGGCTCACCTGCCCCCTTACCCGACAAATGGCGTGAATAATTTTCAATACCATTGGTATATCCAATTTCACGAATCATAGCGAGATCATAGGTCGTGCGACGCTTGATGCGCTCAGCTTCGAGGACTTTTCCCTCTGCTTCAAAATATGCGATACGCTCTGTGAGTTCTTGCTCAATAGAAACAAGTGCTTGCTCCTTTTTACTCCCTTCTGTCAAAAAGTGTTTTGCTGGAAAAATAAATACATACGGCAATGCCTCGTCATAAATGCGAGAGGTCACCGGATCAATATGAATGAGTGATTCAATGCGCCCGCCAGAGATAACCATACTGTACATCGTTGTTTCTGAAACCGGCATAATTTCGAGACGATTACCAAGGACGCGAAATGTCCCCGAAGTGAGATCTGCGGTAGTCCGCTCATAGTGCATACTGATGAGACGCTCCATGAGATCGCGCAATGACCATGGCGCACCCGCCTCGAGACAGAGATTTGCATGACGATATTCATCTGGCGAACCTAAACCATAAATACACGACACCGATGCTACAATAATCACATCATCGCGCGTGAGGAGTGATTGTGTTGATGCGTGACGCAATCGATCAATTTCTTCGTTAATGCTGGCATCTTTTTCAATATACGTATCAGTAATAGGCATATATGCCTCTGGTTGATAGTAGTCATAATATGACACAAAATAGTGCACTGCATTGTCTGGAAAAAACATTTGAAATTCTTGGGCAAGCTGTGCTGCTAATGTTTTATTATGTGCGATGACGAGTGTTGGTTTTTGGATGCGCTCAATAACATGCGCCATGGTAAATGTCTTGCCTGACCCTGTCACCCCAAGGAGTGTTTGTTTGGCATCACCATGTTCAAGCCCTGCAGTGAGTGCGTCAATAGCCTGCGGTTGATCCCCTGCAGGCTGAAAATCACTCACAATCTTGAAAGGCTGCTTTTTTTTCATAGGTGTACTATAGCATAAAGATGGGTAATCATGAATAAATTGTTCCATCACGATCTAGAAGTAAAGTACGCATACATTATTTACCCCCATAATACTTATCCATAAATTCTTTTTTGAATTCATAAAATCTATCATCAAGAATAGACTGACGAATATCAGCAACGAGCTTGACCATGAAAAATACATTGTGCATTGACGCGAGTATTGGGCCCATCATTTCTTTGGCACGGAATAGGTGCGCGAGATATGCGCGCGTATATTTTAGTGACGGCTCAGATGGCGTTTCTGTATCAATAGGAGAAAAATCTGTCTTGAAACGCGCATTCATTAAATTAATAGGGCCGTAAGTGGTATACACAGTACCCGTACGAGCAATACGTGTTGGCGATACACAATCAAATGTATCACACCCCTGCTCTACAGCCTCAAAAATATCGCGCGGTTCACCAATACCGAGCAAGTGACGCGGTTTGTCTTCGGGCAAGATTTCATTCACCCACTTGACCGCAGTACCCATATCATTTTTATTAAAACTTCCCCCAATACCAAAACCATCAAAGGTATCTCCATGTTCGGTAATCATCTCTGCAAGTATACGTGCTGATTCTTGTCGTAAATGTTCAAAACGCCCACCCTGCACCACCGCAAAGAGCGCTTGTTTTTTCTCTGGATCTAATTCATTGTGACGCACCAATGAACGCAGCGCCCAGCGATGCGTACGATCCATTGCTTGTCGTTGATATGCTTCTCCAGCAAGAGGACTCGTGCATTCATCAAATGCAAAAATAATATCAGCACCCAAGTTCCACTGTATTTCCATAGATCGCTCGGGAGTGAAGCGATGCAAAGATCCATTGATATGCGATTTGAAGGTTACTCCTTCTTCGTCGATGTGCGCAAGCTTATGTGCTTTACTCTGCTGCGTCCTATCTGTTTCGCTCACCATGGGAATTTCACCGCTTGCCACTTTTGACACCTTGGTACCAAATGCTTCTCCAAGTGAAAAAACTTGAAAACCACCACTGTCAGTAAATGTCGGACCTTGCCAATTCATAAATGCGCCAATACCGCCACCTTGAGCAACAATGTCATCCCCCGGCTGTAGGTACAAGTGATATGTATTTGCAAGCACTGCTTGCGTATGAATATTTTTAAGATAGTCAGGATGCACTCCTTTGACTGTAGATTTAGTGCCTACAATAATAAATGCAGGTGTCTGCACGACGCCGTGAGGAGTATAGATATTCCCCGCGCGCCCCAATGCGCCAGGTATTTTTTTCTCGATTTCAAAATTTTTTTTCATATATTATTCAGATTCAATCTGAGTAAGAGGGTTTGGATGAATAGATACCCATGAGACATTACGCACATCAAGAGGCATGCGCGCAATCACTGATTGCACAGGAGAGCGTGGATCAAAAATAACTGAACCAACAACACCTGAAACAAGACCTGTACTCCGATCAATAATAAGCGTGTCAGTAGTCACAGAAACATCGCGCGGCGCATCAAAACGGAGCGTATTTCCAGGACCACCAGATACGGTCACCACAAGCTCTGATTCAGGAAGCATGCCTTCGCCTGTATATGTTGTATCAGTAATCAAACGCACATATGCAGTACGTGCAAATACTTGAACAACATGACCTATAAGTATCTGTCCGGCAAAACTCACTGCGTCACCCACACGCACATTATCATCTGACCCTTGCCCAATAATCATTACCCCATAAGGGTTATGCACATGCGATACGAGTACGCGTGCTTGAGTATTTGTGGGCCTCTGCGGGTTTGTATGCGCATTAAAAAATTCATACTGGAGACGTTCTGCTTCGCGTGCCACAAGAAGTGCCTGCGCATGCTCATGATCTTTTTTTAGTTGCTGATAGGCTGCATAGATACTTCTTTTTGAATGTGTAGCGAGAGTAATTTCACGCGCAGTATATTCTGCAAGAGCAAAACGCGCACCCCACCATGAACTATTCATTTTTTGAAAGACATGTTGGACGCCTCGTGGAATCGGCGTTGCAATCCACGCAATAATAATGAGAGCAATAACCACACCTCCCCACATCCATGAACGATATGATGTTGTATTATCGCGGTAATACATGATCATTTTCTTGTACGAGTACGTCTCGATACATATCAACATTTTCTAATATAATACCAGCCCCTCGAGCCACCGCAGAAAGCGGATCATTGGCAACATGTACAGGAATATTTAATTCTTCATGCAAGAGCACGTCTAATCCACGAATGAGGGCTCCTCCTCCTGTCAAGAAAATACCTCGTCGTACAATATCAGAGAGAATTTCAGGCGGCGTTGTTTCAACCACCTCTTTGGCCGCATCAACGAGTGCGCGAATAGAATCACCGATTGCTTCGCGAATATCAGCATCAGTCAAAAGTATTTCTCGAGGCAATCCTGAAACGAGATCACGCCCCTTGATTTCAAGTTCAAGGATTTCTCCTGGTACAGCGCGCGCTGAACCAATTTCTGTTTTAATATACTCCGCAGTTTTGTCTCCAATAAGAATCTTGAACTCATTGCGAATGTACTGCATAATATCATTACTGATACGATCTCCTGCGACTTTGAGATTTTTTGATTGAACAATACCACCCAGAGACACTACAGCAATGTCAGTAGTTCCCCCTCCGATGTCAATAACCATAGAACCAACAGGGTCATGCACCGGCAAGCGAATACCAATAGCAGCTGCCATCGGTTCTTCGATAATATAAATTTCACGAGCACCAGCGCTTTTAGCAGCATCATATACAGCACGTGTTTCAACATTGGTAATACCTGAAGGAACCCCTACTACCACACGCGGTCGTAATAATTTAGGTGATACTTTTTCAGCTTTGTTGATGAGATACGAAAGCATTTCTTCGGTGATTTCAAAATCAGAAATAACCCCATCAACGAGCGGTCGTATTGCTTCAATATGTCCCGGTGTGCGACCGAGCATACGTTTTGCTTCAGCACCAACTGCAACAATACGCTTGGTTTTTTTGTTCATAGCGACAATAGATGGCTCATCAATAACAATTCCATGTCCGCGCACATATACCAGAGTATTTGCCGTTCCTAGGTCAATACCAATATCATTTGAAAAGCGTTTATACATTTTTTGAATAAGTTGATCGAACATAATAATTTATTGGGTAAGTCGTGCAAGTAATACGTCTTGGGTGTATATCTCTGGAGTATCTGAAGTTCGCGCCTTGTATTCATATCCGCCAGCATCAAGAGATTTCTGACTCACCACAATACGATGAGGTAATCCCATTAAATCGGCATCTGCGAATTTTTCTCCTGCACGCACATCGCGATCATCAAACAGTACTTCAATACCTCGCTGCACCAGCATATCATAGAGCACTGTTGCAGCATCGTCGCTCCCTAGTGAGAGCAAGTGCACACGATATGGCGCAATGCTTTCTGGCCAGACGAGACCGCGTTCATCATGTAATACCTCAGCGACAGTACCCATAAGCCGAGAAATACCAATACCATATGAACCCATATACACCAATTGAGCGCGTCCGTCTTGATCGGTATAGGTCAATTCGAGTGGTTCTGAAAATTTATACCCTAAAGAGAATATATTTCCCACCTCTATAGATTTGTGTTGTTCTAGTTTTTCACGATCAAGACCAAGATCAGCGAGCACTTCGTCAGTATACACCTCTTGATTAACCGCTTGATGTGAAGATCGGTCAACATAAATGATATCTTCGCCAGCGTCTGACAATGTCTGAAATTCATGAGAATATTTTGAAAAAGTACCCCCAGAAGCAAAGGTGAGGAATGTTTTGTCTCCAATACCCACAGCATTAAAGATACGTATATACGCATCGGTTATATTTTGATAAAAAATATCATGCTCTTCTTGTGATTGCGAAAAAGAATAGAGTGCTTTCCAGAAAAATTCGCGTCCGCGCATAATACCAGATTTGGCACGCGCCTCATTACGAAACACGGTACGAATATCATACGGATATGCAGGCAAGTCTTTGTAGGAAGCTATGAAATTTTTCATCATATGCGCCATAGGTTCTTCATGAGTAAATGCAAGACCGAGTACACCTCCACTCTTGAGTTCTGTCTTGAACCAATTATCTACAATATCATCACTCCAGCGTGTTTTATCCCAGACCTCTTTTGATTGGAGTGCTGTTGACTGTGTTTCAATACCGCCAATCTTGTTCATTTCCGAGCGAATAATATCAGCGATTTTCTGAATAACGCGCACCCCTAAAGGCAAGAAGGTGTACACTCCCGCCATCTCTTTATGAATAAAACCCGCACGAATCAAGAGTTGCGCATTTTTTGCAACCTCATCAGCTGGTGCCTCTTTTCTTGTTTTGGTAAATAATTGTGTTTGACGCATACCTATATACACAGACTTGTACTGCAAAAATGCGGAGGCATCCGAGCAACAGTCATCTGGTGATACTTACCATAATACCTAAAAAAGAGCATAACGCAAAGGTTGCATGGTATGAAAATATATAGTATACTCTGTCTGTACTTGTCGTTGCGCATGCGCAATTGAAGTCAGGGGTGCTTCGGCTCCCCATACAGGACGTAACGAGTACCAAGCAGCACGATGCGCACTGAGCGCATAGTTATACTATTACTGTTTGGTACACTCGTCTGACGAGTGTTTTTTTATTCACCTTAGTAGTTATTCACTATATATTTTATGGAAGTATCACCTCTTATTCAAGAAATGTTCGAAGCAGGAATGCATCTCGGATACTCACGCACACGACGGCATCCGTCAACTGTGCCTTTTATTTTCGCAAATAAATCTCGCGGAGATGTTGTTGATCTCGAAAAGACAGCAGAACTCCTCGAAGCAGCCATGGAAACAGTACGCGCTTTTGCAGCACAAGGAGGAACCATCCTCTTTGTTGGCACGAAGCCAGAATCACGCAATATTGTACGCGCAGCAGCAGAACGTATTGCTATGCCTTTCGTTGAAAATCGTTGGGTTGGTGGAACGCTTACCAACTTTGGCGAAATTCGCAAACGTGTTAATCGTCTCGTAGATCTTCAAGATCGCAAAGAAAAAAATCAACTCGTATTCAAAACCAAAAAAGAACGTTTAATGCTTGAGCGAGAAATTATCAAACTCGAAAAGAACTTTGGCGGACTCGTAGGTCTTGCAAAACTCCCTGCGGCAATTATTGTTATTGACTCTCTCCACGAAGATATTGCTGTCAAAGAAGCGCGCACACTCAATATCCCTATTATTGCACTTGCAAATACCGACGCAAATATTGACCTTATCCAACACCCGGTAGTAGGTAATGATAGCTCAGTAAAAAGCATCGGATTCTTTACCAAGAAAATGACCCAAGCATTTGAACAAGGAAAAGCATAGTCGATTTTATTTATTATAATCTTAATACTCTTTATGAATATTACCACCGAAGACATCAAAGCATTACGTGACGCAACAGGCGTATCTGTTATGCAATGTAAAAACGCCCTCGAAGAAGCTGAAGGCGACATGGAAAAAGCAAAGCTTATCCTGCGCAAACTTTCTGCAAAAGCAGCGAGCAAGAAAGCAGATCGCGAACTCGGCGCAGGTATTATCTGTTCATACATTCACAGCAATAATACTGTAGGAACACTTGTGGAACTCAATTGTGAAACTGACTTCGTTGCAAATAATAGCGAATTCAAAGCACTTGCAGATAATATTGCTATGCACATTACCGCAATGCAGCCACGCTATATTTCTCGCGAAGAAATCAAAGAAGAATCACTTGCCGCAGCGCAAGCACTCTTTGCAGAAGAAGTTGCAGCCCTCACCGACAAGAGCGAAGAGGTGCGCGCAAAAATTCTTGAAGGCAAACTCAATGATTACCTTGCAAGTCAAACACTCCTTGAGCAACCATTCGTAAAAAATCCAGACGTCACTGTTGGTGTACTCATCGAAGAAGCAATTCAAAAACTTGGAGAAAAAGTATCAGTAGGCCGCTTTGTGCGCTATGGACTTTTAGAGGAATAAAGGCTACTATATAGAGTATATGGTAATGAGTATTATATTCTTTGTGTCACTCGCAGGAATCATCGGGCTGATTGTATGGCAAATCATACATGTGCGCAACAACCCTGACCTCTTGAAAAAAAGGAGCGATTGGCATATAATAACGAGCAAGACGATTCATGATGACATAGTGATGCCGCTCCAAGTATGGTCTCAGTCATGCATCAAGAAAAGTGTGTATACGGGTCTTGGCTTGTATCGCGCACTTACCCACCGTCTACGTATGATTGTGCGATCAGTGATTACACAAATCCTCAAAAATATTGATACTCAAGAACAAGACATGACAAAAGGACAAGTGCCTGAGTCATCACTTGCAAATAAAATGAACCAAGACGATACTATATCCTAAGGGATATAGTCCTTGCCAGAATAGCTCAGTTGGTAGAGCAACCGCCTTGTAAGCGGTAGGTCAGGAGTTCGAGTCTCCTTTCTGGCTCCATATATAAAAACTACATAAAATTTGACTTTTATATGTATATATGTTTAAATTCAAATATACATTCACCTTAAAATTTTTATACCATGATCAAAAAACTTTCTGGTATACCAATACATTTGATATACGAATTCCTCACATGGCTCAACAAAGATTCAACGAATCTCTTACAGTCATACAAAAACAAATTTAATAATTTTTGTAATGAAAACAATTACACTGAATGTCCTTGTATATTTTTTGGAAAATGGGATCGTCTACCCCGCTCGCGTGATGTGCGTATCTTGTATGATGAATTTGAGAAAAGAGCTCTTGCAAAAGGAGCGTATCGCGTAGAAGCATCTGCGCGCCTACAATGGGCAACACTCATTATTACGTCCTCGGTTATTTCAGGTGCACTACTCCCTGATGTAACTACCACAAAGAAATTGGTAATCATATGCATAGGCATCATATTCGGTCTCGTGGTTACAAAAATTCAGAAGCACAAAATCGTGACCACCAGAATTGAGGCGTATAAATATCGCCTCTATCAACTATATCTCGAGAAGAGGTATACAGAATTTTTGCCACGACTCACGCACACCAACAAATACTTGAGAGGATCATCTGCTGCACCTGCAGAAGATCGCGATGTTTCTTATGAGAAATATTCACTCACTAATTTAGATATGCTTACCGCATTTCTTATACAAATCATGTACATAGGACTCGGCATATTGCTGCTTATGATTACAGCATCATAATACCGCACTTCTCTACAAAAAAACCGACACGGTATGTGTCGGTTTTTCTTATGGTTATATTAATTACTTCCCTCTTCGGATACACTATCTTCTTCTGGCGCTGGTGCTGGTGCATATTTTTCCAAAAGCCACTCAGGGAAATAATTTTCAAAATCTTCTACGCGCATAAAGTCAGTAATCACCTGCCCTTCGATCACAATACTTGGTGATTTTTTAATACCAAACATAGCTACGAGTGTCTCTACAGCGGGTGTTGCCAAATCACGATCAAACCAATAGATACGTACTTCGGGATACATCTTTACCAGCTCATCTAAAATAACCGTTTGGTTTTGACATCGACGACAATTAGGTTCATGGAAGTACAGAATAGAAACCATTTGCTCTCCGCACTCGGCTTGGATATCTCGCCAGAGCAAGTAATCTTTGATTTGTAGTAAGTTGTATTGCTTCTTGAGTTGTTGCACTGTTCTATTATTCCCTCCTAATTCACTTTCAAGGAATTTGACACGGCGCGCCAAATCATTGAGTTCTTGATTCAAGCTGAATTCAAAGTTTTCGTTTTGAATTTTGTATTCGCATGATGATGAACCGAGAAGTGCGTACCGTGTTTCTGTAGATAAAATTTCAAGACTAATATCTTGTTGTGCATTGGTGATTTGTTCAATTTTCTTGTTGCCAAGCACTGTGCTTGCAAAAAATGCCAGACCAAAAATAGTGAGCGTGATAATGAAAACTGCGATGTAACGTTGTGCTGATGATTCCATAAATAAAAAGTTATACGTATAATACTATGTTGTAAGTGATGAGTTCTTGATATGCTTATCGCCATGACGGCTGATGAGAACGAATCACATTCAGTATAGAACTCATAATCCAAAATGGTGCAAGTAAGTTATAGAGACCAAAAAACCAAACAACATGACCAATGTGAGAGAGCATAGGTAATTTTGATGTCTTGCGCCCAAGCAAGATGGTCGCCACCACAATAATAACCATGAGAGAGCTTAAAAAGAAGAAGGCTTGAGTGTTTATAAAGAACCAGTCAAAATTCACTAAAGATCCCGCGAATGCGCTCATGCCCGCCAAACGAATCAAGGTTATTGCATCAACAAAAAAATTGATGAAATAGTACCAACTCAAGAAAAAGAGCACCACTACCACCACGTATGCAAAGAGACTCATAGGTAACGTAAAGACACCGAAACTTCCGTATGACTTATTGAAGATTGCGTACTTGTAATCTCTGGTATTGTGTAAAAATCCATAACTCCAACGCATACGCTGCTTGAAAAGCGCTTTGAGGGTACGCGGTCCGGTGGTATACGCAATACCACTATGACAATGCTCAACACGATGCCCATGCACCTGAAGACGATACGTGAGCTCAAGATCTTCCATGTTGTGTGCTTGACGATACCCTCCCACTGCTCGCACCACCTGAGTCTTGAACAGAGAAAATGCTCCAGGCGCTACAAGGACTCCGTGCAACAAACCAAGTACTTTTTTATTAAATGCGAACATTTGGTATTCAATATTTTGTGCCATCTGGAAAATAGTTGACGGCTTTTTAATGAGTACGGTCCCCGCAACAGCAGCGACTTCTGGCTCAAAAACAGCATAGGTAACGAGCTCTCGCAATGATTGAGGTTCAAAAGTGGTGTCTGCGTCAATACAGCACATATACGGTGTAGTCACATGAGGAATAGCGAAGTTAAGTGCACTGTGTTTGCCACCATTTTCTTTTTGAAGCAAGGTGATGCGCGCATCACCTGCAAAGCGCTGTAGTTCTTGCCACGTATTATCAGTACTTCCGTCATCAACAGCAATTACATGGAAGCGATCCATAGGATAATCAATATCAAAAATTGACTGGATAGAATCATACACTGACGCTTCTTCATTCCAACACGGCACAATCATGGTTACCGCTGGCAGATCCTCATCAGCAACACGGCGCTGTTCTTGTTTTTTCATAATATCTCTGTTTTCTAAATACGACAAGAGGAAAAACACTTGCGTATACAAGGAGAAGAAAGCGAGTGTATAGAGGAGAATAAGAAGCCAGAGTGCCATAGAGAATATGCTATAAAAAATTAATAATCGCGCAATTTTTGAATTTTTTCATTCATGCGCATTTTGTCGTGTACTTTTGATTCGATTTGACGAATACGTTCCCGTGTTACCCCAAACTGTTTCCCTACCTCTTCAAGAGTGTGGTTAATACCATCAAGGAGCCCGTAGCGCATTTCGATAATTTTGCGTTCTTTGTCAGTGAGGTCATTCAAAATTTCATGAATTTGATCAATCAAAATACGTGTTGAAGCGTCTTGGATAGGACTTGGGATTTTGGTATCTGCAATAAATTCACCGCGTGTTGATTTTTCATCACTGTCATTTGAAATAGGTTCTTCAAGCGACATAGTATCTTGATTAATCTTGTCAATCATGTGAATTTTTGAAACATCAAGATCCATTTCCATAGCAACTTCTTCGGGGAGTGGATGGCGTCCCAAATCTTGCGTCAAACGTCGCATAACTTGTTTATATTTTGAAATAGTTTCAACCATGTGCACAGGAATGCGAATCGTACGAGATTGATCAGCGAGTGCTCGTGTAATAGATTGACGAATCCACCATGTCGCATATGTAGAAAACTTGAAACCCTTTGACCAATCAAATTTTTCAACAGCCTTAAAAAGACCTAAGTTCCCTTCTTGAATAAGGTCAAGGAGGGTAAGATCAGGACTGCGTCCAACATATTTTTTAGCAATAGAAACCACCAAGCGCAAGTTAGCGCGCGCTAAAAGATTTTTTGCTTCCTCGTCACCCTGCTCAATACGTTGCGCAAGTTCTTTTTCTTGATGACCTTTAATGAGTGGGTACTTCCCTATTTCCTTGAGATAGATTTGAATAGAATCATGAGTACTTGCTTCGCGATCATATTTAGTACCTGTCTTGAACAAGTCCTCGTCATTATTATCAAAATCAAGCAAATTACCTGAATCAAGCACATCAATACCAGACTCATCAAAACGCACATACAAATCATCAATGAACATCACATCATCTTCTGCGTCAGGAAATGCTTTGAGAATGTCATCATAGGTTACGAAGCGACGCTTTTTTCCTTTGGTGATAAGTTCTTGAATTTTTTGTTCAATTTCTTCGAGACGAGCATTGCTGTGACGGACTTTTTTAGGAGCATGTTTTGTAGACACTTCTTTGGTTTTTGAAACAACTTTTTTGACTGGCGCTTTTTTGGGAGCAGCTTTTTTGACTACTTTTTTAGGGGCAACCTTTTTAGTTGTGGCTTTTTTCTTTTGAGTAGGCATATGTATTATGAAGATAATTCTTCTTTGAGTTTGTTGATAGTTTGAGTAATAGATTGATATGTATCAAGAAGCTTCTGAGAGGCTTCTTCATCACCTGATTGTTCAATATGGCGTAATTCTTCAATGATACGGCGCTGTTCTTTCTCCCATTTCTTGAGCGCAGCTTGCCGCAAAAGCTCTCGGAGATCGCGCTCAACACTGTCCTGTGAATCCCCATCATACCTTAATTCTATGTCAAAAATCAAGCGATTTGCGTATTTCTCTGCCCGAGCCCACGCTTGCTCAAACCAAGCTTCTCCAACTAGATTTTTATATTCCGTAAGGTATTTTTCATGAGGAAACACATCTTTTCCTTGTATTTTTTTCCATATTAAAATACCTAAAATATCCCGCTCAAGAGGATGAATGGATTCATACATATCAAAACCTTGGTTTTTGGTTGCATGGGCACTTTGCGAAGACACAATACGTTCTTCGGGGTTTTTTGCTTGCCATGAAGCAAAATCATTGCGTACGGCATCATGGGTGACACGAAGCATATGACTGACTTTTTGTAGCGCATCGTCTTTCATGATGTCGCTTTTCATAACCTCAATAAAAGGAAAAATATCTTGGTGGACTAATGTGTTTTTTTTCTTAAGATCATCAATGCTCTGCAGCGTGCTCAAACGATACTCAATATATGAAACAGGGTGAGATAGTGCCTCTATCCAATCTTGTGGGTTATCGGCAATCATATCAGCAGGATCCTTACCGTGAGTAATAGGAATCACTGAAACAGACATATCGGCAGCATATGCGAGTCGCGCACTTTTTTTAGTAGCTTCAATACCTGCCTTGTCTGCATCAAGAGCAAAAACAACCGTATCAACAAAACGTTGTATATATCCTATATGATACTCTGTGAGCGCTGTGCCTGAAAGCGCTACAGTATTGCGCACACCTGCCTGGTGCGACATAATCACATCCATTTGCCCTTCTACCACAATACAGACATCGTGTTCCATCATGGCTTTCTTGGCGCGATCATAACCAAACAGAATATGTGATTTGTGATAAATGGGAGTTTCTGGGCTATTGATGTATTTACCTGTTTGTGTAGGGTCTGTCACAGAACTCTCTTTGACAAAAATTCTTCCTGTGAAAGCAACAATGCGTCCCTGACTATCAGCAATAGGAAACATGATTCTTTCACGAAATCGGTCATACATACCTCGCTTACCCTGCAGAGCAAGACCTGCCTTTTCAATGAGTGTGTCAGTATATCCTTTTGAGCGTAAAAAATTATAGAGGTGCTGCCAATCAGTACCAGCGTATCCAATACGGAAATCAGCAATAGTTTCTTTGGTGAGTCCGCGCCCTGTAAGATACGCAACAGCGTCAGCGTCTTTGCGTAATTGCACTTCATAGAATCGCGCAGCTGCATCCATAATTGCATAGAGCGTGGTCTTTTCGTCATTTTCTTTTTTGTCGAGCGTATTGAGTGTAATACCTGCTTTTTCAGCAAGAAGTGCGAGTGCTCCACGAAAATCAACATGCTCAACCTCTTGAATAAATGTGAAAATATCACCCCCTTTCTGAGATGAAAAACAATGAAAGAGATTGGTCTCCGGAGACACAAAAAAAGAAGGAGTGCGTTCAGTGGTAAAAGGAGATTTGCCTTTATAGGTCTTGCCTGATTTTTCTAATTTTACATAAGGACTCACCACATCCACAATAGACAAGCGCTCTTTGATACGTTCAACATCTGATGACATAGAGTGATTCTATCACGAATATGCTCTTTTGTCACCACCGTGTATTACGTCCCCAGAATGCGTATATACCAAAAACCACCACATACTATGTGGTGGTTTTTGCGTCTTTCATGGACTTATTCTTGAACCAAATCTTCGGTAATGAATTCTGGTGACAATCCTGTTCCTGCAGGAATAAGATTTCCGAGAATAACATTTTCCTTGAGACCACGAAGAATATCTTCTTCTCCATGCACGGCATTGTTAATCAATGTGCGTGTTGTGTGTTGGAATGAGGCTGATGACAACCATGACTTGGTACTGAGAGAAACTTCGGTAATACCCATAGATACTACTTCTGATTTCGCTGGTGTACCACCTTGTGCTTTTACTTTTTCATTTACTTCAGAGAGTTCAATGTATTCAAGCACTTCACCTGTAGTAAATGGTGTATCACCTGGGTTTTTAATTTTGCGACGAGAGAACATCTGACGCACAATAATTTCAATGTGTTTTGGTGAAATTGGTGAGGCGTGAATATCATACACTTTGTTGATTTCGTTAATGATGTATCGTTGAGCAAGTTCGACACCTCCAAAGTCAAAGACTTCTTGAATGTGCGCAGAACCGTCAGTAAGCAATTGTCCTGCACGGACCATATCTCCCTTCTTGACCACAATCATGCGACGTGAACCAACAATGTATTCTTTTTGCTGATCGCCATCCTTGCCTTGAGATGCACCATTACCGAGCACCACAACAATTTTCTTGTCTCCATCAGTTCTGATTTCAACCACTTCCCCATCCATTTCACAAACTACTGCTGGGTTTTTAGGGATGCGTCGTTCAAAAATTTCTTCAACACGAGGAAGCCCTGTAGTAATGTCGAGTCCTGTAACCCCTCCGGCGTGGAAGGTACGCAATGTGAGCTGTGTACCAGGTTCTCCAATAGCTTGCGCAGCAACTACTCCGACAGCTTCTCCAAATTTGACGAGGTTGTTACGTGCCATATCGAGACCATAACATTTTGCACAAAGCCCATGACGTGTTGCACATGTCAGCGGAGAAAATACTACCGCCTCAGTTACATCGTGAGCTTCGCATGCGCGTGCAATGTCTGCGGTTACCAAAGTTCCTTTTGTTGCAACTACAGAACCATCTGCAGCGACAGCGTCAGCGGCAAGTACGCGACCGTACATATTAATAGCAATAGAACGCTCAAGTCCGTCAATATTTTCTTTACGAACCACAAATCCTTCTTTGGTGCCACAGTCATGTTCACGAATCACCATATCTTGCGCAACGTCAACGAGACGGCGTGTGAGGTATCCCGCCTTTGCGGTATTCAAAGCGGTGTCTGTAAGTCCTTTACGCGCACCGTGTGTAGTAATGAAGTATTCAATAGGTGATAATCCTTCTTTGTATGATGGTGTAATTGGGAAGTCAATAGTACGCCCTTGTGTGTTCACAATAAGCCCTTTCATACCCGCCATCTGACTCATGTTACTGATTGTACCGCGAGCTTTTGAGATAATCATGTCAGACATAGATTCAGCTTGGGTAAGTTTTTCTTGAATGACTTTTTCAATAGAAATTTTTGCTCCTTCCCAAATTTCAATACGCTTGCGGTAGCGTTCGTCAAGCGAAATCAAACCGTCATCATATTGCGCATCAAGATCTGCAACACGTGTACGCGCTTCTTCAATGATTGCTGTTTTTTCTTCAGGCACAATGATTTCATCCATACCCATAGTGGTGCCAGAAATTGTTACATACTTGTAACCAAAGTCTTTAATTTTGTCGAGCACCACTGCAGTTTCATCAATACCGAAGTGTTGAATCAGGTCATGAATAAGTGCAGTTAAGTCTTTTTTCTTGAGTTCATGATTGATGTACCCATATTGTTTTGGCATGACACTGTTAAAGAGCAAGCGTCCAATAGTTGTTTCAAATGGCTTGCCTTCAAATTCAGTATAGCGTTCACTGTCTGTAGGCATGATTTTCACTTTTGCACGGAAATCAACAGCGCCAAAATCATAGGCAGTAATCGCTTCATTAGGGCTTGAGAACATACGCCCTTCACCGCGTGCGCCTTCTACCATTTTGGTCATCCAATAACATCCAAGAATCATATCTTGAGATGGTGTTGCAATAGGCTCTCCGTCTTGAGGTTTCAAGAGGTTCTTGTTTGCCGCCATCAAGTAACGCGCTTCGCGCTGTGCTTCTTGAGAAAGTGGCAAGTGAACCGCCATTTGGTCACCGTCGAAGTCAGCGTTAAATGCAGAACATACGAGAGGGTGTACCTGAATCGCTTTTCCTTCAATAAGTACTGGTTGGAATGCTTGGATTGAGAGACGGTGCAATGTTGGCGCACGGTTCAAGAGCACATAGCGTCCTTGAATAACCTCTTCAAGGATTTCCCATACTTCAGGAATAGTGTCCTCAATCAATTTACCTGCTCCACGAATATTGAATGCGAGTTCACGCTCAAGAATTTTTGAAATAACAAATGGACGGAACAATTCAAGCGCCATTTGTTTTGGCAAACCACATTGGTGCATCTTGAGACGAGGACCCACCACAATCACAGAACGACCTGAGTAGTCTACACGTTTTCCGAGCAAGTTTTGACGGAACAAACCTTGTTTCCCTTTGAGGTTGTCTGAGAGAGATTTCAATTTGCGACGCTGTGCCTGACTCATAGCCGCTCCTCCTGAGTGCTTGCGAATTGAGTTATCAATCAATGAGTCTACCGCTTCTTGAAGGATGCGTTTTTCATTACGCAAAATAACATCAGGAGCACCAATTGCTTGCATTTTCTTGAGACGATTGTTGCGGTTAATCACACGACGATACAAGTCATTTACGTCTGATGTCGCATGACGCCCACCTTCAAGAGCAACCATAGGACGAAGCGCTGGAGGGATAACTGGAAGCACGGTCAAGAACATCCATTCGGGCTTTGTTCCTGACTTCAACAGTGCCTGTACGAGATTCAAACGCTTTTCAATTTTTGATCGATTTGTTTTGCGTGCATCAGCAAGTTCTTGAGTAAGATGTGCTGCAAGTTTTTCGAGATCAAGTTTTTTGAAAATTTCGTATACTGCTTCGGCACCAATACCAGCTTCAAATACTGTTGAAAAACGGAGTGAGAATTTGTTGTATTCCATTTCTGACAATACGCGCCCCGGAACGAGATCAAGTACATCTTTTTTGGTTTGCGCAAAAAGGTCACGGAGTTTTTCACGATCTTCTTCATTGGTAAGTGTTTTGAGTTTTACTTTAAATTCTTGCTCAATGTCTTTAATGACACGTTGTTTTTCTTCTTCGTATACTTCAGTAATAATATACCCTGCAAAGTAAATAACTTTTTCAAGATTAGTAATTGAAATATCGAGCAAGAGACTCATGCGTGATGGAATACCGCGCAAGAACCAAATATGAGAAACAGGTGCTGCGAGATCAATATGCCCCATACGTTCACGACGCACGATAGCACGAGTTACTTCAACGCCACATTTTTCACAAATAATACCTCGGTATTTTACACCACGATATTTTTTACAATAACATTCATAGTCTTTTTCTGGACCAAAAATACGCTCATCGAAAAGCCCGCCACGTTCGCTGCGCCCTGTTCGGTAGTTGATAGTTTCTGGTTTTTGAATTTCCCCAGATGACCATTCGCGAATTACTTCTGGAGAAGCAACGCGAAGAGAGATTGAGCTGGGTGTGAAATGTTCTTTAGGTGATTTCATAAGAGATGCAATAGATTAGTTAATTAAAGGCGATACTTATTCAGAAACTTCTGCAACTTCAACAGCGTCAGCATATGTCGCAGGTACTTCTTCGTATGATGTTTCGCGCGCTTGACCCCCTACCGACACATCAAGAGAGAGACCGCGGAGATACTTGAGCAATACCTTGAATGACGCAGGTGTACCAATGTACGAAATATCATTGCCTTTAATAATAGAGTCAAATGCCTGCGAACGACCTACAATATCGTCAGACTTGATAGTGAGCATTTCTCGAAGCGTGTGCGCTGCACCATATCCTTCGAGAGCCCACACTTCCATTTCTCCAAATCGCTGCCCTCCTGACTGACTTTTACCTCCGAGCGGTTGTTGTGTAATGAGACTGTATGGACCTACAGAACGTGCGTGCATCTTGTCTTCGATCATGTGGTGCAATTTGAGCATATACATATACCCAACAGCAATATCTTGATCAAAAGCTTCACCTGTGCGTCCGTCGTACAAGGTCACTTTTCCATTTTCTGGGAATCCTGCAGTTTGTAATTCATTACGAATTTCTTGTTCTGTTGCACCTGCAAAAGAAGGAACAATTGCTTGATACCCAAGTGTGTGCGCAGCAAGGCCGAGGTGCATTTCAAGAATTTGACCAAGGTTCATACGAGACGGCACCCCAAGCGGTGTCAAAATAAGATCAATAGATGTTCCGTCAGCCATGTATGGCATATCTTCTTCGGGAAGCACTACCGAGATAACCCCCTTGTTTCCGTGACGCCCAGCAAGCTTGTCACCGATTTGCACATTACGCATTTGCGCAACTTCAATATAAATTTTCTTGATGACTCCTGATTCTAGTTGGTGTCCTTGGTCGCGTGAAAATACTTTTACTCCCACAACACGGCCTTTCTTACCATGACCAATACGAAGTGATGTGTCTTTAACATCGCGTGCTTTGTCTCCAAAAATAGATCGCAAGAGGCGTTCTTCTGGAGTTAATTCTGTTTCACCTTTTGGAGTAATTTTTCCTACCAAAATATCATTCTCATCAACTTCAGCACCTACGCGAATAATACCATCCTCGTCAAGGTTTTTAAGTTTTGCTTCACTTACATTAGGAATGTCATGAGTGGTTACTTCTTCTCCTAGTTTTGTGTCACGAACCACACATTCATATTCTTCTACACGAATAGATGTAAAAATACTATTTTTCACGAGACGTTCTGAGATAATGATGGCGTCTTCAAAGTTTTGACCATTCCAACACATAAATGCAACGAGTACATTTTGCCCAATAGCCATTTGCCCACGGTCTGTTGTTGGACAATCTGCGAGCACATCACCTTTTTTAATTTTTTGTCCCACAGCAACAATAGGGCGTTGGTAAAATGGGTTATTGTTATTTGTTCGTACGAATTGCACTAATGGATATACTACCTCTTCGCCTTTGTTATTTTTTACAATAACACGACGACCGTCCATAGCAATAACCTCTCCGGCTTCGCGCGCAATAACGACACGACCTGTGTCGCGTGCTGCTTGTTCTTCCATCCCCGTAGCAACAAGTGGTGCCATAGTGCGAATACATGGTGTTGCTTGCTTCTGCATGTTTGATCCCATGAGCGCACGGTTTGAGTCGTTATTTTCCACGAAAGGAATAAGTGATGTTGCTACTGACAATGACTGATTAATAGCCACATCGATAAAGTGCACATCTTTTTTATTAATCAAACCTGGTGCGCTTTTTTTGCGACCTTCAACACGATCAGCACCGATCATGCCTGTTGCTTCGTCATAAGGAATTCCTGCATGAGCAATATTATACTTTTCTTCCTCCATCGCATTCATGTATACGATTTCTCCAGTAATCTTGCCATTTTCAACTTTGATGTATGGAGTTTCAATCATGCCGAATTCATTCATGCGTGCATAAATAGACAAGTGCAAGATAAGCCCAATGTTTGGACCTTCTGGGGTGTGGATAGGACATACACGCCCATAGTGAGATGGGTGTACGTCACGCACTTCAAAACCAGCACGTTCACGGGTAAGCCCACCCGGACCGAGCGTAGAAAGAATACGCAAGTGTTCAATTTCCCCAAGAATGTTTTCTTGGTTCATAAATTGTGACAATTGGCTTGTGGTAAAGAATTCTTTGATACGTGCCTGAAGTGGGCGTTGATTCATCAAGTTAATAGGCAGGATGGTTTCTGCGTCTACTGTTGACATGCGATCTTGAATATTACGCTTCATCTGTGCCATTCCTTTGCGTACTTTTTGTTGCAAGAGTTCGCCCACATAACGCACGCGACGTGACCCAAGGTGATCAATGTCATCAGCATGTGCTTCTGGGTCAGTATTCAATTCAGCAATTTTTGTCATCATTACCTTGAAATCACGCAAATCAAGATATCCTTGTTCTGTTGATTTCTTGTCCACAGGCAAATCAAAACGCTTGTTAAAGTGGTAGCGCCCTACTACAGAGAGATCATAACGATCACTTGCAAACATAGACATGAAAAATTCTTTTGCGTTTTCTACTGTTGCAATTTCACCATCGCGGAGTTTTTTGTAAATTTCAACATATGCTTCATCTTGAGAACGGACAGGATCACGCTCAAGTGCCTTCTTGATGAATGCAAGTGTTTTTTCATCATCCTCATATGCTTTGAGGATTTCTTTGTCTGTTGAAAGACCAAATGCGCGCAAGAGTGTTGTGATGGGGAATTTACGTTTTTTGTCGATGCGTACATATACCACATCGTCTTTTTCAGTTTCCATTTCAACCCATGCACCGCGCGCAGGAATTACCTTGGCACCAAATTTTCTTCCATTGCGTGTATCATGTTCAGTAAATGAAATACCGTAACTACGCGCAAGTTGAGAAACCACAACGCGTTCTACACCATTCATGATAAAAGTACCACTCGGTGTCATGAATGGAATATCGGTGAGCATAATTTCTTGCTCTTTCACATCATTGAGCGCACGATTCTTGAGCATAATCGTTGCTTTGAGTTGTGCTGCATAGGTAAGTTTATTTTCTTTTGCATAGTACTCATCAAATTCAGGCATGATTACTTGAAATGATGAAACATTGAGTTCAAATTTTTTATCAGCGTAGTCAGTAATAGGAAAGAATTCTTGAATAGTTTCCTTGATACCTGATTCAATAAACCACTTAAAAGAGTTAATTTGATTTTCGACCAAGTTGGGTACTGGCGCAAGTGGTTTTTTGTATTTTGAAAAAACCTTTTGCTGTAATTTTTGATTACTCATAACACTATATATGTGTGTGTATTATAACAACAAAACAACAAAGGGATGGACATTCCCTTATGATTTCTTTTCCTCCGCAAAAAAAAGAAAAGAAAGAACGCTTATAAAAATTATAGATATCTTGAGTATGCAACCGTAACTCACTCAAATCAGACAGGCATAAGTATACCTATTTGCAAAAAATAGCAAGAGGTGTCTATTCTTGGATGAAATAGAGATACTTCTTTTATTCCCTTTCCCCTTTTCGCCATGCGTCAATTTTCTTGTGATCGCCAGAAAGAAGTACTGGCGGCACGGCATAAGATTGCCCTTGATGTACAAAAACTTCTGGGCGTGTATACATATTATGAGATGAAATACGATCTTCTTCGAGAGAAAGTGCATTACCGAGCACCCCTTCAATTTGTCTCGTCATAGCATCAATCATAACCATTGCTGGTAATTCTCCTCCTGTCAGAATATAGGCGCCAATAGAAAGAGTGGTCGCTTGGTAAATTTGTTGCACACGACTGTCAATGCCTTCGTAGCGTCCGCATATGATAATTATGTGATCGTGCGTGTGCATGTATGTGCGCGCATGTGTATTGGTGAAGAGCTCTCCTCCTGGTGAGGTTACGATAATGTGGGCATCGTTTCGAGTAATTTGGTACTGCTCAAAAATACTCTCAACAGTATCAACAATAGGTTGTACTGACATAACCATACCCGGACCTCCTCCATACGGAGTATCATCGACACTCTTGTGCTTGTCTGTACTTTTGTCACGAGGATTGTAAAAATGTATTGCAAAAAGACCTGCTTCTTGACCACGCTTGAGAATAGAGTCAGACACATATGAAGTAAACATGTCTGGGAAAAGTGTAATAATGTGAAAATGTTTCATATGCGTAGTATATCTCAGAAAAACAGTATTGTGCAAATAAAAACACCATTCAGAAGAATGGTGTTTTTATTCCTTGATAGTATTAAAGATCTGCTTTGATGTCATTGATTGCAGCATCAATATCTGCAACTGAAGCACCTCCCATTTCATGGGCACGCATACCTCCTTCTGGTTCAAGAATTTTCATGTTTACACGAGCGTAATTTTTCATTCCTACTACACGCAAGAGTGTACGAATGGCTTTTGCGGTTGCACCCTTACGTCCAATCACTTTTCCCATATCTTCTGCATGCACATCAAGGGTAAGTAATACTCCCATTTCATCTACTGTTTTTTCAACCTTTACATGATCTGGATGATCAACCAGACTTTTAACAACATATTCAAGAAATTCTACAGGTAAATCGTGAGACATAGTGTATTTGGTAAACCCATACTGGGTATATTATTCCATTAAGATATGTATACACACAGTACATGCGTATACATAATCTATTATAAGGTGTATCGTTACATGGGTCAAATACAATCTGTGCATATAAAAATCCCTCAATGAGGGATTTTTATTATTTATTCCGCTGGAGTTTCTTCTGTTTCAGCAACTGGAGCTTCTTCTGCTGGAGTGTCTTCTGAAGCCGCTTCAGATGCTGGAGCTTCTTCTGCTACAGGAGCTTCTTCTACAACTTCTTTAATAGGAGCAGTCTTTTTAGGTAATGCATTACGCTTTTTACCTGCAATGAGACTATTATCTACCAAGAAGTTAAAGGCTGTATCTGATGCTTGAGCACCTTGTGCGAGCCAGTATTCTGCGCGCTCTTTTTTTACTTGCACAGCACCTGCCTTGGGATCATATGAACCAATAACTTCAATAAAACGTCCGCTTTTAGGACCAAATCGTGAGTCAGTCACCACCAAACGATAATATGGTTGATTGCGGCGACCTATGCGTTGTAATCTTATCTTTAACATAGGCGCTATCTTACCCAAAATAAAAATAAAAGTCAACTAAAAAACGCTTATCTTGTGATATGTACTCACCCAAAGAAAAGGCCCCCTAAGCGGGGGCTACTATGGTGCGCATTAATTGGCACTTATGTTTCTCTGACAATCTGTTCCATAATGTCGCGAATTTCTGTTTTGTAGCGCTCATAATCTGTGACTAGATTATATGAGCGTTCTGGTGTGTTGAAAATCAATTCTCCTTTTTCATGATTGTATAATACAAAACAATGTGTATATATTTTATACATGTACTTTTTATTTATATCCATGTGTATATACACAGGATGTTGCATCATTTCTTCGGCAATACGAAAAAGTGATTCGCTCATATGCCATCTCTCAAGAGAATCTACTCTGTCTAATGCTTTCGCATAATCTGCATGCGCATCCTCTTTTGTCTGAAGATCTGGCACAGTTACAGATACACCTGATGTGCGTGCATATCTATTAAAATTACCCTGCACATAAGTCGTCTGCACCAATGCGTGCGTAGCATGTATACTCTCTATAAGAGAATCGCGCTCAGCACGCAATGGTTTGTGCGGACGATCTAAAAAGAGTTGCGTATCTTTGATCGAGTGAGGTGTTCTATGATTTGGTATGTCATAGCTACCCAAGATTTCATTATTGCGAACACAAAGAAGAGTCCCTGTCTTTTGCACGTATTTAATATAATCAGTAGCATATAAAGTAGTGGACTTGCGTGTTGCTGGATCATATAAACCCATTGCAATCACTGCTTCAAAAGCATTAAAATCAAGGCCTCGTTTTTGTTTAATCACTTCAAGAGCAGCATAGGCACCCTTTTGTGTGATTGGAGTTACTGTGTTAGTAAACTTTTGTTTTATAACAATCGTTGTTTTCTTTTGCGCAGAGCAGAACAGAGCCCCTGCAACACAGATGAGTACGAAGAGTATTTTTTTCATATTAGATTTGGTTGTAAAAGTTCAGAAATGTTTTCTATGATAATACAAAATAGAGCAGCATTGTCAATCACTATATTTGCACTCATATGTTTTTTTCATTATACTAAACCCATGCATCACGAAACTCTAGAAAAACAATCTACACCAGAATCTACAGAACCCACACTCAAAGAGCAAATTATTGAAATTATACGCTTTGTTGTCATCGCGGCAGTTATTGTTATTCCGGTGCGTGTGTTTATTGCACAACCTTTTATTGTAAGCGGCACATCAATGATTCCTACTTTCGAACATCGTGACTATCTCATTATTGATGAAATCTCTTATCGTTTCAGAGAGCCTCAACGAGGGGATGTTATTGTATTTCGGTACCCTGAACAACCAAGTCAATTCTTCATCAAGCGTATTATAGCTCTTCCTCGAGAGACTGTGCGTATTACTGATAGTGTAGTAACTATCACGAGCGAAGAAGATCCTACGGGTTTTATTCTTGAAGAAATGTATCTTCCTGAAAATACTGAAACACTAGCTCGTAATGAATCTCTTACCCTGCCTGATGATTATTATTTTGTAATGGGAGACAATCGTAGTTTTAGTTCGGACTCACGTATTTGGGGACCGCTTCCGCGAGACCTTATTGTAGGAAAGGCGTGGCTCCGTTTATGGCCCCTTAATAATATAGGATTCAAGCCCGGCAGTCATTCATTTGACATACTCAGTGATAATAATGATATACTATAAATCATATGGCAGCGAATAAAAAAACGAATGCATCTGAATATCTTACTAATGTAAAAGGAATGCGTGATATTACCGGAGAAACATATTATGATATGCAGGGTTTTTTTGAAAAAGCTCAAGAAATTGCTGAATACTATGGCTTTCGTCCTATTAAAACACCTATCCTAGAGCACACTGATCTCTTTTTGCGTGGTGTGGGTGATGGCACTGACATTGTAGATAAAGAAATTTATGCCTTTCAAACCAAAGGTAAAGACCGTGTCGCGCTTCGCCCAGAAGGCACTGCCGCAGTTATGCGTTCATATATTCAACATGGCATGCAATCACTTCCCCAACCTATCATGCTCTATTACTGCGAACCTATGTTTCGTCATGACCGCCCTCAAAAAGGACGCTACCGCCAACACCATCAATTCGGCATGGAGATTTTAGGTACCCCAAAACCTGTTGCAGATGCAATTATTATTCAAACCACAGTGACCATTTTGCGTGAAGTAGGTGCAAAAAATATTTTCGTAAGTATTAATAGTATTGGCGACAAAGACTCTCGTAATGAATATATCAAGGCGCTCAAAGCATATTACCGTAA
Source organism: Minisyncoccota bacterium (assembly GCA_021209525.1). GTDB lineage: Bacteria > Patescibacteriota > Minisyncoccia > Phycocordibacterales > UBA1006 > JAJOIF01. The sequence continues at coordinate 8,951 of JAJOIF010000007.1, read as the reverse complement.
GCATATCAATGACTTGCCGGCTCTTGACCGCGAACGATTGAATACTAATCCTTTGCGTATTCTCGATTCAAAAGAACCAAAAACTATTGCTATTAACCAAGATGCTCCGTCATCGCTTGACTATCTCGGCAATGAAGCCAAGAAGCATTTCAAGCAAGTGCTTGAATATCTTGAAGAAGCCGATATTCCTTACGAGCTCAATAAAAACCTCGTGCGCGGACTTGATTATTACTCAAATACTGTATTTGAGATCATGGAGACCATTATTGACGAAGACGGCACTGAACGCACCTTATCTATAACAGGAGGTGGCCGCTATGACTACCTCGCACGAACACTTGGACACAAAAAAGATGTCCCTGGTGTAGGAGTGGGTATTGGTATTGAGCGTGTTATTGAATCACCATGGTGGAATGAAACACGTCCGCGTATTGTCAAAAAACCAAAAATATTCTTTATCCAACTCGGATTTGATGCAAGACTACGCAGTCTCAAGGTTCTTGAAATGTTACGCAAGGCAAAAATTCCAGTACAGCAATCACTTTCAAAAGATAATCTCAGTGGTCAACTTGCCCTCGCTGAAAAAACAGAAGTTCCCTACACCATTATCTTTGGTCAAAAAGAAGCGATGGACGGTACTGCAATCGTGCGCGATATGCAAAGTCGATCTCAGAAAACGGTACCTCTTGAAGAATTGCCTGCATATATTCGCAGTTTGAAATAATCATATGTCACGCATTGTTCAAAAAGGACATCCGTGCCTGAGAGGATTAGCACAACCTGTGAATCCTGATGATATTACCGATGTTTCTATTCAAAAAATTATAGAAGATATGCACGCGACCCTTGCTCAAGAAGAAGATGGTGTCGCTCTTGCGGCGCCTCAGATTGGAGTATCTCTGCGTATTTTCGTAGTTTCCCCAAAAGGATATAGCGCCTACACACCAGATAAACCATTAGTATTCATTAATCCTGAAATTATCAAACATGCAAAGAAAAGAACGGTTGTGCCGGAAGGGTGCCTCTCTGTGCGCTGGTGGTACGGAAAAACAAGGCGATATGGCCAAGCCACAGTGCGTGCATACAATGAACACGGAGAACTCTTTGAGTATGGAGGCAGTGGTTTACTTGCTCAGATTTTTCAGCATGAAATTGATCACCTGAATGGTATTTTGTTTGATGACCATGCGCATGATTTGTACGAACTTGATCAAGACGAGCGCCCTTAAATAACACCTCTATGAACACATCAACACCTCGTATTGTATTTTTTGGAACACCGGATATTTGCCTTCCTATTCTGGATGCCTTGTCTCTGCATGGATATGCACCTGCAGCAGTCATTACGAATCCTGACAGACCTGTAGGAAGAAAGCACGTACTTACTCCCCCGCCGGTCAAGATATGGGCCCAGGAAAAAAATATTCCCGTACATCAACCTGAAAAACTTGATGATAATTTTTATGCATGGTATCGCAATCAGTCTTATGATATTGCTCTTGTTGTTGCATATGGAAAAATAATACCTGAGCGTATTATTGTAACACCTGTGCATGGCACCCTTAATATTCACTATTCTCTCTTGCCGAGATGGCGCGGCGCAAGCCCTGTAGAATCTGCAATCTTGCACGGCGATACTATGACTGGTGTATGTATTCAGAAAATGGTATACGAGCTCGACGCTGGGGATATTCTCTCAGAAATACAGGTACCTATTCATGACACAGACACAACACCGACGCTCCGTGCACGCTTGAATACCTTGGGTGCTCACATGCTTGTAGACCTCTTGCCGCGCTATATAGAGGGTACTGTGACACCTCAACCGCAATCATTGGCAGGTATGACCAAATGCACCAAAATCAAAAAAGAGGATGGTTGTATTGATATACATAATCTTGACCATGAGCATGTCTGGCGCATGTATCGCGCATATACCCCATGGCCTGGTATTTTCTTTTTTGATGCCATGGGTAAGAGAGTCAAAATAACTGAAATGAGTTATGCGAATAATCAATGTATTATTGAAAAAGTAATTCCCGAAGGCAAGAGCGAGATGTCATTTGAAGAATGGAATAAAAGAAATACCTAAAAAACAAAAACCTTCTTTACGAGGGTTTTGTTTTCTGTGCTCTACAAATAAATTACAGGTCGAGTTCTGCTACTTTTGCATTTCCTTGGATAAAGCTCTTGCGCGCAGGAACATCAGTACCCATCAAGACATCGAAGATACGGTCTGCTTCTTTGGCGTCTTCAATACGTACTTGCTTCAAGGTGCGACGCGCAGGATCCATAGTGGTTTCTTTGAGTTCGTCTGCATTCATTTCCCCAAGCCCCTTGTAGCGTTGAATTTTGTAAGCACTTGTTGATTTGTTTTCTATAGACTCTTCTGCTTCTACTGGAGCCTCTTCACCGTCTTGCGGTGCTTCTGTGTCTGTATCAACTTCGTGCATTTCTGATTCTGAAATACCAAGTGTTTTGAGTAAGGTTATCTTTTCGTCTTCGGTATATGCATAGTGAATTTCTTTGCCTTTTTGAATTTTATACAATGGTGGTTGCGCAATATACAAAAACCCTGCTTCGATCATTTCTCTGAAGTAACGGTAAAAGAGCGTGAGGAGAAGTGTACGAATGTGCGCACCATCGACATCAGCATCTGTTGCAATAATTACTTTGTGATAACGAATCTTTTCAATATCAAAGGTTTCTCCAATAGATGTGCCGAGCGCGATAACAAGTGATTTGATTTCATTATTTGCAATCATTTTGTCGAGACGCGCGCGTTCAACATTCAAAATTTTTCCACGAAGTGGCAAAATAGCTTGCGTGCGACGATCCCGACCTTGTTTTGCGGTACCTCCCGCAGAGTCTCCCTCTACAATAAAGATTTCTGATTCAGATGCATCACGGGCTTGGCAATCTGCAAGTTTTCCAGGTAAGGTAAATCCTTCGAGGGCGCCTTTGCGCAAGATAGAGTCTTTTGCAGCTTTTGCGGCTTTGCGCGCACGCATAGCGAGCTCGGCTTTGCGTAAAATACCCTTTGCATCATCGGGATGCTCTTCGAGGAATTCGGCAAATGTTTCTCCAAAAATGCTTTCAACAGCGCCGCGCGCTTCAGGGCTTCCCAATTTGTCCTTGGTTTGTCCTTCAAATTGCACTTCGGGCATTTTAATAGAAATAACTGCTGTGAGTCCTTCAAGTACGTCGTCACCAGTGAGTGGTTCTCCTCCTTTGATGACATTGTTATTTTTATTATACGTATTCAATGTACGCGTCAGGGCTGTTTTGAAACCAGTAACATGCATACCTCCTCCGGGAGTATAAATATTGTTTGCAAATGCAATAATGCGAGGAGAAATATCATCAACATATTGAAGCGCTACCTCAATAGTTACTGGGGCAGGTTGTCCTTCTACTTCAAGTTCGCGTTCAACATAGTACACGGTTTTGTGTACTTCTTTTTGGAAGTGATTATAGTGACGCACCATAGACACAATACCTCCTTCAAAATAAAAGCTCGTTGATGGTACTTGCAGTTCTGCGTCTTTCATCCAGTACACCGTATCTGGCTTTTTAGGGGTAGGTAGGGGTGCGTCTTTTGATTCGCGCGCATCAATTAAACAAATTGCTAAATTGCGCACCAAATATGCCTGTTCGCGATAGTGGTCAACAATACGCTTCCAGCTATACGCAATGGTTTTGAAAATTTCTTCATCGGCACGGAATGTAATAATGGTACCTGTTTTGTCGGTAGTGCCCACCTTTTTGACAGGAGCCTGAGGTTTTCCTTGATTATATTCTTGAACATAAATACCGCCGTCTCGGTGTACTTCTGCTTTCATGTATACTGACAAGGCATTTACCACAGAAGCACCTACTCCGTGCAATCCCCCAGAGACAACATATCCTTTGCCGTCGCCACCAAACTTACCTCCTGCGTGCAAGGTAGTAAGAATCACTTCAAGTGCAGATACTTTGGTCTTTGGATGAGTGTCAACAGGAATTCCGCGACCATTATCAACAACGCGCACACTATTGTCCGGCAAGAGAGTAATTTCAATACGATCAGCATAGCCTGCCATCGCTTCGTCGCGAGAGTTATCAAAAATTTCTTTGATGAGGTGATGTAATCCATCAGGACCTGTTGATCCAATATACATCCCTGGACGCTTGCGTACTGGCTCGAGTCCTTCAAGCACTGCAATGTCTTTGGCGCTATAATCCGCACTTCCCTGTTTTTTCTTTGGTGTTGCCATACTATATAGAATACTGTGTCATTATATAACTAATATACCTTATAGTATAGCATACTTGCCTCATAAAAGATAAGGGGAAATATACCAAAAAACACCACAGATGTGGTGTTTTTTGTGTGTGTTTTATTGATTTCGTTTTGTCTTGCGACGTGTAACGATATTTTTGTTTGAGTATTTCTTTGGAGTACGTGTTTTGACACCATATGCAAGTTTTCCTTGCCCTGTCTTTGGACCACGGCGCAAACCAATTCCTTGGCGGCCTTCCCCTCCTCCGTGAGGGTGATCTACTGGGTTCATCGCAGAACCGCGAACAGTGGGACGAATACCGAGCCATCGTGAACGTCCGGCCTTACCTTTGTTCATAAGCTTGTATTCATCATTTGATACTTCTCCAATAGATGCCCAGCAAGTACTTACCACCTTACGCACTTCTGAAGAAGGCATTTTAAGTGTTGTTTTACCGCCGTCATGAGCAGTTACTTGAATGTATGCACCAGCTGAACGAGCAAGTTTTGCTCCTCCTCCTGGTTGTAATTCAACATTGTACACAAAGGTACCTACAGGGATATTTTTAAGATGAAGACGATTTCCTCGCACAATCGGCGCATCAGGAGATACTACAAATGAACTCCCTACTTCCATTTTTTGTGGAAGAACAACATAGCGTCGTTCTCCATCGGCGTATACAACGAGACCAATGAATGCTGATCGATTAGGATCGTATTCTATAGTTTCTACGCGCGCAGGAATGTCATATTTGTTGTACATAAAATCAATTTCTCGATATTTACGTTTATGACCACCTCCTTTGTGGCGTGTCGTAATGCGTCCCTGACTATTGCGCCCCCCAGTTTTCTTTGATCCTGTAGTCAACGCCTTGAATGGCTTTGATGTAGTCAATTTACCTCGGTAGGTCACCACAGTCATATGACGACGTGAAGGTGTTGTTGGTTTATATTTTTTCATAATAAGAGATACAATTTATGTGCTTCTTTTCGGCAAGCACGAACCCTAGTAAAATGGACTTTTATGCAAGTGCAATATTTTGTCCTTCAGGAAGATAGACGAGGGCTTTTTTGAAAGCCTTGGTCATGCCTCCACGGCGGTTACGACCGAGAATACGTTCAGGTTTATTAATCATAACGCGAACTTTTTCTGGTTGTACATTGTAGTACTGTTGTACTGCTTTTTTGATCTGAATTTTGTTTGCATCTTTGTGCACATTAAATGTGTACACGCGATCTCCAGATTGGATAGCTGTTTTTTCGGTGAGACGAACACCTTGCAATACCCAAGAGAGATCTTCATTCATCTGCATATTTTTTTTAGATTGAGCCATAAATAAGGTATCTTGATAGATAAGCAATGATTATTTTTCTGTCTTGCGTGCAAGAAATTCGACTGATTCTTGTGGTGCTGAAATAATAAGGTAACGATACTGTGCAAGATCAAGTGGATTGAGTGTGTGAATATTCTCAAGAGTTACGTGAGGAATATTACGGAAACTCATTTCAACAACTTCATTATGTTCTGGGATCGTCATCAAAATATTATTTGCTTTTGGTGTGTTGATGGTTTCAAAACCTTGAATCGTTGCAAGATTATGAAGAATCGCTGCAGCATCTTTGGTTTTAATAGCCCCTAATTCAAGCGGACTTACAAAAAGGATCTGGCCATCGCGCAATTTTTGTGAAAGCATTGCTCCGAGCGCTTTGATTTTCATCTTTTTGTTGATTTTCTTGGTGTAATTACGATCATTAGTTGGACCGTGAGTAATACCCCCTGTTCGCCAAATCGGTGAACGGCGTGAACCATGACGTGCTTGTCCTGTTCCTTTTTGTCGCCAAGGCTTTTTACCTGTTCCTGAAACTTCACTGCGGTCTTTTACATGTGCAACTGATGCACGCATATTTGAACGCATACTCGTAACTACTTGGTGCACGAGGTCACCATTCCATGCTACGTCGAACATAGATTCTGGCAAATCAATAGTTCCTTCTTTGGTACCTGTAAGGTTATAAAAATCTGTTTTCATAGACATGTTTAGTTACTGATAATTTCAAGAAGTGTTCCGCGACGACCTGGAACTGCACCTTTAATCAAGATGATATTTTGTGCAGTATCAATAGCGAGCACTTTGAGGTTTTTGACCGTAATACGATCAGCACCCATACGACCAGCCATACGTGTACCTTTGAATACCCGTTGTGGACCAGTTGCACCAATAGAACCCGGTTCGCGTTCACTGTGCTTTTGCCCATGTGATCGACGACCTCCGGCGAAACCATGGCGTTTTACTACACCTTGGAATCCTTTTCCTTTTGAAATACCCGCAACGGTAATTTCTTGATCTGCTTCAAAAAGTGATGTGTCTAATGTGCTACCAAGAGTAAATGTTGCGGCTTGCTCTGGTGAGACACGGAATTCTTTGATACCACTAAAGTTACCAAAGGTGCCAAATTGACCTCGTTGAGGTTTGGCGATATTTTTTTCATTGCGTGTTCCATACCCTACTTGCACAGCGCTGTACCCATCACGTTCAAGTGTTTTGATACCGGTTACAATAGTAGGTTGGATTTTCACAACTGTTGCTGCGTGGGCTGACCCATCTTCAGCAAAGAATTGTGTCATGCTTTGCTTTTCTCCTAAAATAAATTTCATAAGTAATAAATTAAAAAACAACGTCTTCAAACGTTGCATGCATACCGAAACACGATTTTCGACGAGTGCGTAGCGGTCTTCGATGGACAAGCCAAAGAGTACATACAACTTATGAATACCGTCTATAATACTTATTTTCAATAAAGAGTCAAGGGTTTTCTTGGCCAATGTACACACTAGTAAACATGTTATTGTACGTTTATTTATTAACAATATGATCAGTTCAATATTGTGCGATTCATACGCAGACTTATTCCAGACATACAAAAAAACCTCGCAAGAACGAGGTTTTTTTGCTGCCATAATTACTTATGCCATTTTTACATCAATATCAACTCCTGAAGGGAGATTCATATTGGTGAGCGCTTCAATGATTTTTGGTGAAGGATTCAAAATATCAATGAGACGTTTGTGTACACGAATTTCAAATTGCTCACGAGCGTCTTTGTAGACGAATGTGGCACGGTTGACCGTATACTTTTTAATCTCATTAGGAAGTGGTACAGGCCCACGCACAACAGCGTCATGACGGAATGCGGTATCCATGATTTGCTTTACTGACGCATCGAGAATTTTATTCTCATACGCTTTGAGCTTGATACGCATACGCACCATATCATTCCCTTCTGAAGATTTTTTTGTGTTTTTTTTAGTAGCTTGTTCAGCCATAGAATAAATAATATTACAAGATAAGCAAATGCCTTATGCAATGATTTTCACCACTACTCCAGCACCAACAGTTCGCCCTCCTTCACGAATAGCAAAACGTTGTTGTTCTTCGAGTGCAACAGGTGCAACCAAAGTTACTTTGATGTTAATAGTATCACCAGGCATAACCATTTCTGTTCCTTCTGGCAATTCTACTTCACCGGTTACGTCAGTTGTACGGATGTAGAACTGAGGTTTGTAACCTTTGAAGAATGGAGTGTGTCGACCTCCTTCTTCTTTTTTCAAGATATATACTTCACATTCAAATTGTGTGTGTGGAGTAACAGATCCTGGAGCAGCAAGTACTTGTCCGCGTGTGATTTCTTCTTTTTTGATACCACGGAGCAAAATCCCTGCATTGTCCCCAGCTTGTCCTTCTTGAAGTTGTTTGTTGAACATTTCAACTCCTGTTACAGTAGTTTTAGCTGTATCTTTGAGACCAACGATTTCAATTTCTGATCCAACTTTTACGATACCGCGTTCGATTTTACCAGTAACCACTGTTCCACGCCCTTCGATTGAGAAGATATCTTCTACAGGCATAAGGAATGGTTTGTCGAGTTCACGTACAGGTTGTGGAATGTATGTATCGAGAGCTTCCATGAGTTCCATGATTTTTTCTACCCATGGGTCATTAGGATCTGTTGCTTCTGTAGCTTTGAGTCCTGAACCTTTGATTACAGGTGTATTGTCGCCATCGAAACCATTTTTGGTAAGGAGTTCGCGAATTTCTTCTTCAACGAGCATTACCATTTCTTCATCGTCAACCATGTCTACTTTGTTGAGGAATACAACGAAGTTTGGAACACCTACTTGCTTTGCAAGAAGAACGTGTTCGCGTGTTTGTGGCATAACTCCGTCAGTTGCTGCTACTACGAGAATAGCGCCATCCATTTGAGCTGCACCAGTAATCATGTTTTTGATGTAGTCGGCGTGACCAGGCGCGTCGATGTGTGCATAGTGACGATTTGCTGATTCATACTCTTGGTGAGAAAGAGAGATGGTAATTCCACGTTCTTTTTCTTCTGGAGCACTGTCAATTTCTGCTACTGACTTCATTGAGGACATAAATCCTTTGAGTCTGAGCGCATTCAAAATCCCTGCGGTGAGGGTTGTTTTCCCGTGGTCAACGTGACCAATGGTTCCCACGTTTACGTGAGGTTTACTTCGATCGAATTGTTCTGCCATACGATTTATTGCGAGCTTTATAACAAGTACTTGTAAAGAGAAAAAAGTGTTTTTGCTCTCATCCAATACCTTCTTATAAAGAAATTATTAAGAGTAATTAATGTTTGCTAATAATTTTCAAAAAAATTTTGAAAATAC
>JAJOIF010000009.1 GCA_021209525.1 Minisyncoccota bacterium | reverse complement strand
CTGTTGAAATCTACTCCGACCATCACTTACGTCTTTTCCCTTCAACCCTCTGTTCTCATCCGCGACGTACCGCGACCTGATCGATGATCGGAAGGAATGGGAGATATCCATGGGACCCCATCAATTGCGGAATCAAAACCGAAACAGGAGAAACTCCCGCCCAAGTGATCGAATTCCGATGGACAGACGCTTCCAGGAAATCCGGGGGGTACGGTTTTCCGGTAATAAGTAGGAGAACCCGATGACGGAGAAAGAAACAACACAAATCACCGAAATGAGGAATGACGGCCTGGGATACACCACCATCGCATCGAGGCTGGGACTGTCCAAGGATTGCGTGCGTTCCTTCTGCAGGACCCACAACCTCGGAGGGAAAAGATCCTCCACCTACGTGCCCCGGGATATCGGAAACGACTACTGCAAGACCTGTGGCAGACGATTGGAACACACCCCTGGCAAAAGGAAAAAGCAGTACTGCTCGGATGGGTGTCGCATGGACTGGTGGAATGCGCATCAAGACCAGGTGGAACGCAAGGCGTTCTACCAATTCACCTGCGTGTGCTGCGGCAAGCCATTCTCCTCCTATGGGAACGCCAAACGCAGCTACTGCAGAGCAAAGCGAGTACGGCGCGAACGGCGGGGCCGAGCGAATGCGCTCGTAGTGAGTGCGCTAGCGCGAAACGAGAGCCATGAGGGTGGCCGATCCCTGCCGGAGGGACATACAATCTTAAAACTCAAAGCGAGAGCTTTGGGTTTTTTGATTGTATCCCTTCAACTTTTCCTGTACCATATACCCCATATGACACTTTTTTGGATCGCCATATTTATTATTTCATTACTCGTTATGCTGCGTGGAGGAGAATGGTTTCTCGACGGCGCAGAAAAAATTGGACGCTTTATTGGATTGTCTTCATTTATTATCGGAGCAACGATTGTTGCTATTGGAACGTCTCTTCCGGAACTCATTTCAGGAATCTTTGCAACCTTGCAAGGTGCAACAGATATTGTTACTGGTAATGTTATTGGTTCAAATATCGCAAATATTCTCTTGGTTATGGGTGTCTCTGCGGTCATTGGACGACGCCTCTCTATTCAAAAGGACCTGGCAGACCTCGACCTTCCTCTTCTCGCAATAACCACAGGACTCTTTGTGCTTATTGTGTGGGACCGTATTATTACATCCCCAGAAGCACTCATTCTTTTGGTTGGACAAATTGTCTACATTGCATACACACTTATGCACAAAGACGAGCTCGCCGTCACCGAAGAAGATGTACTCCTCCCATCAGAGAATCGAGAAAAAGTTTCAGCGCTTGAAATACTCCTCTTTGTTGTAGGGGGTGTTGGATTGATTTTAGGATCTCGATATCTCGTTGAATCAGTTATTCAGCTCTCGGCGATTTGGGGTATTGCACCTGGTGTTATTGCTATTTCTGCTGTTGCCCTCGGAACATCGCTCCCTGAATTATTTGTATCAGTACGCGCCGCGCTCAAAGGCAAGGCAGAAGTAGCTTTTGGGAATATCTTTGGATCTAATGTCTTTAATATGCTCGCTGTTGCAGGTATTCCAGCACTCATTCGCCCACTTGCCCTTGATGACAAAACATTTGCTATTGGGCTTCCCTTCTTGATAGTATCGACATTACTCTTTATTTTTTCTGGACTGTCTCGCAAGATGCATATTTGGGAAGGATTATTCTTTGTACTCATTTATATTTTCTTTACTGGAAAATTATTTGGTTTTTTATAAAGACAAGAAAGCATCGTATACAAAAACACACATCAGCGATGTGTGTTTTCACTTACCCTACATATTCAAAATAAACATCTCTAGACTTACATCCAGAGGTGTGCCGCCGCGTCTTGATTCATGAAATATTTCATACAGCGCAGTGCTGTGCGCCTCTATATCTGCAACAGGAAAGAGCTTACATGCTCGTTTTGTTTTTTCAAAAACAAAATTATGCAGTCCTGGATTTATTCCTTCGCGACATACTACTGCGATATTTTTTATTTGCCACCACAAGAGTCCATGTATTTCTTCAGCGCTCATACCAGAGCGGAGCGCTTCATGAAAGAGGATCCACATCTTTTTCTTGTCCCGAGAGGCATACGCGTCATTCAGTGCAAATACATTAAATGCGGACTTGTTCGTATCTTTGGGTAAGGTGTATTCATGTATCTCAGGAGTGGTTTGTATTATCTTTTTCTTGAAGGGTGTGGTCAAGGAATGCTCAACAAAAATATATGGCGTGCGGTGTGCGTGCATACGATCCGCATATTCTTGAAAAAAATCTTGCCCAGACTTTTTTTCTAAAAGCCCATAGATAACGACAGGAGTGGGCGCTGCAAATAAATCAGTGCCTTGGATGCTTTGTATGAGAAATTCATAATCAATAGTTTCATCATCATATGATTGATATGACACACCTCCACACAATGTCTCTATGTGATCATGAATACGCGCACGATCATCACCATACAAAAGAACCAGCATATATTAGAACCACATGCGCACTTTGGCGCGATATTCTCGATATGCATCACCGCAGACTTCAATGAGCATTGCTTCTTCTTTAGGAATAATAATAAAAGTAAATACAGGAACAAGTACAAGAGCGACAAGGAAAAGTACAAATGCATTAATGAGAAGCGCAAAACCAAACAACATCATAAAGAAACCGAGATAAGACGGATGACGGCTCACTTTGTAGGGACCCACATCATAATGATCGCATGTGCGCTCGTGAACAGGAACATAGAGTGTGTGCCGTGCGCGTTGTGACCATATAATAAAAACAGGGGCGCCAAAAAGGAGCACGGCACCAAAAAAGAAACCTATTACAGGTTGCACAAATGACATGGGCGCGTATGTGTGCGCAACCACACCACCAAGCAGTGCAATGAAGAAAATGAGTGGCGCATAAGATACCCAGTCAATAATATGTGTGTGGTCAATCTGTGTACTCATAGATAGTATCAGTATATACCAAGAGATGTGCTTTGCAAGAAATTATGCCTTACCTATTGTTGCAGCACTATTAGCACGCGCTGTTGCAACCAACAGATCTTGGGCGGTAGCATGATCTTTTGGATTGTGTGCCCATGCTTCAAGTGCTGGCTGTTGAATGGCCCGCCCAAATGAAAAGGTAATTGGCCATGGATATTTTTTCTTTGCCGTGCGCACACCAATAGCATTAAGATTTGTAAGTGCTTGGTCTGGAGATTGCCCACCAGAAAGAAATACAATACCACCTACTTCGTGAGGAATAAATTGCTTGAAACAATCAAGTGTTTTTTCTGCAATCACTTCAGGGGTTGATTGGAGAGGCGCATCTTTGCCATCAATCACCATAGGACTCTTGATAATGATCCCAGAAAGCCATACACCTTGGGCTTCTAATTCTCCAAAGAGAATATCAAAATTACTTGCGAGTACATCATAAAATTCTTCGATGGCATGATCGCCTGTCATCATGACTTCTGGCTCAACAATAGGTACTATTCCCTCTTCTTGACACAGGGCTGCATAACGCGCGAGCGCATGTGCATTAGTAAGCATAGCAGTATCAGACGGCATATCTGCGCCCATATGTAATTCTGCGCGCCATTTTGCAAATGTAGCGCCATAAGTTTCACGATACTCGACAAGTCGATCGCGCAATCCATCAAGCCCCTCGGTAATGAGTTCGCCTTCAGAAAAAGGAAGCGGATGGGTGCCTGTATCCACCTTAATACCTACATCAATACCCTTTTCTTTGAGTATGTGTGCAAAATTTTTTCCATCTGGTGATGATTGGCGGATTGTTTCATCAAAAAGAATGTACCCTGAAACATATTCTTCAATGCGCGGCGCAGTAACGAGCATGTGGCGAAAGTCACGACGATTTTCTTCGGTGGTTGCAACACCGAGCGCCTCAAAACGCCCGTTGCATGTAGAAATACTTTCATCAATAGCCAAGATTCCCTTGGGTTCAGCGAATAATCGTTTAATAGTTCGGGTAAGTGTATCTTTGTGTTTCATATGTTTGTAGTATAGCACAGATAGAGGATAAGGTCTTCATGAAACATTTTTATACAAAAACTGCGTAACTAGCAAAATAACCATAAATATGTGACATCTAAAAGAGAAGGGTTATTTTTAAAAACTTATACAAAGCACCGCCCATCAAAAAACCTCAGGTTACAGCAACCTGAGGTTTTTCTGTTATGATTTTTTTGAAGTATTAAAGATTTCAAATCCACCAATACGCACATAGAAAGAAAATGGTTTTGATTTTTTGCGATCTTTGAGCGCTTTGCGTCTTTGTTGTTTGTTGATGTCGTTGTGCATATGATCTGTGTTATATGATATGAATAATGTATCTCTAGTATATTTTTTTTGTAAAGTTTGTCAAGTTTTATAAAAATAAAGAACTGTGGAAAACTTTTTGCAATTCTTGACAACCTTCCCTATAATAGAAGACGTATCCACCTAACACATCTGACATCTATGCATCCTATACAAAAAAAATTGCTTGATCTTATTACTATGAAAAACATGAGCGGCAAAACCTTGCGCGAAATTGGGTATACTGTCGGCGAGGAATCTCCTCAAAAAATCAAACATCACCTCACCCAATTACAGAAAAAGGGGTTCATTGTGTATGATTCCAAAAATGCCCTTATCCAAAAAAAAAGAACGCAAGAGTTCTCTAGCATCACCATTTGTTTCTATTCCTATTGTTGGTATGGCGAATTGTGGGCCAGCGACTATTTTTGCTGAACAAAATATTGAAAATCACCTCAAGGTATCTTCTCGTATGCTCCCCAAAACAGAAGGTATCTTTGCTGTGCGCGCTGATGGTATTTCTATGAACCGCGCAAAAATTAATGACAAGACTATTGATGACGGAGACTACCTCATTATTGACAGCACGTACCTTGCCCCAAAAAACAAAGACATTGTCCTCTCTATTATTGACGAACAAGCAAATATCAAGAGATTCATCAGAAATGAAGACGGCAGTATTGTGCTTATGTCAGATTCAACACGCGACTTCCCTCCTATCTATATTCACGAGGATGATGAATTCTTTATTAATGGAAAAGTAATTGATGTTATCAAAAAACCAAAACTCTCTTAGTATGCATCCTTTCTTTTATTTTCTTCTCATCTATAGTATTGCACTGCCTGTATTTTTTATTATTGATATGCTCTGGCTTGGTATTGTGGCGCGCTCATTTTATGCAAAACATCTCGGACATATGATGCGCTCACCTATCCTCTGGTCTGCTGCAATTATTTTTTACATGCTCTTTGTGGGAGGATTAGTATTCTTTGCAATTATGCCGGCGCTTGCAGAGACATCATTGATGCGTGCAATTATATACGGAGGACTCTTTGGATTCATGACCTATGCAACATATGATCTCACCAATCTTGCAACGCTCAAGAATTGGCCTATTATTGTTACTGCCGTAGATCTCTTATGGGGTACTGTGCTCGGCGCACTCGTTTCTGGGGTGACGTATGGAGTAACACTCATTATTTGATACACATACCAGAGATGGTATACTATTATTCTATGAAAAATCATACGAGTTTTATCTCTGGGAAAGAAATTGAAAAAGGTAATGAGATTTCATTACATGTTGTACGTCCAGCAATTTTAGATCTCATTAAACAAGAACACCCTCATGCTACAGAAGACGACTTTATATCTCGCAACGAACTCAGTGAATATCGCAAAAAACAAATTACCCACTATCTCGCAAAAGAATTACCAACCCTTTCATCGCTTGAACAAGAGGTAATCCAATCTATTGTGAATGAAAAACCTATTAGCGAGAACATTGATCTTGAATACCAAGAAGAAATAACCCTCGGTCAGCGTATCGCGGATCGTGTTGCTTCTTTTGGAGGGAGCTGGACCTTTATTATATCTTTTGGGATTTTTCTGGCGATTTGGATTATCCTTAACATGGTACTTCTTTCACAAAAAAGTTTTGACCCCTATCCATTTATCTTGCTCAACCTCATTCTCTCTACCCTTGCAGCACTTCAGGCGCCTGTCATTATGATGAGTCAAAACAGACAAGAGGAAAAAGATCGCGAACGAGCGGAAAAAGACTATGTCGTCAACCTTAAAGCAGAACTTGAAATCAGGGCGCTTCATGAAAAAATAGACCATCTCATGATCAAACAACAACGAGAATTATTTGAAATACAAAAAATTCAAATTGAGCTCATGAATGAAATTTTAGAAAAAGATTCTTCTCGTTTAAAAAATGCATCCCCATTTTAACTCGCACCAGATTAAAACAAACATTTCAAATATAGTAAAAACAAGTAACCCTGACTATGGAACCTAGTTGAATTTCTTAGTCAAAATTGCTCACGTTAGTCGTTGTGATCCTGATTGCGATTTCTCATAGGAGAAAGAGTTCGGTGATAGTAATCCGTAAACTACTATACACTAACCTAGACTCGGATATTATTATATCAAAAAATATGAAAAATTGCCTACGGCAATAAAAAAGAGGGTTTGCTTTCGCAAACCCTCTCAAGGATTCAAGGATCAAGAAGTCAAAAGACTCAAGACCTCAAAGTTCAAATGTCAATTCTGCGGAACGAAGCCCGACACGGAGCCATAGAGGTCGTAGGCATCGTCGACATCGTCGGTGCCGAACTCGACCTTGCCGACACTGAACTTGAAGTACGGAGACTCCGAGAAGTCACCATCGGCAAGCGGAGCGAACTCGTCACCGGCACAGTCAGTATCCAGTTCTTCGCAATGAACATAGCGTTCGGGGTGAACCAGAGCCATACAGCCAACAGCGAATGCACCTAAACCAAATTCGTTGCTTGCGAAGGTTTCCCTTGCTCTGCGAATGGATTTGCCACGGTGACGCATACCGTACTGTACTGCAATGATCAGAATGTCGCCCTGCTGTTCGGACTCCAGGTGTTCCAGGAAGTCCACAGTGCGTGCATGCTGGCGGAGTTTGTTGGGTACGATTTCACCATTGCGGTAGTTGTAGAAACTACGGCTTTCGGCTAATTTCGTGTGAACCAACTTCACCGCTTCGCAATACTGCTCGGCTTTGTCGGTGATTGCAGGAAACTGCTGTTTGGCAACCGCAGATACTTTCGGAATGGCGAACCATCCTTCAGCACCTTCGGGAAGCGTAGGCAGGTTTTTGGCAAATTCCAATGCCTGTGCCGGATCAAGTCCGAACATGGTGGCAATGGTTTTCACCTGTTCTGTAATCGATTTCGGACCTTTGTACTCTTTGGGGTAGGTGTAGTTTGAGGACACCACCTCATTTGCGTACTGGTTCGTTGCCGAATGTTTCTGAATCAGCTCTCCGAGTTCCTTCCAGAACTCACGGCTTTCGTTAAGGCGTTGTGCGGAACCATCGGCTCCGTCTGTCAGTTGTTGTTTGTTGTACACAGCACGCCATTTTGCTGTGGCATCAAGACCCTTAGGGTCATCTGACGTGATCAACTTTTTAGTCGTCATTATCTTATTTCCTTTTTGATTTGAAAGAACTGGGTCCCGACACCCAGCCTCGAAAGTTAGATAAAGGTCGGGTATCGTTACTTGACAAGTATAGCACAAAGTAGTTTAAATGTCAATGTCGCGTAATGTTTCAATACCTTTGCAACACTTTCTTGTTGAAATCTTTTCATTTAGATTTATATCTCTTGAGATTTCAAATTTTGTTACCTCATGTGTGTGGAATGTGTGCGACATAAGCGCCATAAATACGAGATTCCGGACACACTCTCCGCCTGCCCTGTTTGACGGAGTTAAAGCTACAAGTGTTCCAGGAATGAGTGTTTGGTCTTGGTTCATTTGCTCCGTCAAACGGGGTTTGACGAGGGTGCTTAGTGTTTTTTTCCTTACCCTACTTCGCATCTGCCCAATTATCCCCCATACCCACTGACACTTTAAGTGGTACTCGTGTTTCATATTTCAAAAAAGATCGCTCGAGAACTGTTTCCATGAGTTCTGTAATACGCGGAATCACTACATCAATAACAGATTCATGTATTTCAAAGAGAAGCTCATCATGTACTTGAAGGAGCGGGAAAACCTGATCAGCATACCCTTCGGCGTCAATCATTGCAACAACATCCTTGAGGGCGAGCTTGATAATATCCGCTGTCGCTGTACCTTGAATAGGCGCATTAATTGCCATACGCTCCGCAGATGCGCGCACATACGGAATTGGAGATTGCAGCGCAGGAAAATAACGGCGTCGCCCAAAGAGTGTCTCGGTATATCCGTGCGCATATGCAAAATCTTTTATCGAATCAAGGTATGCACGTAATCCAGGAAAGCTCGCAAAATATGCATCATAAAATGCCTGAGCTTCTTTGCGTGTAGAATCAAGATTTTTCTGAAGTGCAGTAATACCCATTCCGTAAATAATACCAAAGTTAATCACTTTTGCTTTGCGTCTCATATCCGGGGTCACCTCTTGTTGATCAACATTAAATACGCGCGCAGCGACAGCAGCGTGAATGTCTTGCCCTTCTTCAAATACACGAATAAATTCTGGTTCTTGAGAGAGCATCGCTGTAACGCGCAGCTCAATTTGAGAATAGTCTATGGCTACTATTTTGTATCCAGGTGTGGCAACAAAACCCTTGCGAATGGCAGTGCCAAATTCTTGATCTGCAGGAATGTTTTGCAGGTTTGGTTTCTGAGAAGAGAAACGACCTGTCGTTGTTCCTGTTTGCACGAGATGTGTATGCAGGCGCCCTTGCTCATCAACCATATCTGGCAAATTATCAATATATGTAGAGAGCATTTTTTGAAATTGCCTATACGAGAGAATCTCTGCGACAATAGGATGCACGTCTTTGAGTTTCTCAAGTTCTGATTCTTTGGTTGAACGACTTCCTCCGGCAGTTTTTTTCAAACCCTTGGTTGAAATACCCATATGATCAAAAAGCACCTCACCTAATTGCTTTGGTGATTTGATATTAAAGGTCATACCCGCCATATCAAAAATCTTGCGTTCAAAATTGTCGAGTTCTGTATGATATTTTTGAGAAAGCGCCTTAAAGTACGGAACATCGAGCAAGAGACCGCGCCCCTCCATGCGCTCAATAACAGGAATGAGTGGTGCTTCTATTTCTTGATATACGGCAAAGAGATTTTTTTGCTCGAGCTCTTTGAAAATATATGCGCGCGCATCTGCAAAACTATGTATTTGTGCGTATTGTAGTATGTCGTCTTTGGTGGGATGTGTTATTTCTGAATTAAGAAGCCAGAGCGCAATACCTGTTTCTTGTATCTCGCGAAGATCAATGTCTTCGGCAGGGGCAAGGGGTGCTGCACTCTGTCCCGCAAACATATCCTCGACGCGTTTCCATAATGAACGAAATTCATAGCGGTGACAAATCTCACGAACCGCATCAGGATCGAGCTCTGTCTGCCATATATGCTCTGGAAGAGTGAATGTAATAGGTGCATCAGTGCGAATGGTTGCAAGTGTTTTTGAGAAAAAAGCAGCCTCTCGTTCTTCGGTGATGAGGCGAATAATTCTGTCTGAAATGCCTGCTTCGCGTAATTGCGCATATCCATCCTCTGTTTCCAAAAGTGCATAGAGATCTTCTAGGGATCCAAATTTTTGAATCAACGTCGTCGCTGTTTTTTCACCAATACCTTTGATACCAGGAATATTGTCTGAGGTGTCTCCACGAAGCCCTTTGTAATCAATGAGAAGTTCTGGAGCAAAACCAAAACGATCACGCACAGCATCTTCGTTGTAGACGACCGTATCTTTGATACCTTTGCGCAAGGTAAATACTTGTACACGATCACCGCGCACTAATTGCAATGTATCCATATCGCCAGAAGCAATGACAATACGAATATCTGTATCCTTGAGTTGTTCGGTAATAGTTCCGAGCATATCGTCCGCCTCAAATCCAGGTGCATCATACATAGGAATAGCAAATGCTTCCATAATCGTTCGTGATGACTGTAATTGCATAATGAGGTCTTGCTCGGCTTCGCCTCGTGTTCCCTTGTATGCTGTATATGCCTCGTGACGGAATGTCTTGCCGGGCAAGTCATAACATGCCACAACATAATCAGGCTGAAAATCTTCTATAATTTTCAAAATCATAGATACAACACCATAGAGCGCACCTGTTGGTTCTCCGGCAGAGTTGGTAAATTGCGGAAGGGCGTGATATGCACGGTGAATAATTGCATGCGCATCAAGAAGGACAAGTGTTGGTTTTTTTTCTTTCATAGTGTCAGTATACCATATTGCTAGAGATATTCCCCTTTCGTCCGCCCCGACACGCTCAGCGTTCCATAGCCTTGGCGAAGGGGAGTATTATTACCATCTCTTCCCCGGAATTTTCGAAGTGTTAACGGAGAAAGTGTCCGGGGTCTCGTATATGTGGAATACATACTGTATAAGTACCACAAAGTTTGCAATTGGAATATACGCGGCACACTCATTGACAATATACGAGATCCTGGACAAATACTCGCTCGTTCCTCGCCACGTTAAACGCGGCAGGCTCGTATTTTCCGGGAATGAGTGGTTGGTCTTATTGTATTCCAGATAGTGCGCATTCTAGACATTTACACCATCTATGCTACTCTGTATGAAAACCTTAAAAAATAATTATGACTATTATAAAAAGTATTACGCTCACTGATACGCATTATCGAGACATCCCTGTTTTCAAGAAACTTTTCACCCTTGAGTGCGCACCCATTACCCTTCTCATTGGAGATCAAGGTGTGGGCAAAAGCACCCTACTCGGTTTCTTTAACAGTAATAACCCTCCTCTTTCTATTGTTTTTTCAGAAAAAGTAGATCCGAGCAAAATATCTTTTTTTTATTTTGATAGCGAAAAAGACAATCCCCGGATGAGCAACATACAGAATGCGGCAGACTCTCAGTCGTACATACATGCCTGTCTGAGCAGATTTCAATCTCACGGACAAGTACTCAGCGGTATTATGATTGACGTCATAGACAAAATGCATAACACCCTTGTTGTGCTTGATGAGCCAGAGTCAGGTCTGTCGCTGCGTAATCAATTCATTTTTCTCAAAACCATACAAGCCGCAACTCAAAGAGGCTGTCAGTTTTTGATTGCAACACACGCTCCATTATTCATAGAATCACATTGTGTTTTTTCTCTTGATGATTATGCATGGCATTCTGGAAAAGCATATATACAACAAGTACGCAAAAGTCTCCAATAAAACAAGGTGTATCCTTACATAAAACATAATAACGCGGTATAGTTTATAAAAAAGTACTTTTATGGATAAAAATAAAAAACCTATTTCTGCCCAAGATCAAAATAACATCTTTGAATCAGAAAATTCAGTAGATATTGGTAGCGATCATGGTTTTGACAATGAACTTACTCAACAAAAAAACCAGCGTGGTTTTTTTCAAGAACACAAAGGGGAAAGTAGTTGTGGTGGTTATTTCAATGAATCATACGATACTTATTTCTTGAGTGAAAACGGTTCTTTTTAATGAGCATTGTATACACAAAGCCGAAACGAGACTTGGGTATTCGATCTCGCATATAATTTGTCATAGTATGGATAATACGAAACAATTTCCAGAAGCATTAGGAGATAGTGCTGGAAAAGACGTGAAATAAGGCGACCACAAAAAGCCCTCGAAATATCGAGGGTTTATTTTTTATGTACGCTGTATGTGCAACATACTGCCATGTCCGTCTTTTTTGAAGAATTCATAACTCCACACCAACCCTTTTTTAGCGAGGTCTAGGGTATAGTTCTCATCAACACCATGCATATTGCAGTCTTCATTACCAAGAGATACTGAAACAACATCTGTGCCAAATATTTTTTGAAAATCTGCGAATATAGGAATGGATCCTCCACAGTATTTGAACAATATGTTCTTGCCGTAGACGTGTTCGAGAGCCTCTACCAAAGGCGAGAGATTTTTGTCAGCATGTTCAAAAACAATAGGGTCGCCATGTGGTTCTGCATATACCTGAACATCCACATATGCCGGCGTATGCGCATATATATGACGCACCACCGCATCCATAACCTGTGCAGTGTCTTGACCTGGTGCTGATCGTACATTAATGCGGGCTTCGGCGCGATGTGGGACAATATTTTGAAATCCAGCACCTGTATATCCTCCCCCGATACCTGAAATTTCTACAGTAGGACGCAACCCTGTTTGTTCATAAAAAGAATTCCCTTTTTCACAGAGTAATTTCTGTACGCCAAAATTTTCAGCGAGCTCTTGGGGAGAACCGAGCCCTTGGTGATTTTTTTTATGTGCACGTGTTGGTGTTATTGCTGACGTATAAAAATTTTTAACAGCAACCATATTAGTGCGAGTATCTTTGAGTGTTGCGAGCATAGACGCGAGCGACTGTGTCGCACTCGGTACTGCGCCACCATAAATACCAGAGTGAAATGCATTAGCGGCAGTAGTGTACACTACACGAATATTCCCACCTCCGCGAAAGGTCATATCAATAGTAGGGCGATCATCTGATGTTTCCCCATCAGAAACGAGAATGAGGTCAGCGCGTAATTTCTTTTTATGTTTTTTCAGCAATACCGGTAATTCATCATTACCAGATTCTTCATTTCCTTCAATGAGAAATATAACATTTACCCCGAGATCATTGTTTTGAATAGCGTGACACACTGATGCAATATGAGTCATGATTTGACCCTTATTATCTACAGCACCACGAGCAATCATTCTTTTGTTTTTAATAGTAAGGGTAAAAGGATCAGACGACCATCCATCTGCACGATCTGCAGGCTGAACATCATAGTGACCATATATGAGCACAGTGGGTGCATCCTTGTCTACTGTATACGAAGCATATACGACAGGGTGTGTTTTCTTACCTTGCCATAATTCAGTGGTACATCCATTTTTTTGTAATAATGCTTCAAGCCAAAGAGCGGTATCCCGACATGCTTCATTATATGCAGGATCTGTTGAAATACTCTTGAAAGAAATAAATTCGGCAAGTAATGTTTGATACTGTGAAAAAAAATGTGGTGCTTTCATACGAAATAGTATACCATATCTGCACTTCTTTGGAATTCGTCACAGAGAGAAATAGTCAGCGTCACATCTGGTTGCGGCATAGTATCTGAGATGTGTTCTGGCCACTCAATAATAACAAGCGTTCTCGGTTGTGCCATATATGTCGCTATATCAAGACTCTCTAATTCTTGCCATGAAGACAATCGATACGCATCAATATGGATAAGTGTATCAAAACCGGATGCGGGATCGCAGGTGTACCGTTTCATAATGACAAATGTTGGCGATGTAATATGTCCAGAAATACCCAGTATACGCCCTATGTGTTGGGTAAGTGTTGTTTTTCCGGCACCCAAATCACCAGACAAAGTCATGAGCACACCTCGATCATGAGCAAGAGGCGCGAGGCTTTGGACGAGCTCCGCCCCAAAAAAAGAAATAGTATCAAGGGTGTATGTATGTGTTTTTTTCATTACACGTATTATATATGTTTTATCCGAGTTTTTGTAGTTGAGCAACCAATGCTCGCAATGCGTCTTTTTGTGTAGTGTTCATATATGACGCTTCATCTATATCTTTGTGGATGGTGGCAATAATATCTGCAGTTTCTTTGGAAAAAACATCTTGCCAAGAAATGAGTGCGAGCTGTTCGGTCAGCGCTGTAAATGCTTCTGGCCTTGGATCTGCTTTATAAGCAACGAGTTGGTCATAGAGGTGCACGTGGTGCGTGCGCACATATCCTGAGACCCATGTGACTGTTCCTTCGCGAATGTCTTTCCACTGTTCTTTATTACTCGCAGGAAGCATGTCAATAATATCATCACGCAATTGAAAAAGTGTTCCTATGCGCAACCCTAATCGTTCGATATCTTGAAGTACATTTTCTGATTGATCAATGAGATCATTAGATAATTCTGCGCCAATACGCATAGGGAGTGCAAATGTATAGAGCCCCGTTTTCAACGTATGTACACGCTCAATATCTGATACTGATACACGATTAAATGGAAGTATACTGTTCATAACATCGTGCACTTGCCCATGCACAGTAACTTCATACATACGAGAAAATGTTTTCTGCACATGAAGAGGTAGCTCGTGAATATGTGTGTATGATTTCATGAGTATATAGTCCCCCCACAACAGAGCAAGACTCTCGCCTATGTGCCGGTCATGATTGGTGTGTTTGGTAAGTGTATGGTGCGGTGTGGGAGCTCCGCGACGCATACTGCTCTCATCAATAATATCGTCATGAATGAGCGCCATGGCATGAAAGAGCTCAACAGCATATCCCGCACAAGCAATAGGTCCGTCATAGATATCTGGCATACCTGCCATAATCCATATTAAAAATGGGCGTATGCGTTTACCAGAACACATGTACTCTATAATTTCTGGCTGTGCGTGAGAAATACGCTCAGAGAAAAAATCATGCACATAGTGAGTCACGAGTGCATGATACTGCGGTTCAAATTTTTCTTTAAAAAGAGTGAGTGAAGACATATACAAAATGAATAGCTATGATAGAATAGCAGGATGCAGTATACCACAGAAGATGTACGCGTGTGTACAGAATATCTCACCACATATGGATCAAATTATATAACAGCAACACGACTCTTGCCTCCGTCATTACGAGATGCAACAACAATTCTCTATGCTTTTGTGCGTTATGCGGACGAAATCATAGACAATCCAACGAGCAATGCCCCGCTCCAAGAATTACGCACATGGCAAGCGTCGTGGCATGCAACCTATCATCACAACAAAACACACCACCCTATTCTTGATGCTATGGCCCGCGTTATGAGAACATATGATATACCATACGAGCTTACCCATGATTTTCTAGAAAGTATGATTTCGGATGACACGGTGACCCGCTACGCAACCTATGCTGATCTTGAGTCATATATGTGGGGGTCTGCCGCTGTGGTGGGACTCATGATGGCGCACATTATTGGTGTTGTAGATCATGACACACCATATCGCTCTCATGCTATTGCCTTGGGGCAAGCTATGCAATTAACCAACTTCATCAGAGATATTTCCGAAGACTATCATGACCGTGGCCGTGTCTACATACCCAAGGAGTGGCTTGATGCATACGGGCTTGATGAAACGTGGATTGCAGAAAAAAACATGACTCCCGCGTCGCGAGAACTCGTGCAGATGATGTGCGCCAAAGCCCAAGAATTATTCACCTATGGTAATGCGGGTATCTCGTATTTGAATCCTCACGGACGCAATGCAGTTACTTTTGCATCTATTGTCTACAGCCACATACTTACCAATATCAAAAAAAATGATTACAATATCTTTATACGCAGTAATAATTCTCGCCTTGATATTCTCAGGCTGTATATTGTCCATCACATACGCACACTATGTCGTCTCTAATACATACACTCTATACGATTTCTCGTCCACATTTTTGGATGTATGGTCTCGGTCCATATCTTTTTGGTGTGGCACATGCTCTACATAATGGATGGGTGCAACCCGGAGATTGGTGGCTCTTGGTGGTATATGGATTATTTTTTACCTTTCCGGCAAATCTTTTGGTATATGGGCTCAATGACATCTATGATCGGCCTACCGATGCGCTCAATCCCAAGAAACAATCGTATGAGCGGGTTTTAGACAAAGATATTATTCCCAAGCTCGTACGAGCAATACTCATCAGCGTAACGCCTTTTCTATTGCTCGGTATTATTTTTATCTCATGGCAAGCATTGGTAGTGCTCATTCTCGGATGTATGGCGCTCGCCCTCTATTCTGTACCGCCAGCACGCATTAAAGCAATTCCGGTGCTTGATAGTTTCTGGAATGGTGTTATGTCGCTCATTGGTTTTGTATTTATTATCGTGCTCTATCAAGGGTCATTTCCATGGTATGGTATGGGTGCTGGATTTATTTGGGCAAGTGCGCTTCATGCATATTCTGCTGTGCCCGATATTACCTATGACACTCAAGCAGGAATTGAAACTATTGCAACCCGCCTTGGTGCAAAAAATACACTGTGGCTCGTTATGGCAAGCATGAAATTTGCAACCGTATTGGGAGTACTCGCTGGAGGATGGATTGTTGGTGTACTTGGCGCTCCTTATATTATTCTTACTATGAAGACATATTTTGATGGAGAACATATTATGAAATACTATAAAGCAATTCCTTGGATTACCACAGGCATTGGTATGATATTGTTCTTTCTTATTTTGCTCTAGGTCATAAAAAACACCCTGACGGGTGTTTTTGGTATCCTTATTCTAAATCTTTTTTCTCAAGAGGACCATTGGTCTTTATATTGTAAATACGCTTGAATGCGAGTTCGGCTGAAATGAGACACATCGGCATGCCAATTCCTGGATTGGTATTAGCTCCTACAAAATACATATTCTTGATCTTTTTGTGGGTATTATTAGGGCGCAAAAATGCTGTCTGATCCATGGTGTGCGAAAGCCCGAATGCGCTCCCCATGTATGAATGATAGTCTTTTTGAAAATCTTGGACTTGGTATACGCGCTCAAATTCAATACGATCTTCAAGATCTGGCATATCACATTCTTCGGCAATGGTGCGTATGATTTGATTACGAAATGCTTGTGTTTGCTCTTCATCAAGGGCAAGTCCTGCTGCAATAGGCACGAGCAAGAAAAGAATGCTCTTGCCAGATGGCGCAAGTGATGGATCTGTTATTGATGGCGCACAAATATACAGTGACGGATCGTGCGGTGTTTGAGGGTCATCGAAAATTTGATAGAAATTTGTTTTCCAGTCTTTTGAAAAAATGAGGTTGTGATGCGCAAGCTCTGGCGTTTCCCCATCAATACCGAGATACACAATAAATGCTGATGGCGAGATAGTTCTTTTGTTCCAATATTTTTCAGAATAGAGACGATATGGTTCTGGAGTGAGTTGTGTATCGGTAAAGTGCAAGTCGGCATTAGAAATAACGACGTCAGCGGTGAGTACTTCCCCATTTTCTAGTCGCACACCTGTTGCCACACCATCAGTCACATTAATTTTTGCAACAGGGCTTTCGGTGCGAATGGTCGCGCCAAATTTTTCAGCGAGCGCTCCTAGTGATTTTGGAATTTCGTAAATACCTCCTTGCGGATAAAAAACTCCCATATTAAAATCAATATGATTCATAATGCTGTAGAGTGCAGTAGTGTTATATGGTGAACTCCCCAAAAATACCATCATATACTGCAAAATTTTTGCAATTTTATCACTTTTGAAAAACTTGCTCACATAGGTATCCATATTTGAAAATACTGAGAGACGCAGACCTTTGAGCGCCACCCTGAGATTTAAAAAATCAAAAAGTGAGTCGTAGTTTTTATACACAAAATCTTTCATGGCAATCGTGTATTGCATTTCTGTACGATCAAGATACGGTTTAAGTTTTTCTCCCGCACCTATTTCAAGCTGCTCAAAAGTGTGTTTGTCGCGCTCTACATCAGAGTGCATATCAAGCACACTCCCGTCGTCGCGGAAAAAGAGTCGATATGATGGATCTAGTCGAATGAGGTCAAGGTGGTCTTGCACTTTTTCACCGATAAGGCCAAAGAATTCTTCGTATACATCGGGCATCAAAAACCATGATGGACCCATGTCAAATACAAAATCTTTTTCTACAAAAATATTCGCACGACCTCCAATATGTTTATTTTTTTCAAGAATGGTTACTTGGACTCCCTTTTTTGCAAGGAGAATACCTGTTGCCAACCCCCCAATACCTGCCCCAATAATAATAGCTGTTCGCGGATTGTCTATTTTTTTCATAGATACCCAGTATATCACATATCTTGTGGTGTATTCTATAAAAAATGCCTCGTTTTACGAGACATTTTTGATCTGTTTTTATCGCTGAACATTTGCTCCTTGATGTGTCTGTATGAGCAAATATTCGTAGAGACCATTATCAAACTCCCACTCAGGAGCAAAATTTCCGAAACACTGACGATCATAGACCGAGCGTACATTGAGAAACTTTTTCTTTATAAGAGAATCATCAAGTCGTTTGTAATAATACCAAGCAATAAAGTGTACATGTATTTTATTGTTAATATGCACCGCTCTTTTGATATCTATTTCATAACCAACAGGGATACGAAAATCAAAAGCAATATCCAATGTATCAGACCCAAGCCCATGATGCACAATAATATGTGCGAGATCGCTTTTGTTATGAGTAATATGTACTGAGCGAATATTTTTTTCGTACATATAACAAACACTTGGCCAGGCACACCTGTAGCACGATGTGTTGTTTTCTACAGATTCTAAAAAAATCTGTTTGCACACATCAAGGTCGCCATGATAGCAATCTTTTGTTTGCTGGTTAATCACTGATGTTGCTTGCTGACCATATGAAAGAGTAGTCGCAAAGAAAAGCGCACAGAGCGCTCCGAGAGAAAAAAGTTTCTTCATTGTTTTTTATTTTTTTTGAAAAGGAAAATACTTACCAATACAATAACAAATATTGTACTATTTGTCAAAAACACAAAAACCCTCCAAGGAGGGCCTGTGTGTTCACATAGGACAATGTTTATTTATTTTCCATTCTTGCGTGTTTGTCGCAAGGTTTGTTGGTTTAGTTGGTATATCTATCTGAAGTATTTCCGTAATTCCCTGCTTGTTCTGCTTGATAGCGTGAACGATGTGCTTGTTCTTGGGCGCGAATTGCAGCCATACGAGCATTGTGTTCACGGTTGCTGTTATAGAAATAACGCGCAACGAGAATCAAGAGAACAATCAAGAGAAGGAAGAGCATCCATTCACCAAAAGTACTTGGGAATCCGAATCCAAAGAGACCGGCTGCAAGACCAACGCCTGCGCTGTATGTATCAGCATCAAATTCAATAGCGTTGATGAATGCATTACCGCGATCGTCTGGATTTTCAAATGCAAGTACTGCTTCGGCAACAATTGGTTCACCTTCGCGAGCAGATACAATACGCACCACGATGTTCATGCGATCGGTTTGTCCTTCATTGAAGGTACCGATTCGGTAGTATACAGTGTGGTCACGTCGGTTGTAGGTTCCACGATCTGAAGATACAAATCGTGCTGCTTTTGGCAAGCGAACAAGGAGTCCTACTTGGTCAAGATTTTGTCGAGAAATATTTGAATATTCTACAACATACTGAACTGTTTGCCCGCGTGTTGCAATTTCTTGATTATTGTTAATGAGCAAGGTAACAAAGTTGCCACCACCTGTAGTTACGGTACGCACTACTGTTGTTGTTCCGCCACCAATTGCAGCAGGTACTGCCTGAGTACGGAATGATCCGATATCTCCGCGAGTTACCCCGGCATCATTGGTGATAACAAATTGACAAAAGTATTGTGTATTTGGTTGCAATCCTGAAATTACTTCTTGGGCAAGACCGGTTCCTGCATAGGTGCGTGTTGTTGTTGCACTTCCAAATGCTGTTGATGTTCCATATTGGAAGTATCCTGTTGCATTAGTATTGCTTGCATATGCTGCACGAATAGTTGCAGTTGCTTGCCCTGCTGATACAAGAGAACATGCAGATGCTACAGGGAGTGTATTATTGTTCACACTTTGTTGTGGTGTGCGGAAATCTCCACGAGCACCTTCTGCAATTCCTTGATTGTTTTGACCACATGCGCGGTAAAAGTATGTAGTACTTGGAACAAGATTTGATACTGAGAAATTAAAAGTATTTCCTCCAAAGTATGTTCCTGAAACATCATAACGAGGTGATGATGTACATGACACATTTGAGTTAGTGCTCATAACGAACCATGTTGATACATTGTTTCCTGAAGTCACTTGGCCACGAAGAGTTGCTGAGTTTGACAATAAATTATTTACTGCGAGTGTATTTACTCCAATTGCAACATCTTGTGAAGGTTGTTGGTTGGTAGTAAACTGTACACGATCACCACTTACAACACCTTGACCATTTTGCGCACAAACGCGATAGAAGTAGGTAGTGTTTGAAGCGAGACCTGAAGTAAATCGCTCAATAAGATTTCCATTGTTAAACAATCCATTTACTGAATATGTTTGTGATCCAGTTGCTGTTGTACAAGAGATGTTTGAGTTTGTACCCATAACAAACCATACGGTTGCATTATTTCCTGAAGTCACTTGACCACGAAGGGTTACTGAATTTGTTGAAACATTTTGTGGTGATTGTGTTGCAACAGAAAGCATTGTTTCTACAGCGTTTCCTGTTGTAGTAAATTGTCGATCAACACCACAGATGACGGTATTGTTTGAGAGGTTGCGTGCACAAGCGCGATAGAAGTAGGTGGTATTTGGAGTAAGGTTAGTAAGACTTGCCGCCATCTGACCTGAGTTTGTCTGTGTTACAGACTGTGTTTCCATACCTGTCGCAAGACCCGCGACCGATGTTGCATACACAAAGTATGTCGCAACAGTATTCCCTTGTGCATTGTATGAACCATTGATGATTGCAGATGTTGGTGTTACATCCTCCACCGAGAGTGTTACTACGGTTGGGTTTTGCACTACTGGGGTTTGTGTTCCACTCATGCGGTATGCAACCACAATGAAACCATACCCTCCTGGTTCAACATTTCCAACAAGCACACCTGCTGATGAGAATAGATCACTATCAAGATTTGCAAGAGGTGATGTTACTGTCCAAGAGTTTCGGTAGAACTTTGAAACACCTGGCAGAAAAGTAAGCGATTGTGATGAACCACCACGCACTGTTACTGTTGCATTTCCTGTTATAGTGCTTGTGTTTGATGATGATACTGTCGCGGTAAACGAATGCGCTGATGCGCTTCCTGTTGATTGAGGAGAGAGTCGCACGCGAACATTTTGCGCAGTTGAAGTACCTGTGTTTTGGTAAAAGATTGAGAATGATGCTTGATCCCCAGGGTTCAAAGAAGCAGTCGTTGCTCCTTCGTCATCCCAGTTTATGCTAAATGGATTGTCTGTATGATTTGCTGCGCGGAGCGTATCATAATATCCATTTGCAAATGAAGCTGATGCCTGAGCAAATGAAGCCATCGCAAAAAATCCAGCAATAATAACCATAGCGGCCATTATTGTTTTGATTGAATTGTTGATATATGTTTTCATAAATAAAATATAAATAATGAATAAAATCTATTAATTGTGCACGCTTTCTAAAGCGTATATATATAATATCATATTATATACGTTTGTCAAGCATTATTCTATACTTGAGACCTCAACAAAGTTGTTCAGAACTCAATCATAGGCAGGAGCAACTTTGTGTGCTCCTGCTATTTTAAATTAATAATTACATTCTGATGCCATTTGACATCATTGTTCGGCCACCCACATTTCCTGGGTTGCCGAAGTTTCCTCCGGTGTTGCCAGGATTCCCGAAGCTGCCTCCCGTATTGCCAGGGTTTCCGAAACCACCACCTGTATTTCCAGGGTTCCCTATTGGGCCACCAGTATTACCCGGATTGCCAATAACTCCTCCTCCAACATTTCCTGGAGATCCAATAATTGGACCGCCAGTATTACCAGGCTGCCCGCCAGGTACTGGTGGCACATGGGGGTTAAACACCACAACATTTGGCTGGTGTGGTTGAGGGTTATTTGGTTGCGGTATAACACAACCCATTCCCCTATTACCACCGCCAAAATTCCAACTACCCAAATTGACACTAAGACTTGGAGCAAAAACTCCACCTCCGCCCCATTGTTGCATAGGCATCATTGGAACAAGCTGTTGTTGAGGATAGTAAACCACCTGCTGACCTACTGGTGTTCCAGTAGCAAGAGATGGTTGAACAACCTGGTCTTGTGTTTGGGTTTGAGATTGGGTATTACTATTATTAATAGTAACATTAACAATCACATCACCCGCAGGAGTGGTTTCTTTAACCACTTGAGTGATTTGATTGCTTCCATTTGACACTTTTATTCCGTTGAAGCAATACAACGAAACGAACTCTTGCCCCAAACTGCCGTCAGGCATTTTGGTAACGACAGACCATTCGGCCCCAACACCATTACCTACTGCACTTCTTTTTTCACACCATGACCAACTTTTTTGATCGGGTGAAATGCACGACAGGTAATCATCTGAACCAAACTCAGATTTTTTTAATCCAACCTTGGTGCCGTCAGTCAAAAGACTGATGGTGGCGTCTTTGGTTTGCACAAAATGATTGTGTGCTTTTGCAGCATCACTTACATTCCATGCGTCCGCTATTGGCTCCCAGGCTATTCCTGGGCCCCAAATTTTTGAAGCGTCTTGGTCACGTAGAACTCTTACGAGCTCTATGTGAAGCAATTTTGCTTCAGATAGAGATGATGCGAGTTTTTTGTGCTCGCTTTTTAATGTGCCGTGCTGCTTTTGTGCAGACACGTTGTTGAATGTAATTATTATTACAAAGAACAAAGTTTTTATTAGATTTTTCATATTATTTTGTTTTTAAGTGACATAAATGATTATCATTTTTATAGAATCATCACTTGTGTCACTTAAAAACATCTTATGAAAAATTGTTAAACTTTTTATTTCTCGTATAGTATAGCATTTTAGATACTATATGTCAAGTATCTATTTGACCTTGCTTGTTTTGTGTGTTTTTTATTAAAAAATAACAAAACCCCTGTTTTGCAGGGGTTTTTACTAAAAACAAACATTATTCCATGTGTTCCACGGTGACCATGGTCGTTGGTGCCATGCAGTATATTGACTACCGAAACCTCCTCCCCACCAATTATTCCATACGGGTTGTTGCCCCGTATTAAAACCTGATAAACATCCATTGTTCCATAGGGGTTGTTGCCAAATATTCCAACTATTCCCCCATTGATTCCACATAGGTTGTTGCCAAGTATTCCATATAGGCTGAACAATAGGTGTCTGCATAATAATTGGCTGCGGGTTAATAAATGTTACCGCTGGTGCGATATTATCAAAACCATCTTGCACAGTATTATTGTGAGCATCTTGAGTCGTATCAAATGAAGCGATGCTGCCTGATGTCGGCCCTGTAACAAAACCTTTTTGCTGAGAACCCTGACTTTGTGATTGATTTTGTGTATTTGTGTTTGTAATCGTATTTACAATACTTATTGATATATTTCCACTGCTTCGAGAGGCGGTATATCCTTGATAAGGATCAATGCCGGGCTTGGTTGGTGGAGTATCATACACATATGATGTGTTTTTTATAGTATCAATATGATGCGTGACATTTTTTATAGTGTCATATGCATACACAATACCTCCTGAGGCAATATTTTGTTCTGCTTCTGGTGATTCACTAATCCCAAACACCATACGCGGTCGCGATAATTTTTTGTACGGAATATGTTCTGTAATATTTTTTTTCACAGGCATATAGATACGCACATCATTATTCGCAAGAGATACTGCGAGAGTGTCTGGCAATCGTCGCTCAAACATATCACCCAAAATATTCTCAACGTTATTGTTTGACACTACTGATTCAGCTTGTTTTACCGCATTGCCACATCCTGTCACAAAAAACGGGTCTCCTCGTGTGCCGTCTTTGTTTCTCACAAAAAGAGCATACTCAAAACGATCATTATTATGTCGCGGATTTCTTTTTTCACACCACTCGTACCGGTCAAGATCTTTACTCACGCACGATAATATGTGTGTTTCGCGAGAAAAATTAGCAGGAGCAAGTATGAATAAAGAGGTGTCGCGCAACATATCCATAGTTGCATCATGAGTTAAAAGAGGAAAATTCCACTCATGTGCGCCACCTGACTCAATCCACGCTTCCTGTATAGAAGCAATGGTTAATTCTGGCTCATAAAACACATTCCGATCAAGCCTATCAAGTGCATTTACTAATATATGTAAATACGCTCTTGCGTCTTCGGTGGATGCGTGAGTTTTCTTGTGTGCAGGTCTGAGACCTGAATACATAGATTGTCCTATCAATTGTGTGCTTATTAGCACACAAAAGAAACTAAAAATTATTTTTTTCATATTGTTAAGGTTTTTTATTGAAATTACCAAAAATAATACAACCTGTCAATGTTTCTTGCGCTGTCTATGAAAAACCTCTGAGTAAAGCATCGTCATATTATCCTTGTCCAAAGCAAGGTGGTTTGGCAGAATAATGGAAATTATTCTTTGTATGTTTATATGAAACTCTGATGCGATAAACAATATATTCATAACACTCAACAAATAATTGCTCGGCCGACGCAATGTGTCAGAGTATTGTAAAAATTAAAACATATGAGCAATGCACACTACTTTTTCTGCACACTCGTGATACAATATATATATGTCTATTGTTGATGAAGAAAAAACAAGAAAAAATATCGAGGAAATTCATCATCGCGAAGAAGAAGACCTCGTGCAACTTCTTGCCCAAAAAAATAACATTCCCTATATCGACCTCACAAGCGTGGGTATTGATACTGATGCGCTGCGTATTATAGACGAACAAGATGCGCGCGCAGACGAAGTTGCTGGATTCAAACTCGTGGGTGACAAACTCCATCTGGCAGTACGGTCTCCTGAACGAGAGTCAACGCAAAATCGCATTGCTACTCTTGCCGATAAAGGATATGAGGTATTTGCCTATATGACCTCAAGCACGAGTCTCAAAAAAGCATGGGATCACTATGCTGATATTTCTCTGGCAAGTAGTTCTCGTGGGAGTTTTTTAGATATCTCTGAATCTGCGCTCCAGGAAATTTCATCACGAGTGTCTAGTGCTGATGATGTCCGTACCCTTTTCCAAGAAGCAAATGAAGAAAATGCTTCACACCGTATTTCTCGTCTCATTGAAATTATTTTTGGGTCTGCAGTAGCACTTAAAGTTTCTGATGTGCATATTGAAGCACAAGAAGAAACAGCGCGTTTGCGTTTCCGCCTTGATGGTGTCCTCCAAGACATTATTCTTTTTGATCATGAGACATATCGCATGATTATGTCGCGCCTCAAGCTCATTTCTGGCTTGAAACTTACCCAAACCCAAGACGCCCAAGATGGTCGATTTACTATTAATTTTAAAGGTCAACAAATTGAAATTCGTACCTCAGTAATTCCTGGCGGATACGGCGAGGCTATTGTTATGCGCTTGCTTAATCCTGACAATATTAGTGTTGGGTTACAGGATTTGGGTATTGAACCAAAACTCCTTGCCATTCTTGAATCAGAAATCAAAAAACCAAATGGTTTGATTTTGACGACCGGTCCTACAGGTTCGGGTAAGACAACGACGCTTTACTCTTTCCTTAAAGAAGTCTACACTCCTGAAATCAAGATTCTCACCATCGAAGATCCTATTGAATATCATGTTGAAGGTATTACTCAAACCCAAGTAGATCATGAGAAAGGATATGATTTCTTGAGTGGCTTGCGTGCAGCACTCCGCCAAGACCCCGATGTTATCATGGTTGGAGAAATCCGAGATAGCGAAACAGCAAATATTGCCGTCAATGCATCGCTCACAGGTCACTTGGTGCTTTCAACATTGCACACTAATAATGCGGCAGGCGCTATTCCCCGTCTTCTTGATCTCAAATTAAAACCAGGCATTCTCGCTGCAGCGCTTTCTGTTTCTATTGCGCAACGCTTAGTGCGTAAATTATGTGTACACTGCAAAGTGCAAGCAGAACCAACAGAGCAAGAAAAAAGTGTCTTGAAAAAAGTACTCGACCAAGCTGCACGAACCGGAAAAGATCTTGCTGCGTATAATATTTCACCAGATCAAGAAATTGTTACCTGGAAACCAGTAGGTTGCGAGAAATGTGGCGGACGCGGCTACAAAGGGCGCCTCGGGGTTTTTGAAGCTATTCTTAATGATAATGCATTACAGCAAATTCTTGAAAAACATCCGAGCGAGCGTGAAGTCAAAAAAGTTGCTGTTCATCAAGGAATTCTCTCTATGAAAGAAGATGGGGTATTAAAAATCCTTGCTGGTATTACTTCTGTAGAAGAAGTGGTCAAGGTTGTTGACCTTGAAGAAGATTTAGATCTTTTTGAAAATGAAGAAATGCGTAAAATGGATGAAATTTCTCCTGCAAGGACTGTAGAAGGTGTTGAGAATCACGACTCTGCGCCTCATGATTATTATAACGAAGACGAAGCGATGCTCGCATCCGAAGACAGCGCTGTTCAAGACGAAGTGCGTCTCTTGGTTGATTATTTGCAGATGCTTGAACAAGAACAAGCGCGACATCCGCATCTCGGTATTGCAAAACAAATTAGATCAGTACAGCAAACTATTCTCAGTTTACTCAAGAAAAACCGCACCTCCCTTTTTGAACATAAAACAAAAACGGAGCAAGAGCGTGTGCATGAAGAAGTTGATTTACTTATGCAAGAATTAAAGAAAATTGAACACCATCAGTCTATACAACCTGATGTGGGTGTTGCTGATGCACTCCAAGGAATTAGGTCTTCACTACAAAACCTTTCTCTCGGTTTGTAAAGTTTACAAAAAATATCAAACGTGTACTATGATAAATAGAAATACCTTGAATTCATAAATCTCTGAGCAACCCATTCAAGCTATAGAGCTTGGTGTCGGAATTGTGATTAGGATAATTCTCGCGATTACTTGTACAAGCAAGTAGGCCAAAATGTCCTCACCATAATCCCAAAAGCGGGAACTTGGTTGCTTAGAGATTTATACGCTCAAGGTATTTTTTCTCTGTGCTACATTTTTAAATATCAAACTCTAAGCTTGATAAATATAGTATAGCATATAACTTATAAATTGTCAAGAGGCACTCGAAAATGCCTCTTTTATTTCTTGAGACTCATATTAACATATAATTTTTATAGTGCAAGCATTTTGAGTCTTTTTTAAAAAGAATCTGTGGATTACGTGTGGATTAGTTGTGGATTTTAAAAAATATACAGAAATAAACCCTCCAAAACCCTTTATTTATTAGGTTTTTGAGGCATATCTATTCTCTCTTCTTTTCCACAAGAAAATTTCAAAATTTGACTCAAAATATCTTTTCCGAGCTGATATAGTGTTTGTTTTTGAAAACAATTTCTTTATTACTCTGTAATTTTTTATTGTTTTTACTTGTTTGTTTATTCTTGCTAATTTTACTATAATAACCCTATGAATGAAGAATCTCTTAGCCAACAATCACATCAACACCTTGATCAAACACTGCGCCCTCACTCATGGGATGAATATATTGGCCAAGAGCTCATCAAAAAAAATCTTCATATCCTCTTGACCGCAGCAAAGCAGCGCAATCACCCACCAGAGCACTTGCTCTTTTACGGACCTCCGGGTCTTGGAAAAACAACACTTGCTCATCTCATCGCCAAAGAAACTGGCGCGCAAATGAAAATCACCTCAGGTCCTGCTATTGAGAAAGTGGGCGATCTTGCATCTATACTTACCAATATTAATCCTGGTGATATTGTTTTTATTGATGAAATTCATCGCCTCAATAAAATGGTTGAGGAAATTCTCTACCCCGCTATGGAGTCTGGTGTTTTGGATATCATTATTGGCAAAGGTCCTTCGGCGCGCACCATTCAACTCGAACTCCCTCCTTTTACATTGATTGCCGCAACAACGCGCATTTCCCTGCTCTCAGCACCACTTCGTAGTCGTTTTTCTGGCGGCGTGCATAGGCTTGAATTTTATACCGATCAAGAAATAGCGCGTATTGTTCAAAGAAGCGCGGAATTACTTGGTATTACCATTCCAACAGATGCGCTCGACGAAATCGCAAAACGAAGCCGTTTCACACCGCGTCGCGCGAATTATTTTATCAAGCGTGTTCGTGACTATGCTCAAGTGCATGAAACTCCTATTACCACAGAGGTTGTTCGAGAGGCTCTTGAATTACTGGGCGTAGACACAATCGGACTCACAGAATCTGATCGTAAATTACTTTTTGCTATTATTGATAAGTTTGGTGGTGGCCCTGTTGGCTTGAAGACACTTGCCGCAGCAACCGGAGAAGAAGAAGCAACTATTGAGGATGTGCTCGAGCCTTATCTTATCCAATTAGGACTTTTAGAGAAAACAGCGCGAGGCCGTATTGCAACACAAAAAGCACGCGAACATTTGGGTTTGTAGTTATTTGTTTATTGTTTTTTAATTCCGTATACTACCTCGTATGGCAGGACATAATAAATGGTCAAAAATTAAACACAAAAAAGCAGTTACTGATGCTCGTAAATCAAAAATCTTTAGCAAATTGGTTCGCCTCATACAAGTAGAAGCCAAGAAATGTGGCGGCGATACCGCCTCAGCAAACCTTAAGGCTGCTATTGAAAAAGCAAAGAAGGAAAATATGCCCCTTGAAAATATTGAGCGTGCTATCAAAAAAGCATCTGAGGGGACTGATATGTTTCCTGTCACCTTTGAAACATATGGACCAGGTGGTGTTGGTATTATTATTGAAGGACTCACCGACAATAATAATAGAACTAATGCGGAAATAAAGCACATCCTCTCTAAACAAAACACCGAACTCGCAGCACAAGGGTCTGTTGTATGGAATTTTACCAAAAACAAAGAGACAGGCGTATGGGAGCCCCATATGACCCTTGATCTTGATGATGTACATCTTGAAAAACTTGAAAGTCTTATTGATGCGCTTGAAGATCATGACGATGTTCAAGACATATACACTAATGCTTCTTAATCTATGTATCACACTACCCCTATTACAATTATTGCCGTAGACCCTGGATATGAACGTATTGGCATTGCAGTTATGGAGAAAGGTTCTGCTGGCAAAGAAATCGTGCTTCATTCAGAATGTTTCACTACTTCTTCTAAAAAACCTTTTACAGAGAGACTCCATGAGATAGGGTCTCGTTTTAGCGCATTGATTGCGGATCACAAACCCTCTATTCTTGCTATTGAAAATCTCTTTATGCAGAACAATCAAAAAACCGCTATGCGTGTTGCTGAGGTGCGTGGCGCACTCATTTATCTTGCCAAACATGCAGGGCTTGAGATTCATGAATTCACCCCAAAAGAGATCAAGCTCGCTGTTACCGGAAATGGTTCAGCACATAAATCTGATATTGCTTTTATGATTCCCAAACTTATCGCGGTGTCCCTAGACAAGAAAATAGACGATGAAATAGACGCTCTCGCGGTGGGTATTACCTGTTTTGCGTACAAGAAAACAGTATCTACTTATCCACAAAAAAATACATAGGGTTTTGCTTGCAATTTTATATTTTGATATTACTATATACGGTGACACGATTTTATTATTAATAAACATAACGTGTGCGTACAAATTATGTATAACGATTTTCAAATTTTTGATAATGACCTTGACGAAGACTTGATGGAAGAAGACACATGGGATCTTGATGATGACATGTGGGGAGATGATGACGAAGACAGTGATGACGAATTTGACGATGATGATGATGATGATATGTGGGGAGATGATGATGACCTTGATATTCCCTACTCAGACGAAGAATAACACACGAAAACACCCTTCTCTCGAAGGGTGTTTTTCTTTATTATGCAATATGTATTTTAATAAAATTCTTTTTTCCTATTTTGTATGTGTGTGTTTGTGTACATGTATACGCATAATCGGTAATTTTTTCTTCGGTATCGGTATCAAGAATTTTAATAGACCTAGCATCAATCAATCTTTTTGCTTGTGCTTTTGATGGAACAAAGTTTTCTTGAACCAGTATGTCTACGAGCAGAGATCCTGATGCTACATAAATTTCTGGAACATCTGTTGGTGTATTTTTTTGAGAAAATGTTGACTCCCAGTATTCTTGAGCATGAAGTGCGGCTTCGGCGCCGTGATATAGAGTAACGATTTCTCGTGCAAGGCGTAATTTTACCGACCTTTTATCGTCATCTTCCATGAGCGTCTGTATTTCTTGAAGTGAAAGATATGTAGTATCTACAAAGAGCTGGTGCATATTTTCATCAGGCTGTGCCATAATACCACCAAACATATCTTGGGGTGAGGCATCTAAAAAAACGCCGGTACCAAGTGATTTTGACATCATTTTTTCTTTTGTTTTTGGATTTTCAAGAAGTGTGGTAATAAAGACAAATTTCTCTTTGTTATTGATTCTCTTTTGAAGGTGCCTACCAGCAAGTGCATTAAACATTTGATCATTACCACAGAGCTCAATATCAACATCCATCACCACAGAATCATACCCTTGCATGAGTGGGTAAAAAAATTCGTGCAGGTGAATAGGTTTTTGTTCTGCTATTCTTTTTTGGAACATGTCTCTTTCAAGCATATACTGAACAGTGAAGTGACTTGAAATATCTATGACGTCTTCGAAGGAAAGTTTTGAAAGCCAATCATGATTATATTTGATAGTGACAGGATTTGTCGGATCATCAAAATTAATAATAGGACGCACCTGGTTGAGCCATGTTTGTGTATTCTCTATAACTTGTTCTCGGGTAAGAGGTACGCGCGCAGCCATTTTATCTGTCGGGTCACCAATACGAGATGTAAAGTCGCCAATCAAGAAAATAACCTCGTGACCAAGTTTACGGAAGCGCTCGAGCACCATATAGTTGGTGGCGTGACCAAGGTGTAGTGACGACCCTGTCGCATCAGTGCCTATATAGATACGCATACGCTTGCCTGACATAAGTTGTTCCTTGAGGGTTTCGCGCGTAGGAAGAATTACCTGCACAGAGCGTGTCAATAATTCATCTATGAGTTGTTCGTCAGTAATGATATTCATGTGACATTACTGTATCACAAAAAACACGCAAGGTGTAGCGATATGTATCGCTTTTCTGTATTTTTTTTGTATTATAGAGAGAGACGCTAATTATTACATATTTATGAAAACATCATTTTTAAAACAAACCATACATAACCTTAAAAAACACCTTGCGCGCGCATGGTTCTACCTTACCCATCATACAAAAATGGTGTTTTTGGGAGTGGGTGGTTTTTTCTTGGTCATTATTGGATTATTCTTTATTTGGACAGCAACATTTGCTTTGCCCGACCTTGACGGATTTGAAGCACGCCGCATTGCAAGCTCTACAAAAATTTATGATAGTACGGGCGAAGTAGTGCTTTTTGATGTACATCGTGATGCGCGACGTACTGTTGTTGCTAGTGATCAAATAAGCCCTTATATCAAAAATGCAGCTATTGCAATAGAAGACGAACGTTTTTATCAGCACCGCGGTATTGACCTACGCGCAATTGCGCGGGCAATTATGGTTAATGTTCGAGGAACAGGTATTAGTCAAGGGGGTTCTACTATCACTCAGCAAGTAATGAAAAACACTCTTTTGACTTCTGATAGAAAAATCACACGCAAAATCAAAGAATGGGTATTATCTGTACGTATTGAAAGAAAAATGACCAAAGACGAAATCCTTACCCAATATTTAAATGTGGTTCCTTTTGGTGGGGTTATGTATGGCGTCGAAGAAGCGAGCCGGTCATTTTTTGGCAAGAGCGCTTCAGAGGTGACCCTTGCTGAAGCTGCGTATCTTGCTGCAATTCCCAATGCGCCGACATTCTTTTCTCCGTATGGAAACAACCGAGATCGTCTCGAGAATAGAAAAAACTTAGTACTCAACAATATGCGTAAACTTGGTTTTATCACCGAAGAAGAATTTGAAGTAGCGCGCAATGAAGAGGTTGCTTTTTTACCTCGATCAAATAATTTTGGGCGCGCGCTCCATTTTGTTGAATATGTACGCGCTCAAGTAGAAGCAAAGTATGGAAGAGACGCTATTGAAAATGATGGGCTCCGTATTATCACATCTCTCAATGCTGACCTCCAAGAGTTTGCAGAACAAGTAGTACAAGAAAATGCTATTCAAAACACAGAACAGTGGAGTGCTACCAATCAAGGCGCTATTGTAATAGACCCCCATACAGGACATATCTTGGCTATGGTTGGTTCTCGAGGGTATAGTGATAGAGAAATTGATGGGAGTTTTAATGTAACTCTTGCAGAACGTCAACCAGGGTCTTCTTTTAAGCCTTTTATTTATGCAGCGGCGTTTGATAAGGGATACACTCCAGAAACAGTGCTCTTTGATGTGCGCACACAATTCTCAACAAGCTGTAGCCCCTCTGCGATCACTAATAACACATTACCTTGTTATGCTCCTCAAAATTATGATAATGAATATAATGGGCCTATTTCTCTTCGTGCAGCACTTGCGGAATCACGCAATATTCCTGCGGTGAAATTACTTTACCTTGTGGGTGTACGAGAAGCTGTTAATTTTGCAAGAAATCTCGGTATCACCAGCCTTGGTAACCCAGACCGCTATGGACTTACTCTTGTTTTGGGAGGTGGTGAAGTTTCTCTTCTTGAAATGTCTTCTGCATATGGTGTTTTTGCAACGGGAGGTGTTTATAATGCGCCAGTAAGTATTTTACGTATTGAAGACAAAGAAGGAAATATTCTTGAAGAACACCAAGGTCGCCCAGAACGCGTCCTTAACGCTCAAGCAGCAGCTCTTTTGAATAGCGTACTCAAAGACAATGAGGCGCGCTTGCCTTTGTTTGGAACAATTAATAACTTCTTGTTCTTTGGAGAAGGTCGTGATGTTGCAGGAAAAACAGGAACCACAAACAATAATCGCGACGCATGGCTTATAGGATATAGCCCAGATGTTGTTGTGGGTGTATGGACAGGAAATAATGACAATACCCCTATGCGACGCGGGTCTGCAATTTCTGGACCAACCTTTAGGGCTATTATGACGGAAGCACTCAAGAGCACATCTAATTTTAGGTTTGAAGAACCAGCGCCTATAGATCTTGGGTCTCTCAAGCCAATTATGAGAGGAGAATGGCGAGGAGGTGAAAC
The DNA here is from genome assembly GCA_021209525.1 of Minisyncoccota bacterium. Taxonomy (GTDB): domain Bacteria; phylum Patescibacteriota; class Minisyncoccia; order Phycocordibacterales; family UBA1006; genus JAJOIF01. The sequence continues at coordinate 102,420 of JAJOIF010000009.1, read as the reverse complement.
GGTCACTATTGATACTATTAGCGGAAAACTCGCCACTCAATACACACCAGAAGAAGCGCGTGCTGAGGTTGCGCTCATTAATCCAAACTCTATTTTGCACTGGGTAGATAGAAATAATCCTCTTGGGCCAGCGCCACAAAACCCTGCGAGCGATAATCAATATAATCACTGGCAATTTGCAGTACAAGCATGGCTCCAACAAAATTGGCAAAATTTGAATTTGGTTACGGAAATACCTACAGAATACAGCACCGTACATAGCCCAGAAACTATGCCTACATTTTCTATTATATCGCCGACCTCAGGACAATCATTTAATGCAAATCAAAATATTACCGTGCAACTCTCTATTCAAAATACGTATCCTATGCGCCGTGTACAATATTTTGTAAATGATTTCTTTGTGGGATCACGCAATGAGGCACCCTTCCAATCATTTACTTTCTCGCTTGCTGATGTTCCTCAAACACAAGAAACTAATACATTGCGTGTGGTCATCCAAGACGAAGTCTTTAATTCGGTAACTCAAGAGATTACTATTAATAAAAACTAACTATAAAAACACCCTCATTCTCAACACTCAGACGCTCTGCCTCCGTCAAATAATCATGACGTGTTCGACGATGTGAACACACCTTACAACAGGAGAACCTTGTATTGGGTAAGGGCAACACCCCAGGCAAAGCCCGGGGTGTTGCATATATTCTCAAACGCTCTGCGTCGGTGAAATAATAACTTATTCGGTAGTATGAACACATGCTTTACCATGGGAGAGATTTGTGTACACATACAGAAAACAATTTCTACTGTTCGGTGCATGTATATACTTTGAATAAAGAAATACCCCAGGCTCTGCTCGGGATATTTCTTTATTAGAAGGTGTTTTTTGTGTCTTATTTTTTCTTTGATGTTTTTTTAGTAGTTGTGGTTGATTTTGTTTTTTTAGCGGCTTTTGTGGTTTTGCTTTTTACTTCTTTCTTTTTTTGTTGATTTCTTTTCTTTTGTAAGTGAGGTTTTTTTCTTTTCCTGTACTTCCGAGAGAGATGAAACTATGTCACCCAACTCTTTTTCTGTTGATACGTCTTTTATTTGTGATGACATCAGTGTCATCATGACATCAATCTTGCTATGCAGAGCATCAATGTCTCGTTGCATTTTCTTGATTAAACCCTCCGAAGGATCGAGTGTTCGTGTAAATGACTCTCTTTTTTCTGAATGATGGTAATTGTTTTTTGGAGTATTTCGTGTATCACGGTTTTGATGATAATCGCCATCTCTTTGTTGAGAAAAACAATTATTACACAATACTGGTCTGTCTCCAGATGGTTTAAAAGGTACTTCTGTTTTACTACCACAATCTGAACAAATAGCTTTGTACATTGTTTTGGGCGCTCCAAAATCTTTGTGACTAGATTCACCTCTACCACGTGCGCTGTATGAGTTTTTTTTTATTGTATTCACCTCTTCTTGTATTTCTTTTTTTATTATATGAATTCATGTATGAGTAAGTATACAGACAAGTATATAAAATGCAAGTTATTCTGTTTTTTGTCAAATCACTCTATTGTGCGTATACTATACGTATCAACTATATACACCACACTATGCATACACCTGAACACCAACATACATACTGGTCTCCTTGTGCGCCCTGCCATGGGCAAGGAAAAATACTCCGCGGCCCTTCACAGAGAAAAATGCGTCTCTATACGCAAGCGCTTGCTGAATACAAAGTATCTGATAACAAGAGCGATATCCCTCTTGAACCTAAACCGGATATTGATATTTGTCCCCATTGCACAGGGTCTGGACTGCGACCATCCGACGACATAACACCCATACATCCAGAGTATCCTCATGTTTCAATTATTGGTGCTGGTATTGGAGGGTGCGCGCTCGCTGTTGCTTGTCTCCACAGAGGAATTCCTTATACTCTCTATGAAAAAGATACTTCTTTTGATGCGCGTGCTCAGGGGTATGGATTAACCCTACAACAAGCAAGTAAGGCCATTCATGGCTTGGGTATTATGTCTCTTGCTGGTGGTATTACTTCAACACGACATGTGGTGCATACTATTTCTGGAAAAGTTATTGGTGAGTGGGGTTTGCGCAAGTGGAAAAAAACATATGATGAAAAAAATACGAAACGCAAAAATATACATATTGCAAGGCAGTCATTGCGATCTGCTTTAATAGACCAACTCGGCGTAGAAAATAATATACAGTGGGGACATACCCTTACCCATTACACAGAAAACAGCGATGGGAGTATTACTCTTGATTTTATGGTTGGGCAAGAAAATAAAAAAGTTACCACTGACCTTGTGGTGGGCGCTGATGGTATACGAAGTTCGGTGAGAACATTATTGATTGGTGAAAATGACACACCTCTTTTATATATAGGGTGTATTGTTATTCTCGGCATGTGTTCACTGTCATCACTTGAACATATTGAGAGTGATCTCCTTGATTCTGCAACCGTATTTCAAACAGTGAATGGTCATGAGCGTATCTATATGATGCCCTATGATGCACACACAATTATGTGGCAATTAAGTTTTCCTCTATCAGAAAAAGATGCTCGACTGCTCAGCAAAAACGGACCCGAGGCTATGAAACATGAAGCGTTGCAGAGACTTTCTCATTGGCATACACCCATACCAGAAATACTTCGTGCAACAAAAAGCGAAACTATTACTGGTTATCCTGTATATGATCGTGATGTTCTCGATAGTGATGGTGATTTTTTCAAGAAATATAGTAATGCGACACTGATTGGAGATGCAGCACATCCCATGAGCCCTTTTAAAGGGCAAGGGGCGAATCAAGCGCTTCTTGATGCGCTCTATTTAGCGAGACATATAGCAATAACTTGTACCGACAAGGCGTTGTGGCGAGAAAAAGGATTACGCGACACTGTTCTGTCTACCTGCGAAAAAGAAATGATTTCTCGATCGTCTTCAAAGGTTACTGATTCACGAAAAGCCGCACATCTTTTGCATTCTGATGCAGTACTTCATGAAGGAGATGTTCCGCGAGGGAGAGGGTTGGGTGTGTAGGGTTTATTTTTTGTCAAAACATATCATAATAACACCATACAGACTTCTTCTTGTTGAGTATAGAGTGTATACATATATTCTTGGTATTCTTTAGGTGTTGTGTGTTTGGGAAACCCGAGTTTTTCTGGTTTTGTTTTTTGTAATACTTCAAAAAAAGAATCAACGTATATAATATCTCTAATATATACAACACAACTTCTATTTGAATCTCTTTCAGAAAAAAGTATTTCGTCTCCTTTTTTGATTTTTTTTCTTTTTTTTCATCGAGAATACGCACCTCTATTGTTTTTTGTCCTTGCTGAATTTTTTCAAAAAAATCTGTATTGAGTCTCATGGTGTGTTTCATATGTTTTGTAAGAATAAAAAATCTCTTTGCTGACAATAAATGTCATATAAATCCTGTGACGCGTAATTTTTTAAAATTAATTCTTGAGCTTTTTCTTGAGTACACCAAATAACAGACATTTCTTTTTCTTCTTCGTCTGGCTGAAGTATGGGTTCTTTTTGATCTACCACACCACACACAAAACACTTGGTAATATTTATTACATTACTTCTTCCTCGTATTTCATATGTCTCGCCTACTTCTTTTTCTACACGCACAACACACCCTGTTTCTTCTCTTGATTCGCGAATACATGCTTCTGTGAAATCTTCTTGACCGTGCACACCGCCACCAGGTAGCGAATAATATGCATCGCGCCCATAATATATAAGCGCTATTTCTTTGTTTTTGTTTATAATAATAGACCTTACAGCATGTCTTTTTCTCATTTCTGAAATTTCTCTATCAGAATAATTTTCTTCATTAAAAATCTTATGTGTATTCATATTACCAAACAAGTCATTATTATTTGACCGACGCAAGGCGTCGGGGTGTTGATAATTAAATTCATGTATTTACCGTATATCCTCAACAAACACCCCGTTTGTTTTATCGCGCATTTTTTCTAAAAGTATTTCTTTTTTATACAGTATTTCTTGTTTCATAAGAGGTGAAATAGTTAAAAAAATCACCTTTCCGCGAATTTCTATATGATCTTTGTGAAGAGGTATATCAAAAACCTCATAAAAAACTTGCGTGAATGATTCCTTCACCAAAATTTCACGAGGAACAATATGTCTAAACTTTTCAAGAAAAGCATCTAAATTATTAAATTTCTTTTCTTCTTCGGACATATATTATCTATGAATAGGCATAATGAGGTAGAGAAAATCATGAGATCCTACACCACGTACGATGAGCGGTTTATTTTCTGCTACAAAACCAATATGCATACTATCTGTCGTAATTGATTGAAATACTTCTGAGAGGTATCGATGATTAATACTTGTTTCAATAGATCCACCTTCTATCACCGCATCAATACGCGTAGTGTTTTCACCAATATCAACATTACGTGAAGAGAATACTACTTTCTTGTCGTCGCTTGATACGCGAATATCTACTTGATTAAACTTATCCGCAAAAATATTGGTAATGCGTACTGCTTGGAGTATGTCGCTCGTGAGCGCTGTAACCTCCACAGAGAACTCTTTGGGTATAATTTGATGGTAATCAGGAAATACTCCGTCAATGAGCTGAGAGACCAAATAAACGCCTTCTGCAGTCAAAGAAATTTGATTATCTCCTATTGCAATAGTAACTTCTCCTTTGTCTCCGGAAAAAACCTTGAGTATATCTTGAACATTCTTGATTGGAATCAAAATACCATCAAATTCTGGTAGGTTTTTAACTTTTGTTTTCTTTTCTGCAAGTCTAAATGAGTCAGTTGCGACACATACAAGGTTTCCTTCATGAGGATACATATACACACTAGAAATTTCTGGTTTAATATCAGAAACAGCCGATGCATATACTACTGATTTGAGTGTTTGTACAAAACTATCAAGAGAGAGCGTAAAGGTGACCGGTTCTTCTATGCGCGGAAGGTTAGGGAAGTCTTCGGGATGATGGCTTTTAATGAGTGTTGACGCATACTCAGAAACAAGACGAATATTACCATTATCTTCTTCGAGGGTTATATTTTTGTCTTTCTTGGTGTGAGAGAGCGTAGTAAGGAAAATAGTACCATCAACAGCAACCATTCCCTCTTGTTCTACTTTTGCAGGAATAATTACTTCTGCACCCACATGCAGATTTGTTGCACGCAAGATCACAGAAGAGTCTTTTGCGATGATGAGGATTTTTGAAAGTATAGGTAGACTCAAGTTCTTACCAGCAACTTTTTCAATGTGTTGTAATCCTGTATAAAGTTTTTCTTGAATGCATTCTACTTTCATATATATAATTAATTTATTTTTTCTTTTAATAGTTATTAATACTATACCCTGTGTATTATGTGGAAAAACTAAATTCTCATTATAAACACTATCTTATTCCCTGTGTGGCACCTGTGTATATGTGTGGATAAAAACATTTTATATGTGAGTAATGGTAAGTATGTGTTTTTTCTAAAAAATATATTCACAAAATATTCATATGTTTGTAACCAGATAATATACATACTTATACACATAGTTATGAACGGCTACATTGAGAGAATTGATCTGATTTGTTCTATCTCTTGAGCAATATGAGGTTCTTTAGCTATGTCGTCTCTGATGCGCGCATGAGAGTGAATAACAGTCGTATGATCCCTTCCCCCGAGCTTGCGCCCAATTGCAGGAAATGAAATATTGAAGTCTTCTCGCATGAGATACATAATTACTTGGCGTGAATGCACAATTTCTTTGCGTCTCGTCTTGTCATAGATAGATTGAGCTTCAATATTGTAAAAATCAGTAACTACCTTAACAATATGTTCCACAGAGATATTCTTTTTTGAAGAAACATTGTTTTTTATAAGTTTTTTAACATCCTCAAGAGAGAGATCGGTGTTTTTAATTTGAATATTCACCATAAGTGAGTTCAAGAGTCCTTCTAATTCGCGAATATTCCCCTCTATGTTTTCGGCGAGATATTGAATAATTTCATCTCTGATAAAAACATTTTGTTCAAGTGCTTTTGATCTAAGGAGTGCTACGCGCGATTCATACTCAGGACGCGTCACATCAACAATCATTCCTGCTGAGAATCGTGATTTAAGCCTGTCCTCAAGGCCTGGAATGTAATTGGGGTGCTTGTCTGATGAAAACATAATTTGTTTATTTTCATCATAGAGAATATTAAATAAATGGAATAATTCATCTTGCGTTTTTTGTTTTCCTGACAAGAATTGTACATCATCCATAATGAGTACATCATATTCGCGATATTTGTTTTTGAAGGCAGTCACTGTGTTGTTTTGCACAGAGTGTACATAGTCATTTGAGAACTTTTCTGCACTCGTATAAAAGATCTTTGCGCGCGGATAACGTTTCTTAAAGTCATTTCCCGTTGCTTGAATAAGGTGTGTCTTCCCCACTCCAGTACTTCCATAAATAAAAAGAGGGTTATATACTCCGGGTTTTTGGAGAATTCCTTGTGCAGCAGAATATGCGAGCTCATTAAAAGAACCAATAATAAAGGTTTCAAATGTATAGCGCGGGTTTAGGTTATCTTTGCGATTAACATACAAATTATCAAGAGGCAGTGCACTTGTTTGTTGAGTAGATTCTTCTGTTTTTGGTTTTTCTTTAACAACCACAGGTTCTGGTTGTTTCTTGCCAGTCACATATTCAACAGAGCGGATATGTTCACCACTGTGCTTGCGCAAGAGACGAATAAATTCTTTGGTGTATTTGGGGTGTAACCATTCTTTGGTGAATTGATTAGGGATACCAATATAGATAACACCATCTTTTTCTTTGTAGATAAAGGTGTTTTTGAACCATGTTGCAAAATTCGCTTTTGAAACCGAAAGTTCTATTTCATTGAGTACTTGCTCCCATATTTTTTCAGGCTGAATGATCGTCATAGGTTGTATTATACGCTGTATGTGCTCCTGTGAAAAACCACAATAAGTGGAACAGTATGTGTATTAAATGTGGATAACTGTTAATTTCTGTGGATAAGTGCTAGTATATCAGAAAAAATAAATATAAAAAAATTTTTACTTATAAAACCTGTTTTATAAGTACCCCACCCCCACTTAACAAAGTGTGAATATGCGGATCAGTAGTAATCTTTTATAAAAACAAAAAACCAAAGGTGTTTTATACTAATTCAAGTCATTGTTTTTATCAAAAAAGTACCAAAGAATGAATTTTCTCTAAAAGATACATAAAAACTTGATTTTTTTAGCGTATTAATGTAATATTCCCTTGTCAAAGCTATTACTTATAGTTTTCTTAATTTATGTCATTTACGTATAAACCAAAACGAAAGAAACGAGCTCGTACACACGGTTTCTTGGTGCGTTCACGAACGACCTCAGGAAAGAATATTCTTGCTCGCCGTCGACGAAAAGGACGCTCAGTACTTGCTGTTAAAACAAGTCGCTAAACATATGCTTGCTCGATCGAGGAGAATATCACGATTAGAGTTTGAAACACTTTTTACCGAGAAACGGTCTCTGTTTACAGAAACCGTTTCTCTTTTGTATACTCTTAAAAACACAGAAAAACCAAGCAAATTTGCAGTTATTGTCTCAAAAAAGGTTGCAAAAAAAGCCGTTCAGAGAAATTATCTGAGGCGTGTTGTCTATACTATTATTCAAAAAAATGACCATATCATACAAAAAACAGGATGTGCGGGTATTTTGAATATCAAAAAAGGCTTTGCAGAGCTTTCTTATGAAAAAAAAGAAGAAACGATACTCTTTCTTTTACGAAAATCTGGCATATGTACACAATAATACGAAAAATAGGTGTATATATAGGGGTAAGTCTCATTTCTCTCTATCAAATCGCTCTGAGACCATTTGTGGGCACGACATGCAGATATGAACCGAGTTGTTCAGTATATGGCAAGCAAGCAATACAGCGTTTTGGTCTTGCAAAAGGAGGCGTACTCACCATAAAGAGAATTATCTCTTGCAATCCCCTCTCTAAAAAGGGTGTCTATGATCCTGTTCCAGAAAAAAGCAACAAGTAGTTTTTTACACCCTTTTCTGATATAGTGGTGAGACTATGGAACAATTAATTACTAATGGATTTCTCTATAAACTTTTTTACAATATTCTTATTGGAATTACAGACCTCTTGCCCGGAGCAAGTATTGCTTTGGCGGTAATTGCCCTTACTCTTTTGGTCAAGATTATTCTCATTCCCCTCACCTACCGCTCAATCAAGAGCCAAATTCAACAAAAGAAATTACAACCCTTACTCTCAGAAATACGCAAAAAATACGCAGATGATCAAAAAAAACAATCAGAAGCTATTTTACAGCTCTACAAAGACCACAAAACAAATCCATTTGCAGGATGTTTTCTCATCATTATTCAAATTATTGTAATTATTCCTCTATATTACGTATTTTTGAAACTCGATATTTACCCAGAACTTTTGTATGGCTTTATTTCTGCACCAGAAGCATTGAATGAAATGTTCTTGGGGGTTAATCTCGCGCAGCAAAGTATGGTATTTGCAGCTCTTGCGGGACTCTCTCAATTCGCACAGCTCTATTGGTCTCCTGCTATGAAAGAAGAACCGGTTTCTTCTGATGAGCCACCAACAGCCCAAGAAGAAATGATGAAGGGTATGCAAAAAAGCATGAAATATACCATGCCTATTATGATTACTGTTGTTGCGTATATTGTTCCTGCTGCTGTTGCTCTCTATTGGATTGTTTCAAACCTCTTTACCATTGCTCAAGAAATCAATATTCGCAAAAAACTAGAAAAAAACACAGAAAATGCATAGGGTACCCTTATGCAGAAAAAAATGATAAGATAACTATATGAATGATCGTATTAAAAAACACATAGAAGCGCTTTTGCCAAAAATGGGTTTTGAAGTACAGTCTATTAGCATAGACAAAGACTCAGATCTAGACACAACTATTTTTTCTGTAATGACCAATGATCCAGCGCTTCTTATTGGCAAAAATGGTGATATTCTTCAAGCAGTGAATCATATTATTCGTAGATTTGCCGAACAAGATCCGGAATTTGATACACGCGCTAATTTCTATATTGATGTAAATAATTATCATCAAAGAATCCTTGATGATCTCAAAACAAAAGCGCGCATTGTTGCTGAGCGCGCACAGTCTTTCAAGAGCGATATCGCCCTCGACCCTATGCCGGCATATCATCGTCTCGTTGTGCATGCGTATATACAAAAATATCCAGAATTAGCTACTGAGTCTCGTGGTGAAGGCAAAGACAGACACGTGGTCATAATCTACAAGGGATAAGTAAAAACCGCCTCAGAGGGCGGTTTTTTTTATGTCTGGTTAGCGTATAAAGAATCCCAATTCTATTCCCCAGAGTACATTATCTCTTCTGTTACGAATCAAGAGATAATCTCTTTTTTCTGTGAGCATAATATCACTCACATCAATTTGTTCTGGAAAACCAGCAGCGTCTACAACCTTGCGCGTAGATCCATTAGTAGTATCAATGCGCCAAATACTGTCAGTTGCAGTAAAGACACCTCGGTACCATGCATCTGGAAAGACACGTGTGCGATCAAGGGTTTCTGGAACAGCGCACCATAGTATGTCATCATTTTCCCAAACACATTTTTCAATAAAAGTGTTTAGGTTAATCATATTACTTGTACCATCTATTTGAGAATGTATGAGCATTCTCATGCGATTTCTTCCTCCTTCGGTAATGAGTGTGTGTGTATTTGATGGATTTGCAAGAGCGGTAATACCAGTTATATCTCCGGTAATACGACGAAATGCTCGTGTGGCAACATTCATTTCATACACAAAACCATCAACGAGACCACTTGGTGCGGTATAGAGTGTAATATGAGAAGGGCTTCCCCATGATGCAAACCATTCAGAGAATGCAGAGCTAAATACCTGCTCTTCTCTTTGTGTGGCGAGATCAAAAATAAACCCACGAGAACCTTGAGGAACCTTGAGAAGATAAAAAATCTTTGTTTTGTCTGGCGATAATACGAGGGAGTGAATGTTTTGACGCAAAAATACTCCCGTGACTGATCGTGGTTCATTGCGAAGTCTTTGAAGTTCTCCTTCTATACGGATACACTCTCTGGTCAAGAATTCTCGGGTAAGCAAATCAGTTGTCCCATTAGCCTCAAGTCCACGCTCTTCTTGGAATACAATGAGCGCTGAGCGAGTAACTTGATCAAAGCGTCCCGTTGGTGCCGCACTCAGGAGTCCTCTAAATACCAAAATTTCTTGCAATTGACGGACTTGGCTATTATTTGCATTGAGAGAAAGAGTATCAATAATATTTTCACGACAAAGTCTGCGTGGAATTTCAGAAATATCTCTGCGTCCTACATATGTTTCAACAGCATTAGTGGTGGTGCTCAAAAAACGCAGCACTACAAATTCATTATTAGATCCTGCAATAAATCCCTCACGAGCTCTCTCGACTGTTGCTCGGGTAAGTACTTCTTCTCCTTCTGGTGTGGGATTATCAAGGTTTACTGATATTTTCTCCCCTGTGCGTGTATCAGTAAAAAACACTATGGTTTCTTGCGCGGAAACAGTTTCTGTAAAGGTTTCTCTGGTGGGTTCGTCTTCTTCATCTTCTGCGGGAACTTCTCTTTCTCTGGTGACTTCCATATCAAATATGCGTGTTTGTGTCGTAAATGCGGTGACTGGTCTGTTGCTAATACGAAAAATACTACGACGCGCTTCTGGTTGTAATTCAATCACCTGCTCTACAGGTTCGTCATCAAAAGAGCCTGATCCAGAATCCGTGTCTCGGGAAATTTGACTACCTCCTCCAAATGGAAAGAGGCTTCCGAGTCCGCGACGGCTGTCCTGGCCTGCTGGTTGTGGTGTTGCCATAATAATGAGGTACAGTACCACCAATATGATAATAGATATAATACCAAGAATGATGAGAAGTTTTTTGCGTGATTGAGTCATAGGTTTATTATATCACAGTATTTAATGATAAAAACAAAAACACCTTATACACATAAGGTGTTTTTGTGGAATTAGTTTTGGTATCTTCTAAACCGAGTAAGGCGCCCTCCTTGGTCCACTCCTCGCACACCGTATGAATTAACGTCTCTAATTTTGATGCTGTTGCTCGTGCGACCATTGTCTCCGCTAGTAGATTCTGCTGTTTTACCATTACCAATATACACAACCACATGACCATTTCTTTCTCCTCCATCGCCACTTATCCAACCAAGAAGATCTCCGGGGCGTAATGCGACAGGTGCTGTACTTCCTTGTAAATCAACAAACCAATCCCCTTGCTCGTTATAGAGATTCTCAATACGTCGAGAGTCTTGACCACTAAACATACCCAGGGTTCCTGTATTGTACACATGTACTCTGAATTGGGAGTCATCAGTGATTCCTGGAAGCATGCCCGCGCAATAAAGTACATAATTTGCAAATCCAGAACAATCTAAACACATAGGCCCTGGTACGCATGATTGATTTGATGCATTTTTACCACCCATTGAATATGTTGCTTGATTTACAAAACTACGCGCTATTTGATTTACAGTTCCTGCACCTTGTGCATTATTAGAAGCATCTTGTATCGGGCAATAGACACCACTTGGAAGTGATTTAAGGGGGCCTGCGGCTGCTTGTTCTGAGGGTGTAAGAGCTCGGTCACCTCCTGTTTCAAAATTAGGAGACCGCAGTGCAGCACTATCAAATTGAATAGAAGTGCTACGCATATTCGGATCAAGTCGAGTAAGATCGGGGTTAATTGCGGTCAGTATTATAAATGAACCAAGAGCGAGAATGAGACCAAGTACTGCTTTGGTAATTCGTTCGCGCCCTTCTGACTTCCCGCTAATAGCGTCAGTAGACATGTATTGAATACCACCGACAACAATCATAATCACCGCGAGCAATCCAAGCATTCCAATAACAATGCGAATGACAATATTCAAATATTCACCTATGGTAGTATCTGCTGTGACGCGACTAATACCAGGTAGTGGCGCAAGGAGTGCATAACATCCTTCAATAGGTTGACCTAGGTCATCAAGACACTCTTCGTCAAAGGTGCGCAAGAGGGCTCCATCAACAGCAATACCGCCCGTTGATTGAGGTGGTTGAATTTGAACCAGCTCCCATTCTTCTGCGCAGGGGTCTATAATAGCTGTTTCAGTAAGCGCCCCTTGACTGGTGCAAGCGTCATAAGCAATACTCCATCTATTATTAGGGTTTGGTGCGTTGTGAGTATAAAAAACTCCAGAGTCATCGGTTATTTCGAGAGTATAATCACAGTCGTTGGTAAACAGCGAAGAAAAAACCCCAGAACTCGCTTCTTGATTCGCAGGTCTCTTGCAGTTTTGATCACCCATTTTAAAAGTAATACTTAGTTTATTGTTTGTGTCAAAAAAATAATTTCTATTTTCAAGAGACCCTCCAGCGCCTCTCTCTTTTAAAAACTCGGGTCCATTTACAAGAAGATCTAACCAAACAGCACCACTTAATCCCGAAAGCAGGTTAAGTGCAAAACCTCGGTCTCGTATGGTGTTTCTCTGAACAACATTCAATACAATGGATTTATTATGACAACCCGGAGTCCCATCTATATTAAATGTGATTTGTGGTTTTTGATTAATATTCCAAAAACCACTTGACCGTGAACCAGACACATCGGCAGAAACCCTGGTTACAATACAATGAGCTTGACCATCTGTAACCGCAGCACCTGTTGATGTGGTGAGGGGTCTTTGTGATACGAGTGTTTGATTTGCAGGGTTCGCAGGGTCTCTATTGTAGAGCGATGCGGTAATAATATATTCCGTATCAGGGTTTAGGTTAAGAAAAACTTGAGTATGACTATTTCTTCCTACCCCAAGAAGTGTCGAAGGTCTCTGATCAGCAAGAGGTGTTTGGGGGGCACTTGCGCGCGCAACAGTATACTCAACAACCTGATTTTCTACAGAGGGAACATTAAATGTGGTGCGCACGCGAATACTTGTTGGTTGTCGCGCAGAACTATCCAGAGAGAGATTTGCAATACTTGTTGCAGCATATGCAGAAAAAGCAGAACCTAAAAAGAACACTGAAACAATAATAAGTTTTAGAAAAGAATGACGAAGAAAAGAAAACATATACTACCTAAAGGTTACTTGGATACTTCCGGATCCTGCTTGTAAAAAGACACGCTCATTATCAACGGTTGTTGAAAGCAAAACGCGTCCGCGCGCGCTTGGTTCTATGGTTGCAATGCGGCCGAGAGACATACCGCCAACACCACGAAGTGGTCTATTCCCTACACGCCAATCAAAACTGAGGTGACTCACGTCTCGACCTGGTGCTGAAAATGAAAATGGTTCAGCAATCAGAGTAAGTGTTTGTGTATCAACAGTAAGCGACCCTTGAAGCGCCTGAGGGCGAACCCCGAGAGTGCTGCTCTCTCTATAAAAAAGCACCTCTGGTTCAACAAAAACAATATCAGTGCGTTTTTGAGCACTCAAGGTTCCACCCGCATTACGCATAGTTACACCAACGGTTTCTTGGTTTTCTGTGAGACGATTAATAAATTCAAAAGAATCACGCCCATACCCAGACAATGATCCGCGCACAGTAAAGTTTTGTTCCCATGTGAAAATAAAGTCGCGCACCGCTTCGGGGCTTGCAAATGAAACACCTCGCGGTATTGCTGTAGCGCGTATTTTTGATTCTCGTGACGGCAATGCTTTTCCTCTATAGAAAGGAGGCACATAGCTATCAGGTGCTTCCCAGAGAATATCAAGCCCTCCTGGGGTGAGTATTTGCCTTTTGCGGATGATTTCTGTAGGCATAATAATCTCGGTTTCAACAATCAGTCGCTCGCCAGCTGTGCCCATAGTGAATACATGAGTAGTTTTACCCATTTCTTGGGCAATAATTTCACCATTTGCTTTCCAGATAATCATGCGCGCATCAAGGTCTACAGCAAAACTACTGAGGCGAACAGTTACACGCTGTCCTGCTTCTGGAAACTCAGGTGTTGTAGATAGGGTGACTGTTCCTGCGGTGTCGAGCATGCTCTCAAATTGTGCTTGCACAGGGGTGGCATAGGTTACACCCAATACACCAAGGAGTATCGAGAATATAATCGCACATGTTTTTGAGAGACTATTCATAGATAGTCTTAGTATATCATAATTTTAAAGATACACTATGTTATTCACAATCAAGAACCTCCTATTCAAGGCCTTCTTGTTTTGATTTTTGTAAGGCAAGAATCTGTGAAGGGTCAGAAGTAATAATCTGATCTTCGGTATAACTTGCAATAATTTTAATAGCTACGTGCTTGCTTCCTGCAAAAAAGATTCCCTCTCCAACATTAGATTCAAGGAGTAAGTATTTTTCTTCTTGGGTAAGGTTAAAGATTTCCATTAAACTATCAATAGCAGATGGTGATTGCTTGAGCAAGAGCTGCATCGATGAGTTGGTAATAATAGGTCGTCCATAGCGTGATTTTACGAAATCTCCTACGTCTTGGGTAATAGTTGCAAGCCCAAGGAAGTATTTGCGACCCCGTTTTGCAATAGAAAACAAGAATGATGCGGTGTCATCTGATTTCATCATCCACCATGCCTCATCTACCACCAAGAGTCGTTTTTTGAGGTTGCGGCGTACAGCGGCCCAAATAAAGCGCGTAATAATATACATTGCGGCTGGCTTGAGCTCATCTTCCATGTCGCGAATAGAAAATACCACCATTTTTTTGTTAATATCAACATTGGTTGGCTGATTAATAAAACCTGCCCATGTTCCTACGGTATATTTTTTAAGTCTCTGGAGGAGTGACTCGCTGTTTTCCATACTACTCAAGACCATTTCAAAGTCAGACATGAGTGGCGGTTCAATATTTTTGAAATTTGACGTTGCAGTAATATCTTTGAGCGCATATGTTTCTGTAATGGCGCGGTCAATAATAGAGTCTTCCTCGGGATTGAGACCACCAAGGAGAATACGAAAGAGTCCTACCAAGTTAATAATATTGGTACGAAGCACATCAGCAGGGTTTTCGTCTGGTAATGGTGCCGGCAAGTCAAAAGGGTTAATGTGGTGTTGTGATGACAATGAGATGTTGAAGTAGCGCCCCCCTACTGCTTCGGCGAGGTATTCGTATTCGCGCTCTGGGTCAATAACAATTACTTCTGTATCAAACATGAGGGTGCGCAGAATTTCAAGCTTCACCGCATATGATTTCCCTGCTCCTGATTTTGCAAAGAGTACCGAGTTGTAGTTTTCAAGAGAATAGCGATCAAAAATAACAAGCCCAGAATTATGTCGGTTAATACCGTACAAAATACCGCGATCTGAGGTGAGTTCAAATGAAACAAAGGGGAAAAATGAAGAAACAGGCCCGGTATTGAGCTTGTTAATAACACCAAGTAAGTCAGTCCCAAGAGGTGCTACAGTTTTGTACCCCTCTTCTTGTTGAAAGAGTGCTGGTTTGAGGTATACCATTTTTGCCTCGAGGATAGATCTGATTTCATTTTCTACTTTGAAAAGCTCGGTATCATCATCCGCATAAATAGTAATATACAGACCCACATCAAATATTTTTTCTTGGGCTTGTTGTAGATTGTCGCGCAATGCTTCAAGGTCTTGATTAGCAGTATCGAGCACTGGATCACGGACGAGTCCTTTTTCGGCGCGGGCACGGATCTGGCTCTGTACCTCTGCAACTTTTTTCTGGAATTGTTTGAGAATTTTTTCTGAAGGAAGGGGTGTAATATGAATAGATACATCAAAAATCTTGTCCATATTAATAATAGGAGACAACCATCCATCAATGAGAAAGCGTGGATATGAAATGACAAAAAAAGTTTTAGATATCTTGCCCCCAATTTTGACCACACTCGGTTGCACCTCAACAGCAGAAGGCGCAATAATATCACGCAACTCCAAGGTTGCGGCTTCGTAAATTTCGCTCGGCAATACAGGAATAATAGGGTTCTCCCCCGCACCACCTTTTTTGTTTAGAAAATCAAATACTCCCATATTTATTGGCCAGGAACACTGCGTTGTGTTTCTCCGGGATTAAACATATTATAATACATCTCTACAATTTCTTGTGTGCCGAGTTCTACTGTCTTGATTCCCATACTTGAGAGACCTTGCTTGATAACAGAAAGTCGTTGTTCTAATTGTGTGCGGTCTTCTTCAAAGCGTTCTTGGCGTTCTTTTTTCTCTTGAGCTTTTTGTTGTGATGACTTGCCCAGCATGCCACCAATTTGATCAAGAAAACCAACTTGTTTTGAGGTAGACAGAGGTGCGCCTGCATAAGGCACTACAATAAAGAAACTCTTGTCCATAATATTTACTGAATCATTGAGCCATTGAATGAACTCGATATATTCTCGTGTTTGTACGCGCAAGAGCTCTTCTTTTTGTTCTTTGTAGCGTTCTTCAAGAAGTAAAATATAAGGACGAATATCAAGGCGTCGTGACTGTACAGATATTTGAATAGAAAAATCAAGAGCATTTAAAAAGTTTTGAAACTGTGAAATGACTGCTTGTTGTTCTTCTGCTGATTTGAGGGCGATATTGATAGATGACGCCAAGAGAACACCACGCAATCCCCCGTCTTCGAGAACCACAATACCGTCTCGAACTTCACGAATAGGAATAAAATCCTGAGTAGGTTTTGCTGATGATGATTGAGCCATAAAATTATTATAGCACACTTCGTACAAAGAAAAGAATATACAAACACCACGCCGTGCGCAGTGTTTTCATGCGAGACACATTATTCATCTGTATTGTTGTTTTGCATGTCGAGCACATCGAGACTCCACGCAAGTTTTTTGAGCCTACTCTCGCTCAGTTTTGGTTCAAGGGGTGCTACATCGTCTACTCCATCAACCGCTTCAGAAGGAGATGTTTTTTTAGGCACCTTGCGCCATAAATAGAATTTATCACGAATAACATAACCAATCATAGATTGCACCAAGTAAATAAAAGGGCGGTTATTTACTTGATAAAAGGCAAGGGCAAGGGCAAAACCAGCAACAATAACAATCAAAGGAATGGCAATTACACCTGGTAAGAAACGAAACAAGAGATAACTAATACCTCCTCCGCCGAGAATATAGACAAATTGTCTAAAGGTGAGCGGACCAAAGATTTTGTCTTCGATATTGATAAATTGTGGTGTTTGGTAGCGCATAGGGTTTATTCAATAGGTTCTAGGTATGGATCTGCGTGAGGAGATGCATATGCTGCAGGTGCAGGCGCTCGCTCTACAGAGATAACTACTTCTTTTTTAGGTGCTGGGGGTATTGCTTGACCATGAGTGCTCGTGACAGGCGGTTCTGTAACAATTTCATTCATTTTCATACGACTGAGAGCTGTGTCTGTTTTTGAAGGGTCTTCAATTTCCTTGATCAAGTCATCGCGTTTTGGGTGTAGTGCTTGAGGTTCTGCCGCTTCTCTTTCTGCGGGTGTTTGTGTTGCTGATTCAAAGAGTTCATTGCGCAGAGTGCTCGCTGATTCTGTGCGAGCAATAATATCTGCTTGCAGGGGTTCGAATATCTTGCTGTAAATATCAGCAATGAGGGCATCTGCTGTTTTTTTATCAATACCAGCACGCCGCACTATATTGTCTTCGTAGAGCTCAGGATACCCTACCCCAAGAAGAATAAGAAGTGTTTCAGTGTACACATTTTCTGCTTCATCAAGCAAGAGTCCATGTTGCGCACAAAGGGCTTGAAGTTTTTGTTCCCATTTTGAAGCAAGGAGTGCCTCTTTGCTGTATTGTGGAAGCTCCGCCATGCGTGAGTCAATGATTTGTTGTAGTTCTGCGTCGATCATATATATGCGTATGTGTTAGTGGATAATTATGGTGTCGGTGCGCCGGGCCCGCCTGTTGTTGCTGATGGTGCACCTCCTGGGTTTCGTGGTGCTGGGCCAGCTTGGGTGCCGTAGCGTTTATTCAATATTTTATCTCGAATTTCATCGCGCTGGCTTATCTGGCTTGCTGTAGAGAAGCCGTCTATAACGCCGGCCGCGCCACTACCTACTCCTGCAACCGCTCCTATAGTGGTAAGTGCTTGACCTGCCTTCATAGCTGCACCTGCTTGAGGGATGAATGCTGCCGCACCCGCCACCCCGCTCACAATAGTAACAGCAATATTTGTTGCGGCATTTTTGATATTTTCTTTTTGAACAAATGCTTTTGCTTGGTTTTGGCGGAAGCCAGCATTGAGCCCATTAATCCTATTCTCTTCTGACCTAATCACTGTTTGGTTTGATTGCTTCATGTCACTGAGTGATTTGAGATTAACAGCTTGAGAAACCCCGTTAGCATCAACATGAGTATCTCCAGTCATCTGAACTTGAGTAATAACACCGTTCTTACTCATGTTTACTCGTCGGCCAGCCTTAAATGCTTTTTCTCGAGTTTTTGCGGTATTAAGCTCTTTTGCCGCCGCCGCTTTTTCTGCAGGCGTTCCCGCATCCTTCATTTTTTCTCGAGCATCAGCAATAGCTTTTGCAAAATACTCTAATTCAGTAGCATATTTAGTGTTTAATTGTTGTTCTGTTTGATTAAGCTTATCGCGTTCTTTTTCAGCAAGATCAAGGTCTTTACGCTCTTTATCACCTTTCTTAACCTCAGCTGCTTCGGTAATTGCTTTTTCTCTTTCAATTTTTGATTTTTCTTTACGTTCTTGAGCTCCTGTGTATCCACCAATAGATGCGCCAGCAAATGCATTTTCAGCACCCATAGTATTGAGTCCTGTTGCTGCAACAGCTTTTTGGCCGAGGGATGTTTGTCGCCAATCAAAACTTGATGTAGCTGCTTTTTTACCAGCAGACTGGAGACTCATACCCGCTTTTTGTATCCATGCAGAATCACTGCGAATCATACCTTTTGCAAAGTCGCTATTTGCCAAAGCATTGCCGGCGCGACCAATAGTTGATTGTGCTGCGAGCGCTGCGCCCCCTGTTGCAACAGCAAGCCCTGCTCCGACAGTTACACCACCAATTGCACTTGATACCTTACCAGCAAAACCAGCAGCCTTTTCTCCCATTTCGCCAGACATCTTTGTCGCAATGTTTTTTGCTGCATAAATGAGACCAATGAGAATAGCAAGCGGAATGACTACTTGCATAATTTGTACCCAGAAAGTTGCACCGGGCGTGACACTGATAAAGGTATCAATACTCAAGAAGCGTAGAATAATGTACAAAAAGAATATAAATACCGGCGCCATGAATGATATTTTCACGAGCTCTCCTATCCAGCTGCTAAATCCAATACGAGAAATTCCCGAAGCGCCTGGGAACATAAGTGTTGCAAATGCAAGCGGCGCAAGAATCATGCTAATAGCAATTGATACAATACGTACGAGGAATAAAACAGACACAGTCACAAATGCTCCCAAGAGTGCAATGTATACAATAATGAGCAAGAGTATCACAAAAAGATTCAAGAGGGCTTTTTCTGTAGAGCTCGGCATAATACCATTTGCGCCAATAGGTGCATTATATAAATCTTTTGACAAGAGTGCTTGAGGGCGTACTTTTGCCATAATAGCGGCGCTGACATTTTTCACCGGATCTTGCCCAGCGCCTATGATTGATTGATCAAAATCACCAGTATCAATAACGGTGATATTATTATAAAATACGCGAGCCAAAATATTCCCCGCATCAACAATAACGCGAGCAAAAAAGAGACTAAAGTTAATAAGGAGTGCAACAATAACAATATTAACCAAGAGCTTCTTCACATTGACTTGTTGTAAATCAAGCGTAAGGCCAATAGCTACATAGAGGAGTGCAAAAATAAAACCAATATTCGCAATGTCTCGAACAATTTCCCACCCTTCGCGAATGAAAAGAAGTGATGAATAAGTTGAACTGCTTACTGACAAAAAGAGCATAATATCAAGCACCATAGCCACAGCGCGCGTGATATAAAAGAGCGGATATGCAATAATCCAATAAATCAAAATACTGAATACATCAACAAAACTGTGCTCACCTTTGATGATGCTCCAGATTGTAATCACATTATCTTCGCCGAGCAGTCCTGTGGTTGGAGATTGTGCTAAGGCAGTATTTTCTTGGAGCGCAACAACACCATCAGCAATACTCCCCATTTCAAATGAAAATGGAGCAAATACAAAAAAGAGCGTACACAGTATTACGAGGCTTCGAAGCATGAGCGATGCGCGTATCATGTTTTGTATTATACCAAAAAAATAAATAAAAGCATTGTTGTGGTGGAAAAGTCACACATAACAAAGAGCGGATAATCCGCTCTTTGTGTACAAATATTTAATTTACGAAACTTTTATATGATGAGAGACTTGATCTGTAGAATTCGCTACAATCCAAGCTAAGACGCAACCTTCCGTCTTGGCAGTCGTCCCCATCGCTCGAACAATCAATACTACTGTCCAAGAAAGAAGGAACATGTCGCCCTAGCGGGAAAGAAGATTGTATTTGTCCATTTGATTGACGACTCACCATGACACCTCTAAAAGGACCGGCCAAGAACTCAAGAGCACTTTTTGTTTCCCATCCTTGGTATGCGTCTTGAATAGGAAGAGCAAGGCAGAAGAGTTGGTCATTTTCATCTCCATTTTGAGTGCTGTTAATACTATTGAGGTACAGTCTGCCCCAAGCAGGATTGCTTTGCGCTTTTTGTGCCACCTCTGCTTCACACCTAAGCTGTTTTTCTGCAATTGATTGCTGCATAGCACGCATTCCTTCGAGCATGTTTTGTCTTTGTGCAACCGCTTGAGGGGATGGTGTTGTTGTCAGTTGGGTAAAACCATAACGAATATTTGATTTCTCGGCCTCGGTAGTGCTTGGGTCTGTATATTTTTGACGCATAGTCCTCAGCGCAACCAGGGTTTCGCTGACACGACCTCGTTCCGTTTCAAGTCGTGTGTTCAGATTGCGCACATTAGCTGTTTGGTCAATTTCCTGCATAAATATGTCCGCGCTTGGAATAGTTGTTCCAAATACAAAAGTGGATTCTGTTGCAGATCCGCGCATTTCTCTTTGTATAACAGGAATAAGCATTTCTACGGCAAATTCAACCTGAGCAACAGCTGCCTGATTTCTATTGGCATTACTATTACTTGCTCGACGCATGCGTGCTTTGTTTTGAAGTGAGTTGCGGAGGCGTGATTCCCATCCAAAATCAGGACCAGGAATACAGCGATCAAGGCTCTGTAAAGCAACAAAGGTGGTGTTTATCTCTTCGAGCATTTGATTAATCAGTGCGAGTTCTTGCTCGGCGAGTGTAATTGCTCCGGGGCGTACAAATTGTCCTGTAGGCGCTCCTGTTATTGGGTCAAGAAGCGGTACGCCGTCTAATTCTGCCAAGAGATCAATAACAATAAATGATGAACCTGACCAGTCGTCTTGATTATTTTGTGCTTCTTCTGCGCTGATGTCATTAAGTAAATTCTCGAGTGGACTCAGTGGTCCTCGTGTTGATGAGGGTTGCGCCGGAGACATACGAGAAGTTGCTGCCTGAATACCGCGATTTACAAAAGTATTGACCAGATTACTGAATGAGCTCGCAATAATTTGCTGAAATTCTGTAGGAATTTTGGTTCTCTCAAGCGGTTCGGCGAGGGCGCGGTCTACTTGTTGTTGAATGAGACTGCTCGGTGTATTCGTGTTTGAAACTAAACATTCTGCAAGGACGGTGCCCCCATCAGCTGTTTCAAGGATGAGTCCTTCTCTAAAATCCCGCGCACGAAAAGAGGATCCTGTTCCTGTGAATGATTCGCCAATAAATTCAGTGGTGCGGTATTGGCGTTGAATATTAGTCACTAAACATGCGGTGTCAGATCTAAAATTTGCACCCATCAAATCAAGTGTTGCAAGTTCTTTTTCGGCAACTTCGCGCGCCGCGCGTTCTCCGGTAATAGCAAGTGTTGATGCAATAATATTATTTTGTGGTCTGTGAATTGATTGCAAAGCATCCCACCCAAAAGGAGTAATGTCAACAAATATATCATCAACACTTACCCCAAATTGTTCAGCAAGAGTAGGTGCACCTGCCCCTGAATCAATACCGCGGAATTGTCCACGCACAATAGATCGAATAAAAGGGTTTTGATTTAACTGCGCATTTTGAATAACAGAATTAAATTGATTGCGTGAAATGTCTTGAAAATAAAGACCCAAGTCATTTACATAAAATGGATTACCGTCAAATCCTGTATTTGCCCAGTTGATAATTTGTTGAGTGAGCTGCTGAGAAAGCATGCTTGCGAGATTAAAAGCAAGGGCATCAAGAGCAAATTCTTTGAGATTATCATAAATACTTGTAAATGTTTGATTTGCTTGTTGTACTTGATCAAGCACTAAAACACCTGTTGCTCCAGGATCTGAAACAACAAGCTGGGCGCGACTTTGTTGAGGAGCGATACTTGCGAGCAGTACGAGTGTGCCGATAATACAGAAAGAAAATAATCGAAGAATATGAGTAGTCATAATATATATAGTACGTGAATGCCAATAATGGTGCAAGAAATTAATTCACAGGCAAGGTGCGCAAGAGCGTGCTCATGTCTTGGAGATTATTTGCAAGCTCAAGCACAAGCGAGTCTATTTGTAAGAATGATTGAAATGCAGGCAGTGGATCGCGCTCAATCAAGGTTATTTTTTCAAGCGCGAGCGCCATATTCCCTGTTGTAGTTGCAAGTCGTGCATGTACAATGCGTGCTGGTGCTGGTACGGACATTTCTATCAATTCTTTGTGAATATTTGCATAGAGTGCCGCAGTAGCGCCATAACGCGCCTGGAGATTTGTTGAGCGACTCTCAATATCTTGGAATAAGTTTACGAGCGCGCTTTCTGTACTTGCGAGTCGCCCAAGTATTGTTGAAAGTACTTGAAAATAGGCAGTATTATTAGTCACATTTGAGGCGACAATGGTGAGGTTCTCTGGGCGAATGTTTTCTTGCAAGAGTGGTTGTTGAATAGAGCGCTCTATCAAAAATGAAATATCTGCACGAGCGTCATCAGATATTTCGCCACCCACGCTCATTGTTGCAAGGGTTGCATAGAGTTGCCTTGCTAAAATTTCAGACTGGGTCAAATCTCCTTGATTTTCTGGATTAGTATCAACATCAATACCTAATGCAAGATTTTCAAGACGTTGCGCTTCGCGTATGAGGGCTACTTCTTCGCCATCCGGAATACCATTGCCGCTTGTGTCGGGGTTGAGCGGATCCATACCCCAAAGCGCTTCTTCCCAATCAGGTAATCCGTCGCCATCTGTATCAAGGGCTAAAATATTTTCAAAAGAAAGCGCACGTGCAGTTACTTCTGGTTCTTCGTCTTTGTGTTTTCTTTGATTAATAACAAGAATCACCACCCCAATGAGTACGAGTACTCCAAGAACAGTGATGCGAATAATAAACTCTTTGCTGGGTAAAAATTTTGTACGATCAATCATGATCATAGTATACTACAAATGACGAGAGAGCTCTATCCATGTGTGTATATCTATTTCTTCTGCGCGCACCTGCGGAGACAGATTACATAATTCAAAAACACGAGCAATGTCTGTGTGAGGTAATGCGACACTTAAATTTTTATGGAGCGTTTTTCTTTTGTGGTGAAAGCCAATTTTTACCAATTCAAAGAAACGATCTTGCTCTATTGGCGAGAGGTCGGGTTCTCTAATATGTGTAAAGGCGATAATTGCTGAGTCCACTTTAGGGCTCGGCGAAAAAGCGCTTGGAGGAACTTTTTTAATAAAGTGAGGCGTACAGTAAAGTTCAACAGCATGTGACAAAATACTCGTTTTGCCGTCTTTTTTGACAATACGATCGGCAACTTCTTTTTGCATGAGGAGTACCATATGGCTCGGTTTGTGAGGTCCGCCCAAGAACATGCGAATGAGAGCACCGGTAATATAATAAGGAATATTAGCAATAACAGTATATGGTTGTGAGAAATGATGAGTCACCTTGTTCATGAGGGTATAAGCACTACTTGTCGTGTCATGAAAAGTGAGCGCATCTTCTTCGATAACAAAAAGTCGCCCATCCGCAATCTCAGCAGCAAATACTTCGTGCAAATGCTCGACGAGACGAGGATCTTTTTCAAGGGCGATAACAATACCTCCTTCTTCGAGGATTTTCTTGGTAAGTGCACCTTTGCCGGGGCCCACCTCAACCACAATGCTCTCTGGTGCAATATTTCCAGACTTGACCATGGTATTTATAACAAGGGGTTGGTTGAGAAAATTTTGCCCGAGAGATTTTTTTGCGCGAATCATACGCATCAGTATAGTCAAACAAATCTAAAAGTCCAAATAAATAATTTTTTCACCATCTCCCTCACCTCCCTGTTCTCCAGTCCATGGGTCTGCAATATGTTCTGCAATATGCGGCGGAATATCCATAAGAAACTCAGAAGGAGTACGCAACTCTTGATCGCCATACACTCTGCGTGTGCGTGCATGTGAAAGGTATAGATTTTTGCGGGCGCGAGTGAGTGCAACATACATGAGACGACGCTCTTCTTCGGTATCTTCTTTTTTCTCATCATCGCGCTGGCTCGGAAATAATCCTTGCTCGAGCCCTGTGATAAACACATGATCAAACTCAAGCCCTTTGGATGCGTGAATAGTCATAAGGCGCACAGCAGGCAGATCTTTTTTGTTTTCTAGAGAATCTTGTTCACCCATGAGCGCTGCATCCTCCATAAGTTTTGCAATACCCTCTACTGGCGCCATATGATCATACCGTGTTGCATAGCTCACGAGTTCTTTCATATTTGCAATACGCTCAGCATCTTCTTCATTTTGTGGAATGAGCTCGTCAATGAGACCTGACTTTTCCAAAGTGATGCGCACGGTATTGCTTGCAGTCTCTGTTTCTGCGGTTTTCTTGATAAGCGCAAGCGTTGCCGTAAATGCAGTATATTTTTCGCGCACTTTTGGCGTAAGGCTTTCTGCTTGCCCAGCAAAAATTTTAGCAAGAGTTGCCTTGCCAATACCGCGCTTGGGAGTGTTAATAATGCGCGCTATGTCGCCCAGGCTTTCAGGATTGAGCGCTGCACGAATGTAGGATAATACATCTTTGATTTCCTTGCGGTCAAAGAATTTTACACCGAGTACTTGATATTGGATACCACTATGGAGTAACGCTTCCTCGATAGCGCGTGATTGAAAATTGGTACGAAAGAGCACGGCAATTTCACGAGGGTCTGCGCCGAGCGCAATACTCCGGCCGCATTGCTCAGCAATAAATGTGGCTTCGTCGCGCTCAGAAAATGCATGATATATTTTAATTGCATGCCCAGCCTCATTTTCCGTATGGAGTTTTTTGGGAATACGATTGCTATTCTTCTTAATAACCTCGTCTGCAGCGGTGAGGATATTTTGTGTAGATCGGTAATTGCGCTCAAGAACAATAGCTCGCGCTCCGGGATAATCTTTTTCAAAATTGAGCATATTGCGCATATCAGCACCGCGCCAACTATAAATATTTTGATCACCATCCCCAACGACACAGATGTTTTTGTGCCCTGCTGCTAATAATTTTGCAATACGATATTGCGCAGTATTGGTGTCTTGGTATTCATCAATGTGAATATATTTCCACTTGTTTTGGTAGAGATTTAAAATGTCAGGATGACCGTTGAGAAGATCATGTGTTTTACACAAGAGATCATCAAAATCAATAGCGGAATTTTCCGCAAGGAGCTCTTCGTAGCGTACCCACACCGCATGGGTTATTTCAGCAAGGGCGCTCGCAATAGTTTTTTGGTAATCAGAAGGCGTGACGAGATCGCCCTTGTTTTTTGAGATAATAGACCGAATACGCTTTGGCTCCCATTGTTTAGGATTAATATCAAGTGCATGCATGGCATCTTTGATAAGACCTTTTTGATCAGTGCTGTCCGCAATAACAAAATGTTTTTTGAGTCCCATACGATCTGCATGATTACGAAGAAGAAATGCTCCCAGTGCGTGAAAGGTGCTCATAAAAGGCATTTCATTTTTATATTCACTATGCCCGTGCATAAGATGTTGTACACGCTCACGCATTTCCGCCGCAGCTTTATTAGTAAAGGTAATAGCGAGAATATTTTCTGGCGCAATACCGCTTCTGATTAAATGATAAATACGACGGGTAAGAGTTTTTGTTTTCCCTGTTCCTGCTCCCGCAACAATAAGAAGAGGTCCTTCGGTATGCATGACTGCTTGCTGTTGTTCGTGATTGAGTTCGCTGATATATGATTCCATGGAGGTAGTATAAGCGAAGAAGACCCAAGAGACAAATGTTAAATTGTATATTTTTGTTTTATGTTTTTCTATGTACAAATTTCTTGTATGAGTTGTTGTGTGTAATCGGTATTCCACACAAACAAACCTTCATTTTGATTCCAAATATAGCCATTTATTTGAGCGGGGAGATCTTGCGAAGAGCAATTTATATTCCCTGCGATTTGATCAATAGCATATTGATAGATGCCGATACGACACTGATCTTCTTTAATACGGTAACCAACGCTATAGGTAACGACTCCTTTCCGCATGAGCGAAAGGGTTTCGGAGGTATTATTTTCTAGTTTCATACGAAGTATTTCATATGTTGTAGGTGTGAGTGCTCGAGCAATAAATGAAACATCCGCATTTCCTCCGTTTCCTG
This sequence comes from Minisyncoccota bacterium, assembly GCA_021209525.1. Taxonomy (GTDB): domain Bacteria; phylum Patescibacteriota; class Minisyncoccia; order Phycocordibacterales; family UBA1006; genus JAJOIF01. The sequence continues at coordinate 75,721 of JAJOIF010000009.1, read as the reverse complement.
TAAAAATAGCCTCGGAAACACCATCTCCAGTAACATCTTTTACTCCAGATAGATTTACACCAAATCCTTCTTCTAGCCAAATACCACTCGCTAATGCTTGATCATAGAGCGACTGAGACGAAAGATTATTCCATAATTGTACCGCTTGTGCATTGGTCACATTTCCTGGAGCATTCACCGCGCACCCTAGAGCGCTTGCTGGTCCTCCACCAGAAATAGGTACTCCAGATGGCGCTGATGATGAAGTGGTGTTTGTTTGGGGTGTTGCAGATGGTGGCATGTCATCTAATATTTCTTCAGATAAAACAAAGTCATCGAAGGTAAAAGTGCCTGGTTCTGTCTCTGTAAGAGTGTTGCGCTCTTGGGGGGTATTTTTACCTAAAAGATACGCACCAGTAATAAGTCCCCCTCCTATGAGTAGGGTAATAAAAATATGCAAACCTGTTATATTGTGTAGATTCATGTATAGAAATATTAATCACTGAGTAATACTATATATTATACCTTTTACTTCAAAATAATAGCAATAAGAATAAGTATGTCGACAACAAAAAACACGACAGAGTATGCCGTGTTTTTTGTTTAGATGATTCCTTCTTGCTGTTCTGCTTCTTTAATGGCGTCGGTAATTCTTTTTGTTTCTTCGATAACCACAGTATTAAAGTTAGGTACGTGTTGTTCGAGGTATGCAAATATTTTTGCAATACCTTCTTCGTTGTCACTTTCTTCAAGGAGTGACTCAAGTGCATTTTGTTGTGCTTCGTCCATGTCTGGAAGTACGCGATAAATGATTGATTGAATCACCATATCGCCAAATTCAGCAACGTATTCTTCTTGAAATTCTTGGGGAGTGTTCTCGAGACCAAGAATCTGTATTGCTGCTTGAAATGCTTCTTCGGGTGTTTGTTGAATATCCATAAGAATAATTGATTAATGATTAAGTATTACTGTGTATTATACACCAAGATGTCTTGAGTGCTATAGGTTGATCCCATTTGCGCGAGCGATGTATTCAAGAGTGCACCAATAGGTTTTTCAGCACTTGCCACCGTGCCGCTACTTGCAATAATTTTCTCGATCACTTCTTTGAATAATGTTTGCTGGCTTTTTGCAAAAGGAGCGCTCGTAATAATTCCTTCAAGTTGTCCGTACGGAACAGTCATGAATTGTGCAAATCGTTCTGGCCCAAATACGCGATTCAAGTATGCAAGGGATGCTGTGCTCTGATCTGGAGTAAAGCGATCACTACCATTCACTAATGCAAATACCTTGTCATAATTGTAATTTTCAAATACAGGGCCTTGTGCAAAGAATTGAGGTGTTTCAGGAGTGCTTTCAAATGGCTTTCCTGCGGCAATAAGTGTTGCCTCATCAAAGGTGAGTGTGTCTGGCCATGATTTCCAATCAACTCCTTGCGCATCTACTTGGTGATATATACTGCTCATAAATGGAATCAATGCTTCAAATTTCTTGTCTTTGATTGCAAAAGTACCTTGTTCATAGCCGCTCATATGCATAAATACTTCTTTTGCAGAGAGTGGCGCTAAGTCGCGTTCATAAATAATGCGTCGCCCATCTTCGAGTACCCAGCCTTTGTTTTTCTCAGTAAAGTACTGGTCGCGCGCCTCGATAGCTTTTGCAGTATATGTGTCCGCACTCTGCTCATTAGCTGTATTCAATATATCTGCAGGATTTGTTTTTAGATCAGGCCCGTTTTCAAAAGTCATGTTTGCTCCAATACTTCCTGAAGTGGGCCCCGCCACAAGTCCTTCGGTAGAGAAATTTCCTATACTTCCCGATGTTGGTCCTTTTACGAATCCGTCATTATTTGACAAGGTACCAATACTTCCTGAAGTTGGACCCTCTACGTAATTATTTGCAGACTGAGCACCCCAATTTGACGATGTAGTATTTGCTCCTGTTTGACCGTATACATACTCGCGAGATGATTGCACCTCATTGATAGATCCTTGGAAGGCTGTGTTCGTGCCATGCACTCTGTCGAGTGTACCATTTTCCCATTCGCGCATGACGAGAGTACTATTTTCTGTAGAGAGCTCATATGCATTTTCTGGATTCATAACCAAGCGCACATCGGCTGTTCCTGATTCATTGATGTAGCCAAATTTTTGAGCAAGTTTGGCAAGAAATACTCCTCTATTGTCATTATAGTTCATGCCGAGTTCTTGTTCCGCTGCGCGCAAGAGCTCTGGGTCAGCATTGATTTGTCGTGCCAAAATATTCGTGACTCCGTCGCCTTTTTGTACTTTGGCAAGGTCAGAAACATTTTCCCAGGCAGGTGCTTCCACAACTGGTTCAGGTATTGCTGGGATTGGTTCGGGTTGTGGTGCGGGCTCTGGTTCAGGTGTTGTTGTAATTGGCTCCGCATTATTTTCAAATGAAAACTGTGTTGCTGCACCACCAAGTATTGCCCCAGCAACCATACCGGCGGTTTTTCCTGTTTCCCATTTCTTTTGAGTTTGTTCAATATCTGCAAGAGCTTCGGTGTATTCTCTATAAGATAAAACACCCTCATTATAAGCGTCTTGAATTTTTGCGCGCATTCTTTGAGGATCTTTTCCCCTCAAGCGATTAAATGTATTTGAGGCCATTTCTGTTCCAGCAACTACACCTCGTCCAACAAAACCTCCAACAACCCCACCAAGTCCTCCTAAAAGAGCTCGAGCGCCAGATGACCCAAGAAGTGCGCCGGTGGCTCCTCCGATACGATTACCTAATACACCAGCAGCACCGCTCAACAAGCTGCGTCCCATCACAAGACCGCCACCAAGCGCCATACCTCCCGTTCCTGCAATAGCACCAATGGCAGCGGCAGTACCAGCACCAATGGCAGCAGATGAAAGAGTTACTTTTACATACCAAGGGAGCTTGTTCCATTTTTGTGCAATACCCGCAACAATGCGCTTTGTCTTGCTCTCAAATGCCTTTTCTTGAGCAGTATGAAGTGCGGTTTCTTGACTGCGCACCGCTTCAAGTCCGCGATATTTTTGAGTAAGCGCCTCAGTATATGCGTAAAGATTTTCTTTACTGAGAGTCATTCCTTGAGGGTTTGATGTGTACTCAGGATCGTTTTGTAATCGTTCTAAGTGTCTTGTTGCAGCAAGTTCAATTTGACGCTTGCGATTATTGAGATAATCTTCGCGTGCTTGCTCGTACATTCTCTTTGCCGCAAGGAGTGCGTGCCCTGTTGACCCTTCCGGAGCATTTTCAAGAGACAAGTCAGTATCTTCGCGTTTTACAAAACCTGTACCGCTCAGCATTTCCTTCAAGAATTTCGAACTATCACTTTTTGCGCCATAGTGATCTTCATATGCTTTGATATATGCTTCAAGGGTGCTTTGTTTTTGTCGCTTGAGCCAAATACTTTGTTCGAACTGATTTGCTGGCTGCTCATTTTTTTCTGCTGGGGCTTCTGGCTCGGCGTCTTCTTTTGTAGGTATTTCTGGGGTTGCTATTTCTTCTGCTTCTTCTGAAATATGGGGATTATCTGCATAAAATTTTTCGCGCAAAATTTGTTTTTTAAGGAGTTCTCCTGTTACGGGGTCTTTTTTGTATACGAGCACATAGTCACTACCCGCAATAATAGGCGCCATTTTCCATCCACCTTCAAGAGTGCCGTCTTCTGTAGTAACAAAAACTTCCTGAGCGGGTTGTTCTTTTTTTTGCACCAAAGACAATAAATCATTAACACGCTGTATTAATTCAGGGTTTGTGTTCGTATCTTGTGCATGATAATATGCCTCGCTAAGTTCCTGGTAAATAGTCTTTTTGAGGTCTTTGAAACTCTCTTGCATGTCAGCGGGTATGAGATCATGAGCATCCCAAAACGCATGCTCATTATTTGATTCTACGAGGTGTTCATAAACACTTCTGAGTGCCTGGGTGGTTGATTTTATGGGTGACATATGCGTTTCTGTGTCTGCAAGAAGTGTATCGCTCGGTGTTTCCACATCAGGTGTTCCGGTAATAGGTTTTGATTCAATAATATTGAGTGTGCTTAAAAGCATATTCACATCAAGTTCTGATGTGGCAGGATCTGTCATAAGCCCAAGACTACTTACGGAAATACGCACACTGTCTGTATTACCAAATATTGCTTGTGAAGACGTAGGTACATCAATATGCACATATGTAGACGCTTCGTCTGCGCCTGTTTCTACGGCAGAAATACGAAAACCTTGCCCTAAATCAAGACCATCAAGCATTTTGCCATGAAGGGTGACTTCATGAGGAGGAACAGGTTCAAGGGTGACATCAATAGGTCGCACTTCTATGCGTTCCCCTATATTGCTCCCTGCTATTTTTTCAAGCGTCACAACCCCTCCTGTTGTTGCGGCTACCACCTTCCAGCCACTTTCTAAAGTATTATCTTGGGTGATACGTTGCACATAGACAACCTCTTTGCGTTCAAGCGCATCGAGCATTGCGTCAAGGGAAAGTGCGGGAACATCTGGATAAGAATCAATATCGCGTAAGGTGTCGGGTTGTTTCATAGGGCAAGGTAATTATGATGAATAAGTAATATAATTATAACATATTTTACAAAATATGTCATGAAACTGTTTTTGTGTAGAAATGCGACCCAGACGATAATTCAAGAGCAAAGATTGACATATGATATTATTTATGATAATATATCACTGTATAGGGCAATATTGCCACGAACCTTAAAATTTAAAAAATGAAAAAATAATGATTCTTATGTTTTTTGTATGTGCCACACTTTCAATTTTTGCGCAAGCAGGAGAAAGGTGGTACATCAAAAAACAAGTTACCGAAACTATTATAGTTGATGGTGACACATTAAAGGACACATTTTGGGATGAAAAGTCGTTTTATTTAAAAAATAATGGCGACACCATTGTCCCGCTGTCTTTTTTTCTCAAGATAGCAGATGAGGACTTCTTGCTACCAGAGAAAACAGAAGGGGTCATGAGCGCACCCTCGCGTAAGTATGCGGGTTTTATACAAATACCCGCGTCACTTACCATTGCCGAAGTGCGCAGATTATATGGAACCAAACTTGGTTCTAGACATGATCTGCACATGTTTTTGAACATGCACTCAACCACTGAGGTGGTGGGTGATTTGCTCAAGAAAAACCCATGTGTAGCACTGGGACTTTCTTCTCTTAGTGAGAAGAAGGAAATTACCCGAACTGTGGTAAATGTACCGTCTTCAAAAATGACAATGTTTGATGATGGTATTACCACCACATATCGGGTGCCATACGATGGTGAAAAGAGGTACAGCGAATGTGCCTCATGCTCTCAAACCTATGTTTTTCAAAGAAAAACGATTGGTACGCAATTATACCAAGAGGTTTTCTATCTCACCCCAGGAGGTGCGGAATTCAGGGGGTGGAACCCAGATTATGTCATATTACCAAAGGGGGCGTGGATATTCGTCACTTCTGACGAAGACCCGCTCAAATGGTAATAATTACAACAACAAGAAAACCCCGACACAAGTTCGGGGTTTTTTATATACTATGAAGGTATAATGCGTAGCTGTGTACCATCGCTTTTTTCAACAGAGATGCGTCCGTATATATCTCGAGAGAGTACGCGTACCTGTTCTCCTTTGTAGAAGATGATTTCTGGCAATGCTTCTGGTGTGATTTGTGTTTCTGGCGCAGTGTCCTCTGCAAGTGCTTCATCTTGTTTAATGAGTTCAAGCGCTTGCAAAAGCTTTTCTGGATCCATTTCTTGCCCTTCAGGCGCTGTATACATGATCATTTTTCCACGAATCATTTTTGCTTCAGGAAATAATTCTTTAATGCGCGGATATATCGCTTCAACAGAATACTTGCTGAGGTGATCTGATGAAACAAAGAAACCTACCGTATCATATGTTTTTGTATCGCCATCTATTTTTTCTTTGGTAAAGAAATTGAGATAACTATCATATCCAGCAGCACGGACAGCATTAAACCCAAGAGGGAGAGCTTCCCCGCCTTTATATTTATTAACGAGCACCTTACCCAAATCAGGTGTATGTGTTGCAAGTCCGTTTTCTTTTTGCACTTGTGCGAGATTACGTATGCGATAGAGTGATGCCGCGAGGTCTCTGCGAGCTCGCTCTGCTTGATTGCCGAGGGTGATGTATTCCGCAGGTAATATTCCTGCAAGGGTGCTTATCTTTTTACGCAGCGCATTGACGCGTTCTTTGTGTTGAGGATCTTTTACTTTTTCTTTTAAGAGTGTGTGGAGTTCATGGTTTCGCGCAGCAAGGTCTGTAACAATTTGTTCACTTTGTGCTCTGAATTCAGGGTCTTGAGCAAAGGCGGCCCTTTCTTCTGCGTTTTTTGCAAAGATAATGCGCCCATCAACTTTCTTGCCAATAGGAATGCGAGCGAGTACTTGTGGATCAAGTGGTTTGTTAAATTTCTCAGGCGCACTTTTCCCTACAAGAGAGAAAAGAATTTCTTTTGGGGTGTATGGCTCAAGTCCATAGAGTGTATACGGCCATGTTGCGCCATCTTTTTGAGCATTGAAAGGATAGGTGAGGTCGTCAACAGTATTTACGAAAGCGCCAATATTTTCTGCTTCGGCACGCTGTTCTGGGCTCAGGTTTTCTATGAGTCCAGTTTCGCGAATGAGGGTAAGCATAAGGCTTGCGGCAGATTGCTGACCGGCTTGTGCATGTTCTTGGTGATGATCAAGGATAATATGCTCAGCACCTTTTTTCCCGGCGGTCAAGGTAATACCATAATCAGTTCCCCCCACATCGATACTGAGAATATTTTTACCTGCAAATTCAGGATCTTCTGGGGAAAGTTTGTATCCTTTGGGTACGAGATGTGTATGTGCGCCTTCTTTGTATTGCGGATTCACGAGATGTAATATATGGAGTGCTGCTTTGGTGTCTGTGTCATCATCAAATGAAAGAGAGTCACCTGTTGCGCCGCGTGTATTTTCTTTGCCGTGAATAAGGATGACATCAATACCTTCTGTGGTGATAATATCACGTAATTTCTTATACATATGAGCATCTTTGAATTCGCTCACGACATCTATATTTCTATGAAGAGAGGTTTTTTGAGGAGTATTCTCGCGCACAGCCTTAATAAGCCCTTCAATGATCTGATTACGGTTTTTTTTGGTGTTATAAAAAATGTCCATTTCTTTTTGTTTCTTTTCAAAATATTTTTGAATTTCAGGACTGAGAGATATATCTTTTGATCGAGGTGCAATGTATTTTTGTGTATACTCGCGCTTGGCAATAGCGTAGAGAGTTTTCTTTTTAGTACTCATTTTTGCCTCAATCGCACTTGCTTCGGGTGTTTCAATAGAATCCTCTATTTGTTCAAGCGGTTCTGTGTCAGTAATAATCTCTGTATCCAGCGCAGGCTGGTCAGCAATTACTTCTGCTGTATTTGTTTTTGTGTGTTGAGCAATGGGTTCGCCTCCCTCATTTTCTGCTGGATTTTTGATTTCAATAGCAGGGATGCCATTATGAAGGGTGGTCTCTGTAGCAGGTTCAGAGGAAAGTGCTACAGGTTCTGGTGTTTGTGTGCGCGGTGCTGCAAGAAGCTCTTCTTTGTTGGAATTATAGTAATCGCTCGCATTTTCAAGAATGCGTACAAAATGTTCAGATGATATCTTTCCTATAGATACCATGCGACTAAGAATCCGAGAAGCTTGTTCTTCTTTGCCATTTAATATAAATTCAACAACCTTGATAATATCTTCTTTGGTGCGCGCTGAAGGTGTGGGCTGCAATGACTCAAGAATAGTGCTTGCGACCAGTTGTACATGGTTCCCAAAAGGCTCAATGCTCAGAATAGGTTTTTTTTCTAAAGAAGATGGGTGTGTGTCCATGAAAAAATTATATAATATATAGAACATACGGTCAACTTTCTCTGCGGTGTTGAAAAATAAAGGGGGTAACTATTGACATATTTTTAAAAACATTGTTATGTTTTTTACCCCCCTTGCCTCTCTCTATGCTTCTGCTACCATAAAGAACGTTACAAAGAATCAAAATCTGTTTGGTAGATATCGGTTGATCGTGGTCGTTGATTCTTTGTTTCTTTTTCTTAGGCTTATTTCTCAAACAACACAAGACCGTGAACCTTCCTTATATAGGAACCACGCGACATATGGTAAACAAAAACGTTCATGGGTTTATATAGTAACCCCCATTACGCTCTTTTTGTTTGCAATGCCCTTGGCATTATTTGGGTTTACTCCACGCTCAGCATCTATGGCTCGCGAATATAATGTACAAAACTCACAAAACCTTGCTCTTTTGGGTACGGCTGAGTTTTATGCAATGAGTCCAGCAACAGGAGGATCTACTGTTGCTGTTGATAATCATGCATTAGTGCCAACCATGAGTCCTGCAGGAGCCCTTTCTGATCAAGTGTTTACACCTGGAGCAGATCAAGTAAGTCTCTATGTAGTTCAAAATGGCGATACTTTGAATCAAATTGCTCAATTATTTGGTGTTTCTGTGAATACGATTCGCTGGGCCAATGATCTCGGGACGCGCGGCACCATTCGTCCTGGTCAAATTTTGACTATCTTGCCTATTACAAGTGTGCGTCATACGGTCAAAAAAGGTGATACACTTGCCTCTCTTACCAAGAAATACGGAGGAGATATTACTGAAACAGCGGTATTTAACGGGCTTGAAGTTGACGCAGTGCTCGAGCCCGGTCAAATCATCTTGATTCCAGATGGTATTATGGCAGAAGCCGCGCCAACACCGCCTCCAGCGTCTCGACCGGCTCCGGCCCAATCATCACGTGCTGCGAATACTCGTCAAAGCACTCCTCAGACAACAACGACTCGTAATACACCGCAGCCGCCACTATCTGCAACCCAAGACTCGGGGGCATTCTTTAGACGAGCATGGGGAGGTGTAGTATCTCAAGGATATCACGGCCCATGGCGCGCTGTAGACTATGCAATGCCTATTGGGTCCCCTATTGGGGCGGCAGGTGCAGGAACTGTTATTGCTGCACGATCACCATCTGCATGGAATGGTGGATATGGAGGTCTCATCATCTTGCAACACCCTAATGGAGCACAAACCTATTATGCTCACCTCGATCAACTCAAAGTATCTGTTGGTCAGCAAGTAGAGCAAGGTCAACTCATTGGTTTGTCTGGAAATACTGGACGATCAACAGGGCCTCACCTTCACTTTGAAATTAGAAATTGGGGAGATATACCAATGAACTGGTAGTAACCAAAAAATCGCACCGAGGTGCGATTTTTTGGTGGGTGATATGTCAAAAAACATATTCAAGATCTAGTTATTTTCTTCTTCTTACACTTGATACATCCCATCTTTATAAATCACCTGCGTTTTACCATTATGGAAATGAGCAGTAATGGTGCGCGGTGTGGTAGATACAATATCTGTATGAATAGGTGAATCATTGTAGCCTAACTTTTCCCATTCTTTTTTGCTCACCTTTGCTGGATTGCCTGCATAGCAATCATGATATGCAGATCCAAGGGCGATATGTGTATTACCATGTTCCCCGCCAACATTTTCGTCATATAATGTTTCTGCCATAAAGCGTGTAATACGAGAAAATCGTTTGTCGGTCATAGAAAATTCACCAATCTTGTCCGCATTTTTTGAAGCAATCATAGAGAGGAGTGTTTTTTCATTTTTGCGCGCCGTCGCTTTGGTGACGACGCCGTCCTTGAAATGCAATTCTACTCCTTCAATAATTACCCCATATTGGTAGAGTGGCTGATTAAAACGAATCCAGCCATGAGTGCCACGCCAATCAGGCGAGGTAAAGAGCTCATAGCTCGGAATATTGCGCCCTGATCCACCCATCCATGCGCGCTTGTCCCCTGCTTGTATCCACAAATCAGCATCAGGGCCTTCAATGTGGTACCAAGCGATTTTCTTTGCAAGGGTATTGAGTTTCTTTTGATAATGAGCAAGACTTGCAAAAACTTCACGCCATTTAAGTACAGGATCTTTGGTATTCAAGAAACATCCGTTGATAATTTCTTGCCAATACTCTTTTAATGTCATACCTGTTTCTGCTGCCATGGCTTCGGTACCATAGAGTGCGAGCGTCCATGTGAATTTACCTTGATTTTCTTTGATGCGACGCCAATCCATGTACGGCTTGAATGCTGCCCGTGTCCGCATGATTTTTTGCGGATCAACACCCTTCATGGCCTGCTTGTTGGTTTCGCTAATGATGACAATTTGATGATCAATTTCATCAACGAGTCCGCGCATATATTTCTTGGGAAAGAAATCAAGCTGCTCATCAGATGCGTGTTGAAAATAATCTTTTTCAAGAGTACCGTCTGCGCTTGGTAGATAATTGCCGAGTACATGACCGCCTGCTTTGATGACAGCGAGTCGCAGTGCGCGGTAGAGCGGCTTTGCTTCTTCGTAGCATGTAATACGCACGACATCGCCTTTTTTGATGCCTTTGCCATCGCGCAAAGCAAAATTAACGAGCACATGTGCATATTTTTCTAAAATTTTTGGTGAAGGTGTATATGATGACATATGTAAATACTTACTATAATAAAGAGACAGCACTAACTATATCATAAAATACATTCCTTAGTTACTATGTTTGGGGCGATAATTGAGCGCTTCAAGTATGTGTCCTGTTTCAATAATGTCAGCACCATCTAAATCAGCAATAGTTCGGCTTAACTTAATAATACGATGATATCCTCGCGGAGATAAACCGAGCATGTGGGCGCCCTTGTCGAGCGTGGTGCGGGCATCAGTGGTCATGATGAGTGTATGGATGTCTTTGAGGGTAAGCATACCATTCAACACGCCATTATTTCTGAGGTATTGGCGATGGCGCGCAGCCAGAACGCGTTTTCTAATAGTGGCGCTCTCTTCTCCCGAAGGCGCTTTGTTGTGTAATTCAGCATATTCTATATGCTCTACAGGCACCCAAATATCTATACGATCGATAATCGGGCCAGATATTTTCTTGGTGTGACGCTGTATTTCAAGAGGCGATGCATCTTTGGGTGGCGGATTGAGCGCCGCGACGAGTATAAAATTCGTAGGAAATAGAGCAAAACCGCTCGCGCGTGCAATGTGTACCACCTTGTCTTCGAGGGGTTGGCGCAAACTCTCGAGAACGCGCGGCTCAAATTCTGGAAATTCATCCATAAAGAGCACGCCTTTGTGAGCGAGAGTGACTTCTCCAGGCTTGATTTTCGTGCCTCCTCCTATAATAGATACATAGCTCGATGTATGATGGGGTGAACGAAATGGTGGATGAGTCATCACGCGCGTATGTAATGTACCTGCGATACTGTGAATACCAGTCACCTCGAGAGCATCAGCTATTTCAAGTGGTGGTAAAATGCCGCGCAGCGCTTTTGCAAGCGTCGTCTTGCCGGTACCGGGAGGTCCATACATAGAGATATTATGACCGCCCGCTGCAGCTATTTCTAGTCCCCTTTTTGCGGATTCTTGACCTTTGATTTCTGACATATCTACAATACCTTGATTATAGATGCTTTCGTCTTTGTGTACGGGTGTTGGTGGTTGTGGAGTGATACGCTTTTGCTTTTTGGGTCTGTCGTCAATATGTGCAATGAGTTCATCAAGGGTGTGTATAGGATATACAGTCATATCAGAAACAAGAGCCGCTTCTTCTGCATTGTCTACTGGTACATATATTTCAGCAAAACCGAGCTTTTGCGCGGTTTGAGTAATAGGTAGGACCCCTTTGACGGGTAATACTTGCCCATTTAATGATAATTCACCTAAAAATATCTTGCTTTCGGGATCAAAATGCACCGCTTTTCTTGAGAGCAAGTATCCAAGCGCCATAGCAACATCAAAATATGATCCATATTTAGGTATTTCTGCAGGCGCAAGCGATATAACGGTTTTATTATTGGTGTTTTTGGGTGATGGCCAGCCCCCATTTTTGAGCGCTGATCCTACTCGCTCCCTCGCTTCGTCTACCGCTTTGCCGGCGAGGCCAATGACAGTGAATTTGTGTATCCCTGGAGAAATATCTAATTCAACAGATATGATGTGACCCTCTAGGTTATGTGGTTGAGCAGAATAAACGCGTGAAAATGTTTGCATAGGCGCATTTTCGCATAATGCGTATCAAGAAAAGATAAAAATGAGACCATGAAACACTTTTTCAAAAACAAACCTCGCCTGATAATAAGCGAGGTAAGTATTCTGTATATAATTAAGGCTTTTTAAAGTAGTTTAGCAGTGCGCGCAAGTCCGCGCAGAAGGATTTGCCATGAGGCGTTCTTCGGGAATTGCGTCACCTGTTTTTTCGCAAATACCATAGGTTCCTGCGTCTATTTTATCAAGAGCATCTAGAACATCTTGATATTGTTGTTCCAGTGGCTCAAGTAATGCAATGCGTTGTTGAAAATCAATGACTTCATCTGCATTTTCTTGAATATCTGCATGATCGCCACCCCCTTCGGTGCCAATAATCCAGTCTGATGATTCAGTATCCATTTTCTTGCCAATATGGTTGAGTTCTTGCTCCAAGAGTGCTTTTTCTGCGAGTAATTTTTCCTTGAGTATTTCTATAGGTAATGACATATGTATATAAATTAATAGCTACGTATGTCAGTATATCATTTTTTTTCAAGAAAAAGAAAAGCCACTCAAAATTGCGGAAGAGCGGCTTTAATATATTGTGTGGTTTCCTTGAAAGAGTTCAAGGGAAAGTTCTGAAAGGTAAAGTTTTTATGTGTGTGTGCGTTGCTTTTGTTTTTTATTGTTTGTATGTAAAGTAAATTCTTTGGAAAGAAATTACGAATGACAGCGCTAGCTGAATGTGCAAATATATGCAATTATAAAAGATCAGCGGAAAGAACTATCAAAGACATTATAGCAAGTAAGTGTCGTTTAGCAAAATTACCTGTGGATAAGTATGTGTCTTTTAGGGATAACCGTATGCATATTGTGTATGTATTCATTATATACAGCAATGTTTTGCAAGTTTTTATAAAAGACATTATATGAGCAAAGAGAAAATTTTGTAGGCCGCTTTGGTGTTGGTGGTGTAAAATCGTTCCTTGACTACGTGTGCCGCTTTGTTATGCTCGGGTAAATCTAAAACTTACACATATGAATATACATCAATCTGTTTCAGCAGAAATGCTAGAAAAATTTCTGTCTTTGGTGCACAGCGGATCTGTTTCTGATGATGATTTGCAAGCCATGGTACATTATATAGAAAATAGATCTTCAGGGGCGACCCATCCTTACAAAACTATAAGAAAAAGTAATTTTTTTGTAAGTGGCAGTAATGGGTATGTCACTTTGGACGTAGATAAAAAGGTCAATTTGCATTATTTGTAAAAAATATTCCGAATGAAAATACCTTTTCAATAACACCGCCACCACATATTGTAATTTGTTCAACAAAGCTAAAAGAAGACATTATTTGTGATCAAGGGGTTATTATTCAAAGGAGTGATCTTTTTTCTAAAAAAGAGGACATTCTCGCTCAAATAGTTTCTTATTTAATCACCTTTAAATACCCGTCTTATGTTGAACACAGAGAGGCAAATTGGCTATATCAAGGCCAAGATAATCGTATCAAGCTAATACGATGTTTTTCTGAAAAAAGAATAACGGGTTTACCAAGCTATGTTATTTATGAAAACTTTTTAGATAAATTTGGACCTAACGGCAATGGGGTGGTTATTTTTTCACGCATGGCGAGTTTAAAATTTTCTCAACCTCATCAGAAGTCATCAAGTACTCCTGTATCTAGACAAGATATTGTTGATTATTCTATCAAGGGAAGATCTTAATCATTTTTCAAAATCAAAAAAACCTCGCAGCGTTGCGAGGCTTTTCTTATTGATTCAAAAACTGTCTTTCACGAATGCGTCGTCTCATTTCATGAATGAGATCTGGAGTGGTCGTAATAACGACGGTGGACTCGTCCAAAAATGCATAGCTCAAGAGAATATTTTGATGATCAATATTGATAAATTCTTGAGGAATGATGGCGCGGTCTTCGGAGGTGTTTTGGTTAGGAATAATGCTTTGGCGCGTCAGAATTCTTGTGGGTATGTTTTGTATGGTGCGTGATTCAAAGACCCCTTCGATATTTTCTGGTGTGAGTACCGATGTGTCATACATAAACAATTCAGCGAGGTCTCGCAAGAGAGAGTTTTCCCAATCTTGCATGCCGATGAATGCGCGATCAAATGAAGTGACATCAAGGATGAGGTAAGGGGTCAGTGTTTCTTGGTTACGAAATGTTCCATACATCATACCAGTATCTAATGCGCGCATGAGCGATTCAGGTACGCGTATTTCAAGTCTTTCAAAAAAACTAGATGCGGATACGAGCGACCCTCCTTGGGTGGTATTGGTGACAAAGTAAATATATTGCAATGATGGTGTCCCTGTATTGAGTGCAATCGCGTCGTTGATTTTTGTGTAGAGTGCGAAACGAGAAGTGGCATCTGCTTGAATACCGGTTTGTATGTTCACGGGAACCTTTGTAGCAAGTAGGGGTGTGGAGGTGTTTTCTGGTGTCCGCACTTGTGCACCAAGTGCAAAGATAATTAATACCCCTCCTCCGACGATGAGTAGAGTGCTCAGAATCAAGAGAAAAATATTTTTAGGCGATTGCAGAGACGCTTCTTTTTTCTCGCGTTCTTCTTCATGATATTCTTTGAGTGCCCCTGCAAGGGTGCCTGTTTGACCTTGGCGCATCACTGCATCAATATCATGGTACATAGAACGAATTGATGTTTTTGATTCAGGTGACTTTTTGGGTGCTGGTGGAATGGATGGTGTGTTCATACTGCATAGTATACCGCATTTATAAAAAGATGAGAATCATCGTACATTGTACACATAGGCAATCTCGGCATAGTGAGTTATTGCGATATTGACATATGCCATATATTAGTTTAATGTGGTAAGTAAATATTCTCTCAAAATAAAATATACCACTATGGCATTATCACAATTCTCATCACAATTTGTCGACCATATGCTATCTCAAAGAGATGAGCAAAAGATAAAGTATTATGCAAAAATATTATCCCTGCTCTCAGAGCCAGAAAAAAAAGAACTTGCCCTGCTGTGGCAGGGTATAGATTTTGAATACTTCTTAAGAGATGCAAATGCTCAATTATTTACAAGACTCGCACAGGCTGCGCAGCAAAATAATCTTGCCCAAACCCTCGATGAAAAAATTAAAGAGAATAAAAATTTAGCGGTGCTCAAATTTTTACTTTCTATTTTTCAAACAGAGGCACAGTATCAAATTATTGAAATTCTGAGCAAGGTTTCTGTTGGCGGATTTCTCGCAACACTTGATAAGGCCGCGCTTATGCAGCTCCGCTCTATGCGCAAGGTGTCGCTCGACTCTTAGCGACAAAATGACTTACAGACAAAGACCCCCATTTTTTTAATCAGGAGGGTCTTTTATTTTTCCTAAAGAATTAATACGACCCGCATAATATCACTTGGTGTTTCACAAAAATCATATAGGCACATACATATTTTTTATAGAAGCTCGTTTTATTTTTTATGAAACACCAAGTGATATTGCGGTACGGCGTGTTTCACATATTTGTAAGAGATTCTTTTGCTCGCATACATGTAGAGTCATTAATGAAATATATATGCTGTATATATATGAGCAAGATCTGCTGTCCTGCCTGTGCATTATTTCACACATAATTTATGAATGACGTTTCATTTTTTGTAGAGTGCGTATTGCCGTGTAACACATCATTGTATATACGTTGCATGTGTGAGTGTGTAGAGTAAGTACTCTTATTTCCTTTTGTTCTCGTATTCTTGTGCAGATCATTCATGTTTCATTGTGTATGTGAAACGCTGTACATACTTCATGTGCGTGCTCTTGTGCTACACAGACACCTTGTTTCACAAAGACATTTGTAAAAGACAGGTAATGTGAGCTATTAAAGACATGTATATATGAGACACAGTGCTCGCGCGCAAGGTGTGCCATGATCATTGCTGGTTTGTGTGGCAAAATTTCTATAAGAAAAAACAATGAGTATAAAATACGCTTCTGCGTATATTGGCGACACAAAAACATGAGTGTTATAGATACAAGAAATACAGCGGGCGTGAAAATATGCTGTGTGCCGAGACTCTTGACTTTTTTAATAAAAAGCGTAATGTTGGATGTAAATAAAACCTTACTATTATGAATACAAAAACAAGATCATTTATGATTGATGGTACACTCATCACCCTCGATCCTTTTATTGAGTTTACAAAAAAACAAAAAAGGCTCGCAGAAGAAAAATACATGCATATAATTTCTGCTTCAGAAATTATTGACGAACTGGGGGAATACAAAAAATATACGAGAAAGCTCACTGCGTCAGAAGAGCGTATTCGCGGAGCGCTTACATTCACCCTTTTTGTCTACATGTGTAATTGGGTATCATTGCCTGATTTCTCTATTTATGATGCTCAAAAATATCCAGAGCGCATGAAAGAAAGAGAAGAGCTTTGCAGAGAAATGCCCCAGGTGGCGCATCTACAAAATATTAAAAAAACAATTCCTTCAAAATATATGCGCTCCCTCACACGAGCAATTATTGTGACAGGATTTGGACATGCGCATTCAGGTGTTCTTCAAAGATTTTTGCGTGAAGCGCGAATCGATGGTTTTTATCATGAAGCATGTGCTCTTGAGCAAATAATTACAGAACAGCAATCAAAGGTTGCTGCATAGGCAATCAGTAAAGAAAAAATAAAATCCCTCAAACAAAATGTTTGAGGGATTTTTTCACGTGTACTTCCTAGGTAAGTTTTTTGATGTCAGAAATTATTTTTTCTTGATGCGCGTATTTTTGGCAGGGCGTTTTTTCTTGATCAAATAGCGTGATTGATTTTCAGACAGATCGAGAAAATCATCTGCCACTTCGCGCAAGTGCGCTGAAGTTGATTTGCCAAATGATGCAACCTCAACTTGTACGCCGGAATGTTTTTGCAAGTATTCTACCATAGGCACATAGTCACCATCTCCTGAGACGAGAACGAGCGCGTCGAGCTTGGGTGCCATGGTGATTGCGTCAACAGCGAGCCCAACATCCCAGTCGGCTTTTTTGGCACCACCAAAAAATATTTGGAGATCTTTTGTTTTTGTTTCAATACCAACTTTGTTAAGTGCTTCAAAAAAAGTTTTTTCTTCTCCTGATTCTGAGGTGATCACATACGCAACTGCGCGGATGAGTTTTCGTTTTGCAACGACGTCAGTCAAAATATTTCCAAAGTGCACATGAGTGCGATAGAGATGTTTTGCTGAGTGATATAAATTTTGTGCATCGATAAATACGCCGATGCGTTGTTCTGGGTGTTTAATATTAGACATACAATATATAATGAGAAATAATTCTCTCTTTCAGTATACCACGAAGACTCATTGTAAAAATATTTTAGATGAGTATTCCGTGACGAGAGGTGTGTAAAAAAAATTCTGCTCGCACCGAGCAGAATTTTTTGAAGATTACTTTTTCAAGCCAAGGCTTTGAATGAGTGCTTCGTAGCGAGCAATGTCTTGACCTTTGAGGTATTTCAAGAGTTTGCGTCGTGTTGAAACCATTTTGATAAGTCCTCGTCGTGAGTGGAGGTCTTTTTTGTGGTTTTGAAGGTGACCAGTAAGTTCTTCAATTTGTTTGGTAAGCAAAGCAACTTGTACTTCTGGTGAACCAGTGTCATTGTCAGCTTGTTGGTAGTTTTTGATGATTGTTTGTTTTTTACGTGTTGTCAGCATAAGAAATGGCCATATAGCCGTAAGCTTCACTAAACTAATAATAAAAGCGAAGATAAGAGAACAATAGCATATTTTATATAAAAAAGCAAGTAGAGAATATGCCGTGTTCCCTGTGTAATGTATGTAGAACCCAAATACACAAAAAAGCCCTTACCACAGAGGATAAGGGCTTTGAAAATATAATCGCACTACTCTAGGTAGTACTTTTCAGAAAAACGAATCATGTGTCCATCTTCTTGGGCGTCAATAGTGTATATGTATACACCGGCAGCCGAAGGTTTTTCAAATGAGTGACTTCCTGCAGAAATTGTTTGTGAAAAAAGTTTTTGCCCTAGCAATGTGTAGATGCTCAGGACAACATTTTTTTCTGTTGTTATCGTTCCATAAGGATTCAAAAATATATCATCTTTGGCATCCTTGATAGAGGTGATAGGTGGTGGCGGTGGTGGATTGCCTCCTCCGCCAGTTGTGTCTTCTTCTTGAAGAGTGTGAAACTGTATTTCTTTTTGGCGAGTTCCAAATTCATTACTTATAATTTTTCCGCGAACGGTTACAAGCGTATTTGGTTCAAGATTAAAAAGCAATAAGCTGTACACAGAATCATTTCTTCCAAGGAAAAAATAATCAGTCGACAGCACATCAAGAGGTGTAAATGAAAGCACATCTGCAAATGTTATCCAGCCACCAGCAGAAAATGTGATACTTACTTCGGCAAAATTTGTATCTACCGATACAAGGCTCAAGAATACATCGGGTACGGCACCTTGTTGTGTAAAGAGATTAATATTCTCTGTGGTAGTAACCTGCGGATAATCCACATAACTCACCGTTACGGTAAGGGTGAAGTTTTGACCAGGATTATATTCTGCGAATACTGGTTCATACATACCACTTCCAATACCTACATACAGTTCCTGATCAACATCAAGAGTCGTGCTTGTTGTTGTATTGGTAAGGGTGTACCTCACGCTCATGAGCTCAGAACCTTGAAGAGTAAAGGGCACACGCATGCTATTGATGGTTGGATTGCTCCAATTCAAAAATTGCAATACAGGCGGATCAGGAAGTATTTTTGCAGGAGTTGTAAAAAGGAATGTTTCAGTTACATTTCCACAATTACCTTCTGCGCGTAGTGTTACCCTATAGAGTGACTCATATTCAAGCTCATTGAGCATGAATGATATAGACTCAGATCCATATACTTGGGTCAATACTATATTGTCATAAAACATAAATCCTGTTCCTAGATTTTGAATCGTGAGAAACAAATTGGTACCAAATGGTGGCACACTGTCTGCATCCAAGAATACATCCAAATGAAGTGTTGTGTCTGGATTCAAGAACCAATTATATGAAATAACAGGCTCTGGGCAGTTGACCGTAGTTACATTTTTTACATCTTTGAGAACGAAACCCGCACCAGCATCAATATACAATCGTAACTGATACGAAGTAATAGGTAAAGCACCTAACGTTATAGTAAATGTATCTACATTTTGCACACCGTTGATAGTCCATTCATTTTCTACTGTGCCATTATGCACAAGATGAACCAGGCCATTTACAGTATTCAGTTCAGGGATAATAATCACATCCATTTGTATGCTGTAATCAGCTGGAATGATATTAATCAATGAGCCCATAGGGCCAACCGGTGTGGTAGTTGTTCCTGTAGCTGTTGCAACATTACCAAAGAAAAATAAAGAATTGTATCCTTGAATTTCTACGTAATAGAGCGTTGCTGGGTTTAAGTTTGTCAGCAGCACATCAGTTGTTCCTGATCCTGCAACCACCACATCTACTGATTGTGGCACGAGCGGGCTCGTACCATAGCGAATCGTATATGTCGTGGGCGTATTACCACACACATAATTGAAACGCACCGTCAGGGTGGTAAGTGTTGGATTAATTACCGTGGCATTGCTTGTCACAGGTACTTGCGGTGCAAGTAATGTAGTGAATGTTCGCGTATTAGACACATTTGCTCCAATACTGTTTTGCGCAGTATCAAGTAGATACGTTGCTAAACGACATTCGTACGTGGTATTTCCGCTCAGGTTCTGAGCGAATATTTGTACAGCTGTCGGTGTGGGCGCATTTAGGGTTAAGGTGTCTGAAACAGTGTTCCAATTACCTGATCCTATACGACACTCCGCATACACAAACACCGGGTTACTACTCCCCACAACAGCGCCCTCCAAGAGAGCTTGATTATGAGAAATGGTTGATGTGTTTACTGGATTCAAGGATCCGGAGGTATTTTGGGCTTGTGTTACTGAAAACAGGCACAATGCCATGAATACTAAAAAGATAACAAGGATGATTTTTTTGTTCATTTTTTTTTAATTTACAAGGTTAGAAAATTTATCAAATATTAACACAACGACATAAAAAAGTCAATAATTTTTGTACACGCTTGTCTTGAAAGCAAGTCGCTCAGAAACACACACCCCTTGCCTATTTTGTGGTACAATAAATAGGTTATTCATATAAGTAAGTATATAAATCGTATGTCAGAAAATACATCTACAGAAAAAATTTCATTACCAGGAGCAATTATTTTAGGAAGCGTCATTATTGCTATCGGGATCATTTTTGCCTTTGGTGGCAGAGGGGTGAATCAAGGAGGTGCGCCAATCGGTCAAGACCAAGCCACTCAAGCAATGGACATTTTTGCTGCAGCAGAAGCAATTGGTGCAGATGTTGATACGCTCACAGCATGTCTTGAAAATGGCGAAAACCAAATTGCAAAAATAGAAGCAGATATTGATAATGCACGCCTTACCGGAGGAACAGGTACGCCGCACAGTATTATTCTTGCTCGCGATGGGCGCACCGTACTCGTACAAGGTGCTCAAGAACAAGCGGTGTGGGAAGGAATTTTAGGAGCACTCGCTGAGGGGCAATCAAGTTTTATTGCAAGTGGAGACCGTGTCTTTACTATTGAAAGCCCAGAGAGTGAACTGTCTCGAAACATTATGGCGGTGCGTGACGCAGATCATATTCTAGGAAATCCGGATGCTGAGTACACTATTATCGAGTACTCAGATATGGAGTGTGGTTTTTGTAAGAGACTGCACGGAACATTGCATACTATTGTAGATCGTCGCAATGATGTGAATTGGGTATATCGTCAATTCCCTATTCTTTCTCAAAATTCAGTGGTGAAATCACTTGCTTCAGAATGTATTGCTGAGGAAAAAGGCAATGACGGATTTTGGGCATATATTGATATTTTGATGGCAGTATAATCCATATCTCTATCCATCTATGAAACACACAGAATCATCATTCACAATATCTCCTGATGTGCAATACCGCACCGTTCAAGAACTTATTGAAAAAAGCCGTCCAGACTTTTCGTATTATGCACTTTTAAGTATTTCAAGTGTTATTATTACCGCCGGATTACTCCTTAATAATACGGCTATTGTCATTGGGGGCATGTTGGTGACGCCGCTTTTGACTCCTGTGCTCGTCATTGCACTCGGTTTCTCTGTTGGGGATCTGTTGCTTGTGGGTCGTGTTTCAAAATTTCTGATCAAGTCATTTTTCTATGTGTTTGTACTCGGGGTTCTACTCACTGTTCTTTTTGGTGCGCCTCAAGAATTTACACTTATTCATGATTCCTTGCGCACATCACTTCTCTACTTTATAGTTGCTATTGCTGCTGGTGGAGCAGCAACACTTGCCTGGATACAAAAAGAAATATCAGAAGTCTTGCCAGGGGTTGCTATTGCGGTTTCTTTAGTGCCGCCACTCGCTATGGTGGGAGTTGGGTTCGGTTCTTTTCAATTTGATCTCGCAAGCACATTCTTTTCTATTTTTGCGTTGAATATATTTGGTATTCTTATGGGAAGCTTGATTGTATTTTCCCTTTCACGATTTAATCAAGTCGAGTCAGTGGTTCATCAAAAAAATGAAGAAATTATTATTCAAGATCATCTTGTTGAGCTTGAAAAAGCAGAAAAAAAGAACAAGTAGAGTAGATAAATAAAAACCCTGGCACTACGCGAGGGTTTTTATTTCTGGGCTTTGCGTGTAATTCATTTTTGGACTTTTTTGTAATAAAAAAATGAGAGTAAAATAGTGTTTACAAATATGGTGAGCGCCATCATAGGGATAGTGATATATCCAAATTCAAATACATAATACCCTGCACATGATGCTGTTTGCCCGAACACATCACACGAGCTCGTTACACTATCTACCATCTGAACAAGGTAGTGATATACAGAGAATCCAAGTCCAATAGTCGATAGTGTAACTACATATGCAGCAAAGCGATTACTTGTTTCTTTGAGAGCGAGTGCCAAGAATGAAATAATGAATACAGGATATTGAAAAATTCTTTGCCACCAACACATCACACAAGGTTCAAAGCCAATGATATTTGAGTACGTGAGCGATCCTGCTATCCCAACAAAAGAAACAAGAGTAATCAAGCGTAGGCTTTGATTCTCAAGAAATGCTACCACTGCTGTGTCTTTGAATCGCTTATAAAAAATCACAAAGTACAACAAGAGCGCTGCGATAACTTGAGCGAGCACTACGAGTACAGCAATGCTCGTATTAAAGGTTTCAATAAACATAATTACAATTCTGACTCTTGTCCATTTGTTTCTGATAAGGTTTCGTCTGCCTCTTGCACTGATTCTTGTCCAGGAAGGGCGCATCCTGAAATCATAGCAAGGGTTTCAAAAGATTGTACTCCCTCAAGGCGTACTGACCCAATGTCCCATGTTGGGTATGAGGTAATACCTGCTTCGCGACACACTGTTTTTTGTCCGCGTTGTGGCGTTGAACATTCAACATAGTTGATGAATTTCTTTGACTTGCCAAACATTTCTCCTTGAGCTTGGCAATTAGGGCACCAAAATGCGCCGTAGTAGGTCACGCCATTATCGGTGAGACATTGTGCAAATGCGTCGTATGTTCCTGGTTGTTTTGATTTTTGAACACCCCGAATAATCAAAAACACAGCAACGAGCACTACGAGTGCGGGGATAATAATGTGAGCATTTTTATGGATAAATTTCATAATGATCAATAAATTACATGAATAATGTACAAATCAGTATACACCAAAATAAGTATTTTGGGTACACAAAAACCCTCACAAATGAGGTTTTTAGAGAGTGTCAACAAGTATACATTATGCTGCTTTTACAAAAGGCATGCCGATAAGTTCTAGGAACTTCATAGCTTCTGCTTTTGTTTTTGCAGTGGTGGTGATGGTAATTGAGAATCCAAACACATCACGAATTTCTTCTTCTGAGCATTCAGGGAAGATAGTGTGTTCTTTGATACCAAGGGTCATATTTCCCATAGCATCTACTGATGATCGCTTGAGACCACGGAAGTCTTTGGTTCGTGGAAGCGCGATATCAATGAGTTTGTCCAAGAATGTGAACATGCGAGGACCACGAAGGGTCACCAATTGTCCTACAGGGTCATTGGTACGAATCTTGAAACCAGCGATTGATTTTTTAGCACCGCGGATAGCAGGTTTTTGACCTGTGATTTTTGCAATACGGTCAGTAACGAGCTCGTTAAAGTTGCGGTCATTGCGGCTACGCTTTCCAGTACCAATATTGATGGTTACTTTGGTAATGCGTGGAGCAGCCATACTATTTGCATAACCAAATTCTGCTTTCATAGCTTCGTATGCTTTCTTTTGTTTTTCTTTTACGCTTTCCATAGTGAGTTATGATACAAAATTATGTTTAAATTTCTTGGTTGCTTTTTACCGCTACGCGAACATATGCGTCACCTACTTTTTTCTTGCCAATACGTGAAGGTTTCTTTGTTTTTGGGTCAAGAATCATCACATTTGAAACATGAATAGGTGTGGTGATATCAATGATACCTCCTCCTTGTTGGGCGCGTACATTTTTCTTTTTGATGTTCACGCCTTCAACAACAACTTGTTCTGTTTTAGGAAGAGCTTTTACAACAGTTCCGGTGACACCTTTATCTTTTCCGGTAATCACCATTACCTTATCTCCTTTTTTAATCTTCATATGTAGTATGAGTTAGTGCGTATAACGCATTCGACCTAGAGCACTTCGGGTGCTAAGCTGGCAATTTTTTGATATCCGCGATCCGCGATTTCTCGAGGAATCGGTCCAAAGATGCGCCCTCCTTTTGGTTCTTTTCCTTTTTCGATAATAACTACTGCATTGTCGTCAAAAGAAATATATGAACCGTCTGCGCGTCTAAAAGGTTTTCGTTGTCGAACAACCACTCCGCGTACAACATCTTTCTTTTTTACCATCTTGCGTGGTTCTGCGCTTTTTACAGAGAGCACTACAAGATCTCCAATACGTGCATAGCGTCGCTTTGAGCCTCCAAGAACTTTGAAAACTTGTCCACGCTTTGCTCCGGTATTGTCAGTAATAATTACTTTTGTTCCTGCTTGAATCATAAGCGTTTATTGACTTAATCCAATAACTTTAAAATGTTTATCCTTTGACATCGGAATGGTTTCAACAATCATGACCTTGTCGCCCACTTTGTATTGATTTGTTTCATCATGTGCTTTGTATTTTTTGTTTGTTTTGTAATACTTTTTGTATTTAGTATCTTTCACGAAACGATCTACGAGCACAACTACAGTTTTTTGCATTTTGTCTGAGACAACAGTCCCTACAAGTGCTTTCTTTGCAGTTTTGTTTTGTTGTTTTGCTGTATCCATAGAAATATGAGACGAGTATTATGATTGTTGGTTACGACCTTGTGTTTGTAATGTGGTCAGAATGCGAGCCACGTGTTTGCGTAATGCACTGCGTTCTTTGGTGTTTGGGCCAGAGCTGTGCGCCATAGTGAATACGCGTATTTTTTCTCGTGTTTCAACGAGTTCTTGGGTAAGTTCCTCGTGAGACATTTTTTGTAAATCTTTTGCCATAGTGTGTTTGAGTGAAACTAGAGATCGTTCTTGCTAACAATTTTTGTTGTCACCGGTAGCTTTGTTGCCGCTTTGCGAAGAGCCTCGCGAGCCACTTCTTCGGTAACATTGTCTACTTCGAACATAATACGACCTGGTTCTACTTCAAAACAGAATCCTTGAGGATCTCCTTTCCCCTTACCCATACCTACTTCTGCAGCTTTTGCAGTATATGGTCGGTCAGGAAAAATACGAATCCAATATTGTCCAAGTTTTCCGATGGTTCGAGAAATTACTTTACGGCTTGATTCAATTTGGTTTGATTTGATACGAGCTGATGAGGTAGCTTTGAGACCAAAAGATCCAAAATGGAGTGTTGTACCGCGTGTAGCTTTTCGAGTGGCAACACGATTTGGATTTTTACGATCCGTGTGCCATTTTCGATGTTTTACTTTTTTTGGAAATAACATATATATTTTGGTTAATTACTTTTGTCCTTGTTCTAGACTATCGCCCTTATAAATCCAGACTTTAATACCAATTCCTCCGTATGAAAGACGTGCGGTATTTGTTGCGTAATCAATATCTCCGCGAATGAATTGGAGAGGAACTCCACCTTTCTTGAGCTCTTCTTTGCGTGACATTTCTGCTCCACCAAGACGGCCCGAAAGACTAATTTTTGCTCCTTTAACGCCGCGCACAGCCATTACCTTATCAAGTGTTTGTTTAAGTACACGACGGAATGGCATACGTTTTTCAAGTGCTTCAACAATCATATGAGAAACGATTTTTGCATTTGCGTCAGGATTTGCAACTTCTGCAATATCAATACGGAAATCTTCTGCGGTATTGATATTGTTCTTTTTCATAAAGGTCAAGAGGTCTTGGCGAATTTTCTTCGCTCCTTCTCCTTGACGTCCAATCACCATACCTGGGCGTGATGTGTGGATGATAATACGAGTTGCTTTGCGTGATCGTTCAATTTCGATGTCGGCAACATAGGCACTGCGTAATTTCTTTTCGAGGTATTCTCGGATAAGAATATCAGCGCGCAATAACTCAGTATAGTTCTTTTTGTTACCAGCGAACCAACGTGATTTCCAATCGCGGAGGGTTACCAACCGGTGTGCATAAGGGTGAACATTATGACTCATAGATAAATAATACGTAAATGATTAATGACTAAGCTTTTTTGGTTTTTGCTTCGATAGGAGCAAGAGTAACCATGATGTTGCTTGTTCGTTTGTTAATGCGATGTGCCATACCGCGTGATCGTGGGCGAATGCGCTTGAGCGTCATTCCTTCGTCTACGCGAATTTCTTTGACAGAAAGAGTCGATGCGTCAACATTGAAGTTTTGTGTAGCATTAGCTGCAGCAGACGCAATGAGTTTTGATACGGCGCGAGATGCTCGCTTGGGCATGAAATCTAATTGGGTAAGTGCGTCAGCAACACGTTTTCCGCGAACGGCGTCTACAACGAGACGGACCTTGCGAGGTGATTGACGATAATTTTTAAGATATGCTTTCATAGAATAAATGATTAATTACTTTATTTCTTTGAATCAGCAGATGCGCGAGCTGCTTTTGCTGCTGCAATTTCGGCTTCGCGTTTGCGTTGTTCAAGTTCTTTCTGCATTTTACCTCCGTGTTTGTAGAAGGTGCGTGATGGTGAGAATTCTCCAAGACGGTGACCGATCATGTCTTCGGTAACAAATACATCAATATGTTTTCGACCATTGTGGACTCCGAAGGTGAAACCTACGAATTCCGGTGGAATCATTGAGCTGCGTGCCCATGTTTTAATAACACCAGCTTGTTCCGGGGTTTTGCCCTCGATTTTCTTCAAGAGCTTTACATCTATGTATGGACCTTTTTTTACACTGCGTGACATATATATAATAAAAAAAATAAAATGACAGGTGCGCCCCGAAGGGTTCTGCCGTTTCTTGATATTTACTTGCTAATCAAGTGGGTTGTATAGTATATGAATAAGCAAGTGAAGTCAAGTGATGGGGTAGCAAAATATAAGGCGCAAGATATAAACAAAATAATTGTGCTGGTAATAGCGAGTATACAACCTGGTATTTTTATAGTACACTTGATTGTGAAACTAAACCTTATTATTCTCATGAGACGTAATCATCGTCACTCTGTCTTCGGGGGAGTATCTCTCGCTGTTATTTTTATATGTATTACTATCTTGTTTTTTAAAATAGGCAAGAAAGATATGCAAATGTTTACATCTCTCAAAACACAAGCAATGGTATTTGCTTGTGTTTTTACGCTCATCTTTGTTGTGAGTATTGCTACGCGTACTAAAAAATAAAAGACAATGCAGTATTCTTCTATACGACATATTTCTATGTCTTTTATAAAACCCTTATATTATAAGGAGTATATTAATTTTCATGACCTGCGCTTCTATTGCGCGGGTTTTTAAATCTCAGCTTTTTATTCTTTGGACGTATTATGGAGTGCTCTGTTTTTTATACACATACCAACTTATCCACAGGATAGGTATATAGATTATAACAAGGAAAAAGAATGAAAAACGGGGCACATAAATAGATGCAAAAGGAAGTGATCCCATAATTTCTGCCCCTGTAATTTGAAGATGCGCGCTTGCATATGCAGGTAATCGTATGAAAGGTTGTAATATGGGGAGTATTTCGCCAGTAATACCTGCAATACTTCCAAAAATCATAGAAAATGCAGTGAGTGGTACAATGAGCACATTAGCGATAATTGATATGAGAGATATCTCACCCATTTGGTACATAATGAGCGGTGTGACAAAGATTTGAGCAGACAGCGTTGCGCTCATTGTTTCGCGTATATTAAAAAACTGAGGAATGCCTTGTAATTTTTTTGCAAAAAATGGCGAGTAAATAATTAATCCGAGCGTTGCTAAAAAAGAAAGCTGAAATGATACATCCCAAAGGAGGATGCGCGGATTATGTATCATCATACCTGTCCCCACCATAAGGAGACCGCGCATACCTATATGTTCGCGTTCTAATATGCGTGCAATGAGAGCAATCATTGCCATACCTCCTGCGCGTATGATGGTTGCGCTTGCACCCACCATAAGGATAAAAAGCACAATAATGATGCCATTAATTGCGAGCGCTAGGCGTAGAGGAAATATGAGGCGCATACACCATAGTATGGCAAGTGATATCATGGTTATATGAAACCCAGAGAGCACCAATATATGTATGAGCCCAGATTTTCGAAATGATGTTTGCACATCCGAGTGAATAAAATGTTTTTCGCCGAGAATAATTCCTACCAAGAAAGACCCTTCTTTTTCTGGAAAGATGCGGAGTATGCGCAGGCGCATATTTTTCTTGAGAAGTATGAGCCTACTCCGTACGGTTCGTCGTCCAACACTTTCTCGATTTACTTCTGCAAAAGAAATGGTCGCATATATGGTATCTTTTGCGAGAAATTGATCATACGCAAATAATCTCCCCGTATCTGTAATAAACCCTTCTGGTTTTTTGAGTACCCCTTGTACAGATGCTTCATCACCAAAATCAAGAGTCGTGCCATAATCAAAACTGACATGTATTTTTTCATGAATGGGAATACGGTCTTCTCCATCAATGAGTGTGTGTGCATACAAAATTGTTCGTTGATTATGCGCTCGTTCTTCTATTTCATCAATATGTCCAATGAGGTGCACACGCGTGCCGGCCCTTGCATCAAGTTCAGGGTCAAGAGTTTGATGAAAGACATGACTCCTCATCGCTCCCACCCCGCATCCTATACAGCATATACTGAGTATGTAGAGATAGGTTCGCGCGTGGGTGTGCGGCGGATACGTGTACGCGATAATTCCTATAATAACACCTAGACTTATAGAGCACAGCACCCAAAAAAGCGCAAAGGGCGTTATGTATCCAAGTATAATTCCTATAATAACACCAACAGTCAAAGAAAATATATGCGTCTTCTGCATGCTTTGTATAAGAGCATAGATACGTTCAGTAAAAAATAAAATTCACCCACAAAGGGTGAATGCTATTTATACAGTATCGTGTGGAGGAAGCGGTACTCCCCATGCGGTACATATTTCTTGCTCATGTTCTGCCGAGAGCGCTTTACGAAAAAGTGCTTTTTTGCCGTCTACGCGGACCTTGCAGTCAAGCCAATTATCATGACGCATGACAACATCATCTACAAGAGAGAGATAGCTATATGCTTTTGATGATCCTGATGATGAAGGGTTTGCAGCTCTCTTTTCTGATCGTTTTGCTTGAATATCAGCATCTGATGGTAATGGAAAGAGTGCGTGAGGGTATTGCGACAAATTACCACGATAGAGCGTAGGATTCCGCCCCTCTGCATAAGTGGTTGCAATAGTATCTACACGTTCATTACCCGCAATGCCTACATGGCTCGGTACTAATTTCCAGGTGAGCGGTGCTTCTTGTTCTCGTGCACGCACCAAATTAAGGAGTTGTTCCCAGAGTGGTTGGTGCGCTACTGGATTTTTGTCTTGGGTGCGCCAATTATTTTTTTCCCAATTATGTACCCATTGCGTAATACCATTAACCACATACGATGAGTCAGTAAAAATAGTTGTAGGTGCAATATTGTGACTCGCATAGGCAAGCGCTGCGATAATTGCACTCAGCTCCATCTCATTGTTGGTGGTGTGTGGTTTGGCGCCTCCTAATTCAATAATTTCATCAAGTTGTTCAAAGATGAGCAGTGCCCCATATCCTCCCTTGCCCGGATTCCCAAGAGCAGATCCATCGGTAAAGATATATAAGTGTGAATCAAGAGTATTCATAAAAAGAGTATAACATTTTTTTGAGATAAATAAAAAACCCCGCAACATAGTGCGAGGTGTTTAAGATGGTGCGGTATAGTTATACTGCACAGGAATTGCGTGCCAAAGAAGCAAGGGTATATGCTTCAGCTCCAGCCGCTGTTTCTCTAATATCAGAGAGTACATGATGGGGTACCTTCAAGAATAAACCAGCCAATATGGCAGAGAGTTTTTGGTTTGTTAAAAAAGTTTCATCAGTACACCTATCTACAATTTTTTTAACATCTACGTTGAGTACAATGT
The DNA here is from genome assembly GCA_021209525.1 of Minisyncoccota bacterium. Taxonomy (GTDB): domain Bacteria; phylum Patescibacteriota; class Minisyncoccia; order Phycocordibacterales; family UBA1006; genus JAJOIF01. The sequence continues at coordinate 45,993 of JAJOIF010000009.1, read as the reverse complement.
AACCATTTGTTTCGTGAATCATGTGTTTGTTTTCCAGAATCATTTTTGATTGTAAGGGTCCTCCAAAAATATATGCATAGTTTTTGGGAAGAGCATTGACTTTACATATTGAAAACAGATACTCTTCTCTGATTCTTTCTTCTGAAGCAAGGCACCATGCCTTGTTTTTTTTGGGAATGAGCCAAAAACCCATCCATGTGAAAATGAGCGATGGTTTAATCCATGTCACTTGGTGATCATCCATATCACACAGAGGAACCATGACATTGTCGATAAGGCTCGGAGTTTGTTGTGTATTCATAATAGTAAGGTTGTATTTATTTAAAAATAATACTTTTTTTAAATAAAGTCAATAATCTCTGTGGTGTAGAGAAAAAATAAGGTATACTGATACGCATGGATACTATCATAATCATATTACAAATAATTATCAGTTTAGGAATTTATAATGTATGGATTATTCGCCCAAGAAAAAAACAGCATACCGAGGTGCTCATGCTGGTAATATTGTTGACGAATTTAAGGCGTACGGACTTCCCTTATGGTCAGTATATGTTGTCGGAGGAATAAAGCTCATTGCCGCAACAGCGCTTTTGGTGGGGATTATCATTCCTCTACTTGTGGTGCCTAGTGCGCTTGCGCTCCTTATTATGATGATGGGCGCTATAGCGATGCATATTAAAATTAAAGATTCATTAATGCAAACAGCGCCTGCGCTCATCATGCTTGCTCTGGCGGTTGCGGTAATTGCATTAGCTTAAACATAAAAACTTACCTATAAATAAAAGCCAGAGAATATCTGGCTTTTGTGTTACATGTTCATGAACCCTTCAAAATCTGCTGCGGTGAGTGCTTGCAAATATGCAATCGCGTCAGCTTCTTTGGGGCTTTTTCCATATTGAGTCCATACAACCACCATGTCATATTTTGTGTGATGGTAGGTATGTTTAACAGGTGTGTAAAAGATAGGATCTTTATCATCCGCCCATTTACCATCGCGAATATCTTCGTACATTTGCTGGCTTGATATAGTTCCTGCGAATGAAATACCTTGATCAATGAGAGCTTGTTTCCATTTCTCTGAATTAGTCAAAAATTCCAAAACCATAGCATCTGCCTCAGCGTATTTCCCCCGCCAATAATCCGCGCGCTCTTGGGCGTATTTCCAAAAATCCTTACCCAAAGGCGAGGTGATGGAAAAGAAATACGGATCACATGCAACAGAGACATGCCATGAAGGAAATTTTTCTTTGACTCCCATGAGAATATCTTCAATATTCTGAGGAAGTTTTTCAAAGTGTACCTGAGATGCAAAAGATGCTTTTTCTTGTTTAAGAAAATCAAGCTCTTGCGCTGAAGGTTCAAGATAATTACTTTCTTGAATACAAGAGAGCACATGCTTCATAATATCGTATCGAGAGTGTTTTTTAATTGAAAAAACCCATCGATTGATATGAGATTTTTCATCATTTTTAAATAAAAATTCTTTTTGCACAAAAGGCGTTTTTTGCATCATTGCTATCATACTGCCGTGAGGGTTCATATCTTTACTGAGGGCGCAGAGCAGGCGTAAATAAACAGTATACTCATCCGTCAATTGAGGAAGACCAAAGTCTTCTTTTTTAATAGAGATACCGGGAGGTAAAGATCTCCATGCTTCTGTGTGCTCAACATCAAAATCCCACGACTTTTCCTGAAGACTCTTTAAGATTTTTTCTTTCACACAAAGGAATCTTGCGGCCTTTTCAAGATAAGGGTACTTTTTATAAAAAAGAACCTTCTTGATTTCTTGTATTGACACATCCCAGCTAGGATTTGATATGTGTGCAATAGGATCAAATAGTGAAAATGCAGTTTCAATGACCATCGGTGGAATATAGATATTACCATTTTCCTTTAGTGCATTTTTGAAATCAGTAATTTCCATCAGTTCGAGTATTGTATCAAAAACTTTTTTGGGAACAATTGCCAAAGGCTTCTGTAATCCTCGTGATGTAATCATTTCATTCACTTCTTGAGCTGCTTGCTGCCAGTCAATAATTTTTTGTATTTTTTGACCTTCGGCAACTCGATCGTGTATATGTTGTGGTCGCTTAATCTTAAAACCAAAATAATTTTCAGTGGTAATGTCGTTGCGATTTGAGGCTTGTGTTTGGATATTTTGTAGTGCAATATTAGCAACAGAACAAAGTGTTTCTTGAAGTGTGTTCATCCTATTAATTTTTAAAAGTTATTTCTACCCATCATACTTACAGAAGAGTTTTGGTCAAGGCAATATCTTTCCTTTATACAATATCAACAATCTTGAGACGTAATTCACTTTTTCCGCGAAATATTGAATAATCAAATTGCGCAACGAGCGAGCAAGTTCGTCCCTCGAGCACTGTTTCAGTAAATGTTTCTGTGTGTGCATAGAATGCAATAGCTTTGACGCCTTTGGGGTGTGTGTCATCGCGCACTATAATCTCAAGATGTTCTTTGGTCTTGCCGAACATGCGTACTGAATCTATAGTGATATGTTCAAATAGAAAAGTAGGTTTTGGATTCGCCATACCATACGGTGCGCAACTTTCAATAATGCGATATGTTTCCATAGTTACCGCATCCAAAGTCAGGTGTGTATCAATGTGGTGCCCTGCAACTATTTCACCATCAAAACCATTGGGGTATATGCTCTCATAACTTGCAGTGAGTGATTGTTCAAGTGTGTGCACTTTTTCAAGATCTACAGAAAATCCACCGGCGCCGCTGTGTCCGCCATATTGTAAAAAAGTGTGCTCTGTTGCATGCTCCATGAGCTCAACAACACTAATGCCATTATAACCTCGGCAAGATCCTTTGATGGTGTCTCCTTCCTTGCTCCACACAAATGCAGGGCGTTCATAGTGTTCGGCAATTTTTGTTGCGACCAGTCCTGCAACGCCGGTATTCCAATTAGGGTCGCCAATAACAATAATGGGAGGCAGATCATTACGCGCGCGTAGTTTTGCATGTGCTTTTTTGACGATACTCGCTACGAGTTTTTTACGTGCATCATTGAGAGTACCTAGATGTGTTACATGCATATGCGCTATCTCTCTATTTTCTGCAATGAGAAATGCAAAAGCATCACGAGGATGAGCCATGCGTGACGCAGCGTTGAGGCGCGGTGTCACACTGAAAGCAATATCTTCTTCGGTAAGTGTCTGAGTACCCAGTCTCAATTCTTGGAAAAGGGCGCGTAAACTCGGGCGTTTATTTTTTCTGAGCACATGCAGACCATAGTGTGCGAGCGCTCGGTTCTCGTGAATGAGTGGCACCAAGTCAGATATTGTTGCAATACCTACCATATCAAGGAGCCATTTTTCCCAACCCTCAGGAATATCTTGTACGCGTGTATCATTGTTTGTGCGCAGTGTTGCAATAAGTGCGCAGCCTAATTTCCATGCAACAGCAGCACCGCAAATCATAGGATCAGGATACGCATTGAGTTTTGGATTGATAACTGCATGCGCTGGCGGAATAATATCTTGGGGTTCATGGTGGTCAGTTACGATAACATCCATGCCATTTTCTTGAGCCCAAGCAATTTCTGATGCATACGTGATGCCTACATCAATAGTGATAATAAGCGAGACACCATCTTTGTGTAATTGTTTAAGTGCGGGCATGTGCACACCATATCCTTCTTCGTGGCGATGAGGTATATAGATGACGAGATTTTCATGGGTAAGTTTTTTAAAAATATCATGCAATATGACTGCGCCAGGAATACCATCCGCATCAAAGTCAGCATACAGTGCAATTTTCTCATTACGCTCAAGGGCTGTGCATATGCGCGCCACTGCCTGATCTATGTCGGGCAAGAGAAATGGGTCATGTACATGATGTTCATATGATGGCTCTAGAAATGCTTGGGCTGCTTCATAGGTTGTTATCCCCCGACGAAAGAGGAGTATTTTTTGAAGCGGGTGCAAATCCCCGAGAGCATTTTGCACATCAAGAGGTATATGAGGAATGTCTGATTGTTTTGCCATAGCGTGCATTGTAGCATATACTTATACCATGAACGAATTCAAGGAAAACTGTATTTTTTGTAAAATTATTGATAAAGAGATTTCTGCGTATGTTATATATGAAGATGAATCTTATATTGCTTTTCTCGATATTTTCCCGCGAGCGCCTGGTCATGTGCAAGTGATACCAAAAGAGCATATGCGTTGGGTGTGGGACAGTAATGACATTGAGGGATATTTTCGTATTGTACAAAAGATTGCCCAAGCATTACAGCGTGCGTATGGTATTGATCTCATTCGCAGTCAAATCTATGGAGAAGAGATTTCTCATGCTCATGTTTGGTTGTGGCCTGACTTACCACATGACGGCACGGAAAAAGATTTTGCGCACCATGCTCAGCGCATACAACAAGTCTTGGAATAATAAAATACCTCAATATAATGAGGCATTTTTTGTGATTTTTAAGGATAAAATGAGAGCTCTCTAGCTCTTTGCACATAATATTCTTTAAAGAGAAGACCCAGTTCATCAAGATCTAAACCTACATCGCAGTGTGCAAAATATACTTGCGTAAAACGTGGTTGATGAGATGTGTTGCGTACGGCACCATGTAATGCGGGCTGCAATACTGCATCTTTCAAATCTTCGGCAAGTAATAATTTTTTATTAATATAGGGCAGAGTGAGCATTGATGCCTTGCCTCCTAAAAATACCAAAGCTTTGTTGTTACTGTGCTTATAAGGTTTTGTCATGCCGGGCATAATAAGCCCTGGTGATGGTTTACCGAACGTATCCATATCAGGAAATGCAATGGTAAGTAGTCCTAGATCAATGTGTGGTTCTGCATAGAATTCTTTTTCTGGTAGATAATAGAGCGACCTCAAGAGAGACGACCCAACATCTATATCTGTTGAAATACTCATGCCATAGGTTTCTTTGAGATGATTTCGTAATTGACCCCACAGAATTTTTGCAGTGTTCATGCTCCATATATGCATTTCATACATAGCATTGAGCATCTTTGTTTGTGTTTCTGTACAGGTAATACCAGCGGCTGTAATTTCTTGCTCTGTAGCATTTCTGTATTGAAAAATATGTTTAGCGTCTTTATCGGCCCCTGTGCGCAAAATATAATTTTTGTCAGGGTCTCCCCCGTCAGTTCGCGCGCTGTCTGTTGACCATGCGTGCCTGTTTGGGTCTGTGCTCAGATCCACCATTCCATTATTAATGAGATGTTGTAATTCCCAAAACAAAAGAGGCGTATCTATTTTAATATGTCCGCCCGCACATAATGTGTCGAGCTGTTCACGTGTCAATAATAATTGACTGTTTTCTGTAGAGTGGATCATAAATTCTTTTTTAGTTGTCAATGAATATATTATGTACACTATAGATTTTTAGGGTTATTTGTCAATGGTTAAGTTTGAATTTTTGCCTGAAAGTAAATCAGTAACAAAAACGCCTTGTACTTGTGTACAAGGCGCCCATGCATCAAAAGAGCTAGCAGAGTTTACCTGTATGTATAAGGTGTTCACGACACGCGTTTTTTGTAGCATCTACACTGGTTGATGGAGGTACTCTTCTCGGAGCTAGATTATGGGGTGTTCCCATACCGCATAATCATCCTTATGTTATTTGGTGCATGTTTATTTTACTATAGCACGGCCTTCAAAGAGGTCAAGGTGATATTATTTCATCACCGCATCAATACCAGGCAAGGTTTCGTGAATCAAGAAATCAAGCATGGCACCGCCTGCTGTTGAAACAAAACCAAAACGATCTTCCATATGATGAGCGCGAACAACAGCTACAGTATCCCCTCCTCCGATAATAGAAAACCCAGGTGCCTCTGCGATTTTTTCAAGGAGCGCCTGTGTGCCACCGTCAAATCCTCCTTCATACCAACCCAAGGGGCCATTCCAAATAATAGTGCGCGCTTTGGTGATGTGTGGAGCGAGCGCTTCAAGAGTCGCGGGTCCGAGATCGACAATTTTCTCAAGAGGTGTAATAGCATCAGGTGTCGTGGTGCGCACCTCTTCTCCTGTTGTAACTATAACGTCGCGAGGTATCATTACAGAAGACCTTTTCGCAAGGTCTGCAATGGCATCATATGCTTCAAAGAGCGATGCACCAATGGTGTGTCCTTGATGTACAAAAAAAGTATGGGCAAGTGCTCCGCCAACAAAGAGCGTATCTGCGCGCTTGAGCATAGCATTGATGAGAGGTAGTTTTGTATCAAATTTAGCACCACCCACAATAACGAGGAGCGGATGCTTTGGATCGAGCACAGCTGAGAGTGCTGTATATTCTTTATGAAACTGAAATCCAAAATATGTAGGCAATACCTGTGGAATGCTTACAATACTTGCATGTTCGCGATGCGATGCTGAAAATGCCTCATTTACATACACATCTGCATATGCAGCGAGAGCTCGCGCAAAATTGAGATTATTATTTTTTTCTCGGGCGTCATTGCGCAAGTTTTCCAAGAGGAGTATTTCTCCTTCTCCAAGCTGTGCAAGGGCATCATCTACTTCTTGCCCAAAGAGACAAGGTATAAAGGTTACTGGTAGATTGCACGTATCTTTCATAAATGTAGCTACTGGTGCCAAGGTGTCATCCGCATTGCCGCAGTGACTGATAGCAATAATTTTCGCTCCTTGATCTATGAGGAATTGAAGCGTAGGAAGTGTTGCAAAAATACGTACGGCATCATCGTCGCTCACTGAGCCGTCGCCTCGCACAGGCACATTCACATCAATGCGCACCAGTACATATGTGCCACGCAAGTCGGTGCGGCTTTGGATGTGAGGTGGTGTGGGTGTTTTTTTGGATAAGAATTTTCTGAAAAATGATAGCATATATCTCTAGTATACATGATATAATGAAAACATGACACAGAACAAGACGCGCATACAGAGTTTGGTGCATCAATTTCTCGAGTATGTTGAAATAGAAAAAGGGCGCAGTCTCAAGACTGTTGATAATTATCAGCGGTACCTCTATCGTTTTTTAGATTTTGCCAATATTACCGAACCCCAAGAGATTACCGATGATCTCGTGCGCGAATTTCGTCTTCATCTGAACAGGCAAATGGGTGCGCGCACCAAAGGACAACATACAAGCACGCTGAAAAAGAAAACACAAAACTATTACCTCATTGCGCTCCGTAGTTTTTTGAAATATATGATGAAACGCGACATTGCTTCGCTCGCGCCGGATCGCATTGAACTCGCCAAGGTGGGTGAGCGCAGTCTCGATCTCATATCACCCCAAGAGCTCGACCGCATGTTTCAAGCGGTGCGCGGGGATGACCTCAAAAGCCTCAGAGACACTGCCATTCTCGAACTTCTCTTTTCAACGGGATTGCGTGTATCAGAGCTTGCTGGACTCAATCGTGATATTGATATTTCAAAATCAGAATTGTCTGTTCGTGGAAAGGGCGAAAAAATTCGCGTAGTGTTTATTTCTTCAGATGCGCGAGATGCCCTGCGCGCATACCTTGAAAAAAGAGATGACATGGAAGAAGCACTCTTTGTGCAAGTGTCTCCGCGCGTTACCAAGGATCTTGAAGATCAAAAGAGTTTGCGTCTCTCTCCGCGATCTATTGAGCGTATTTTGAAACAACTCGCCATCAAAGCCGGTGTATCCAAAAAAGTGACTCCACACGTTATTCGACACAGTTTTGCAACAGGACTCCTTGAAAATGGTGCTGACCTCCGTAGTGTGCAGCAAATGCTCGGTCATGCAAGTATTGCAACAACACAAATTTATACTCATATTACAGACAAGCGTCTGCGTGAAGTTCACGAAAAATTCCACGGCAAGAAAAAATAAATACCTAAAAAAAAGCAGTGTTCATGCAAACACCGCTTTTATTTTTTTTGGTTTTTTATAGACAAAAACCATTGGCATACTTCCACCGCTTTTTTAGATTCCTTTGTTTCTGTATCTCTTGTAAATCATAGTTACGCAAGCGCTCGGTTTCTTGTTCAGGTGTCTCGTTGATATGAGGCTTGATGAGTGCGTATGTTTCATTCAGTTCTCGTATGAGTGTTTGACGATAGACTGCTCGCTCGGCTGTGTAATCCTCGATGCGTTCAAGGATATATTCGCCAAGTGCAATACAGGTGTATACTCCTACATTCACTAAAAAGAGCATCACACTTACCTCTAGATATCCATTAATCATAAAGAGAAAAAGTATGATAAGGAGCGCGGAAAAACCAATATCGCGCGGCATGAGTTTTTTTTCTGAATACGATGCATCATATCTAAAGAGCCAAATACATCCATACAGAATACTAAAAGAAATAATTGCTGCTGCACAGAGCGCATGATCGCTCAGTTCAGGAAAAGGTTTTCTGTGAAGAAAAAAATACGTGTAGGCTGCGCCATACATAAAAAAAAAGAGAAGAGTTTTCATGGGAGTACTATTTAATGTTAAGAATCAATTTACATCTATCGTAGTATATTTAAAAAAATATATCAACTCTATAATTACATGATATACTAGAGTGCATGAGTCAGGCCCATAAAAATTATTTTGAAACTGCCTATCGCACCGGGAGCGATGTATGGTCTCATATTGATTATCAAAAAACAGCGCTCACTATGTTGCCACACCTTGATCGCGGATCGCTCGTATTGGATGTAGGGTCGGGGCGTGGTCTGTGGATGATGACACTCGTGCGTCTCGGATACAAAGTGATTGGTATTGACTATATACCCCTCATTGTAGAGCGGGTGAATACAACTATCAAATACGAAGGTCTTTCATCAGAAGCGCGCTCTCTCGTTGGTGATGTGCTCGATATTCCTCTTGCTGATGGGAGTTTTGATGTGGTAACTGATATTGGTCTCATGCAACATCTTGATCAAGCAGACTGGCCTTTGTATGTGCGCGAATTACATCGCACATTAAAGTCTGGCGGATATGTGCTCAATGTTTCTTTTTCAAGACATACACGGAGCTTTTTGGGATTTGACGCGCGACGCGCGACATCGGGTCTCTTTGAAAAATTTGGCCTGCACTACTACTTTTTTACTGAACAAGAAATCAAAGATATTTTTGGGGTTGAATTTCGTGTTATTGATCAGCGTATCCGTTACTTTGATACACGCAATGACCCTGATGATGGTTTGGCATTGGTTTTTACTTTACTGCAAAAGAAATAAGTCTGCATGGAACACAAACAGCAAAAGTTGCTCAAAGTGATTTTTGACATTATTGAGCAAAGAATCTATAGTGCTTATAAGGCTCTTTAACAAAAAAACATACCTTATGAAAGAATTATTTGAAAAATATCTCAAAGCGGATAAGTATTTTGCTGGAGATTTTAACTTGAAAAAGTTTTTAAAGATTAATAAAAGTCTGGACGATTTTTTAAGCCTAAAAAGGTAGTATAGATTAAATCAAAATGATACTCAAATTATTCTCATAGATAACAATGTGAATATCACAAAAAACAAAATGAGAATAAACAGAAGTATCAAAAGGTTTAAGTTGAAATTAAAATGGAAAGAACCTACCAAGAAAAGTTTCATTTATTACGGAATGGTTCATGAGTATTAAAGCCCTTCTATTTTTTATCTTATATAATAAGAGGTATCTTATGTGTGCGCGCGGAATATTTCGCGCGCATTTTGTATAGAAGGTGTATTTTGTGCTACGATAGGGGTTATGAAAATACTCTCATGGAATGTAAATGGTATTCGCTCCATCGAGCGCAATGGCGACCTTGATGCATTATTTGCTCTTGATGCTGATATCTATTGCTTGCAAGAAATAAAAGCAGAGCAAGAGCAACTCTCTGCTTTTCTGCAGTCACCTCAGGGTATGTATGCATATTTTCATAGTTCACAAGAGCGTCGCGGATATTCAGGCACTGCAATATACTCACGTATTCCAGCTCAAAAAGTAATGTACGGACTTCCGAACAAAGATCTCGACCGGCACGGGCGAACCATTACCGCACATTTTGATACTTTTATTTTAGTAAATAGTTATTTCCCTAATGGTGCGAGCAAAACAGCATCACTTGAGTATAAGCTTGCCTATTACGCAGAATTTTTGAAATACATTAAAAAATTGAATACAGAAAAACCAGTCATTTTAACCGGAGACTTTAATGTTGCGCATACTGCTCTTGATCTGGCTCGTCCCAAAGAAAATAAAAATTCTATAGGATTCTTACCCGAAGAACGCGCCGAGCTCGACAAACTGATCGCGCTTGGTTGGGTAGATGTGTTCCGAGCGCTCTACCCTGACACTGAAGGTGTGTACACGTATTGGGATCAAAAATCTCGCGCCAAGGATCGCAATGTGGGCTGGCGTATTGATTATTTTTTTGTACCTGCACATGTTATGAAGCATGTGCAAGGCATAGAAACATTGCGCGACCATGAGGGATCTGATCATGTGCCTCTTGTTCTAGATGTACATATATAAAAAAGCATTCGCTATTATGGAATGCTTTTTATTCTTTGTGTGCGTCTGGGTTATTTCCTTGTTCGTGCAAGAAATTGTCGATAAGACCGAACACATCTGATCAGTGATTTACTGATTACTTTTGAAGTGTGCCCACTCCTGTCTTCTTTGAAGATGGCAAGTGCACAGAGCACTCTTCTTTTTTGGTTGATGAGAAAAATCTCATCTTTTGGTGGTACATATGTGCTCACTAGCACAATATGGTCTTGCAAAGAACCTGTGGCACTTAATTTTTAATCAAAAACTGCTTTCAGTCTTTGATTGCTTACATGCTGCTATGATAGTTAATCCAATATGTGTGCATGCATTTAAAAAATTATTTTCGCTCATTTTTTAAAAGTTTGGTACGGAGTTATATTATATATTATTTTTATAAAAAGTCAATGTTTTGTATTTAAAAACTGAAAGTAACTCGCTGTACCAAAAACACAAGTATTCTAAGTGCCTCATCAAAAATAATAGCACCTCTGTATGAGATGCTATTGATGGGTATTATGTCTTTAAGTCTATGTGATTGATTCAATATCCTCAGTTAATTTTTTGTAAAACAAAATATCAACACCGTGCGGATTATCTAATGCAAATTGCAATCTCTCTGCAATCCTTTTTTCTGCAGGCGCACCGCTTTGATTAAGTGTATGCACAAGCGTAACAAACCAGTCTGCGCGCATGATATGTAAAAAATTATCACGAGAAATACTTACAAGAATACGATCGTACTCTTGACCAAAAGGTGTATTGGTTTTAAGGATCATAGGGATGTTTTTTATTTTATCAAACAATACCACTTATTTTGAAATAAAGCAATTATGCTACCCCGTGTTTTTTGTGAATATCGCGAATAGACTCTTCTTCGTGTTGTTCTTTGGTGGACTTCCCTTTTTCGCCGAGCTTGCGCAGTGTTTCGTCATCCAATTCATCTAAATCTTTGACACGCTCAATGAGCCATTCTCGCGTATTGTTTTCTGGTTGCTCTAAAATTTCCTCAAGGAGTGCGTGGAGCATCCATCCCATGCGCGGACCTGGTTTCATACCCATGTCTTTGATCATATAGTCACCATTAATATTGAGTTGTTGCACAGAAATAGGGTCGCGTAATGCTTGCTCAATCATTGCTTCATATTTGCGCAAGCGATACGGCGCCGCTTGGGGGCGCCCCATACCAATACGGTCTGCGCGACGCAATTTCATGAGATCCCAAATATATTCCTTGCCCACATGAGTAATCATGCGACGCACAGCTGAGAGTGTTATTTGTTCTGGGTCGCTAAAGAACATGTGGTAGCGCACTAATTTCACAACCTCGTCTGTTGTTTTTTTAGGAAAGCGCAAGCGTTTCATGAATTCTTTGGTCATTTTTGCACCAACCACCTCATGCCCATAAAAGGTGTAGATATTTTTTTTGGTATCACGGCGACGTGTGCGTGGTTTTCCTACATCGTGAAACAGTGCAGCAAGGCGTAGATAGAGTGGCCACTGTTCGTCAGCAGTTTTTTGAAGTGCTCTCAAATTGTGTTCCCACACATCATAGACATGGTTCCTGCTTTGATCAACACCTACTCCTTCTATGAGCTCTGGCGAGATGTAATGCATAATACCGAGGGTGTGTGCTTTTTGAAGTCCGTGCATAGGGTGCGCAGACATAATAAGTTTCACAAACTCATCTCGAATACGCTCTACAGAAATAGTGGATAAGTTTTGTGCATATGCAGACAGTGCTTGTTCTGTTTGGGGTTCTATGTGAAACCCTAATTGCGCAGTAAAACGAATTGCCCGCATAATGCGGAGGGCGTCTTCTTCAAAACGATCGTGTGGATTTTCAACGGTCACAATTAATTTTTCTTGAATTGCCTTGAGTCCATCATAGTAATCAATAAGCTCACCCTTTTCTACGTCATAGGCAAGTGCATTCATGGTAAAGTCGCGCCGACGCACGTCTTCACGCAATGTTTGGGCGTATGTAATATGGTCGGGATGTCTATTGTTAGTATATGTGGTTTCTGAGCGATATGTCGTCACCTCAATGGATCGAAACGGTGATTCAAGAGGTTCTTCTTCATCAATAATGGCAACCATGCCAAAATTGTTTTCATGTACCGCTTTTGCAAATAGAGGAATGACTTGTTCTGGTGTTGCATTGGTAGTAATATCCCAGTCTTTTGGGGTAATGCCCATACACATGTCGCGCACACATCCACCTACAATATACGCCTCATATCCTGCTTGTTGCAAGGCAGAAGTCACACGTGAAACCTTTTCAGGTATGTTAAAATTTTGAGTATATACCATACTTCATAGTGTATCAGAAAAAAAACTTGTGACAATAAATAAAACCCTCGCTTTATAATAGCGAGGGTCTGGATTTCTTTATTAAGAAAGTGCGACTAATTTATTTCTTTTTCTTTAGATTAAATTTAGTAATGTAATCAGGTTTACAAGAAACAATAGCGGTGTCTCCTTCTTCGGTGATAATAACACCTTTTTGGGCAAATTCTTCTCTATGTTTTAGTGCGGATAAAGCATTTTTAGGCACCTTAAAAGATATTTCTTTATTACTTTTTTTCTCTAAGAAAAAAGCGATATTGCTTTTTATGCTTAAAAATAATCTGCCTGCAGTTATACATAAAGAAGATAAAGGGGACCTTTTTTTTATAATCTCTGGAATTGTCCTGGTTTGATTTCCATAATAAAAAGGCGTGGATGGTAATTCGTGCGTGTTCATATCTGTAAATTTTAAGGTTGAAAATTAATAATATTTTATGCAAGAAAAATTAACATGTCAAACAATTTTTTCTATATATGTGTATAAGTGTGAATACCAAAGAGCGCCCTTGATTATTCACAATAAATGGGTATACTTTATAAGTACTTTCGCAAGAAAATGCACCTGTGGTGAAATGGATATCACGACTGACTTCGGATCAGTTATTCTGGGTTCGAGTCCTGGCAGGTGCACATCGTGCATCTGTAGTAACAGAATTTATTCTGTTACGTCAGGGCTGGAAGGGTTTTGCTTTATTACGAATGAAATGAGTAATTGCAAAACCCCGACCCGGAGGTGCACTATATACAATGCGGGCATAGTTTAGTGGTATGACACGTCCTTGCCAAGGATGAGACGGGAGTTCAATTCTCCCTGCCCGCACAAAACAAACATTATCTCTAAAAGCAGCGCTTTTAGAGATTTTGTTTGCGTGCGGCAGGAGAATTGAACCAAGGACCCGCGAAGCCCGCAGGCTCTGAAGCGAATGCGAAAGAGCCGAGGAAGGGTCCGTGTGAGGGCTGATGGAGCAAAATAGATTTTTAACTCAATGTCTTTTACATATAATCACCGTAAAATACTCAGATCAGTTTTTTCAAAACATCTCAAAAATCACAGAGAAAGGTACATTTTTATAAAAGACATTTCAGAGATGGTTCAAATAAGCATGTCTTTTAAAGAAATAATAAAATAAAGCTAAAATCAGTAAAAACTGTGGATAACTAGGTGAATAAGGTGCATAAAAGACGCTCTCATTTGTCTTTTTAATAAGGACATTTTCTCTAAAAACGTTGAAAAATAAGGGTTTTTGACAAAAATACGTCGTTTATTTGATATTCACACATCTACACGTTTCACGTGAAACGCACCGATGAATGTTTCATGTGAAATGAGTCTTATCAGTTATTAAACATTTTTTAATACTGAATATGTTCCACATGAAACATATTCAATTATTTTTTACGTATGAATACATAAAATACGATAATAAAAACCTTTTTGTTTCATGTGTGACATATAAATGCTTTATTTTTTATGAATTCATATGCCTATGCTTTTTGGTTTATTCAGTATAAAAAGTTTCACATGTAACCATTTTCTCTTAAAATGTTGTTTTTAAATATTAATTTTGGTATAATAATTCGTAATATGCATTGGTTCATACTTATAATCGTATCATTACTCGCTTCAATATTTATTGAATGGTGGCTTGGAATTGTTATATTCTTTGTAGTGCGCGCGATCATTAACTGGATTGGATAATTTTATCATTACATCATGTTTCATGTGAAATAATGATGGAGTGTTTTTAGGATCTCATAACAAGAAAATAGGTTTCATGGGAGAAAATATATCCAAAAGGTTTCTTATGAAACAGGGTTTTTCTGTTATAGATACAAATTACTACACGAGACTTGGTGAAATAGATATTATAGCACGCAAAGAATCAAAGTATTACTTTTTTGAAGTAAAGACAATAGTTTCATATGAAACAGTTTCACGTGAAACATATATGCCTCAAAATAATTTAACACACAGCAAGCTCAGAAAGATATCATATGTTGCAACGATTTATCTAGATAAAAGGCTTGGTGAAGGTCATAACACATATTGGCAAATTGGTTTTGTGGGCATCATTCTTTCTCCTGATTTCAAAAAAGTGAAAATTGATTTTAATGATAATGTTATTTAGTGAATATATTCTTATCTAAAAGATCTGACTTTAACAGTTTACTCACATGTTCGCTTTTTTCGAGAGTGGACACTTCTTAAAAGAATCACCTAAAGAATCTCATAGGCGCAGAAGACCCCACCTTACCACAGTCTATCGGAGGGATTCTTCATTTAAACGGCTTCACCTCAGCAGACAAAGACATGCTTCGTCAAAAATATCCTCAACATGCGGAGAAGATCTGGTAAAACAATACAGATGGTGTGCGGATAAATCACGGGCTCTCTTGTATAAGTTTTAAATTATGCTACTATATGGGGTATCGTTTTCATCGATATGTCATCGGGGCATGGTGTAACGGCTAACATGCTGGTTTTGGGTACCAGTGACTCTGGGTTCGAATCCCAGTGCCCCGACACGAGACAGATTTCTCATTATATTTTTATGAAAAATCATCACATGCTACTTACATTTATAGTACTTGCTGTTATCGCTCTTGCTGTGGCGCGTTTAGCACTTTTTGTATTACCCGAACAACCAACTTTTGAATATGAATTTGTTAATGAAACAACCATTATTCATGTAGATGAACCAGATTCTGAATATTCTGAAGCAGAAGCCCAAGAAGACACAGAAACTATTAATAATTAATTTGTATACATTATATGCTTGAAATTAACTCACCGGCACCAGAATTCACCCTTCTTGATCAAGATGAAAAAACACACACTCTCTCTGAGTATAGGGGCCAGTATGTGCTCATCTATTTTTATCCAAAAGACGATACGCCTGGATGTACACAGCAAGCATGTATATTGCGTGATATCTATGATGAATTTGAAAAAATACAAGTCAAAGTTATTGGAATAAGTGCCGACTCTCCAAAGAGCCATAAAAAGTTTGCTGAAAAATACCAATTACCATTTACCTTGCTTTCAGATACTGATCGCACAACACTCACCGCATTTGGTGCGCTTAAAGAAAAATCAATGTTTGGTAAATCATTTCTCGGTATTATACGATCAAGTTTTTTGATAAATCCAGAAGGTGTCATTATCAAAGTGTATCCAAAAGTTGATCCTGCAACGCATGCTGATATTATTCTCGCTGATTTGGATTCATTGATGCACGCATAGTAGTTGGTAGAGAGAAGAGCGAGGGCTTGCTCAAAAAAATATTATTTGATACTATAACCAAGTCCTCCCATGCGGGTGTAGTTTATTGGTAGAATGTCTGCCTTCCAAGCAGAAGAGGGGAGTTCGATTCTCCCCACCCGCACACTGCAAATATTATTCCTAAAAGCAGCGCTTTTGGGAATTTTATTTGCGTGCGGTGGAAGAATCGAACCAAGGGCCCGCGAAGCCCGCAGACTCTGAAGCGAATGCGAAAGAGTCGAGGAAGGGCCCGCGTGGAGGTCAAGGGAGCGAGGTCGCAGCAAGCGCAAAGCGCGTAGCGAGACCCGCGAGAGTGACCGATTCTCCCCACCCGCACACTGCAAATATTATTCCTAAAAGCAGCGCTTTTAGAGATTTTGTTTATGTGCGACGAAAAGTTTAACGCATAAAACGCTTCAAGAAAGTTATTTGAGCAGAGAACCCCTGCGGAGGTGTATGAGAGTTTACATTCAGGGTAGAATTCAAGACGAACACTTTACTTTTTTAAAATAAAATGGTATAATTATATTTACAAAAGTAAGCAAAAAGTTCTCTATGCTATACTTGGTATATTAATCACAGTAAGTACACATAACATGTCTATGAAAAAAATTGAGTCTTTGGTAAATAAAAAAATAGAACAGCAGCACGAAGACCTTGCTCTTGATCAAGAGCCTCGGGACACAGAGCTCGTCGAGTCAAAATTTTCTGTTATGAAAAAGCGAGCGCTTGCAGCGGCTTTTGGGTTGCTCCATGCATTTAGTGCTATGGCAGGTTCTGCAGGAACACAAGCAGATGCGTTTGATAATAAAGCACATGAAGACTTTCAGAAAAATTTTAAAACTGAACAAGAGCGAGTGGCGACTCAAAAAACTGCAGACAAGAGCACGGTGTACTTTTCTGATTTTTCTCAATACGAACCAGAGATTATTACAAAAACCAAAGTAGATAAAAAAATAGAAGGTTTCTCTATTGATGTGGAACAAACATTCAAAACAGACAAGGCTGATATTTCTCCAGAATCAGCGCAAAAGATTTATGAAAGCGCTCAAGAATTCCTCGCTTCAATTTCTGCTGCAGAAGCTCAAAACATTCTCGATGCAGATTGGAAACTCTTTGGATCGAGCGATGAACGCCCAACGAATGCATGGGGTGAGCGTGGTAATGAGGCACTCACCGAAGCGCGTTTGAATGCGGCATTCAAGATTTTTGATGATGCGCGTCAAAATTTTGATTTTGCCCAAGCAGGACTCTCTGCTGATGTGATTGAGCAAATCAAAAACAAAAAAATTACTTTTGAAATGCCCGAAGGGGGTGTGACACATGTTGCAGAGTTTATTAATCCTGCAACAGGCGAGAATTTTACCGAAGCAGAAATTGCAAGCCTTCAAAAAAATAACCCAGCAGAATTTGCGCTTCTCTTGCAAAAAGCACGTATTGTTGAGTTTAGGCTTGATGTGACTCGCGGCGTAGATCAACAAGACGTTCCTCAAGAAGACTACGAAGTGCTTGAGCCATCTATAGAAACAAATACTTCTTTATACGAAAGAACTACAAACCTCGAAATGTTCCGTATCCTTGATCAATACGATGCATTCACATTAGGTCTTGATAATAGTCAGTCTGTAGATTATGCAGAGTTGATTGATGGACTCAGCACCTACGCCGGAGAACGATCTGATGTATTTGAAAAAATGAAGCACGTGGCATCATTTTCTCACAATGCCGATGCTGGAATTGAAATTAAGAATTTGAAATCATTCAATAATTTTATCAAGAAAATTGAGAATAAGGGCGACAATAGAGAACGCATTGTTACTTCAGCAATACAAATGCTTGATCGTGAAGCTCCTGCTGCTGAAGGAATGAAAAAAGCGCTCATTATGTGGAGTGACGAAATGATTCAAGATGCTGAATATATTCAAGCCTTGCAACAAAAAGCACAAGAAAAGGGAATTGATGTTATCTTTGCCCTTTCACATGACAAAACCAAAGAGGTGGCCTTGGTTCCTTCTGGTGAAATTCTCAAAGCATATGAAGCAAATAAGTCGTCTCTGGTTGACCATAACGGAAAACCTATTGCCGGCAAGAGTTTCTATGTAGGAATTGCGGACTTTACCTATGGGCCAAGCGTAAAACAAGGATATGCACATCGTGTTATTCTTGAAAATACGCCAACAACTCCTTCTGATGGAGGTCAAACACTCGTTCGTAATAATCAATAACACCTATCGTATTTTAAAAATACATCAAAAAATTCTCGCCATGTGATCGGCGAGAATTTTTTGTTATATACAAATAACACAGATATAAAAAAAGTCAATGTTTTCTTTTCAAAAAACCTTGATATATAATAGATTTACACATATACATAGTGTATGTAGTCGATTTTATACACAATTTCTAAAAGAAATACATTTTATGAAGAAAGCAGATCTTGCACAAATGGTACAAGAAGAATTACAAGGAACACGCGCACAAGCAGAACGCGTAGTGCAAATGATTTTTGATGCTATGGCTGATGCAATGGCAAAAGGAACAGATGTAGATATTGCAGGTTTTGGAAAATTCTCTGGAAAAATCCAAGCAGCTCGCGAAGCACGCAATCCAAAAACAGGAGAAATGGTAAAAGTTGCTGCAAAGCGCGTACCAAAATTCAAAGCCGGAAAAGGTTTGAAAGACAAAGTTGCTGCATAGTACACAACAACACCAAAATAAAAACACCTCAAATGAGGTGTTTTTATTTTGGTGCTATCTTGCAAATTCAACAATTCTATTTTCGCGTATCAGAGTGATCTTAATTTCTCCTGGATACTTAAGGTCTTTTTCTATTTGTTCTGCAATAGATCGTGCCAGTTGTTTTGCTTGGAGGTCATTGATTTGTTCTGGATATACAAAGACACGTACTTCGCGCCCTGCAGAAAGTGCAAATGCTTTCTCTACACCAGTGAATCCGAGCGCTACGGTCTCTAGTTCTTGGAGACGCTTGATATAATTCTCAACGCTATCACGCCGTGCTCCTGGGCGAGACCCAGAAATAGCGTCTGCAATGGTGACAATAATAGATTCAAGCGACTCATGAGGGTATTCGTCATGGTGTGACTTCATGGCGGTCACCACACGCTCATCTGCTCCAAACTTGCGCAAGATACGCATACCGATTTGCACATGAGTGCCTTGTACTTCATGGTCAAGGGCTTTGCCGATATCGTGTACGAGGGCGCCAGCTTTGGCAACATAAGGATCTGCTCCTAATTGCTCAGCGAGCATCCCTGCAATATGTGCCATTTCAACACTGTGTTGCAATACATTTTGTCCATAACTCGTTCTGAAATAGAGTCGTCCCAAAATAGCAGTAATGCGTGGATCAAAATTGAGAATGCCTACTTCGTATACGGCTTGCTCTCCTTTTTGTTTAATGATGGTATTAATTTCAGCGCGTGCTTTTTCAATGAATTCTTCTATTTTTGCAGGCTGAATGCGTCCATCAAGGATAAGGTTTTCAAGGGCGACACGAGCTATTTGGCGTCGAATGGGGTCAAATGATGCAATGACAACAGTGTCAGGGGTGTCATCTACAATGAGTTCAGTGCCAGAAACGCGTTCAAAAGTACGAATATTGCGCCCCTCTTTTCCGATAATCTTGCCTTTGGCGTCTTCGGAAGGAATCGTCACTGATGTTGTGGTGACATCATTTACTACGCTATGTGCATAGCGTTGCATGGCGCTAATCATAATGTCGCGAGATCGTCGTTCGAGCTCTTCGCGATTTACATGCTCCATTTTTTGCATACGCACCAAGAGATCTTCTTGATATTTTTTCTCTATATTCTCAAGGAGCATCGCGCGCGCGTCTTCGGCGCTCATGCGTGCAATGGTTTCTATTTCTTTTTCAAGGTTGTTTTTTGTAGCGAGGATGCCTTCTTTGAGGGCGTTGATTTCCTCTATTTTTTCCTTGATGGCTTTCATTTCCTCATCAAGATGTACTTGTTTAGCATCAAGTGTTTCTTCTTTTTTGGCGAGACGGTTTTCTTTTTCTTTCCAATCGCGCTCTTTGTTTTCTTCGCGTTTTTTGAGTTCTTGGGTAAGTTGCTCTGCTTTTTCTTCGGCTTTGTCAACGATATGTTGTGCTTCTGTCCGTGCATCAAGAGTGATTTGACGCACCTCTATTTCTAGAGATTTCTTTTGAGAAAGCGCAACAACATAGCGGAGCACATATCCGGCAGCAATGCTTACCAGTGCGATAATGATCACAAGGAATGCTCCCATAGTGTTGTGTGCCTCTTTATAGTAACTATAGAGACTACGCCTCGGCTCTCACGAGTAGGTGTGCGTGGCCTAAGGTGTGTCGATATGAATGTATGCGTAGCATATAATTAGATATAAAGAGTCAATGTCTAAAATGAATAACGTGCAAGAAGGGTGTGCGGTCAATAAGGTCAATCTGTCTAGATTCTTACTTTTTTACTATAACAACTTATCCACGCCTTGTCCAATGGTGTTTTTTTTGACAAAAAGCCTCATACCGTATACACTTGCCCTGTATTGTTACATAACCACATCATCATATATGAAAATAACGAGCGAAATCAAAAAAGGAGAAAAAAGCACTGTCGATATTATTGCAGAAATAAGCTATGCGGATTTTGAGCCGTATTATGACCGCGCACTTGATCAATTAGGTAAAGACGTAGAACTCAAAGGGTTCCGTAAAGGCCAAGCACCTCGCGAAATTCTTGAAAAAACTCTTGGCGATATGCGTATTTTAGATGAAATGGCACATATGGCAGTTGCTGATGCATATCCGCTCTTGCTTGAGGAACACAAACTCGACCCACTTGGTCGCCCTATGGTGAATATTACAAAACTTGCCAAAGGGAATCCTCTTGGATTTACGATTACTACAGCGGTGGTTCCGGATATTAACCTTCCTGACTACAAGAGTATTGCGCGCGCTGAAATGGCGAAACCAACAGATACCGAAGTAACTGAAACCGAAGTCGCAGATGCTATTCTTCAGATTCAAAAAATGCGTGCTCAAAATGACGCTATTACAGCCGGAGTTGATCCCAAAGAAGCAAAAGATGCAGAAATCAAAGACCTTGATGACGAATATGTGAAAACATTGGGAGATTTCACTGATGTTGCAGATTTTACTCACAAGCTCACTGAAAATCTCAAAGCAGAAAAAGAAAACAAAGCATATGAGAAAACACAGCTCGCTATTGCTGATGCATTAATTGAAGCAACGCAAGCAGATGTTCCTGATGTGCTCGTTGATTTTGAATTACAAAAAATGATGGCGCAAATGGAATATGATATTGCAATGACGGGCATGGCATTTGATGAGTACCTCAAGGCAATTGAAAAAACACGCGACGATATGAAAAAAGATTGGCACGAATCTGCAACCAAGAGAGCGCTTATGAATCTCATTATTGAAAAAATTGCTCACCAGGAAAAATTACATCCAACTGATGAACAAGTTGAAAATGATGCGCAAAAAATTCTTGAGCAATACAAAGACATGAAAGATATTGATCCAAACAATGTGCGCGCATATGTGGCGTCGCTCCTGACAAATCAAAATGTCTTTACATTTTTTGCAGCACAAAAATAATACATGCATTAAAAAAGCCTCATCATTCTCGATGAGGCTTTTATGTTTGTGGGTGATACTAAATGATCACCCACTGATTAGGGTTAGTGCATGGTGTACCTGTCGGACCCTGAAATGGATCTGTATAGGTTATAAACACTTCACCACTTGGTTTTTTTACTGCATTTACGTAGCGCAATTGGCCAGTAAATAAAGCAGCTATCGTAGAGTCATCGGTATAATACTCCGATGTTCCTTTTGAGATAACCAAATCGGCCATGTAGCCAGTGTTTGTCTGGTGAGTTTGTCTACCTACCTCACAAACACTGATTTTCCATAAATTTGTGCCAATACTCACGGCACTTGAGCGAGTATACGCTCCTGCGTATACATGCTCACCAATGGGTGTATAGTATACTCCGTTTATTTCAAAGCATGGAATAGTGTTACCAAGATGATCTTGGCATACTGTTTCAGTAGATCCACCGCCATTGTTTCCGCCACCTCCATTAATAGGGTTTTGGTTGATGGTGTGGCAGGGCACCATGTACCCTTGTGCATTTCTGCACAGTTCTTCTTTTTTACAAGAAGAAAGTACGAAAATAAGTATTGCTAATACTATATACGCAATACTTTTACCGATGATTAGTTTTTTCATTTTTTCATTTTTTAAGGTTAGAAAATTTTTTTATAGTATAGCATAATTGAGTGTATATGTCAATCTATTCCCGCAAACTATGAGCGAGTTTACGAGCGAAAAGTTGTGCGGGATCTCGCAATATTGGCACCACTGATAAACTTTGGGGCGCTTGTGCCGACTACTCATTGCAAGATACGAGGCATGTCTGACCTGCCGAGACCCTGCACATTTGTTCGCTACCTCACAAATTGCGGAGATGGAGTAATTAATAAAAACACAATAAAAAATCGCCCTCACTTTTGTGAGAGCAATTTATTTTTACGGTGCTCTAGATGACCCAATAGGTCACCCAACCCATCCCTGTCTGTACAGTGATGGTATTGATAATGGTAGCATAGAATGCTTGACCATTATTAAATGCAATCTGTATATCAGATCGCATAGCAGGAGACTCTGTCACCAGGGTCACCATGCTACCGCATGGAAATACACCTCCCCAGCCATCTGTACATACCTGTGAACCGGTGTATACAAATAATCTGCGCTCTTGACCGAATTGGTCAAAAGCAAGGAGGGTATTTGTCCCTCCCTGGGTTACCAGGATGGGAGTAGCTACTCCTATAGGCGTGCCACCACCCTGGCCACCACCTGGATTACCTCCGCCTGGGTTACCGCCAGGAGGGATTTCGCACGGGTAGCGATTACCATTTGGGCCGGTACACCAATTTTCTTTGTCGGTGCAAGACTGTAATACAAGTACTCCTAGAGCAGCAAGTATTAAAAATTTTATTGTTTTCATAGTTTTTTGTTTTTTTAAGTTTGAGAATATATCAAGCACAATGTATATTCTGCTCACTATATTCTCAAACTCATCAAAAAACGATGAAAAACATATATGTCAAAGAGCTCTACTTGTTGTGAATAGTATAGCATATATGAGTGCATATGTCAAGCATTTTTCTTGAATTCTAACCTGAAAGTAAACTGCTAACAAAAAACATACCGCAATACATTGACTTTATAATAAAAAATGTTATAATATATTATGTAATTATTAGGTAGTAAATCATGATATACTTTGTATATACAAGCATATATATGGAATCATTCACACCACAACCACGCACTGAAAAAACACCTACACCAGAATCTGGTGCTGATGTGCGTATTGAAATGATACGAAAAAAAGCAATGACTTTTGCACTACTCTTTGCAACTGCATTTTCTACCTATGCATCATCTGGTCAAGATCGTTTACCGGGCTCGAATTCAGGAAATCAGCAATCTACAGAATGGTCAACACATAACCTTAACCAACAAAACATACAGAATCAAAACAACTTTAATCAGCCGCATGTGCATATTGGTATGGGCGGCGGCTCGGTAACTATTCCAACGAAAAAAGGAGGTTCGGTGACTGTTGGAGGGTCTCAGGGAACCTTTGGTGGAGGTCAGGTTGATGTGCGTGTACAAACCCCGCAAGGAGGTGTTTTTGGTGGATCTATAGGAGGGCAAAAACCGCCACGCTGGTAATGTAATACCAAGTATTCTTGATAGAAAGACATAAGTGGCGTATACTATGAGGTACGTCACTTATTCGTTTAAGATATATTTTTACATATGTTAATTCCAACCGTTATTGAAAAAACACATGCAGGAGAGCGTGCATATGACATTTATTCACGACTCCTCAAAGATCGAATTATTTTTATTGGTGGGCCTATTGATGACTACATGGCAAACAGTGTCATTGCACAATTACTTTTTTTGGAAAATGAAGATCCCAAAAAAGATATTTTCATGTATATCAATTCACCAGGCGGATCAGTCACCTCAACACTTGCCATGCTTGATACTATGAATTACATCAAGCCAGATGTTGCAACGGTATGTGTGGGTATCGCTGCATCAGGTGGTTCTATTTTGCTCGCGGGAGGTACCAAGGGTAAGCGTCATATTCTTGAAAATGCTGAAGTAATGATTCACCAACCATGGGGAGGCGCTCAAGGCCAAGCAACAGATATTGAAATTACCGCAAAACATATTCTCGCAACACGCGCTCGTTTGAATAAGATTCTCGCAGAACGCACTGGTCAAAAGCTTTCAAAAATTGAAACTGATGTAGAGCGTGACTTCTACATGAATGCCGAAGAAGCAAAGAAATATGGTATTGTTGATGTTATTTTGAAAGGTCGCCACAAGAATAAATAAATCATTACGCAATAAAAAACCGCACCAAGAGATGCGGTTTTTTATTTATTCAAGATTGAGATCGAGATCATCAAGTCGTAAATTCATTTCAATGTCTTGTTCCAGAGATGATATATCGGTGAATGACGAAATGTCCTGGGTGGTATTTCTCATAGCCTCGCGCTCGATCTTTTCTTGGAGTGTGACAATGATGATGAGTACGCATCCAATAATAATACCAAGAATAAGCATAATCATCAGACCTCTTTTTTGTGTTTTGTGATGTCCGTGCATATATTAACGTGCTGATGTTTCAAGATTTTGTACGAGCGCCCATGCTTGTGTCAGTGTTGCTTGAGTGGTCAAGATATTTGCGCGAATCGCAATGAGTTCTGCGCGTAAATTTGTTTCAGTGACTCCTTGGGGGGGTGCGACGATGCGCATCAAGGGTGCGTAGTGAGCGCCCCGTTTCAAGCAAGAGATTAATTCCTTGTTGCAAGAGAGCGTCGAGTTCTGTGGTGGCGACTCCTTGTTCAAAGAGTGCGTTACGGCGTACAACGAGGGCTTCGGCAGCATTACCGAGGCGCACATGGGCAAGCATAAAGAGTTCAATCGTAGCGCCTGCGCTGCGCACTGTTGCGCGTTCTGTTTCTTGTGAAGTAGGGAAGACGCGTTCTTGGAGTTCCCGACGGTTTTCTAATTGACGTTCACGCAATGTTGATAAAAAGTTCAAGCGTGAGATGTTTTGTTCTTGGGCAAATACAGGGGTTCCTATACTAAATGCAAGGATACCGCATGCAATGATTGGTGCAATTTTTTTCATATATAATCCTTTCATAGCTCAATCATTGTACCATATTTTTATGATGTCAACAATATGTTATACACAAGAAAGAGATGGGTATATGAGCAATGCTTGCTCATAGTAAAAATACCGCATACGGCGGTATTTTTAGTGGATTATTTTTGTCCGTACTTTTCATCGTAGAGATCAAAAGACTTTTGAATAGCTTCAAGAGCTGCTGCTCTGCCTTTATAGCCGGGAATCTCAACAATGACTGCTTGTCCGTCTTTTTTGAGTGCTTTGTATGTTTCAAAAAAGTGCATATATTCTTTGATGGTGTGCGCATTGATGTCATCAATGTCTTGCGCATACTCCCAGCGCCGATCATTTACGGGTACTGCAATGATTTTGTAGTCAGATTCACCATCGTCAATCATTTCAATAACACCGAGTGGTCGTACTTGCACCAAGATACCTGGATGCAATGGATATGTCGTCATAACAATAACATCGAGCGGGTCATTGTCTTCCCAGAGGGTACGAGGAACAAATCCATAGTCAAAAGGATATGCTGCCGCGCTGTAATTTGCGCGATCAAGGGCAATGAGCCCTGTTGCTTTGTCTATTTCGTATTTATTAGGTGAGTTTTTCGGAATTTCGATAATCACATTGAGTGTATCAATGCTTCCGCGTTCAATTTCATGCCAAAGATTCATAGTATTTCGAGATTAAATTTCTGCAAGGTGATCATCTGCTTCGTCGACCATATCATGTACTTCTGCAAGCACATCTTCAACATCAGCCATGTCTGTAGTGTCGGTTTCAAAATCATCGTATGTATTGTCTATTTCTTGAGCAACACCTTTGATGTCAATTTTCCATCCGGTAAGTTTTGCGGCAAGGCGTACATTTTGTCCTCCCTTACCAATAGCAAGAGATAATTTGTCGTCATGTACTGATACATATGCAATATGTTCATCTTCGTTGATCTCAATATCGACAATAGTTGCTGGTGCTAATGCGCTCGCAATGAATGATGCAGGATTTTCTGACCATGGAATAATGTCAATTTTTTCTCCCGACAATTCTCCCATAACTGTTGCAACACGGATTCCTTTTTGGCCTACGCACGCACCAATTACATCAATATTGTCATCGTGACTCACCACTGCCATTTTTGATCGACTACCTGGTTCGCGTGCAATTGATTTGATTTCAACAGTACCGCTCGCAATTTCAGGTGATTCAAGAGCAAAGAGCTCTTCGATGAATCGTGGATGGCTGCGTGAGAGTTTCAAGTTTACACCGCGAGGCGTTTCTTCAATAGCATAGAGGAGCGCTTTGATGTGTTGCCCTGTGCGATAAAATTCACCGGGAATTTGTTCATCATAAGGCATAATTCCCGTAGCGCGACCAAAGTCAATAAAGACATTTCCGCGCTCTACTTTTTGGACAGTACCATTGATGATTTCGTCTTGGCGTCCTTCAAATTCTTCGAGTACTGATTCTTTTTCAGCTTCGCGAATGCGTTGAATGATTACTTGCTTTGCGGTTTGTGCTGCAATGCGTCCAAAATCTTCTTGGACTTCAAGAGGGAAAATAATTTCTTGTTCAAGCACAGCGTCGCCTTTGATCTTTTGTGCATCATCAATATACATATGATGTTCTGGATTAAAGCGAATGCGTCCGTCTTCGTCGACAGCATCTTCGTCTTCGACTACTTCGCCGCGCGCTTTTGCTTCGGCATAGGCGAGGCGTTCTTCTTCGGTGAGTTCTGGTTTTACCAATGAATCATCTACAACAATTTTCACTTGGTAAAATTCAGTATCACCTGTTTCATGATCAAAACGGCAGCGAATAATTTGACCCTTTTTGCCGTAGTCTTTCTTGTATGCTGCAGCAAGTGCTTGCTCAATAGCATCAAGGATGCGTTCTTTTGGAATGCGTTTTTCTTGTTCGAGTTGCTCAAGCGTTGTCGCAAGAGCTTTTAAATCAAATAGTGACATATGTAATTTTTATTAAATTATTAATTTGTAATACTCAAGAAAAAATAATTCCGCTACGCATGCGCACCGGATTACTTCTTCATAATTTCTATAGTAGGGTAAGGGGGTCGACATGTCAAGTTCCTGTAAAATAAAAAATCGCCCTTACTTGTGTAAAGACGATTTAAATTGTTTCCATACTCTGTTATAAAACAAAGTATGTAGTCGTAAGCCCTTGCGGGGTTACGACATTTATTTGCTGTGTCGCAACAACAACCCTTTGGTTGTTGTTCATACCAATTTGTATCTCCAGTTTCTTGGCTGGAGAATTGGTAATGAATTGGCCGATCTGGCCATTTTGTAATTGACCCACATACATCGCATATGTGTCAGTGGGCGACAACCAGTCATTGGTTGTCAATGTTATATTTGTTGGTGTAGCAGAGATAAGCTCTGCTACAATTGGTTGGATTGGGTATATACCAATCTGCTGCGGTGGGAATTGTTGTCCCCACATGCCACCACCTGGCATGCCTACCTGGCCGCCTTGTTGTCCCCAACCACCTTGCTGCATACCTCTACGGCCTGCGCAAGACTGAAGTGAGAAAATGATTGCAACAAATATCGATAATTTTATTAAAGTTTTCATTGTTTATTTTTTAAGTTTAAGAATATATCAAGCACAATGTATATTCTGCTCACTATATTCTCAAACTCATCAAAAAACGATGAAAAACATATTTGTCAAAGAGCTCTACTTCTTGTACATAATATAGCATAATTGAGTGTATATGTCAAGCGTTTGGGTTGCGTATACTCACCACTCATTCCCGGAAAATACGAGTGAGGAACGAACGAGTATTTGTCCGGGATCTCGCAACATTGGCACCACTGATAAACTTTGTGGTACTTGTGCTGACTACTCATTGCAAGATACGAGGCACGTCTGATGTGTCGAGAT
The DNA here is from genome assembly GCA_021209525.1 of Minisyncoccota bacterium. Taxonomy (GTDB): domain Bacteria; phylum Patescibacteriota; class Minisyncoccia; order Phycocordibacterales; family UBA1006; genus JAJOIF01. The sequence continues at coordinate 17,761 of JAJOIF010000009.1, read as the reverse complement.
CCCGCACATTTTCTCCATTTCATTTCGAAAATTTCGGGGAAGAGTGGTGCCTCACAAATTCCATGTCTGTCGTAGTTTCAGCGACGGACAAAGGAGGAAGAGGTGGTGGTGCACTCCTGGTCGCATTTGATGTGGCACAAAAAAATAGCGTATTCAAGATTAATTCTTAAATACGCTATTACAGTTTATATTCGTCCATCTCTTATCATTTAATGCTTAACAAAAGATACTGTACCTTTGTTGGTATGTATCACATACATTCCCGCGGGTAAGTGATGAACAGATCCGGTTACACCATCATTGGTTGGAGTCATGGAAACATCCATTCTCTTGCCAATCATATTGTATAGAGTAATGTCTGTAACATCTCCTGCAATAACGATATAATCGCGTGCTGGATTTGGATACAGTACATATTCTAGCTTTGCAGGAGTATGTATTGATGTAGGTCCTGTTTCTTTTTCAAAGATAGAAACCATTATCTCATCAAATAACCCATTATCATTTGCAGTTACACGCACCAAAACTTTGCCATGAGACAAAGCAGTCAACCTGCCATTTTGATCAATAGTAGCAACAGTGCCACCACTGCGGCTTTCTAGTGTAGTGATTGACCAAGTCAAGCCTGGACTATCAACATCAAAAGGATTTTGCAGAGCAGAGAAGAAATGACTCTTTCCTACTTCAAGGCTTTCAATAGCATTGATGATGTCTATTGATTCAGTGAGTATAGGGTCAACAGGATTAATGATGGGCGGATTATAATCAAAGATAACAAGACCGTCTGCTAATATCCATTGATCATCAATACGTAAGTGTATTCCCTCTGTAATACCTAAACCTGCTGGATTTGATGGCTGGTGTGTTATATAGATTTTGCCGTTGGTGGCATATAAATCTGTTGCAAAACCACCAATGTCAGTAATTCCTTCACCTAATGCATAAGGGGTAATACTGCTAAAGTCGGGAGCAATGAGATACAGTCCGCGTGGAGCAAATACAATATTGAAATTTTCAAAAAAGATATTTTGCCCACTAGACGGTCTATTGTACCAAATGTACCCTTCACCCAAAATTTCGTCATGAATGGGATAAAATGCATTATGGTTTTGAGACATTACGCCAGATAATCTAAATACTTCTTCCATACGCACTTGACCTTCTTCTAAATCTCCTAAACGAAACCTAAAAAAAGCTTCTAGCCCTTGACCTTGCAAAGTCATACCAATTATGCCGATGAGTAATTCATTTGATTGGTTATTGTATTCAACAAAACGTGTACCAGTAATGCCTATATTAGCCAAATCGCCAACATCCCAATGAGTTTCATCAAAGGATTGTGTTTCACCATTGTATTTCAGTATAGAAATACGGCGTGAGCCAAAACCTTCAATATATACTAATTCGTCAGAGCTGATATTTTCTACATGAGAAACAAAAAAAACATCAAGAGGATAATTCCACACTATTTCAAATGACTGAGTTTCAAAGTTAAATACATAAATTTGAGCCCTTTTTGCGGCATTTGTAGTATGAACTGTTCCTCCATATAAAACATAAACATACCCAGGTTTGTTGTTGATATGTATCAGATCTCTGAGCCATTCTCTTTCATCAGACATAGTAAAAGCAGTATTTGAACCCTTGTGTGGTGTCAAAATAGTCCAATCACTCGTAGCTGCATCCGTATGAATGAGCACTGTATCGCCTGAGGCAATATGACGCGCCTTGGTATAAAACCCACCACCATCAAGGCGGATGATCTTGTCCAAAGGGGTGAATTCATTACTATTTGTGCCAATACTGGCGTCAGTTGCTAGGTCATATATATGTGACCCAACAGCTGTAGAGAAATTACCCCCCAAGATGCCTTGGTGGGCAGTAATAACATCTCCTTGCACGGGTGTGCTTGGAAATGCATACGATGTGCGCGGCACTTGGCCGCTCGCTGTATTCATTCCTAGAATGAACAGCAGCAAAAAAACGATCTGTTTCATCGGAATTTATTTGTTTATTAATGAATGGATATGTATACGCACACAAAGAGTATACCTCATACTGTAGCGTACTATAGAATGATGCTCCTTGACAAATAATGATAATTACTTTTCCACAGGGGGTCATAGACAAGTCAGTGATTTTTTTGTTTTGTGGTATGATACAGGACAAGCATATGAAAAAGTATTCACCTATACATAGTATTGTCATTATTAGCGCCGTACTCATTATTGGACTTGTTATTGTGATCGTATTTTTTGGCAAGAGAAACGACGAACGCAGTTCCGATCAAAACGCCGAAAGTGCAGCACAATTCTTGAGAGAAAATACCCGTGCTGACATTGAGCCAGAGATATTGGATGATATGGCAGTATTTTTTGAAACCAATGCACAGCCACCCCTAGAATCAGCAGACATTGCCACCTTAGAAGATTATTTTAGCAACCTCTAATGTATGACTTATCGCTCAACTATTTTTTTCAAAACATTTGGTACTCTCGGAATATTAGTCTTTCTCTTGATAGGGATGAGTGTATTTGCTTATATTGCGCCTCCTGGTAATCCTCCTATTAATAATCTCAGTACGCCGCTCTATGTTGATGGTATGCAACAAACAACTACTAATCTGGGGGTCAAGAGAAATGCAGGACTCTATAATTTTGCAGTAGAAGGAAGATCTTGGGTAAGCGCTGCTCCAATTTTCAGTACACAATCAATGGTATTTGATGGAAATGTATGGCAAGGGGGAGATCCATATCAGCCTGTGTCTACAAATTTGGTAATTCGGGGCGATCTCTTTGCTGGCGGAGCTGTTTCAGAGCCGGGGAATATATTAAATGAGAGACTTCTATGGAGTTTTGCTCCATCTGATGCAGAACCTGTATGTGCTGATCAGGGGGGTAATTTGGTGCGGTGTGCAGGGTGTACCGATCCAACTGCTCCTAATTATGATCCTGCTGCATCTACTGATAATGGCAGTTGCGCACAACCTAACCCATGCCCATCTGGCAATTGTACCCCAACAGCAATGTCTGGATGTTCAGCACGCCCTACTTCAGGAGGTAATCCCCATTGGGTAGTAGCATGTACAACACCATCAAAAAATGCAGATGGTACTGATGTTACACAATACGAAGTTCAAGAATTTATTCACTTCGAAGGCAATTTCCTCCCTTATACACAACAATATGCAGGTAATCACTATCAAAACGGTGAAGTATTTATGGCAGGAGGTATTAGCGGTACTTTGAATCCATATCGAGGTATTATTCTTCGCGGTCGAGGCATCAACAGCTTTGGTGCAGGTACCTGGACCTATTTTGAAGGATCTCCTAATGCAACATACTCAATAGACAGCTTTGCAAATACCAACATCAATTTTAATCAAAACAATGCATCTTCACTCAACTTTGCAGTAAACTGGAATGCATATGCTCAAATTCGCCAATCAGCAGGCTTGCCTATGGGGCGCTTTGTCATTGCGCGTTGTCCTCAAGGGTCATGTACGATAACGCAAACATTTGGAGGAGGAACAACTACTACCGTCACAGGAACGCTTACCATCGCAGGAATATATCCATTCACAGGATCAAATATTAACCAAAATATCGCATTCTCTACACTTGGCGGCAATGTCGGTGACCGTTATGTGTTGTACTTTGCGCTTCCAGGAGTCAACCCGACAGTCGGAGCAACATTCCAAGGAGGATCTGCATCATACCGTCTTGAAAGCTTTATTGAGCGTTATTAGTTAATCACCCTTCTGTCATTTATGAAATCATTCACTTCAGTACCATATATCAAACATATACTCCTTGGTGTTTTGTTGGGGGCTAGTTTCTCTGCAACGATTGTTTTTGCGCAACAATTCGCACAACCCACAACAGGGCCTACTGCTTTTCCTTCAGGGTCACAACCAAATGAAAATTTTTATCAACCATTAGTTACCACGCCTGCTGGTCAACAACAAAAAGTAGGAAAGCTTGGTATTTTCCAAGCGCCTACACCATCATATGATTTCCGTGTAGAAGGACTCGCATCATTCTTGGGTGGGGTATGGGCATCATCGGGAGTATTTTCAGAACGACTTTGTGTAGGGCAATTACCTGTTTCGCATGCATTTTGTCCTGCAGGAACTGCAAATACATCTCAATTGCAAGTGCGAGGAACCTTCCAATCATTAGCAGAATCTGGTCCTGGTGTAAATCCTGGATCGGGTGCAAATATTCAAAATGATGCATTGCGTCACAGCACTGTTCTTGCAAATGGGCAGCCAGGGCTCGAACGCGTATGTTCTACTACAAATGGAACACTTCGTCTGTGCTCAACAACAGCAACACAAGGAACAGGTACAAATCAAGCAGTATCACTTTTCTGTATTTTAAACCCAACAGCATGTTCAGGTACCAATGCAAACACTACCCCGTCTGGACTGAATGAATCAGTAACTGCTCCTGCAATAAATACCGGAGGCACAAGGCAAACCACCGATGGAGCGTCTGTTCCTGTCCAAGATCAAACACAACAATTTGCGACACCAACCGCTTTGCCTAGTGGTACTTCACGCACCACATCAACACAAACTGCAGATGAGCCGCAATCAGTATCCAGTTTTATCGTGTCATATTGTGTCGCCAATCCAACCGACCCAATTTGTGGTTAATAGTTAAGGATCATTTATATTATGAAACATTCACACAACACTCATTTAATCAAAAGATTTTCCAAGACAATGCTCGGTATTGCTCTTGTAGTTGCGGTGCTTGGTACACTTATGGTATTTGTGCAAGTATTTGCGCAGACAGCGATTACTCCTCCACCTTCGGGGACTGTTACGGGATATGCATGGAGCGGTGTTGCTGGTGCAGGATGGATCAGCCTTAGTTGTACTAATGATAATTCTTGCGGAACGACAAATTATGGAGTCGTCATTGATGCAACAGGGAATTGGTCAGGGCGCGGATGGTCACCTAATATTGGTTGGGTAAGTTTCGATGGTGTAGCAGCATGTGGTCCTCGCCCATCTACAAATATGACCACAGGTATGACTACTGGTTGGGCATACCTTGAATCAGCGTCAGGAACAACAGGTTCTCAAAATGGCGCTCTTACGGGATGTATTTCTATGTCAGGTACTGCACAAAATGGTGCAACATATGGGGTTACTGTACTACCTCAAACAGGCGCTATTTCTGGATTTGCATGGAGTGGATATGATGTAGCAACCGATACGACTGGAGACGGAACCAATGACTGGGCAAGTAATGGTATTCCTAATGTTGGTCTTGGATGGATTGATTTCTCATTTGCTCAAATGATGCCGCATGATGATGAAGATATTCCTTATGTAAATATTATCGGTGCTCCCACATTTATTTGTGAAGGACAGCCAGCATCAACAGTAAATATTGCTTATGGTAATGCTGCGCAATGTACGCTCGATGGTGATATTTGGCAAGGAAGTGTACCTCATCAATTCTGGAATTCAGGAAATCCAGCTATAGCATCAGGTGGACCTATTGATTACTTCCAAGATCTCAAAACCTATGCAGGCACAGGATCATTTACACTCACAGGTACGGCAGTATGTACAGGCGCAACACCAAATGCGCAAAATGTACAAGCAAGTATTTCAGTGCAGTATTTACCAAGCACTGATCCATTATGTGAAGGAGTAACTGTTGATCCTCCCGAACAATGTACACCAGGTGTTGATTGCTTCTGTGATTTAAACCCAGGTCATCAAATATGTACTCCAGAATGTATTGCAGATCCAGCATTACCTCAATGTACTCCAAGCCGTGTTATTCCACGCTTTGGTGAACGATAATGTTCTACAAAAACCGCCTCGGCGGTTTTTGTTTTGTGGTATAATGAAATTCTATGAAAAAATATATTATTGCCAATTGGAAAATGAATGTGAATGCCCGCAAAGAAGCTGTAAAACTCGGTCTCGCCACAGCACGTCTCGCTCAGAAATACAAAAAACGCACAACCATTATTGCATGCCCATCAACGGTGCACATATCCCTTCTTGCCAAAAACACTGACTATGCACCCCTTTTTATTGGTGCTCAAGATATCACCTTTCATGAATCAGGTGCGCATACAGGAGAAACATCACCCCTTGCCCTTAAGGATTTCGGTATCAAATTCTCGCTCATTGGACACTCAGAGAGGCGCGCCGTAGGTGAAACCTCTGCAGTATGTGCGCTCAAGGTGCGTGCTGCTATTGCGGCAGGTATACAGCCTATTCTCTGTATTGGAGAACTTGCCCGCGACAAAAAGGGTGGTCATTATCGTTTTGTTGAGAAACAATTACGAGAATCACTCTCTGGAATTCCTGTACTTGCTTTGCGTGCTCTTATGATTGCGTATGAACCAGTATGGGCTATTTCAAGCACGCAGAATGCCGCAGAGGCAACACCCGAAGATATTCGTGAAATGGCACTCTTTATTCAAAAAGTACTCTCTGATATGTATGGAACGCCTAAATTACCTGTGCGCATACTCTATGGCGGATCAGTGAATACTCAAAATGCCGCAGAATATAGCAATATAGAAGGAATTTCAGGGCTTTTGGTGGGTAGTGCGAGCTTGAATCCAAAGTCATTTGAAGGAATTGTGGCGGTAGTGTAGGGAAATAAAACCACTCATTCCCGGAATACGCGAAGTATGAGCGTATGCTCGGGATCTCGTCTTCGTGGTGCTTACTCCGCATACATTCCAAATAAACGAGACCCTGGACATTTGTTCGCAGACTCACAAATTCCGGGCATTGCGCGCTGTAGCGGAGCGAAAGCGTGGAAGAGTTACCATCTCATTTTGGAGAAGAGTGTCACCCCATATGGTTAACTATACATTTCCTTGACCAAAACCTATTTTTTTGGTAAGGTAGTCAAGCGCTCATTGTGTGTGCGCGGATTCAACGCAATCCATCATGCTCCGTTTGGGCATTCTGTGCTCGAGCGGATTATGGTGCGATATTGGTGGATTCATTAATCATAATCAGATGCATCGCATCGTTGTTTTACATTATTGTATATATGGCAAAAAAGTCAGTTGTTGCACGCAACAAAAAAAGAATAAAAATGTATGCAAAATTTGCTGAAAAGCGCGCAGCGCTCAAGGCAGCTGGCGACTTTGAAGCATTGCAAAAATTACCTCGCAATTCTTCACCAGCACGCATCAAAAACCGTTGTTCTATTACAGGTCGAAGCAAAGGATTCCTTCGCGATTTTGGTCTTTCACGCCAAAAATTCCGAGAACTTGCCAATGAAGGTAAAATTCCAGGAGTACGCAAATCATCTTGGTAGTCTATTAGTCTAATACAAAATATATGGATCATATTGCAAACATGCTCATCACCCTCAAAAACGGAGGTGCAGCTAAAAAAGAATTCGTATACGTTCCTTACTCAAACTTGAAAGCAGCTATTGCTACCAAGCTCTTTGAAATGGGGTATATCAAATCATACGCAAAGAAAAATCGTAAAAATGGTACTGTTCTTGAAATGGGTATTCAATACACCGTACAAGGACCACGCATCAACGATGTCAAGCGTATCTCAAAACTTTCTCGTCGTCTCTATGTTGGTGTCAAAGACATCCGACCAGTAAAACAAGGGAAAGGAGCATTAATCATCTCAACTCCAAAAGGTATTTTGAATGATACTGAAGCACGCAACGAACGTGTGGGAGGCGAACCTTTGTTCGAAATTTGGTAATCACAATTATATGTCACGTTTAGCAAAAAAACCTATCATCATCCCAGAAAAAACAACGGTTACCTTTGAAAATCGGGTTATGACCGTTGCGGGACCAAAGGGTACACTCACCAAAGAGTTCAGCCGCCCTATTATTGATATTCAAATCGCAGAAGGAGAAATCATTCTTACCCCTACTGATCAAGAACAATTTACACTTGCACTCTGGGGTACCTATGCATCACACATTATTAATATGATTGAAGGTGTAAATAATGGATTTGAAAAGAAACTCATCCTCGAAGGAGTAGGGTACAAAATCGCTGTAGTTGGTTCACAACTTGAAATGGCTCTTGGGTTCTCACACCCTGTACACATGCCTATTCCAGAAGGTATTGAAGTTACTGTTGAAAAAAACACTACTACTATCAAAGGTATCGACAAAGAGCTCGTTGGCGCATTTGCAGCCGATGTGCGCGCACAGAAAAAACCAGAACCATACAAAGGGAAAGGTATGCGCTACTTTGATGAAATTATTCGTCGCAAGCAAGGTAAAAAATCTGCTTAGGTAATTGATTGTCTCACGTATGTCTTATCAAAAAACACAACAACGCAAACGACGTCACGCACGCATTCGCAGTCGCGTTCATGGTACTGCAGAAATGCCACGCTTGTCAGTATTTCGTTCTAATAAATTTATTTACGCACAACTCATCAATGATGACGCAGGGGTAACACTTGCGGCTGCTTCTGATGTCAAAGAAACATCAGGTACCAAACATGAGCGTGCTACCAAAGTAGGTTCAGCAATTGCTGATCTTGCAAAGAAAAACAATATTACCAGGGTCGTATTTGATCGCGGAGGATTTCTCTATGCAGGTCGCGTTGCTGCGCTTGCAGAAGGAGCACGAGCTGCCGGTCTTCAATTTTAATCACTCATCCTAACGTATTTATGTCTGAAGAAACAGTACAAACACAACAAGCTCCAGCTGCGCGCGCTCCACGTGGAGGCGCACGTCAAGGAGACGGAAAGCGTCCTGCACGTAAACCTTTCAACAAAGGCAAGCAACCAGAACGTCAAAAACCAGAATTTGATCAAAAAATTATCAGCATTCGTCGTGTAACACGTGTTATGGCAGGAGGACGCCGCTTCTCTTTCAGTGTTGCTATGGTGATTGGTGATAAAAACGGTTCTGTGGGTGTAGGTCTTGGAAAAGCAGGAGATACTGCCCTTGCTATTCAAAAAGCAATCAACCAAGCAAAGAAAACCATGATTACTATCATGCGCACCGATGAAAAATCTATTCCTCACGAAGTAGAAGCTAAATTCAATGCTGCACAACTCATGATGATGCCAAACTACGGTCGTGGGTTGGTTGCCGGAAGTGCTGTGCGGAGCGTTCTTGAGCTCGCAGGTATTACTGACGTGACTGCAAAAATTAGTTCACGCACTAAAAACCAAATCAATATTGCACGTGCTGCACTCAAAGCACTTGAACCTATCAGCAGGCCGTATACCAAAAAATCAGTGGTAGCAGGAGCTGGTGAAGGTGCTGCCTCATTATCAGAAGCTCCAGCGAGAGCCTAATCATTCGAGCGTATGCAAATACATGAAATTCAACGCACAACAAAAAACAAAAGCAAGAAAATTGTAGGACGCGGAGGAAAGCGCGGAAAAACATCAGGACGTGGTCACAAAGGACAAAAACAACACGGAGGAACACCTCGTCCAGAAATTCGCGACATGATCAAAAAGATTCCTAAACTGCGCGGATACAATTTTGCATCTATCAAGGACAAGCCGCTCGTCGTGAATCTTTCAGTTATTGAAGATGCGTACGGTGATGGTGACACAGTAAATCCAGAAACACTCTTTGCACAAAAAATCATCAAAGGAAGCAAAGCTCGTGTTGCTGATATTAAAATCCTTGCCCATGGTACATTAACCAAAAAAATAATCGTAGAACAATGCGCCGTATCAGAAGCCGCAGCACAAAAAATTACTGCTGCTGGTGGAACCGTACGCGCATAGTTTTCAACCCATTGTATGAATGTCTTTCAAAAAATAAAAATGATCGCTCTTGATGCAACATTGCGTAACCGTATTTTGTTCGTAATGTTTGCATTCGTACTCTTTCGATTGCTTGCAGTAGTTCCTGTTCCAGGAATTGACGCATCACTCGTTGCACGTTTTCTGAATGACAATCAATTCCTTGGACTCTTGAACATCTTCTCAGGAGGAGGACTCTCTGGACTCTCTCTTGTTATGCTCGGGGTAGGGCCATACATCACCGCTTCTATTATTATGCAATTGCTCACCGTGATGGTTCCATCACTCAAGTCAATGTATCATGAAGAAGGAGAAATTGGTCGCAAGAAATTTACAAAGATTTCTCGCTACATCACTGTTCCTATTGCAGGTATTCAAGGTTTTGGATTGTTAACCCTGTTGGTACAACAAGGGATTTTGCCAGCACTCGGTGTTGCAGGTATGGCGAGCACACTTGTTATTGTGATCGCAGGAGCAATGCTCATTACATGGATCGGTGAACTCATTTCAGAATTTGGTATTGGTAATGGAATCTCGCTCATCATTTTTGCAGGTATTGTAGGGATACTCCCACAAACCATGCGTCAATTGGTGGCGCTCTATGATCCATCTCAGCTCATTACCTTCATTAGTTTGGCGCTCATCGCACTTGTGGTGATTATCGCGATTGTTATTGTTAATGAAGCAGAACGCCCTATTCCGGTAACGTATTCAAAACATTCATTGGGTACTTCTACATACGGTAAAACAGCAACCTACTTGCCGATTCGTGTGAATCAGGCCGGAGTAATGCCTATTATCTTTGCGCTTGCGATTCTCTTGTTCCCACAAATGGTGAGCTCGCTCTTTTTAGCATCAAGTTCATTCTTTGCTCAAAATGTAGGACGCGCACTGACCACATTTGTTGAAACAGGATGGCTCTATTCACTCGTATACTTTGTATTGGTATTTGGATTTACATACTTTTACACAGCTATTACTTTTGATCCACATGCAACTGCTGAAAATCTTCAAAAAAATGGAGGATTCATCTCAGGGGTTCGTCCTGGTGCACAAACTCAAGAATTCTTGGGTACTGTAGTGACACGCTTGACCTTTGTGGGTGCGATGTTCCTCGGACTCATCGCTGTCATTCCATTCATTATCCAATCAGTGACCGGGATTACCGCAATTACTATTGGAGGGACAAGTTTGCTCATCGTTGTTGCTGTAGTTATTGACCTCATTAAAAAGGTTGATGCTCAAGTAGCAATGCGTTCATACTAATTACCTATTCTCTGTATGTTCTACAAAAACCTCGCTCTAGAGCGAGGTTTTTTGATGGCTTTTGTATTTTTATGCAAGGTATGCTATACTCGTAGCGCTATGGAATTATCACACAACACGACACATACCACACCCTCAGCGAGTCGTGTGTTTTTATTTTTTGGAGTTGTTGGAGCCGGCAAAGGTACTCAAATTACACTTCTCCAAGAACACTTTGCATCTCAAGGTATTATGTCACACTATCTGTATCCTGGTAATTTCTTTCGCGAAGTGAGCAAGCGTACCGACCGTACCGCTGATCGTATTCGTGCCATTCTTGATCAAGGAGAGCTCGTTCCTGATTTTATTACGAATGCCTATATTACCAATTATGCTGTACATAATTATGTGGGCGATGAATACATTATTCTTGATGGGTATCCACGTAGCATTGAGCAAGCGCGTGCTGTGGTAGAACTTTGTAATTTTTATGGATGGGATCAGATTGATATTATTACTATTGATATTAGCGAAGCCGAAGCAGTGCAGAGACTCCTTGCTCGCGGTCGTCATGACGATACCCCCGAAGCTATTGCGCAGCGCGTACATGTCTACAAAGATCGCGTAGTGCCTGCTCTACAATATGTGGTGGATCACATTCCATGTCGTACCCATGTGATTAATGGCGAGCAATCTATCCAAGATGTGCAAGCAGATATTTTCAAGGTATTAGGTATATCGCAATAATATGAACAGAGACGCTACTACAATTATTATGTCACTCGGAGGTTCTATGGTCGTTCCTGATCATATCTCTGTTGATTTTTTGAAATCATTTATCGGTATTCTCGACAAACATACGCGTCTCGGTAAAAAGTTTTATATTATTGTAGGTGGCGGCAAAACAGCTCGCGTCTATCAACAAGCACTCAAAGATTTGGGTGCAGAGGGAAGCGATACTCTTGATTGGGTGGGTATTTATGCAACACATCTTAATGCAGAGCTCGTCCGTCTTGCATGTGGTGATTTGGCGCATGATGCAGTTATCAAAGACCCATACACTATTCCCGAGACACATACTCCCGTGATTGTCTACGGCGGGTGGAAGCCGGGACGAAGCACTGATTTTGCTCCCGTAATTCTCGCTGAGAGCACAGGAGCAGGTACGGTTATTAACTTGTCTAATATTGCCTATGTCTATGACAGTGATCCTCGTCATAATCCCCATGCACAAAAATTTGAAACCATTACATGGCCGGCATATCGCGCACTCATTCCTGCGGAATGGACACCAGGAATGAGCGCTCCTTTTGATCCAACAGCGTCACTTCAAGCCCAAGAACTTGGTGTAACGGTTGCAGTGCTCCATGGCGCTGACCTTGAAAACCTTGATCGCTATTTGAGCGGACAAGATTTTGAAGGAACTACGATTGTTCCTGAATAAAAAACACTCGTCATATTCTATATGACGAGTGTTTTTTTGCGGACACTTACCCTAATTGCTCTGTATATGTTGCGAGGAGAAAACCTTCGGTACCTGCCTTGTATTGATTACGTGCAAAGAGTACATACCCATCACGAGGCGCATATACAGGAATATCTCCATCGTATCCAATACATGTTTCAGTGGAGATATGCGTGAAATCAGGAATATCACGAACAAGGGTAAAGGTGTCAGTCTGTGTATGGTATGCATACTGTACAGTGAAATATTTTCTAAGAGGAGAAGACTCTTCGTTTGGTGTATGTGGTATATGATTCCGTGCTCCAAGAAAAGCACGTACGGCGCGCTCGGCAACATCTACTGCCTGAGGGTCATCATGTTGTCCACATTCAATACATATACCAATGTCACCCTTGCGTGACATATATCCATCTGTGCCTCCTTGTTCAAATTTTTCTACATCGAGTACATAAGTGGCGACATCAGGAGAGCTCTCTTTCGCGAGAGCGAGAGCGCGCTCGTCGCAAAATATAAAAGGTGCAGTCGGAGCTTGTGCGGAGTGGATATCGAGAAGCGCCGTTGCCTTATCTAGATACTGCATGATTTCGCGACTTCGTTGGTATTCGTATGTGCTTTGTTCTGATGTGGTGTATGCAGTATCTTCTTGAAATGCGCGATTTAAATTCATTTCTGTAAAACGCACTCCTTTTTGGTATGCGCGCGGATTACCAAGGAGTACATGTACCGTTCCGCGGGTAAGGGTTAGATTTGGTAGTATGTGTTCAAGTGCGCGCACCCCGCAAGGTTCATTGCCGTGTACGCCTACTAAAATAACGCTTGTAGGGCCTGCTTCTTTTCCTTGTAGGGTGATTATTTCTTGCATAAAAAAAGAGGTATACCATAGGTATCCTCTTTGAGTATAGCACAACCATGTGTGATTTTTAATACTAAAAAACCCATCCACCATTTTTTTGTAAAGGGCACGACCTGCATGCATCAGATACTTCTCTGCATACACAAAGATCTTGTTTGAGTTGCTGATAGTATTCTGGCTGATTATCCATAGAATGCGCACCAGCACTGCTACTACAAAAAATATGCTGCATAGCAGGGTTGAGTGTCACTGATACAATAAAGTAATTTCTTTGTCGGCAATAAGCAATACGTTGAATAAGTAATTGTTTGCCGAGACCACGGTTTCTGTGGGCGGGTTCTATATAATTAGATCCAAGCTCAACTACATCTTTTGAAGCAAAGATTATTTTTACTGAATACTTGGTGCGTGCCGGAAATATTCCTGCGCACCCCACCAAATCTCCATTCTCAGTATATGCGATAAATCCTCGAGTAGGTTTTCTTGCAATGACGCAGGTGTTTCAGTAATCATATGCTCTTCGCATTCGGTGCCTGCTGCCCAAAAAGACAGAACACGACTCCGCTCGTTATCATCAAGAGATGATAAAAGTTTAAAAATATATGAAGTTTTCATAAGGTTCTATGATTTAATTATTCCTCATCATACATTTTTTTGTACATAGTGCAAGATATTGCCACATACAATGGGCGTGCATTATGTGCCGTATTCTGATACTATGGAATATATATGTCAAAAATCACTATTAAAACAAAGGAAGATATAGAAAAACTGCGCATTGGAGGGCGTAGACTTGCGCGTGTTGTAGATGCTGTCGGTGCGCGTATTCAGCCTGGTATGAGCGCTCTTGAGCTTGATACCTTTGCCGAAGAAATGATTCGCTCATTTGGTGACACTCCTTCATTTCTCGGATATGCTCAAACCAAAAAAGACCCAGGATATCCTGGCACATTGTGTATTTCGGTGAATGACGGAGTGGTGCATGGAGCTCCTTCTGCTGATATTATTTTTAAAGAAGGAGATATTGTAAAAATTGACTGCGGTCTCATTCACGAAGGGCTCTTTGTGGATCATGCGCGCACCTTTGCTGTTGGAGATATTGATCCGGCAGATCGTGAGCTTATGCGTGTCACCGAAGAAGCATTACGCGTCGGTATTGAGCAAGCGCGCGCCGGCAATACTACTGGCGATATTGGATATGCAATAGAATCATATGTGAAGAATAGATACGGTAATGTGCGCACTCTTGCGGGACATGGAGTAGGGTATGCTGTGCATGAGCCTCCATTTGTTCCTAATTATGGCAAGAAGGGTAAGGGCGAACCCCTCGTTCCAGGTATGGTGATTGCTATAGAGCCTATGCTTACTCGTGGTACTGATGATGTGATGATTGCAGATGATGGATATACCTATATTACCACTGACGGTTCTCATGCTGCCCACTTTGAACATACTCTTTTGATTACAGAAAATGGCCCCGCAGAAATTTTTACCGTGCTTGAAGACGAGTAATTCTCTTTCTTTACGTGTCTCTGTCTTCCAAAATGCTATCAAATAGGGTTCACAAAGACTTGCGCTCATGTATGTGTTTGATTATACTGACTATGTAGCTCATTTTGATACTCATAAATCTTAGAACATCTTTTATAAGGGATCTTTATAGTACACCTGATTCATTTCTTGTGTTGCGAGAACCCACGTGATGAAATACCTAAGTATTTCATGACGTTTTCAAAATGAGTTACATTATCAAAGCATGCAATCGCATGCTTTTTTAATTTTAAGTAAAGATAATGTTTCAAGGTAATTCATTTTTCATCAAAATCCATGATATACTACGTGTATGCAATACACACGATCACTCCTCATCTTCTCTCTCGTGCTCATTTGGGTGATTTTATGTGCACATGTGTACGCACTGAATCATTACTTGTATTGGATATATCCATGGTTTGATGTTCTCATGCATATATTGGGCGGCACATGGGTGGGGGTTACGTATGGAGCACTCATCATGCATCGCCATACGCAGACATCTCTGTCTTTTATGTCTATCTACATGCGCACGCTTTTAGCGGTGCTCATTATCGGAGCTCTGTGGGAGGGTATGGAGTTTTTCATTGATACTTTTTTCAATACCCGCATGTTTCAGTTGTCGCCTCTTGATACACTCAAAGATATGATTTCAAATGGTATAGGCGCCACCATTGCAAGTATTATTATTTTTATCACACGACGTTATGCATAATTACACAGCACAGATTCATTTTTTTGGGGGTACCGACAATGTTACAGGGGCTAATTTTCTCTTGACCTATGGAGACAAAAAGATACTCATTGACTGCGGTATGATTCAAGGATCTCCGGAGCAAGAATTGCGTAATTATGAAGATTTTCCGTATGATCCAGCAGATATTGATGTACTCTTGGTGACGCATGCGCACCAAGACCACATTGGTCGCATCCCTAAATTGGTGCAAGATGGTTTTGCGGGTACGATATATTCTACAGCAGCAACCAAAGAAATATCGGCAGTGATGCTTGATGATGCGGCAGATATTTTAGCATTTGAAGCTACCAAAGAAGGGCGCGATCCGCTCTATGAAAAAAAATACATAGAACAAGCATTGGCGCTTTGGAAGGTGATTCCCTATCATAATACTCTTGAATTCTTGCCGGGTATCAGTATGATATTGCGCGATGCAGGTCATGTGCTCGGATCGGCGATGATTGAAATTCATATTGAGGGCAAGAAAATTCTCTTTACAGGCGACCTCGGTAATTCACCCTCTCCGCTCTTGCATGACATTGAAAATGTGCAGGATATCGATTATATCATTATGGAAAGTGTGTACGGTGATCGTAATCATGGTGATCGTACGAATCGTAGTCATGAGCTTGAGATGGTTATTAAAGAAACTATTTTTAACAATGGTGTACTCATGATTCCTGTATTTTCTCTCGAGCGCACTCAAGAAATACTTTTTGAATTAAATGATATGGTTGAACACAAGCGTATTCCTCCGGTACCTATTTATTTAGATTCGCCACTTGCTGAGCGTGTAACGCGTATTTATGAAAAGAGTACAGAATTTTTCAAACCAGAAACACGCAAAATTATTAATAGCGGAGATAATGTCTTTGATTTTCCAGGGTTACGTATTTCTGCAACCAAAGAAGACTCACAAGCAATCAATGATGTGGCGCCACCTAAAATTATTCTCGCCGGATCAGGGATGATGAATGGGGGACGCATTATTCACCATGCATTACGCTATCTTGAAGATGAAAAAAATACACTCCTCTTTGTAGGTTTTCAGGCACCAGGTACGCTGGGCAGTAGTATTCAATCTGGTGCCGGCAAGGTGCGTATTTACCGCGAAGACGTGCGCGTGCGTGCGCGCATTCATTCAATTCCTGCATATTCAGGACATGCGGGCGCTGATGAATTAGTCGACTTTGTTCGTCAAACTAAAGACACACTGCGTGCCGTATATTGTGTGATGGGTGAGCCGAGCTCATCACAAGCTCTGGCAAGACGCATTCGTGACGAGCTGGGTGTCTATGCAGATGCACCGCACGAAGGAGTTGTTGTAGATATTCCTTTGAAATAGTGTGCTATACTAGAGTTATGAAAAAAAATAAGGACACATCACCAGTACGTATTATTGTTGCAGGTACCGCAGATACCACGCACTGTGATATTTCTGTACTTGAAAAAGCAAAAGACCTCGGCATAGAAATTGCACGGCACAAAGGTGTACTTATGACGGGGGTAGTAACCGGTTTTCCATTATGGGCCGCAAAAGGCGCTCAAGAAGCCGGCGGTACGGTTATTGGATTTTCTCCTGCTGCTGATGAGCGCGAGCATATTCAAGTGTATCGCTTACCCGGAGATTATATTGATGTGCCTATTTATACTGGTTTTGGATACATGGGACGCGATCTCCTTATGGTGCGATCAGCAGACGCTATTATTTTCGGCGTAGGGCGCATTGGTACCATCCATGAATTTACTGTCGCGTATGAAGAGGGCAAGGTTATCGGTATTTTGAAAAACCCACAACATACCGAAGATCTCTTTTTAGATATTGCGGCGCGTGATCTCCACAAAGAACGCGTCATTATCGTCGATGAAGATCCTCATCGTCTCGTTGAGCGTGTTATCAAAAAAGCAAAAGAAGCTCGTGCTGAAATTACTGGATAAGAAAACCTCGACAGAGATGTCGAGGTTTTTTCTTAAGAAATAACATTCTTGTCTTAATCTTGAATAATGCGCACATTTTGTTTCTCACGTGCTGCAGCTTCTTGTGCGCGCATAATTTGATCGCGCACAAGTTTTGGATCATGGACATCATAGATGACAAATTCTTTTTGAGATCCGGCTGTTTGTACATGCACATCACCATAATTAAACATAGTTGCAAAAATACCGCGCGTTTCACT
>JAJOIF010000010.1 GCA_021209525.1 Minisyncoccota bacterium | reverse complement strand
TCAACCCATGGAACCTTCGTCAACCAACAGGACTCTTCTATCAATCAACCAGTGTACGCCTCAATCGTTCCCTTGGATGTGAAGATTCAAAAACACTCGACAATGGTGTCTTTGTAGATGGAGTGAAGAGTTTTTAGAGGAAGAAACAAGATACAAGGTACAAGACACAAACAAATTCTAAATTACAAATTACAAAAACCGGCTATGCCGGTTTTTGTTTTGGGTGCTTGGGATTTCTTGCTTATATGCTACAATAGATACATCATGATTCAAGATACACTTGCTCAAATTTTGAATACGCATCCATTCATTATTGCCGTAATGATGATTGGGGTTATGATTGTCCTTTTTTATATTGTGGTCAATAAATATCTCACCTATGCGCGCTATCGATATCTATCAGAAAAAGTGAATTGGACATTACTTGAAATTATTATTCCTCAAGAAATTACAAAATCACCAGAATCTATGGAGCTCTTCTTTATGAACACTATTTGGTGGGACAAAGGAACGAGTACTAATAAAATTAAAATGTACCTCAAAGGTGAAACGCGTGTTGAATTTTCTTTTGAAATTGTTTCATTTGGTGGAACGATTCACTTCTTTATGCATACACCAACGCACCTCATTGATTTGGCAAAGGCGCAATTTTATGCACAATATCCCCAAGTAGAAATTCGCCAAGTAGGCGATTATGTTGACCGTATTCCTTTTTTTGTAAGGGATGATATTGGACTTGCTATGTTTGGATGGGAATATGTATTTAAAAAACCAGACGCATATCCTATTCGTACTTATCGAGACTGGAAAACAGATCGGTCAGTAGAGCTTGACCGCGAACAACAAATTGATCCTATGGTGGCTATGATTGAAAAATTGGCAAGCATTGATCCTTGGGAAGAGATGTGGCTCCAAATTGGTGTGCGTATTGAAAAAGACGACAGCTGGCGCAAAGAAGGAGAAAAACTCATTGATAGTATTATTGCTGGACATCGTCGTGTCGTCAAATCAGAAAACCCAAATACCCCCATGGTCTCAACCCTTACCAAAGGAGAGCAAGAAGTCGTTGATGCTATTGATCGGCAATTAGGTCATATGCACGCATTTGAAGTAGGTATTCGAAGTATATATTTGTCTCGCAAGCCAGAAAAATTTAATGCAAATAAAATCACCTTTCTCAAAGGAATTTTTGAACCATTTAATTCACATGCACTCAACAGCATCAAGGCCGCTAATCCAACAGGGTACGATAATCCTTGGGAAGACTTTGATGCATTACTTGAAAATACACTCAAAGATGCTCATCTCGAACGATATCGCGCGCGTGATTTTTATGGAGAAAAAGCAACAGGGTATTCATGGAAAGATTTCTTGGTTGAGTTACTCGGTTCGTACAAAGCACAGACTATGATTATGAGCGCCGAAGAACTCGCAACACTCTTTCACTTGCCGGCTGGATTCAGTCAGTCTCCAAGCGTCAAGCGCACAGACACACGCAAAGCACAACCGCCAAGCAATTTGCCACTCTAGTATTTTTTTCGCATACATATGATATCTCGTACATATATACGTCTCGGCGTCATAGGAATTATAGTGAGCGCAATTGCTTTTCTTGCGATGGCGCTCTTTGTGGTGCGTAGTTCTGCTCCGCCGCGCAATGTACCCGAAGATATTTTTATTGATATCGCTCAAGGGCAAGGGGTACGCGCTACCGCTCGCACTCTCAAAGAACAAAATATTATACGCTCAGAAAAAATATTTTTGATACGGGTGCATTTGGGAGAAAAAATTATTCAAGCGGGACGATATCGTTTTGATGAACCGCTCTCAGTTGCTCAAGTAATTGAAAGATTGCATCTTGGAGATCTCGGGGATGTGTATACTCGTATTCGTATGCCAGAAGGGGGTACACGCAAAGATTTTGCAGAGCGCGTGAGCACCTTACTTCCTGAATTTGACGCCCAAGAATTCATGAGAGAGACAGCCACCGAAGAAGGCTTCCTATTTCCAGACACCTATTTTTTCTTGCCTGATGCTACTGCGCGTGATGTCGCGCAGGCATTGCGTCGTCGCTTTGAAGAAAAAATAGCTCCACTTCAAACTGATATACAAGCCTCTCGTCGAACATTATCAGATATTATCATTATGGCGTCTATTATTGAAAAAGAGGCGACTAATGACTATACAGAGCAGCGCACCATTGCAGGCATTCTCTGGAAGCGCCTAGACACAGGCATGCTTTTGCAGGTTGATGCACCTTTTATGTATACTATTGGCAAGGGAAGTGCGCAGCTTACACGCGCTGACCTCGCTAGTGATTCGCCGTATAACACGTATCGCTTGAGAGGATTACCACCAACTGCTATTGGGAGCCCAAGTCTTTCGGCAATACGCGCGGCTCTGTATCCTTTGGATTCACCCTATTTCTTTTATTTGCACGGCAATGACGGCATAGTTCGCTACGGAAGGAATTTCGAAGAACATATACGCAATCGTCAGCGCCACCTAAGGTTACGATAATACTATGCTTCAAAAAACTCTCGCTTTTATTGATATTGAAACTACAGGAACTGATGTTGTAAAACATGAGATTCTTGAAATTGGTCTCGTGGTTGCAAAGATGAATGATCAAGGTCATTATGTCCTTTTCAAAGAACATGAATGGAAAGTAAAACCCGAACGCATTGAAGACGCAGATCCTGTTGCGCTTCGTGTAAATGGTTATGATCCGGGTAAGTGGCTCTTTGCGCATTCGCTTACCCAAGCAATGCAAGCCCTTGCCAAAGAAACAGAAGGAGCTGTTATGGTTGCGCATAATGTTGGCTTTGACTACTCATTCATCGCCAAGGCATTTGCCGATACGGGAGTAGAAAATAAAATGTTTTATGCTAATCTGGACACGATTTCTTTAGCGGTTGCAAAATTGCATCGCCATCCTCAGGTCAAACGTTATACATTGCGTGCACTCTGTGAATTTTTCAATATCACGAATGAGCGCGCCCATACGGCACTCGCTGATGCGCGTGCAACATTTGAGCTCTACCAGCGCCTCATGCAGCCGCCTACACAAAGATAAGGGTTTTCATAGGTTTCTATACATATGCATGTATATGTATATTTTTTGACAAAATATATTTTTGTGATATTGTATATGAAACTATTTCACCTTATACAAAACAAAAAAAAATGATCATGACAAAAAGAAGAAAAAGAGCCTTTCTTAAAAAGATTGTTAAGAAAATCACTCCCAGGCCAATTCATTACGACAAGGTATCATGTAATGACACCTATGTACGAACACTCTGTGCGTCATTGAGTAAATCGCTCGAAAAAAATAACATTATAAAAAATATGAGAGTGGGTTATCTCGAGCGACACCGAAAGATTTTGATTGAATTTTCAATTCAAGACTTACATCATTTTCATTCAGGCGCTGAAGAGCTCTATGTATTTAAAAATGAGTACGTATTCGGCAAGTCTGAATCTCGCATACATGATTCTTATTTGCGTAGTGAGTATATGCTCGTAGCACAGGATCCATATCATAAAACAAAGATAGTGAACTATGTGAACGCATTTGTTCATCAGCGCATCAAGGGGTATAAAGCCGAAAAAAGAGTCGCAGATATCATTGCCAAAATACTTGATGAGCGCCAAGCATTACCGTGTCAATTTTATATAGCCTCATTTATGAAGGCTGGCAAATTAAATGACACACATTATGGTATTGATTTACATATTACGGTAATTACGCCTTCGGCACACAAAATAGTACCCTTGCAAATCAAATCATCAATACATGCACAGCGTGAGCACAAGCAGAAATTTCCCAAAATACCATCTCTGGTGATACACCAGCAAACAGATGCAGAAATCATACAATTAATTTCTGATATCCTGGAAGGGTATGTATGGGGGAAAATACGTCACCTGTCATAGTCTTGTAAAAACAATCATAAAGCCCGCATCCATCAAAGGAGCGGGTTTTTGCTTGTCAAAAAATTTTTTCTGTGTAGCATATGTTCCATGATAGGTAATGAGCGCAAAAAAATATTCGTAGGAGTTTCAGGGGGCGTAGATAGTTCTGTGTCTTTGGCATTACTCAAAGATCAAGGGCATGATGTCGTGGGCGTTTTTATCAAGACATGGCAACCAGACTGGCTCGCCTGCACATGGAAAGAAGAACGGCGTGATGCCATGCGTGTGTGTGCACACCTTGATGTGCCTTTTGTTGAATTAGATCTCGAAGACGCATACAAACAAGGAGTTGCCGATTATATGATTGCTGAATACAAAAAGGGTCGCACTCCTAATCCTGATGTCATGTGTAATCGCGAAGTTAAATTTGGTGGTTTCTTGTCATGGGCGCGCGCACAAGGTGCTCATGCAGTAGCGACAGGGCACTATGCGCAGTCAGTCTATAGAGATGGTGCATTTCACTTACTCATGGGCAAGGATGCATCAAAAGATCAAAGTTATTTTTTGTGGACACTTACCCAAGACCAGCTCGCACATATTCTATTTCCTGTAGGACATCTTGAAAAAAAAGAAGTGCGTCGTCTTGCTGAAAAATACGCATTACCTACTGCTACTAAAAAAGATTCTCAAGGGATTTGTTTTATTGGGCAAGTGAGCATGAAAGATTTTCTGAGTCATTATATTGAACATACACCAGGTAATGTGCTCAATGAAGCGGGGGAGGTGATTGGTACGCATACAGGAGCATTGTTTTATACAGTAGGCGAACGACATGGTTTTACTGTTACACATAAAGGTACACATGATGCACCGTACTATGTCATCGCAAAAGACATAGCCAATAATACGATTACAGTGAGTCATGCACAGGCGCTTTCTGAAAATATCTCCACTCACATTGTGCTCTCTGATGTCATTATGCGTACACCTGTACATAATGGTGACACGTACCAAGGGGTTATTCGTTATCATGGTGACATGCGTACCTATACTGTCCATGCATATGATCCAGATACACATCGCCTCGTCCTCGTTTCAGATGTTCTTGATCGCACGCGAGCTCTCGGGCAATCACTCGTTTTGTATCGTGATGATGTATGTGTGGGTGGGGGAATTATTGAAGAGTAGATAACCGCTCATCATAATAGTATTAGAGGGTGTTTTATATTACAACACAAATCTGCTATACTAGAATCCTATGATTACATATACCATTACCTTGCTTATTTCAGTATTACTCGGACTTCTTATTGGTCTTGAGCGCACCTATGCGCGCAAGACTGCAGGTATGCGCACCTATGCACTCGTCACACTTGCGGGGACACTCTTTGTGGTGATTAATTCCGCACTCGTGTCGCTCTATGGACTCGAAAGCTTGGATACGGCGCGTATTATTGCCGCTATTGTGAGTGGTGTTGGATTCCTCGGTGCGGGGCTCATTATTTTTCAAGATAATCACATTGCGAATCTCACCACGGCTGCGGGCATGTGGGTTGCTGTTGCTGTAGGAGTTATGGTAGGGCTTCAATTATTTGTGCATGCCATCATTGCAACGGCGATTATTTTATTTGTCCTTCGCGTCATTGCAATACTTGAAAAAACTATTAGAAGTAATTTTCCACCCGAAGCATAATATGATGTCATCTCACGAAATTCGTAAACGATTTTTAGATTTTTTTGCGTATCATGCGCATACTATTTTGCCATCTGCGCCTCTGATTCCTCATGCTGATGGTGGTGATCGCGCCCTTACTCTATTTAATGTTGCAGGTATGCAGCCGCTCATGCCGTATTTACTCGGTCAAGCGCATCCAGATGGTAAACGACTTGCTAATAGTCAAATGTGTATTCGTACTATTGATATTGACGAAGTAGGAGATAATACCCATGCAACTTTTTTTGAAATGCTCGGTAATTGGTCACTTGGTGATTATTACAAAGCTGAATCTATTGCATGGAGTTATGCATTTTTGACAGATACAGAGCGCGGACTCGGTCTTGATCCTGCGCGCCTCTATGTAACTGTCTTTGCGGGGAATGATGTGGTGCCGCGTGACGATGAAGCAGTGGCAATATGGAAACAGTACATTCCAGAGCATCGTATATATTTTCGAGACGAAAAAGATAATTGGTGGACAGCAGGTCCTGATAGTCCGGCGGGACCGAGCACAGAAATGTTTTACGATCTCACACCAGAAGGTCTCGGTGATATGGACGCTGCTGCTTTTGAGCGTGCAGATGAACAGCAGCACATTGTCGAAGTCTGGAATAATGTATTTATGGCATATCGCCAAGAAGGAGGTATTGTTGTTGCTGAATTACCACACAAGAATGTTGATACCGGTGCTGGCCTTGAGCGTCTCACGTCTGTAGTTCAAGGGGTAAGGAGTATTTATGATACAGATCTCTTTCAGTCGCTCATTGATCATATTGGTCTACATACTGACCTTGCTCAATCTGACGCTATGCGTCGCGCGCGCATTATTGCTGACCATACCAAAGCAGCATGTTTCTTGATTGCCGAAGGTCTCGTGCCTTCATCCCAAGAGCGCGGGTACATCCTCCGCAGACTCATTCGTCGCGCACTTGCGCATGCATACCGTCTCGGTATTCATAATGATGCACTAGATCTCATTACATTAATTGTAGAGATGTATAGTGATGCATATCCACTTCTTGCAGAGCAGCGCGATACCATTCGTCACGTATGGGATCAAGAAAAAAACAAATTCTCAAAAACATTAGACAAAGGTATTCATGCATTTGAAAAAGGTGAGCGCGATGCGTTTACACTCTTTACGACATATGGATTTCCTCTGGAAATGACCAAAGAACTCGCTGCTGAAAAAGGTGAGTACATTAACGAAGTGCTTTTTGCAGAAAAAATGCAAGCACATCAAGACGCTTCACGACAAGGAGCAGCGCAAGCATTTAAAGGAGGGCTCGCCAATACAGATGATCCGCGTGTAATCGCGCTCCATACCGCACATCACTTACTCTTGGCAGCACTCCAACAAGTGCTCGGTGCTTCGGTGGTGCAAAAGGGGAGTAATATCACCGAAGAGCGTTTGCGTATTGACTTTGCATATGATCAGAAAATGACCGACGAACAAAAACAAACCGTCTCAGAACTTGTCCAGCAATGGATTCACGCAGATTTGCCGGTGACAAGTATGCGTATGCCAAAAACACAAGCGGAAGCACTCGGTGCACAAATGGAATTTGGTCAAAAATACCCTGACGAAGTAACCGTATATTTCATAGGAGATCCAGATCATGCTATTTCCAAAGAATTCTGTGGTGGTCCTCATGTTGATAGAACGGGTGTGCTCGGTACATTCCGCATACTCAAAGAAGAAGCTTCATCGCAAGGTGTCCGCCGCATCAAGGCAGTACTCGCATAATAGAATACATGCCACACATAATCCCCGCCTCATGCGGGGATTTTATGTACTCTCATTTTGTATATGGTATACTGTACGCATGATATTTCCGTGGCTTACACAATTAGATACATCAGCGCGTCATGTGCTTATGTTTGATATTGCAAGTGATGGTGTTACGGGTGCATATATTTCATACAGAGAAGGGAAGCGTCCGCACATTACGCATATACACAGAGAGCAACATGCTCCCGATGATGAAAAATCATATGAGCGATTATTGGTGATGACAGAAAAGTCATTAAAAGAGTGTGCTCGTGCTATGCTCGAGGCAGTAGTTCATCCACCTCAAGAAATTATTACCATTATGCATGGTCCTTGGGTGATGGGGTATACGCGTGTATTGCATACGCACAGTAAACAACCATTTGTTTTTACGCAAGACTTTGCCAATGCGCTTATCCAAAAAGAAATAGACGCATTTCATCAAAAGACCATCCCAGAATTTCATTCATATGCGGATGATCATGTGCTCCTTGAGCACAAAACAATGCATGTGGCACTCAATGGTTATCCTGTACATGAGCCACTCGGCAAAAAAGCAAAGCGCGCAGAAATTACTTCATTCATGAGTATGATGCCGCGTATGTTGCACGATCGTATTACCTATCGCATTGGACATTTTTTTCACGCACATCAAGAATTCCACTCAGCACTCTTTGCGTCATATGCAACCTTGCGCCATGTATTACGCCATGAACATAATGGGCTCCTTGTTGATATTGGTGCAGAAATCACTGAAATTGGACTCATGCACAAAGACGCACTTGTGCAAACCGTCTCATTTCCATTTGGATATTATGATTTGTATCGTCTTCTTGCCAAGCAAGCAGCACTCGATCTGTCAGAAGCAGAAACATTGTGGACGCTCTATGCACATAATACACTTGATGAAGATCGTCGTGATCGCTATCAAGATATTTTTGATCAAGGGTATCTCTTGTGGGTGCGTCAGTTTCATGCCGCATTACAAAAAGCATTCTCGGCACATGTGCTCCCGCGTCATGTATTTCTCTATGTCGCGCAACCTCTCGGTCATTATTTCAAAGATGCACTCCATGATGACTATGTTACGCACTATAATAATGCTCAAGACGCATATGCAGTGACACTTATAGACAAAAACACACTCAAAGGAAGTGTTATTGATGAGACAGGTCTCTTTGATCCGCATGTTTTGAATAATGCGCTTTTCACATCTCTTATTCAGCCATCGTCCGCAGACGATACTATGTATTGGTAATCACCTATGAATCAACCCAAAAAAACCATTCGCGATATTCGCATCAAGAAAAAAGAACAACCAGTGCCGGCACCTGGTCATGAGATACAAGGGTCTACATCATTTGAGCGTGTGCGCCCGCGTATTTCTGTGAATCACACAACCAAAGGTGCAACACCGCCTCCTCCGCGCATACATAAAAAAGAGGTATCCGCGACATCTTCGCCATATATGTTGTGGATTATTGCTCTTGGCGTCTGTCTCGTAGCGCTTATTATGATTGCTCGACTTTGGTATCGGGCAGATATTACGGTGACACCACGCTTTGAAAATATTTCTTATGAGGGAACAGTTAATGCGTATCGCTACCCCAAAGACAAACAATTGCGCTTTGATTTTATGATTATTGAAGAAACATTGTCTGAGTATGTTCAAGCACCAGATCCTCAGTATATACAAGAGCGCGCATCTGGAAACATTACTATCATCAATAATGAATTAGCGCCGCAGCGTTTTTCACCAGAGACACGATTTGAAACTCCAGAAGGACTCATTTTTAAATTAGGTCCAAATGGCGTCACGGTGCCTGCTCGTTCAGGAGATACGCCAGGAATGCTCGAGGTGACAGTATTTGCTGAAGATTATGGAGAATCTTATAATGTTGGACTTACAGATTTTGTGATTCCGGGATGGCGCGAAATCAATAATCCTAAATTTGAAACTCAATTTGCGCGGTCAGTGACCCCCATGACAGGAGGTTTTGATGGTGTCACCTATGGCATTGATCCAGAAACCAAAGAAGCGCTCAAAAATCGCATGATTGCAGAAGCTACAGATCGTATTACAAAACGAGGTGCAGCAGAGGTGCCTGTTCACTTTAAATCTCTTGGTGCTGTATTTGTAAGTGCGAGCGATGCGCGCATTGAAGAAGATGATCAGGGAAAGACAGTAATGACGCTTGATGTTCGCGGAGAAATACTCCTTCTTCACAAAGATAATTTCAGTATGCGCCTTGCTCGTGAGATCTATGGTCAAGATTTTGCAGATCCTGTACGCATTACACAATACAATACTCTGGATATAGCGCTTGCTGATCCACAAACATCGCTTGGTGATGCGTCATTTATACCGCTTCGTATAGCTGGCGACGCACTACTTGAGTGGACTATTGACCAAGAAGCCTTGCGTAACCAATTACTCGATATTCCCAAAAAAGATGCTACGAGAATCGCTCAGGCATTTC
Source organism: Minisyncoccota bacterium (assembly GCA_021209525.1). GTDB lineage: Bacteria > Patescibacteriota > Minisyncoccia > Phycocordibacterales > UBA1006 > JAJOIF01. The sequence continues at coordinate 6,923 of JAJOIF010000010.1, read as the reverse complement.
CACATGTTGCAGATGCGCGTGTACGCATTCGTCCGTTCTGGCGTTTCCGTATACCACTAGACCCTGAAGCAGTGCGCATGCGCATACAGTCCAAGGTCCAGTAATTTGACTTTTTAATAACATTTTAGTAATATAACCTTTGTTCCACATGAGTACATCAAATGAAAAACCAGTACGCGGCTTTGTTACCGAATCACTTCCTAATCTTATGTTTCGTGTTCAATTAGAACCCGAAAAAGAAGGAGATGCGCACGTTGAAGTAATCGCTTACTTGGCGGGTAAAATGAAATTTCATCGCATCCGTGTTATGGTGGGGGATACTGTCGAAGTTCTCCTTGATCCTTATGGGGGTAGGGCAAGACTTGTCAAACGACTTTAATTCGTGTATACTCTCTGACGCATTGCAGGTAAGACTGATAGCGTACCGCTATCTTTTCATTTATCTCACAAGATGTAATCAGGTAACGATCTAATATAATCTTATGAAAGTAAAATCATCAATTAAAAAGAAAGATCTTGCTGAGGGGGATAAAATTGTCCGCCGCAAAGGTCGTATCTACCGTATTAACAAGAAAAATCCACGTCGTAAACTACGACAAGGTTAATTCACTATTTTATTATTTATATGCGTATTTCTGGTATTACAATCCCCGATAACAAACGAGTAAAATTTGGTCTCACCGAAGTCTACGGTATTGGTGTTTCACTTGCTGAAAAAATAGCAAAACAAGCAAATGTTGATGCAATGAAAAAAGTTTCTGAGCTCAGCGAAGACGAAGAAGTTGCTCTTCGTACCTATATCGAAGAAAATCTCACTATTGAAGGAGACCTCAAGCGTCAAGCGAGTCAAAACATCAAGCGACTCAAAGACATTCAAGCATTCCGAGGTGCTCGCCACATGAGAGGTTTGCCGGTTCGCGGTCAACGCACCAAAACAAATTCTCGCACAGTGCGCGGTAACAAGCGTAACACAATGGGATCTGGTCGTCGTAAGGTAGAAAAAACATAAGATCATACTCTCTATTTTTATTGGTAAAACATTTTTAGTATTTTAAGCGTCATGGGAAAGAAACGTATCGTTAAACAAAAAGGACAAAAGTCAAACAATAGCCTCAAAGCTCGGGCTCTTGCGCGTACCCCAAAGAAAAAACTTGCTGAGGGGACACTCTATGTTCATGCAACATATAACAACACAAAAGTATTGCTTACCGACAAAAAAGGTAATGCATTTGCCGCTTCATCTTCAGGTGCTCTTGGATTCAAGGGTGCTAAAAAGGGAACTCCTTTTGCAGCTGCAGAAGTAGGTCGCCTTGTTGGTGAAAAAGCAGCACTTATGGGTGTTACTTCAGCTGATGTTGTTATTAAAGGAGTAGGATCAGGTCGCGAATCTGCGGTTCGCTCATTTGCTTCTGCTGGAGAAAAGGGAATTGAAATTAACAGTATTGTCGACAAAACCCCTGTTCCATTTAATGGTCCACGTCCTCCAAAACCACGACGCGTATAATATCTAATATTTCATTATGGCTATCTTCAAACCTAAAAAATTTAAAATTGCACGACGACTTGGTGCAGGTATCTACGAAAAGACTCAAGGTCAAAAGTTTTTGCTTTCCCAAGCTAAAAAAGACAAGAATCTCGGTCGTCCAAAGCGTGTTTCTGACTATGGTCGTCAGTTGATCGAAAAACAAAAAGTACGCTTTATGTATGGTGTGCGTGAAAAACAATTCCGCAATTATGTTGAAAAAGCTCTTGCTCAAAAAAGCGCTTCAACACCAGCTATGCGTCTCTTCATTCTCCTTGAATCACGTCTTGATAATGTGGTGTATCGCCTCGGCCTCGCGCCTACTCGTGGTGCTGCTCGTCAAATGACATCACATGGACACATTATGGTAAACGGAAAACGCAGCAAGGTACCATCACAACTCATCAAAAAAGATGACATTATTACTATTCGCGAAGGAAGTAAAGACAGTGTTATGTTTGCAGAAATTAAAGAAGGACAAGTACCGCAATGGCTTGTTTGGGATAATACCAAAAAGCAAGGAAAAGTTACTGGTATTCCTGCGACACCAGATGCGATGCTTGATTTTCAGTCAGTTATTGAGTTCTACAGCCGAACATAATCCACCCTGTGATTTTCTCGAGATCATTATTTTTAGTGTAATTAATTCAAAGCCTTATGGAAGACTCAACAATACTTTTGCCATCACAATTGAAAGTAGTAAAAGAAGATAATTTTAACGGTTCATACGAAATCGAAGGATTGTATCCGGGGTATGGACATACGTTGGGTAACTCTCTTCGCCGCATTATTCTTTCTTCACTACCAGGAGCAGCAATTACCTCAGTACGCATTACTGGAGCTGATCATGAATATGCAACCCTTGAAAATATCAAAGAAGACGTTATTGCTATTCTCTTGAATTTGCGTCAAATTCGTTTCCGTCTTGATACTGATGAAGCACAAGTTGCAAAAATCTCTATGAGCGGAGCTGGTGTTGTTACTGCACAAAATGTAGTAGTGCCAGGAGGGCTTGAAGTATTGAATCCTGAGCAATATATTGCAGAAATTACTGACAAAAAAGGATCTCTTGATATTGAAGTAACTGTAGAACGAGGACTCGGATTTGTTTCAAAAGAAAAACTTTCAAAAGAAAAACTTGGTATTGGAACTATTATGGTTGATGCAGTTTTCACACCAATTCGCAAAGTGAGCTACGAAGTAGAAGACATGCGTGTGGGGGATAGAACTGATCACAATCGTTTGCGTCTCAATATTCAAACTGATGGAACATTAACTCCTCGCGAAGCATTAGAACGAGCAATCAAGACTATGATTCGCCAATTGCGATCTATTATTGACCTCAAAGAAGCCCTTGAAAACATTCCTGTTATTGAGCCCGCAGCGCTTGCTGAGCGTTTCAAAGAAGTGGCAGAAACAGAAGTAGAATCATCAGTAGATCATGCTGATGTTCTCAAAACACGTATTGACAGTGTAGACCTCTCTACACGCACATTAAATGCACTTACTGAAGCAAGTATTCGCACCATCGGAGGATTGGTACGCAAATCAGAAGAAGATTTGCTCGAGCTTGACGGTATTGGCAAGAAGGGGGTCGAAGAAATTAAAGCCGTACTTAACAGTTTTGGACTTGCATTGCAAGAATAAATCATTAGAATACACAACCATGAGACATCACGACAAAAACAGAAAATTTGGACGGAAGGCAAATGCACGACGTGCATTAATGCGCGGTCTCGCAGTGTCACTTGTTCGTGATGAGCGAATTGTGACCACCGAAGCAAAAGCAAAATCACTTCGCCCGTATGTTGAAAAACTTATCACCAAAGCGCGCGATAATGATCTTGCAGCACAACGCCTTATTTCATCAAAGCTTGGACAGCAACCAGCTATTGCACAAAAATTATTAAAAGAAATTGCCCCACGATATGCTGATCGAAATGGTGGCTACACACGCATTACAAAATTGATGCCACGCCAAGGTGACGCAAGTCCAATGGCGGTCATCGAATTTGTACAATAAATTTATTACACACTATGACTGAATCAAAAACATCATCAAAAGAATACATCCTCGATGCAGCCGGTCAAAAGCTTGGTCGTATTGCCTCTGAAACCGCAATGATTTTGCGAGGTAAAAATACACCTGCATTCAAACCAAATGCAATAAGTGGCAACACGGTAAAGATTGTGAATGCTGCTCAAATTGATCTTGCTCCAGTAAAAATGGAAAAAGGTTACAAGCGTTATTCTGGATACCCAGGAGGACAAAAAGTTGAAAAGCGTGGCAAATTAATTGCGCGCAAGGGTTTTAAAGATGTTTTTGAAAAAGCAGTGTATGGTATGTTGCCAGCAAATCGTTTGCGAAAGCGATTGATGAAGAATTTAACCATTGAAGAATAGTACGTATATGACTGATAAAGAAACAACAACACTCCCGCAAGAAGGAGTAACACCAGAGGTAATCCTTGCAGATCTTCCAAAGATTGATGGATACATCAAAGCGGTAGGGCGTCGCAAGACAGCAACTGCTCAAGTACGTATTTCTGATGCAAAGAAAACAAGCTTTGTGGTCAATGGCAAAGAAGGTCTCTCAGCATATTTTCCAACCGAAGAACATGTAAAAGTTGTTCAAGAACCATTTACTAAAGCAAAAATCACAGGAAATTACGCAGTAACAGTTGTGGTGCGCGGTGGAGGAATTCATGCTCAAGCAGAAGCTATTCGTCACGGACTCGCTCGTTGTTTTGTAAAACTTTCAGAAGAAACACTTCGTTCTCCTCTCAAGAAACAAGGATTGCTCAAGCGTGATCCACGTAAAAAAGAACGTAAAAAACCAGGACTTCGCAAAGCTCGCAAGTCAGCACAATGGTCAAAACGTTAAGATATTTTTCACACAAAAAACACCACCTCAGCCGTGGTGTTTTTTTGTTTGGGGATAAGAAATTGACCTTCTACATATTGCGTGATATTGTGTATATAAATAAAGAAACCTTAAAAAACAAATAACAAATGAAAAAAATTCTATTTTTCTTTATCTCTTTGTGCGGAGTTATGCAAGCACAAATAACCCTTTCTCACGAAAGCGGAATTGTGCCTTATGGCACAGAAATTACCATTACCGCACCATTACCTACAGACACCATATGGTATGCGTGGGATGGACATAATCCATTCTCTGTGTATGGACAGTATATTGTAGGTAGTGGAACTATGATTATTCCTGAGCCTGATGAAGGAGCTCCGTACTGGAGCCGGTTTCATACAGGACCTCAAACAGAAGGAGCACTCTTTCCTTGGTTTGTTGAGTGGTACATTATTGATTCTCTGAGCGCTTTTCAAAACATAGCGTCAGTTCTAAAAACAAATGTACTGCGTATTTCTGCAAATGGGCATGAGTCAACATTTTTTTATGTTGACCCTATAACCTTAAACAGACATGCTCAGATACCTATTGTGCATCTTGCTTTTGAAGAGTCTGATCTTTTTGGTAATCAGGGTATTATGGTTCAAGGTGATTGCGCGCCAGATCCTATTTGCGGTGAGTCTACTTTTTTTTCACCAGAGTCTGTGTATGAAATATTGCCACTTGCAGAAATGGATCATAACATAACCCAAGACCGTATCATCTTCTATAATTTTTTTATGGAAGAAAGTGCGCGTGTTGATTCTGCTCTTTATGTATTTCAAGATACGGTAATTATAATGCATGTATACGATACCACCTACCAGACATCTTATGTGGTGACACTGCATGGTTCTATAGAGGTAATCAACGATACAGCCTATGTATCTGCAGATGGTATTGAATTTTCTTTTACAGGGTGTGCATCATTTGATTTTTATAACAATAATATGGAATGTTTACCATATTTTGCTATTCGACATGAACCATTTGAGCAATATCCGCACCTCTTGGATAGAAATATTATTTTCAAAAAAGGAGCAATGTTCCTCCATGATGATGGATATTTCTGGAATGGAGAAGTGGAAATGCGTATTATGGGGGCAAGCTCTCGTATAGATCCTGCGAAATCAATGCGCATCAAAGTACCAAAGGAGAACCCTATTAGGCATGACTTCTTTCACAACAACAAGGATTATTACCGCACCTTTTCTCTTAGAAAATGGGGAAGTAATAAAATGTTTATGCCAATCGCTGATTGGCTCGCGCATACACTCCTTGAGGGGTACCCTGTACCACTTGGGCATCAATTAGGCAAGCCAACTATGGTCTACCTTAATGGTGAGTACTGGGGTTTGTATCTCTTGCAAGAACGAGCAGACAAGTATTATCCACAACTTCATTACGGGGTTGATGATGATCGCGTGGTTCGTTTTCGCTGGGAGTATCATCACCCGCACGGCATGGTTCCACTGGGTCTCTATGGTGAAGCATACAATGAGATAATACCTCTTCTTGGACTACGTTCATATATTGATACTGCAGATTTGAGTAATCCTGACCATGTAGATAGATTAGAATCATTTATTGATATCACTAATTTTTTTACATCACAGAATTATTCTGCGGGACTTGCGCGTACGGACTGGGGTGGTAATAATCGTTTATGGCTAGATACAGATGAAGGTATATTGCGAGAGATGATCAAGGACTATGACCTCATGTTTGATCCTGCAGAAATACATATCAATCACTTTCGTCAGTACTTATATGATCCCGTATATGAACCTGATGTGTATTATGGAGGTAAGATGCAAGCATGGCTCATACAGACATTATATACCCATGATACATTACGCTGGCGAGGAATTCATACGATGTCAGATCTGAGAACTTTGGTGATACATCCAGATACACTTACCTATTATGTGCAACTACTCTCGGATTCTCTGCTCCCACATCTGGATATAAACAGAGAGAGGTGGTCGCATGTGCACGCAAAAGAACCTGATCAGAGCCAATGGGTGAGTCATGGATACCAAAAGATGATAGAATTTGCCTCAGCAAGACCCGGTTATATTGACCAATTCTTTATTGAAGATTTTCCAGAAATTACCGGCACCACAAACATGTACTTCTCTATGACTCTTGATGATCCGCTGTGTCCATTTGAACCAGCACACAATCAAGCATTCATCAGTACCGTACCTACACTTGGCTATGATGCACCAAGATGGCGTCACACTTTCGACATTCCAACACCATTGTCGGCAACAGGCGACCTTGCATACTGGTTAGTGAATAGTGATACCATTTTTGAATCATCTCCGTGGATTGATATTGATGCCAACATTGAGTATCACATAACTGCAGTATTTACCTGTCCTACCATTGACCCCAACATTGGAAACATCGTGATCAATGAAATAGTCAGCAGTAATCAACACATCGTCACGAATCATCCGCAAGGAAAATTCGAAGACTATATCGAGCTCT
>JAJOIF010000008.1 GCA_021209525.1 Minisyncoccota bacterium | reverse complement strand
CGGCATAACCACAGCGCTCAGTGCCAGAGGTGCAGCAATTACATCAATAACTTCTATATCTGCTTTTTCTACGCTACGCACGAGCGTCTCATAGTGCAGGTCAAGGGTGGTGATAAAAATAATTTTTACATGCAATTGAGTGCCGTGCATACCAAGAGGCGTACCCAGTACTTCTTCATTATCAATTCTATAGTGAATAGGGAAGGCATGTACGACAATGATATTTTTGCGGTCACGAGTAATTTCTTCGGTTCCTTTTTCAAGAATACGGTCAATGTCTGCTTGGGTAACTTGGCTATTACCCCCTGAAATAGCGAGAGATGTACTATGCACATATGAGCCAAGAGAAATACCGCCGAGGCCTACATATGCATGACGGATAGGTTGCTTGATGTCTTTTTGCACTTGAGCAAGTGCGTCTTTGACGCTTTGGGTGACTTCTGCTGGCTGTGTGATATATCCATGGCGCAATCCACGAGAAGGAACTGTTGCTGTTGCAACAATTTGAGGTTTGCGTGAACCTTCTTTTTCTTTGCAGACAACAATGCGTGTGGACGATGTCCCAATATCAATACCAACAATAAAATCTTTCATGGATTGTAGTATACCACATGAAAGTTTTTTTGCGCTACTTATTTTTTAGATAGCGTGCGAGAAAACTGTGGAGTGATGCTTCGTATGCATCCATCTCGTCCGAATGATCATATCCTTTGAGGTGAGCAAGTCCGTGAATGTAGAGCGCGATGAGATGTTCGCGGTAGGTACGCCCATATTTTTTTGCTTCACGACGCGCTGTTTCAAGCGTGATGATAATTTCTCCAGAATACTCATCAAGAGGAAAGCTGAGAATATTCACAGGATCATTTTTTTGCTTCCATGTGCGATGTAACTCTCGCGAGAGTTCACCATGAGGAAAGAGCACGCTGAGCTCGTATTTTTTTCCAAGCGCTTTATTCTTTAATACAACAAACGGCACATCTGGGAGAGTGCCGTTCGTCATACGCTGTACCGTCAGATTATTGTTGTCATCTGCAAAATACATCATATGCAATATATTATTGACGCTTACCTGAGATCAAACCAAGTTTGTACAGTTTAGCAAATTTTTTACCATCAGCAATCTTGCGGAGGGCACTGCGCTTGCGTCGCAATTCTGAATCTTCTCGTTCATAATAGCGTTGCCCTTTAACAATTTTGATGATATCTCGTGTTTTGCGAGAAAAACGGCGCAATGCTGAAACAGCATTTTCGTTTTTCTTTTTCTTGATAATAATTCGTGGAATTGACATAACGTAGAGTAGAATAGCATACCTATATTTTTTTGCAAGTATTTTTAGATATTTTCAGGATTCATCATAAGTGTATAAGCAGGAGATAATTGCTCATAACGCCTCATAATGTCAGCAAATGTTTTGGGTACATACGATTGATCGGTGAGATGTATCCATTCTTTTTTGGGTATATGTATGAGGGCGCGGACGCGTACCATTTCTTTTTGATGAGTACGTTGCATAGAGAGTCGTACGTCATACCCTGCAAAGAGTTTGAACAATATGTGTTTTTCTTGAGCTGCATTATTCGCGTGACACGTTGTCTCTATTGCGCACATATGTGCATAGGGTGGGTACATAAACATCTTGCGTTCACGCATTTCTTGGTCAAGGATGGGGCGAATTGTTTTGGTGCGTAGACTCTCAAAAACAGGATGATGCGGTATGCGTGTCTGCAATGTCCAACTCATGCGTGCGAGCTCCATAGTACGCATGAGGAGGCGTATGATTTTTTCTTGCACAGTATATCCCGACAATGACAAAAAACTATCAAGCGATGCGATGATGACATGATCAACTGATTCATTGAGATAGGGTAAGATTTTGTCATTACCAATCAAGAGCGCGCGCTCGTGACTTCGCCATAGAGCTAATGATTTTTTAACCTGCGATGATGTGGTGTGTGTAGTGCCCTCAATGGCAATAATAGGAATATCAGGGAAATGTGCTTGTAAAAATTTCTCAAGCGTCGCTACTCCAATACCTAAAAGCTTGAGTCGCCACGAACGACAAGTCGGACAATTATTCAGTGCATGATATTTTTTCTGAGCACGCGCATCATAGTAGTAGGAAATTTTCTTGCCCTGATAATCTTGTTCGTACAAGGTAAGCGGAACGCCTGTGTCTGGGCTACGGAGCACATCACCACAATCTTGGCATACAGTGAGCGGTGCTAACCCTTTGCGTGAGACATAGAGTGCAACTGATTCTTTGTTTTGCATTGCTTGCTCAAGTGCAAAAAGTACATCTTCGTGGAGCAGAGAAAAATCGTCATGGTCGCGATCCTTCTGCATGCGCGGTACGGTGTCGTCCTTTTTTTGACTCACAATACGCGGGACTATGTGCTTGGGGGTGTGAAGCGATACTGGTTGTACGGCATGCCAACGCTCTTCAACAGATCGTTCAAGTGTACTGAATCGCGGCACATGATCTGCAATAATGAGATCAATACCCATAACCGATGCCATAACTTCTACAAAATCTCGATCATCAGGATATGGTTTTTTTTGAGTGCGATAATAGGGAGATCCTTCTTCTTCTATAATGAGTGATCCAATATCGTGACGAGGAAGGGATAAACATGATGCTGTACCAATAACGAGTATAGGCTTGGCTTCAGTGCGTATGCGCTCATACGCATCCAGTGTGTATTTTTTTGTTTTTTTGCTATGAAGCACCACCATACGCTCAGAGCTATATGGCTCAAGATGATGAGCCAATTGTTCAGCACTCATATGTGTAGGGCAAATAATATATGCTGATTTCTTTTGTGCGAAACTTGTGCGTATATGCCTCTTGTAAAAGAGTATGCGCTCGCTATACTCATCTTGCAAAAGAGAGATATGCGATTTGAGTGCATGATCATAGGTATCAACTGCTCGCTCATGAAATCCTTGAGTGCTATATGTTTCTATGAACAGACGAGGCACCCATAATGAGAATAGCGCAGCAGGTTTTGTTGCATAATAATTTTTAAGAAGCACACATGCACGCACAAAAAGAGGAGCAAGTACAACGCCTTGGTGTATCTCTGTAATATTGCGCAAAGTAAAATCAAGCCCTTTGACATAGGCTTTGACATCTGCGAGATTATGTACCTCAATAACAATACTCACTATATTTTTCGCGCGCACAGGAACAGTTACCAAAGTACCCACAGCTACTGGTTTCTGAGAAAAATAACTGAGAGCTTCTTTGCGCACACCTGCATCAAGAGGGATCACATCAAGGATATACATAGGTACTTTAGTGTATACCAAAAGTGGAATCAAAGACAAGGAGGGGTGCCAAATTACAAACATCAAACTCTAAAAGACAAAGACAAGCATTGCCGGTTTTTGTATTTTGTGCACTATTTGGAAGGTGTGAGCAAATACTCATTCCTCGTTTTCTAAAACTCTTGCACCATCTCAATATCCGCGCCAATACTATTTAAACGCTCTACGATACGCTCGTATCCTCTATTAATTGAATAGACATTACGCAAGAGCGATGTTCCTTCTGCGGCGAGCATAGCTACGAGAATCATCGTAGAGGGGCGGAGCGCCGGAGGGCAAACAATTTCTGCCGCAGAAAGCTTTGATGGCCCATGCACAAAGACTCGATGGGGATCAGCCACTTCGATATGCGCGCCGAGACGATTTAATTCCGCAAAATAAATAGCGCGATTTTCCCACATCCAGTCATGAATGAGCGTCACTCCTTTTGCTTG
>JAJOIF010000012.1 GCA_021209525.1 Minisyncoccota bacterium | reverse complement strand
GTCTGCCCAATGTACTGATGATCGTGTGAATCAGGTGACGCGCGTACTCTTTGCAAAGTATCCAGAGAGCGAGGAGTATCTCTCTGTGGATAGAAAAGAACTCGAGCAACTCATTTTTTCAACAGGTTTTTATCGTGCCAAAGCGCGTCATATTTTAGGTGCGGCGCATATGCTTCATCATGAATTTGGCGGTGTATTGCCGGATCGTATATCTGAAATGATACGCTTGCCAGGAGTAGGGAGAAAGACTGCAAATGTAGTTATTCAAAATATTTTCAATAGCAATCAAGGTATTGCTGTGGATACGCATGTGCTCCGTTTTGCAAAACGATTTCATTTGTCATCAGGGACTACTGCTCATGTTGTAGAAAAGGATTTGATGGCAATTATCCCCAAGCGCGCGTGGCGTGACGCTGGTTATTATATGAAGCAATATGGGCGCACCTATGGCCCAGCTCGTGGATGGAATCAAGAGACAGATCCATTGTGGCAGTATTATCAAAAGATAGGCGGTCTCGGCCCGTCAAACGGGCCAAGCTCGCGTATTCCGGACATTGCGCGCTTGTAGCGAAGCGAAAGCGTGAATGGTGCTTGGAATTTGTAATTTGGAATTTCCTTCGCCTATGCTACACTACATACCTATGAGCACACTCTACATTGTTGCAACACCTATAGGTAATCTCGAAGACATCACATTTCGCGCAGTACGCATATTGAATGAAGTTGACATTATTCTCTGCGAAGACACACGCACTACCAAAAAACTCCTCGAAGCACATGCTATTTCTTATAAAAAACTCGTGAGCTATCACGCACATTCCCAAGACGCACGCCATCAAGAAATACTCACATGGCTCAAAGAGGGGATGAATATAGCTCTTGTGTCAGATGCTGGTACGCCCACTATTTCTGATCCTGGTGTGAAATTAGTACAGCTCATATACACAGAATTGCCCGATGTTACTATTTCACCTATTCCTGGTGCCAGCGCCCTTATGAGCGCCCTCTCTATGTCAGGTATTTCTAGTGCGCAATTTGTATTCTATGGATTTTTGCCGCACAAAAAAGGGCGTGCCAAAATATTTCAAGACATGGCAGATCAAGAGCATACGTGCGTATGTTATGAATCACCACATCGCCTCATGAAAACTCTAGAAGCATTCACCACATATCTCCCACCAGAAAAAACAGTAGTTGTTGTTCGCGAAATTACAAAAATATATGAACAGGCGGTGCGTGGTTCCGCACAAGAAGTCTACACACATTTTCAGAATCATCCTGACACTGTGCGCGGAGAATGCGTCATTGTTGTGGGTGTATAATTTTTTGTGGTATACTAGAAGAACCTCTTTGGTATATGCATATCTTTTGACAGGATGCGAGGCAGATGTGAGAGCGATACTCGCTCAACCAGAGGTCTATTAGTAACGTATTCTTTGTATTCTATGAAATATTATAAAATTATTTTTATTATAGGTATTTGGGTTTTGCTCATTCCTTTCTTTGCTATTCCTGTGCTCTTGAAGCAAATTTTTATGGTGATTCCAGGAATTTTGCTCATGATTTTTGGAGTGCTCATGTCACACCTTGATCATCTCGAAGACAATCATGATGGATTATCATACGAAGAATCTATCCCAGAACCTGTTGATGCGACCTATCAAGCGCCGTCATTTGTGGAAACAGAAATGCCTGCGGATGACGACGATGATGCGGACGGTACACCAGCGCGTCGCCTCAAGGGTTTTTTTGACGAAGACGACGTCGATCCGGCATTAGACACTTCTTCTCATACATCTCTGTAATATATGCACAAAACATTGCTACACACATTAGGATATTTGGGTGGCGGTGTTTTTTTGTTGGCGATCATTGGTATTGGTTTCTTTGGCAAGGGATATTATGAAAAATATCTCTACAGAGAAGCAGGGAATGACGCTGCGCCTGAAACAATTTCAGAAGAGATTGCCCTAGATACACATACCGAAGTTCATATCCAAGAAATTGAAACCATACAAAAAGTCACAACACCATCGCCTGTGCGCGCCGTATATATGACGAGCTGGGTTGCGGGAATGCCTTCATTGCGACGCCCTATTATTGAGATGATTGAAAAAACAGAATTGAATGCAATTGTTCTTGATATCAAAGATGATACAGGAAAAATTGCATTTCATGTGCATGATCCCGTATTGCGCGCTTATGGTTCTGCGGAGAATCGTATTCGAGATATTGATGAATTGCTCTTGGAATTACGAGAAAAGAATATTTATGTCATAGGGCGGATAAGTGTTTTCCAAGACCCTTTTCTTGCAACATCACGACCCGACCTCGCTATTTTGAGTACCAATGGTTCTGTGTGGAAAGATCGCAAAGGGCTCAGCTTTCTTGACCCCCAAAAAGAAGAAGTGCGTGATTATGTGGTGCGTCTTGCAAAAGAATCACATATGCGTGGTTTTGATGAAATAAATTTTGATTATATACGATTTCCTTCTGACGGTGTCATACGAGACATTGTGTATGGACTTGATCCAGGGCAGAGCAGGGTAGATGTGCTCGAAGAATTTTTTGCCGCCCTACAGCGCGATCTGTCAGAGACGGGCATGGTCACTTCGGCAGACTTGTTTGGTATGACAACTACCAATAGTGATGATCTGGGTATTGGGCAAGTATGGGAACAAGCTGTGCCATACTTTGATTACATTGCGCCTATGGTATATCCGTCTCATTATCCGCCGACATGGAGAGGTTTTGCAAATCCTGCAGAACATCCATATCACGTGATCTATGCTGCCATACAAGGCGCCATACAAAAGACGGTAGATGCTGGATATGATCAATCAAAAATTCGTCCATGGATTCAAGATTTTAATCTAGGTTCTGTATATACTCCTGAAATGGTGCGCGCACAAATGAATGCTCTCTATGATCTCGGTATTGATTCGTGGATGGTCTGGAATCCGTCAAATAGGTACCGTTCCCATATATTTCTTGATTTGTGATATACTTGAGAGCATATGCATGAATCATTAGAACAAAAAGAACAACCTCAAAAAACATGGGGAGCATTTAACAAATTTACACTACTCTTTGTTATCTTTGGTCTCGGTATTTTTGTAGGGAACAAGAATATTATTGTACTCACACCCGCGATGCGAGCGAATGTGCATCAAAATGAAATCCTTTCACAAGGTGACTTTGGTGTATTTTTTGAAACATGGAATATGCTCGAGAAAAAATTCACCTCTCCTGACGGCGGGCCATCTATTGAGGAGCGTATTTTTGCAGCCACAGAAGGCCTCACGCGCGCATATGGAGACCCGTACACCATGTTCTTTAACCCCAAAGAAGCAACACTCTTTACCCAAGAAATAGAGGGTATCTTTGGTGGGGTGGGGGTTGAAATTGGTATGCGTGAAAATATGGTCACTATTATTTCTCCGCTCAAGGATTCTCCAGCGGCGCGAGCGGGTTTACAAAGCGGTGATATCGTCATAGGTGTAGATGATCAAGATGTACTCGGTCAAACACTTGATGCGGTTGTTAATCTCGTGCGCGGCAAAGAGGGGACACCTGTTACTCTGAAAATCTTTAGACCGAGCACCGAGCAAGAATTAGATATTACGATTACTCGTGAGATTATTTCAATTCCAAATCTTGAATATACATATGATGATGATGCAGATATTTTCATTATCTCGCTCTATTCATTTAGTGAAAATGCGCATGCACTCTTTCAACAAGCACTCGTTGAATTTCAGACAACAGGTTCACGCCGCTTGATTCTTGATGTGCGCAATAATCCAGGAGGCCTCTTGAGTGGCGCTATTGATATTGCGAGCTGGTTTCTTCCGCAAGGAAAAGTTATTGCCCGAGAGTCACTCGGTTCACGAGGAGAATTTGTCTATAGGAGCAAGGGATTCAACACCTTCCAAGATCTTGATATGGTGATACTCATCAATGGTGGATCGGCATCGGCCTCTGAAATTATTGCAGGAGCACTCTCTGAATATGGTATTGCTACGCTCGTTGGTACGCAGACTTTTGGTAAGGGGTCTGTCCAAGAACTCGTTACACTTCGCAATGGATCAGCACTCAAGGTTACTACGGCAAAATGGCTCACCCCGCAGGGAGTTTCTTTCAGTGGTGGTGGATTAGAGCCTGATGTTGTGGTAGAATTTACGGCACAAGATATTTTAGAGGGTAGAGACCCTCAGCTCGAAGCAGCAAAAGCATTACTCACCAAGTAGCATAATAATGAGATATATATGAAAGTGATTCTTCTTCAAGATGTAAAAAAAATAGGCAAGAAAGGGCAAGTAGTCGAAGTTGCTGATGGGCTTGCGCGCAATATGCTCATTCCTCAAAAAAAGGCACGCATTGCAACAACAACTGTAGTCAAAGATGCACATGAGCAACAAAAAAATGTAGCCCACAAAAAAGAAACACATACCCAAGCGATCAAGGATTTTTTGAAGTCTCTTGATGGGCGCGTATGTACGCATACTGCGCGATGCAATGAAAAGGGAGGGCTCTATCAAGCGCTTGATGCTGCGCGTATTGCAGATATTATTACCACAGAAACAAAAGGAAAGTGTGACCCTGCATGGATTGTAATAGATCAACCAATCAAGCAATCAGGTGAACATATGGTAACACTTGCATATGATGGTATGCAGGTGGTGGTGAGTATTGTTGTTGAGAGTCAATAAGATAAAACTCTTATGAAAAATAACTAAAAAGAAAACTCAGGTAGTTATAATACATGGTGGAATGACATTCAAAAACAAAAAAGACTATATCCATTTTTTGCGAACTAGAAAGATTTCTCTTTAATAGAAAAAAATTCAAAAAATCTGTATTTGTTGTTTTCCAAGGATGATCCAGTGGTACCCCTTATTCATGCTGAAAAATTTAAGCGTAAGTTAAAAAATGCTCAATTTGTATTTTTTGAAAATCTTGGACATTTTCAAATATCTGAATTTCCAGAAATAGTAAAAATGATGAAATCTGATACGTCAAAACAGTAAAAATTGTTCTCTGTATGTGTGTGCAAAGTTCTCATGTGGTGAAGTGTGTGTTCATGCTCCCAAAAAAGACCATTGTCATTTGACCGATGCAGAGGGTCGGTGTATTGAATAAAAAATCACCCAATTGGGTGATTTTTTTGCTTGTTATTCAGAAACAATGTGTACAACTTTTTTAGTAATAGTTTTACCATTAAAGTGTGCTTTTCGTTTTGTTCCAAATTTTACTTTCCCTGGTGCTACTGCAAAGAGGGTGTGATCTTTACCTGTGCGAACATTTTGACCAGCAAGAATTTTTGTTCCTCGTTGGCGGACGATAATTGATCCAGGTTGAGCAATTTGTCCATCATATAATTTAGTACCAAGGTACTGTGGATTTGAATCTCGGAGGTTTTTCGCTGTTCCTCCAGCTTTTCTTGTTGCCATGGTGGGTTATAAATTGAATTAAATTTGATATTACATCATTACAATAATAAGCATGAGTATACACAAAAAAGCACTCAAGGTCAAGGACTTTCTACCAGAAAAATGGGGAATAGGATTTATGGGAATTATAATAGTACTAGGTATTGGTGCCGGGTCATTTTATACAGGCGCGCTTTATGGTATATCAGAACAAAAACCACCTATAGAGATTATATATCCGCCTCAAATACCGCCTGATTGCCCTCAGAATGCCGTATCTATAGAAAAGGCGAGCAATGTATCATCTGGAGAAAAAAAGAGCCAGCAAGGGCAATATGTGGCCTCAAAAAACGGTTCAAAGTACTACAAAGAGGGCTGTGGAGGTATTAGTCGTATCAAAGAAGAGAATAGAGTATTTTTTGATACAGAAGCAGAAGCTCAGGCAAAAGGGCTTGAACGATCTACACAGTGCAAGAATTGGTGAGGGTGAATAAATAAATACCAAGTACCAAATTACAAGATACAAACAAGGTACAAATCTCAAATATCAAGACACAAGAAAAGCCGGTATGACGGGGTAAACAAATCTCAGATTATGCAACCACGCTAAGCGTGATTAAGTCCCGCTCAGCGGGAAAAACACTGTATTCAAGAGTTCTCCGGGCAGGGTGCTTTCTATGCTTAATGTCGCACAATATATCTTTTGCGACACTTACTATTTAAAAAAGCCTTATATATATAAAGGATTGGTATGTATTGCTTGATTCTTTTATTTATGAGCACTTCTCCATATACATATTATTTTTCCTGCAATGTCATTGTTGTGTGACCGACGCAGAGCGTCGGTGTATTTGGAATAAAAACCACAAATATTTCTATCTGTGGTTTTTATTCTTTGATATGAAGTTTGAATCTTTGCTGTATTTATCCTTATCGATATGATCGTTGCTCAAAGACCCCCTCTTTGTACATAGATCGTGTAGTTGCTGGCAAATAATCAAGCGGGTCAAGATATGCTTCGCGTGGTGCTCGTGGTTGTACGAGGATGGCTCCTGTGCATGCAATACTTGGTGCTGGAGATACTTCTACGGGATTATTTCCATTTGCATCAACTCCTGCATAGAGACTGATGTGTAAGTGCGGCGCTGTAGTGCGTCCGGTATTTCCGGTATATCCAATGAGTTGTCCGCGTGCAACACGTTCTCCTGGTTGTACATTAATGAGTGACAAGTGCGCATAGGTTGCAACGAGATTATTGTCATGTCTAATCGTAATCCATCGTCCAAAAGATACGCCGCGACATGCAAGGTCAGTATCTCCGGTACCCATAACGACTCCCCCTGCCATGCTGAATAATTTTTGAGGTGTTTGTGCGCGGAAGTCAACACCGCTATGTCCATGAGTATAGGTGCGGTGCGGCCCTGTGCGTGCACCGAATTGTTGGGTAATCAAAATATTTTCAAGAGGCCATGAGAGCGGTGCTGATCCTGCTGGTGGTAATGCTGTAGGATTGGCAAGGAATTTTAATTGCGTTTCATAGGCGCGTATTTCTTCTTCAAATGCTTGGCGACGACGTTCTTCGGCGGCGAGTTGCTGACGGTAGATCTCTTCTTGATTGCGTGTTTCGCGCACCAATTGCGCTTGCTCTTGCCTATTATTATCAACTAATTTTCGTTGATCTTCGATGTCTTTTTTAAGTGATTCGAGTTCTTCTTTTTTCACTTCTTGTTCTTTGATAATTTCAGCAAGTGAGAATGTGAGTCCGCGTAATTCATAAATATGTCGCTGTGAAGCTTCTTGAATCGTGAGGAGCTCATCAACATCTCTCCAGAATTCTGAAATATTATTCCGTGTAAGCAGTATTTCAAAGAGCGAAATATCATCGTACTGTTGGCGCAGTTGAATAGAACGACGCAGTCCATCTTGTTGGATTTTGATTTGTTCTTCGGTGGTCAAGATATTATTACTGAGATCAGTAATGACGAGATTTGTTTTATCGATTTGAGAATCAGTGAGTGCAATTTGGTTTTGTAATTGCTGGCGCTCTCGTTCAATGCGGCCGAGTTCTTGTTCCAAGGTGCGTCTCTCTTCGGCGGTTTCTGCAATGTTTTGACCAAGGGCTGCAATACGTGCTTCTATTTCGCGAATCCGATTGCTCGCTGCATTAATTTGCGCTTGGAGCTCTTGTTCTGTTTGAGCGCTCGTTTCTCGTGCAGGGCCAAATGGTACAAGTGTCGCAAGCATAACCCCTATAATAAGTACACAAGAAAGAGCAATAATGCCGCGATATGATGAATATGTATGAAAGAAATGACGATGCATAATACGTATCAAAAATTATATGAATAATGCACGTCCGTATTCGAGTCGACGAAGCACTTCATCCTTACCCAGTATTTCACACAAGGTAAATGGGTCAGGTGATTTATCTCTACCGGACAATATAAAGCGTAGTGGCCACAAGACATCCCCTTTCCCCTCTTGTTCAGCATAGTCCCAAAGAAGAGACTTGACATAATCTTTATTCCATTGTGATTCGTCTGCCTGATTGAGTCTGCGTATGATTTCTTGGATGTGAACCTCTGTTTTTTCTGCGGTGCTTGTTTTCCATATACTCTCTGCGGCCGTATACGCTGTAGGAAGTGTGTAGAAATATTCAAATTCACCATCTCTAATAAGTTCTATAAATTCTCTGCGCGTATGGATGCGTTCTTTGATGAGTGGTATGAGCGATGATGTAATACGAGCATCTCTGCGGACAAGTTCGGTGTAGTCAGATCCGAGATATTCAATAAATGCCTCATCAGATAATTTCCCGAGCCATGCCTTGTTGAGCCAGTCAAGTTTTTCTTTATTAAAGACCCCGGCGCTTTTCTGTGCTTTTTCTAAAGAGAACATATCAATGAGTTCATCCACAGAAAATACTTCTTGATCAGTTCCTGGATTCCATCCAATGAGCGCCATAAAGTTAATGAGTGCTTCTCTGGTGTAGCCGTCTTCGCGGTAGCCGGTCACCGCAACAGCACCATATCGTTTTGATAATTTTGTTTTGTCAGGCGCCAAGATGAGTGGTAAGTGTGCATACTGTGGACGCTGAAAACCACATGCTTCGAGTAGTGCTATTTGCCTTGGAGTATTTGAAATATGATCTTGTCCGCGTATAACATGAGTGACTCCCATATCACCATCATCTACAATCACTGTGAAATGATACAGTGGATTTTCAATATCTCGAGCAATAACAAAATCACCGAGATCAGTAATATCTACAGTAATGTCACCGAGAATAATATCGGTAAATGAAATAGTGGTGCCGGGGTTTTTGAAACGAATAACGCGCCCTGTTCCTTCTTTATTTTCTTCTCCGTAATACGCCTTGCCTTGATCAATGAGTATTTCGAGATACTTTTTATAGATAGTAGTTCGTTCTGATTGTCTATAGAGTGCGTCGTAGGATAATTCTAGCCACGCAAAAGAGTCGAGGATGTTTTGTTCGTACTCAGCGCGCGATCGTTCTTTGTCAGTATCTTCGATGCGCAAGATAAAGGTACCATTGTGTTTTTTGGCAAATAAATAATTGAAAATAGCAGTGCGCAAACTTCCTACATGGAAGAGCCCTGTAGGGCTCGGCGCCATACGCACTACAACTGATTGTGATTCATGAAGCATATGCTCTGAGTATACCGCATTTTGGACATCTTTGCCACGTTCTTTTCTGTTAATTCTCAATACTCAGACGCCTTCTGAGAGACATGAGAACTTTGCGTTGAGTAAGTGTATTACCCCAGGCTCTGCCTGGGGTAATACATGTATTCTCAGGCGCTCTCTGTCAGTCAAACTAATAATGACATGTTTGGTGGTATGAACAGATACTTTGCCGAATGAGAATTTTGTACAGACACCCTCAAAGAATAATTTCTACTATTCGGTGGATATGATTACTTTGAGTAAGGGTGATACACCGGGGCTTTGCCTCAGTGTAATTCATTCTCGATATCTTGACGCCCCGCCTGAGACGCCGTTCATTTTATTCAAGAATATTGCGCAGAATATCTTCCGGGACTTCTTTTGGGGTGCGCCCAGCATAAGGCGCCTCAGGGATCTCTCGAGTATCAGTGATGGGTTCGTATGCTGACGAGGTTGATGGTGTGTACTTGGGGGGTGTTTGCGATTGTGTTGTAATAGGTGTTTCTGTAAATACTTCTTGTTCTCGAGGACTGTGAGTATGTGCTACAGGCGCTGGATGGGTATGCACATGTTTTAATTCTTGGATAAGTGATTCAAGTTTTGCTTTGAGCTCGTCGCGTTCTTTTTTGATTTCTTCGAGTTCTCTTTTGAGGATTTCATAATGAGACCCTTCATGTGTAGGTATAAAAGTGGTCGTGACAATGGGCGCTGGTTCTGCGGGGCGAGATTCTGTAATGGTTACAGGTTGAGGTGTTGTTTCTGGGGCTGATTGCTGTGAAGCAATATCCTTCTTTGGAGAAGTAGAGACACGAGGCGCTTCTGTATGGGATTCTTTGTGCTGCACTTCTTTTGCTTTTTGTGCAGCTTCAATAGCTGCGCGTAATGCGTCTTTGGTTTCTGTCGATGCTTCTTTTGGTGGTATTGGTTTTGATTTTTGTGTTTGCCTTACCAAATCAGCTAGACGCATAGAAACACTCGCTGTCTGCTCGGATGCTTGTGAAGAAGGAGTCTCTTCTTTTTTGAAATTATTTTTAGGTACAAATGGAGCAGGTTCTTCTTGGTTACTTTTTGATGAAGGAGTCACTATAGAAGTCTGTTGTTTTTTAGGAAGGGGTTTTTGCGATGCTGGCGCAGGAGATGTCTTTGGTGACGACAGGTGTACAGGTTCTTTGATTTTTATACGAGGACGATCCCCTTCTTTGTTTTTTGGTGTACTGATGAGAGGTATCTCTTTTGGGGTTTCCCCTTCTGCGTCTTTCATTTTTTGAATGTGCTCTTTGCAGTATACAGGGCGACCTTTTTCTGGTTTAAAAGGTACTTCGGCAATATTCCCGCATTCATCAAAGAGTGAGCACTTGATACGAAACTTGCCATCGGGACTCTCGATGACTTCATCTGGATCTGAAGGTACATTATCAAAAGAAGGGCGTATCTTTTTATTAGACCATGCTGAAATATCTCGCTCTACATCAGCGCGTGGTCGTGCATAGAGATTCTGTGCACGTTCAATGATTTGATATTCTATTTCACGAGATCCTTCTGATCGAAATGGGGGCAGTGTTTTTGCGGAGAATGGTCGACTCGTCACACCATCAATCATGAGTTTGAGATAAATATGATAATTGGGTAAGTTGACGAAATCTTGAGCGGTAAATTCAGGTTCAAATTCTTTTTCAATAAATTCGGCATCAGTGGCACCAATGCGGAAAATAATCATAGATCCTACGTTTCCAAATACTGCGTCACGCACCACCACAGAATCAGCAGTGGATAGTTGCCCAATATATTGATGAGCGACTGTGAGACATAAGCGATACTTGCGAGCTTCTGAGAGAATACTTGCAAATGATTCAGTAACAAAGTTTTGGAACTCATCAACATAGAGATAAAAGTCTTTGCGTTCTGATTCTGGGATACGCACGCGCTCCATAGCTGCGAGCTGAATTTTGGTAATCATCATAGCCCCCAAGAGTGCAGAGTTATCTTCTCCAATGCGTCCTTTGGATACATTCACCAAGAGAATTTTCTTGGTATTCATGATTTCATAAATATCAATGGTGCTTTTTTCTTGCCCAACAATATTACGCACCAGTGATGTAGACAAGAATTGCCCTACTTTGTTTTGAATAGGCGCAATAGCTTCATTTCTAAATTTCTCATTCCATGCTTCAAATTCATTTGTCCAAAATGATTTTACAACAGGGTCAGTAACATTACCCACAATAAAATTACGGTAATCTGTATCTACGAGCATGCGCGGAATACTGAGCATTGTTGTTCCGGGTGTTTCGATAAGCGCTAGAATAGTGTTATTCAAAATATATTCCATGCGTGATGACCACACATTTGCCCAAATTTTAGTAAAGATGCCCATAAGTCCTGATGCAATGAGGTGTTTGTATTTTGGATCAGGTACTTCGAGCATATTAAACCCTGTATGAAATTCATTGTCTGCAGGGTTAAAGTACACCACATCGTCCATGCGTTCTTTGGGGATTAATTTCAAAATATCTTCGATGAGTTCGCCGTGAGGGTCAACAACAGCCAGTCCTTCGCCATTGGCAATGTTCTGCACAATCATATTGGTCAAGAGAGCTGACTTCCCTGTTCCTGACTTCCCTAAAATATACATGTGCTGTCTTCTGTCGGCACGTTTAATACCGAATGTTTTTTCAACATCACGATAGTGAGTTTTTGCAAGATAGGTTAAGTCTGGTTTGCGTGGAATATCCATTACTCTCTAGTATACGCTATTTTCTCAAAAGCTTCTACTACCCGATATCTGTTTTCTGTGTATAATACTCTCTATGCAACGTATTAAAAAAATATGTATAAGTTTCTGTGTTGTTGCGATACTTTTTATGATAGGCGTTGTGACCGAGCCTCGTTTTCGTTCTGCAGATATTATGAATCCTGATGTTGTAGGTTTTATTACCACAGCACCACTACCAGAAACCCTCCAAGACATTACCAAAGACGTATCAGAGGATGGTAATGAAACAGACATAGACGAAATGTCTATGTCTGAAGAAATACTTGATGAGTTGCAGGATGATGAGTATATAATCGTGCGCTAGAAATTATTTGCCTTTGGTTTTTTGTTGACGCTTCCATTCATATCCAGCAACACCTGCTGCAACTGATGCATTCAAAGATTCTATTTCTGGATGAATGGGTATTTGAATAAGAAAATCACATCGTTCTTTTGTTTTTTCTCGTATCCCCTTTCCTTCTCCTCCAATGACAAATACAAAAGGTGCGTCAAAAGTAGTTGCCCATAATTTTTGAGCTGTTTCTTCTCCTGAGAGTCCGGCAATCCAAAATCCTTTTTCTTTGAGGAGGTCAACAGTTTGATTGATATTACCAATTTGAATAACAGGTATTTTTGCTACAGCTCCTGCAGATGTTTTGAATACTGTTGAGGTGATACCTGCTTGACGATGACTCGGCAAAAGTACAGCAGACATACCAAATGCAGCAGCGCTTCTGATAATAGCGCCTACATTATGCGGATCTTCTATTTCATCAAGAAGCATAATAGCAGGATTTTTTTTGAGCGACAAAGAACCAAGCCATTCGTGCAAGTCGGTATAAATGAATTCTCTGATAGAAGCAACAATGCCTTGATCATTAACATCTCCTACGAGCTCGGTAAGTTTTTTATCGGGTACTTTTTGGATAATGATACGTGACTGGCGGGCTTTGTCTATGATATCTTGAAAAAACTCACTCTGTGCGGTTTCTTTGATATAAATACGATAAATATTTTTAGGTTGTGTTTCTAAAATTTCTTTGATAGGCTGTCGCCCATAAATATAGAGTGATTTTGTTTTCATATGTTTATAATACTACATATTTTGAAAATATGCAAATAGTTGGTTGATGTCTTTTATAAGGCGCATACTCCCTCTTGCTCAAAGTACATATTCATGCATAATAATCTACAACATCTTCACTTTAAAAAATTATATACACATATGACTCTTGAAATACTTCTCAGGCAACTTTTTGTTTCCAATTGGCTACTCTTGTTCCTCTTGGGTATTTTTTCTGCAGTACTCATTCGCAATATGCGCCCTAAGAAAATATCAGATCCTCACATACTGGATGATTACCTCTACGAGATTCCCGTTTTCTTTTCAGCGCAGGATCTTCCCAAGACACCCTATGTGCTCGGATGTGTCATAGTGTGCGGTGTGCATATGATATTTTTTAGATATGAGATCTCTTTGCTCACCTATGTGTCTATGCACGGATTCATTCTTGTTGGAGTATATATGCTCCTTAGGAAAATAGCATGGTTTTTCAGTTTGCATAGTCGAGCAGAGAATATGTTTTTTGTACTCTTGGTGCTCGGCATGATGAGTATAGTAAAAATATTTTTTCTCTAGCATAAAGCCCGGAACATAATGTCCGGGCTTTGTTAATGATTGAAAAAAGAAATATTATCTTCTTTTGAAAAAGAGATATTTTCTTTGCGTGATGCTGATGGGTTTTTTTCTAGAATTTTTCTAGCGAGATCTAAAGTTTCGGTAGATAAAATACTTGTCCCATTTTTTTTCCAGAGGCGTATGCCTTGAGCCAAGTCTCCTCCCCCATATGCGCGGAGCTGGTCAATCATAGCGCGAGCCGCTTCTTTTTGGCGAGCTTTCTCCTTGCTTTTCAGATGTCTCTTGTGCAAAGAAATCATGTTGATAAAATTGAATACTGTGTGATACTGTTTTGAGTTTCTCTCAAAAAATATGGCAACCGTGTCGCCTAATGTTAATGTCCACAGATTCTTCTTTATCTCATGATCCCATGGATACACATCTTGTTGGTTGGTGCTTGCGGATGACTCTTTGATTATGTAGTAGAGCTTGGCTACTTTTTGGTAGACATCAATACATAATTCAAGCTCTGAAGGATACTGCATTGCTACAGATTTTAGAAAAGAGCCAAATGCAGAGGTCATGTCCGTTCCTGGTTTATTATGTTCCCATAATGTGCCGAGATGGACAAGCGCATGTCTATGTGCTTGATCTTCGTGATCATGCATTACGGTAAATTTTATCATAGGTACACTATTTAGTTTCAGAACTATTATCTCATAGATCGTGAGTATTGCAAGAAAAAAGAACTCACGAGGAGTTCTTTTTTTTTGTGAACCCGACTAGATCTGAATTAGTCATGAAGATGCTTTTGTACATACTCGCGTACATGTTCTACAATTTCAGAGATATCTACATAGCGGGTACAAGACGCATATTCTTGAGGGGCGCCTAATATAAGACCTGACACAAGAGCATCGGCATGCGCATAGATGAGTACAGGCTTGCGTCTTTTTTCTATCATGGTTGCTATTTCATAACCAAGCCCGAGCGAAGGATGAGAACATTCAGCTATCATTATGTCGCATGTCATAACACAGTCAATGATGTCATTAGTGTAGATTTCTTGAGGAGCTGCCTCAGTTGTCACAAATTCCAATATTTCTACATGAGGTAATTGGGCGAGATCCTTTTTGAGATTCGCAATTGCTACCTTGTATTCTTTTGGCGCATGTTTGAGCGCACATCCAACATATATCTTCATATGCTATGAGTATAGCATACATTCAAAAGAACCTGTGATTGGCAGGTTCCAGGATGAGTGCTTGAGGGTGTTTTTGGGCTTCTGTGTCGATCAAGTTTATGCTAATCTCTTCTCTTTTGATTTAAAACAGTAGTCGCTTATAAGTCTCTGTTATCAATAACACAAATGATCTATCTGTTATTTTGTCATATTTTTTAAAATAACAAGATATAAGAAACTCGACTTTATCTCATAAAAATCCTTATAACTAGTATATTTCTTTTATCTACAAAACACCAGACCCTATTCCCTTCATAAGAAAAAAGAACTCACGAGGAGTTCTTTTTTTGTGGACCCGACTGGATTCGAACCAGCGACCTCTTCAGTGCAAGTGAAGCGCTCTACCATCTAAGCTACGGGCCCAAAAGGATTCATTGAATCCTTGATTGTGTAAAGATATTATCTTTACGATGTTTCAAGATTCTATCACATGTTGTGATGAGAATCAATATGTGAAGAACATTCGAGTGCCTATTGTACTGGTATTTGAAATTTATGCAAGAGATTTCTTTCTTTTGTTTGTGTGTTGTTTTAGTGCAAAGCGATGCGATTCATGATTCGCCAAGAGTATCCATTTTTGGTACTGCTCTATCACTTTTGCTTGCCCGCGAATTTCTCGTGGCTTGTGCCTTTGATCTTTGACGACACTGATGACAGGTATAGAGAGATTGTATTCCTTGAGAACACGCTCAGCGGTTCGTTTTTGCGCGGTACCACCATCAACAACAATATAGGTAGGATATGCCCATTCAGTGTGACGCAATCTCCGCACCAATATTTCTTCGAGAGCATGCACATCGCTCCCTTTGTGACCATTGCGTATATCAAATACTCTGTGCTGACTATTTTCGATACTGCCGTCAACGATAACTACCATAACACCAACAGGATTACTTCCTTGCAAGTGCGCCACGTCATATGCTTCAATACGCACTGATTTCTTGGATGCGTGTTTCGGTGACAGAGTGTAGTCATCTTCGTGCATGAGTGCAATGTCTTGAATATGTTCTAATGCAAAGAGCTGGCGCTTTATTTTTTCTGCTTCTTCAAAGGCGCGTTTTTCTGCATGAGCATGCATGTCTTGGGTAAGTTTTTGTACGAGCCCGGATGTATTACCTTCAAAGAGTAGGCGTATATGTTCTATGGTTTCAAGATATGCTGCCCGCGCAGTATCTGCGGTAGTAGTATGTGTTTCCGGAGAAAGCCCTAGTGACGCATAAAAGCGTTCATGATCTTTGCTCACTGCCCTTTTGTCGCGAAAAGGAAAAATCTTGCGCACAATACGTAATGCTTCGCGCAATGTTTTACTGTGCGGATATGGCCCAAATGTATACAACAGAGGAATATCAAGGCGTTGTTTTTTCAAGAGATCTCGCTCTCTCATAGTAAATACGCGTGGATAGAGCTCGTCAGTAATGACGACATAGGCATAACTTTTATTATCTTTTTCGCGTGTATTATATGGAGGCTGATGTTTTTTGATGGCATGTGATTCGGCAATTAATGCTTCGAGTACTGATCGCGTTTCTTGCCACATTACCTTGTTGGCACGCTCTCTCATGCGCACAATTTTAGGTCCACGCATTGCTTCAAGATCGCTAGACATATAGCTCTTGATGCGATCTTTGAGATTTGTTGCCTTGCCAATATATAAAATCTCTTGCCCGTCAAGGAATGTGTACACGCCGGGTGTTTCAGGTATGTCTTTGGGTATGTCGCGCAACTGCATATATATTTTAGAACAAGCGAATAATATCTTTGGTGGTAATGAAAATCATGAGCCCTATGAGCACCAAAAAACCAATACCATGAATAACAGCGTGCGCGGTTTTAGGTAAGGGTTTGCGCGTAATTGTTTCGCCTATGATAATCAATATTCTACCCCCATCAAGACCCGGAAAAGGTACGAGGTTAATATATGCAAGATTCAGCGATATGAGCGCCGTGATAAAGAGTAGTTGCTGTATACCTGCGCGAGCGGCATCACCCACGATTCCTGCAATACCAATAGGGCCGACGAGTGATGCTGATGATTCTGACGATTGAGGACGTATCATTTCTCGCATGCTTATAAAAAATGATTCTGTAATAATGACGAGCGATCGTGCTCCTTGGTATACTGCATGATGAAAAGAGAGGGATGTTTGTGCATATGCTTGAAATGATTGCAAGAAAATGTCTTGTTCCTCTTTGGTTAGTGTTGCCCAGTCAAATGGTATGTGCTCTCCTTCTTTTTTAAGAAGAGTCAATGTGTCTTGGTCAAAGACAAAGACACCGTCTCGTACAGTAGGTGCTTCGGCGAGAGTGTCTCCTAATGAAATTTCAGGCAAGGATGAAAGAGAGGCGCTCGCATCAACGACGCGCATCTCAATACGATCATGGCCTTGTGCTGACGAAGGAGTTACCATGCGATCAAAAGGAATCATAAATGCAATAATCATACAACAAAGCGCAATGCATATATTTGCAAAAATACCCCCAAGGAGCACAATGATTTTTTTGAATGGATGAGCATCAGTAAATCCTCCTTCACCGCGTTCTCCTTCAAAAATTTTTACATATCCTCCAAATATGAGGGCATTTATGCTGTAGGTGGTGCCATGTATTTCTTTGTGGAAAATACGCGGAGGAAAACCAATAGCAAATTCGTGCACCGGTATCCCAAAGAGACGCGCACAGAGAAAATGCCCGAGCTCGTGCACGAATATCAAGAAACCAATTACTAAAATAAATACAAATACCGTAGACATGCTATATGTAGTAATTGCCCTCTCTCATAAAGAGGCAGGGCAATACTGTGCTTAGTTCATAATATCTTTTTCTTTGAGGTTAAAGATTTCTTCGAGTGTGGTATTTGCAGTGTCAATCAATTTCTGCAAGGCTTCTTTGGTGCGGAATACATCGTCTTCACCCATAGTGCCGTCTTTTTTCTGCTGATCAAGATCTTTTTCTACGCGATTGCGTTCCCCGCGAATACGCACACGTGCTTCTTCGAGTTTTTCTTTGACCAACTTGACGAGAGATTTTTTTGATTCTTCTGTTAATTGTGGGATGTGCAAGCGCAATCCATCACTATCAACAGCAATTGAAAAAGGTAATTTTGAATCAGTGAGCGCGCGTTCAATGTCTTTGATTTGGCTTTTGTCCCATGGAGCAATGCGCAAGGTACGGGCGTCTTCGGTATGAATTGCGGCGACATTTTTCACAGGTTGTTTTGAACCATATGAATCAATCATAATAGAATCGAGCAAAATAGGATTTGCGCGACCTGTAGAAATTTGGCTGTATTCCTTGCGGAGCCACTCTTCAATATGTGCTAATGTGTCTTTGGTTTCTTGAAAATTGTAACTCATAGTACTACTAGTATATCAGAAATCAAAAAAATTGGTACTCGTATGCTTAGTCCTTTGCAATAATGGGCAAGTGCATGGCGAGATATTCTAAAATCATTTTCGGAGATGAACCTGATTCGCTCATGTATTCTTTGGCGCGATAGATATGTGCCAAAGATGCGTGGTGGCGATGTGCCCCGAGAATATGCTCGATACTGCTCAGAAATTGATAGTATATACCCGTTGATGATTTGCTGAGCTCTGATGCGTCTTTTAGTTTTTTAATATGAGCAAGGCGTGCGCTCGGAGCTTCAGAGAGAAAAGTCTCTGCATCAATAATGACTTCGTCCTCTGTTGATTCTTGGTCAGATTCAGATGAAGGATTCTGAGTGTCCCCTGTGCGGGTAATAGTCACTAATTCTACGCGAGAAGCAATAGTAGGTAACAAGGTAATATGGTCAGGAATATGAATGAAAAAATGAATACCCTGAGCTGGTTCTTCGAGGGTTTTCAGGAGTGTATTTTGAATGTCTATTCTCCCCTCCTTGAGTGCTACCAAGAAAAAAGTTTCCGTACCTGCTTGTTTTTGATGTGCATATGCTCCAAGCGCACGCGCTTCTTCTATATTAGTAATGATGTATTCATGTATTGGTGTTTCTGGTCTATGTGTAGACTTCCATTCAAATATACGAGTACACACGATATCGTACTCCCCTCTCAGTGCATATGCGTGATGAAGTTGTGCGGCATTGAAGAGCATATAAGATACTAAATAGGATGGTTATTTTTTTGCCACGATTGCTTTTTTGTATGTATCAAGATGTTCAAGGGCAATACCTGTTCCTTTTACAACACAAAACGGAGCGTCTTCTGCAAGTGTTGCTTTGACGCCTGTGCGACGATATACCAAGTCAGTGAGGTTGCGGAGTTGTGAAGATCCTCCTGTCATAATAATACCATTATCAATAATATCAGAAGCGAGCTCCGGAGGTGTTTCTTGGAGTACGTCTTTGATAGCGCGTATAATTGCGCGGAGTTCAGCGTCTATGGCTTTGACAATTTCATTAGTACCAATAGTAATAGAACGCGGCAGACCAGTGACATAGTCGCGCCCTTTGATAATAATTTCTAATTCTTCTTCGAGAGGCACAGCGCCTCCAATTTTAATCTTGACGAGTTCTGCCGTACGATCACCAATAGCGAGATTATATTGTTTTTTAATGTAATCGGTAATAGCGCGGTCTATTTTATTGCCGGCACATTTAACTGATGTTGATTGCACAATACCTCCTAGCGAAATAACTGCAACGTCAGTTGTTCCTCCTCCAATATCTACAACCATATGTCCGTCTGGTTCATGAATAGGAATACCTGCGCCAATAGCGGCGAGAATAGGTTCTTTGACAATATAGGCACTATGCGCACCAGCTTTGGTGGCTGCTTCAATGACGGCGCGACGCTCTGTTGAAGTAATACCTGCAGGTACTGAAATCATCACTTCGGGTCTAAAAATACTCCAAAAGCCAAGTGCTTTTTTAAAGTAGTAGCGGAGCATGGCTTCGGTGATACGATAATCAGCAATAACGCCGTCTTTCATAGGCCGATACGCGATAATACTGTCAGGAGTTTTCCCGATCATTTGTTTTGCTTCTGTTCCAATAGCAAGTACTTCATTGTCTTGCTCTGATATAGCAACCACAGAAGGCTCATTGAGTACAATTCCTTTACCAGGAAGAAATACTAATGTGTTTGCAGTTCCTAAATCAATACCTAGTTTTTGTGAAAAAATACCCATAGCAATAATACGCATTAATAAATATATGCTCCATTATACTCATAGAATCTCAATTGTACACAGGCAAAAAATGACCCCTATTGCGTTAAAAAGTATTTAATATATCATATATGATATATTATAAGCCTTATTAATCACCTCTTATCCTATGTTAGACCATTCAATGCATAAACAAATCGGTACTTTTATCAAAATGCTCCGCAAAGAAAAAAAGATGACGCAGGCTGAATTTGCCGAAAAACTTGAAACATCACAGAGTGCTGTGGCTCGTATTGAGTCAGGTAATCAAAATCTCACCACCAAAGAACTCGTCAAGATAAGTCGTGTTCTCGGAGAAAATATCATAGCGCTCAATAATTATCGGCGAGATGATTTTCGTATTCGTGGGGGCAAGAAATTGCACGGCAGTATTGAAACAAATACTTCAAAAAATGGTGCGCTCGGTCTCATGTGTGCATCACTCTTGAATAAAGGCACTACAGTCCTTCATGGTATTCCTCATATCGAAGAAATTAATCGTATTATTGAACTCTTTGAAAGTATTGGTGTTGAAATTACATGGGTGCGCGATCATAGCATTAAAATCAAAGCTCCTAAGCGTTTTAATTTTGATACCATGAATACTGATGCTGCAAAAAAAATACGTTCAGCGCTGATGGCTATTGGAGCGCTCGTGCATGATCATAAATCATTCACCTTGCCTCATGCGGGCGGATGCAATATGGGTGAGCGCACTATCTCAGCACACCGTATGGCTCTCGAGAGTTTTGGGGTGACGGTGCACACACGCGCACATGATTATCTCTTTGAGCGTACGACACTTCATGCTTCTGAATTTACTATGTACGAAGGAAGTGATACAGGAACTATCAATGCACTTATTGCAGCTGCGCGTATACCCAAGAAAAGCATCATTCACTTTGCGCAGTATAATTACATGGTACAAGACGTTGTCTTTTTCTTGCAAAAACTCGGCGTGCGTATCGATGTAGTAGAGGGCAAGACTATACATATTCATGGTGTTAAAAATATTACTGTTGATGTAGAACATCATAATTCAGAAGACCCTATCGAATCCATGATGTTTATCAGTGCGGCGGCTACTACAAAATCAGAACTCACTATTACGCGTTGCCCTATTGATTTCTTGCGCCTCGAGCTTTTGAAATTTGAAAAAATGGGACTGCGCTTTACAACCTCAAAAGAATATACGTCTCATAACAAGAAAACAAAACTCGTAGATATTACCGTTTTCCCATCAACATATACTGCGCTCTCTGACAAGATTCATGCATTACCATATCCTGGTATCAATACAGACAATCTTCCCTTCTTTGTGCCTGTTGCAACACAAGCAAAAGGAGTGACGCTCATTCATGACTGGATGTGGGAAAATCGCGCTATTTATTTTGCGGAATTAAATCGTCTCGGCGCGCATATCGAAGTGGCTGATCCCCATCGAGTCTTTGTGCATGGGC
>JAJOIF010000006.1 GCA_021209525.1 Minisyncoccota bacterium | reverse complement strand
CGAGCTTTATAACAAGTACTTGTAAAGAGAAAAAAGTGTTTTTGCTCTCATCCAATACCTTCTTATAAAGAAATTATTAAGAGTAATTAATGTTTGCTAATAATTTTCAAAAAAATTTTGAAAATACACTTGCTCAAAAAAAACAAGCTACGCACAAAGGCGATGCGCTTATCATATACGAAACATACAGGTAAGTCAATATATATGTCTTTATTTTTACAAAAAACCACCGCATCTGACGCGGTGGTTTTTTATCTGTATGTTTAGGTGGATACGTTATTACACACGAGCCTTAATGATGCTTTCAGCAACATTTGAAGGCACGATGTCGTAACGCTTGAATTCCATAGTGAATGAACCACGTCCTGAAGTCATAGAACGAAGATTGTTCATATACCCGAACATTTCAGAAAGAGGTACAATTGCGCGAATTGCTTTGACCATACCGCGATCTTCTGTTGATTCAATAAGACCACGTTTTGATGAAAGGTCTCCGGTAATATCCCCAATAAATTCGTCTGGAACAGTTACTTCAACGTCCATCATAGGTTCGAGAAGTACCGCCTTGGCTTTACGAGCACCTTCTTGAAGTGCCATAGATGATGCGATTTTGAAGGCAATTTCTGAAGAGTCAACATCGTGGTATGAACCATCGTACAATTCCACAGACACATTAGTGAGTGCATATCCTGCAACAACCCCACGCTCGAGACCTTCTTTGAATCCTTTTACACAAGCAGGAATATATTCTTGCGGAATAACCCCTCCCTTGATACTGTTCACAAATTCAAATCCTTCTTCGCGTGTTACGTTTTTAGGAAGCGCTGTTTCATCAACGGTCATATCCATAGGCTTGAGACGAATCTTGACGTGACCATATTGTCCCTTACCTCCAGATTGTTTGACATATTTATTTTCAATGTCAGCTTCTCCGGTAATGGTTTCGCGATATGCTACTTGAGGCTTACCAACATTTGCCTCAACTTTAAATTCGCGCTTCATGCGATCTACAATAATTTCAAGGTGAAGTTCACCCATACCTGAAATAATAGTTTCAAGTGTTTCAGGGTCAGTAGATACGTGGAATGTTGGATCTTCTTGCGCAAGACGAGAAAGTGCCATACCCATTTTTTCTTGATCGGCCTTTGTTTTAGGTTCAATCTTGAGCGATACTACTGGTTCTGGGAACTCAATACCTTCAAGAATTACTGGATTGTCTTGATCACACAATGTGTCTCCCGTGGTTACGTCTTTGAGACCTACTGCAGCAGCAATTTCTCCAGCATATACTTTTTTCACTTCTTCGCGATCATTACTGTGCATACGCAAGATACGTCCAATACGTTCTTTGTTTCCAGTGCGTGAGTTATACACATATGAACCCGCTTCGAGTGTTCCTGAATATACACGGAAGTAAATAAGTTGCCCTACGAATGGGTCAGTTGCGATTTTGAATGCAAGCGCAGAAAACGGTGCATTGTCATCTGATTCACGCTCAATTTCTTCTCCTGTTTTTGCATGAGTTCCTTTGATTGCGGGAATATCAGTAGGCGCCGGGAGATAATCCACTACAGCGTCAAGTACGAGCTGTACTCCTTTGTTGCGAAGTGCGGTACCTGTAAAGACAGGAACGAGTTCATTGGCAAGCACTGCTTTGCGCGCAGCAACCTTGAGTTCTGCAACTGAAATTTCTTGACCTTCGAGATAGCGATTCATGAGGTCTTCGTCATTTTCAACGATTTTTTCAATCATTTCAGCGCGATACATTTCTGCTTCGTCTTTGAGATCTGCAGGAATTTCATTTTCAGTAACTTGTGCACCCATTTCTCCTTCGAATGAATATGCTTTCATGCGCAAGAGGTCAATAACTCCATTCATGTTTTCTTCTTCTCCCCATGGCAATTGAAAACGAACTGCATTTGGTGTGAGGCGATTGATAATTGATTGGAATGATCGTTCAAATGAAGCACCGGTACGGTCAATCTTGTTGATGAAACAAATGCGTGGCACTTTGTATTTATCAGCTTGACGCCATACTGTTTCTGATTGAGGTTCTACTCCAGCAACACCGTCGAATACCGTTACGGCACCGTCGAGTACTTTCAAGGAACGCTCAACTTCTACGGTAAAGTCTACGTGACCAGGTGTGTCAATAATATTGAATCGGTGTTCAAGATCTTTGTTATCAGGATCGTATGTTGGTTTCCAGAAACAAGTAGTTGCTGCTGAAGTAATGGTAATACCTCGTTCTCGTTCTTGTTCCATCCAGTCCATGACAGCTCCCCCGTCGTGAACCTCACCAATTTTGTGTGATACTCCTGTGTAAAACAACACACGTTCTGAAGTAGTTGTTTTACCAGCATCGATGTGCGCAATAATTCCAAAATTGCGTACTTTATGTAAAGGATAATCTCGTGA
Source organism: Minisyncoccota bacterium (assembly GCA_021209525.1). Classification (GTDB taxonomy): domain Bacteria; phylum Patescibacteriota; class Minisyncoccia; order Phycocordibacterales; family UBA1006; genus JAJOIF01. The sequence goes on along the minus strand of JAJOIF010000006.1, from coordinate 85,048 downwards.
CATACTATAAATATATTAAAGGTGAATAATCTCTCTGTGACCGCATCACAGCAGTGTGCTTACCAGCTAAAGTGTGCAAATGCTTTGTTTGCCGCTGCCATTTTGTGAGTATTTTCTTTCTTGGCAACTGCATTTCCTTCTCCTTTACTTGCCGCAATGAGTTCATCGGCAAGTACTGTATGCGCTTTTTTTCCTTTTGCTGAACGCATACCTTCAATAATCCAACGCATAGCAAGTTGCTGACGACGCTCTGGGCGCACTTCACGAGGAACTTGGTAGTTTGCACCCCCAATACGACGTGAACGTACTTCGGTTACTGGACCAGCATTTTTAAGTGCTGCATCAAAAACTTCTAATGGATTTGGATTCTTTGTTTTTTCTTTGATAAGATCAAATGCGCCGTACACGATTTTGCGTGCTGTTTCTTTTTTTCCATCAAGCATGACATAGTTGATGAAGCGTGAAACTTTTTCAGAATTATATACTGAATCCGGCTGTGGGATATTTCGATTTTTAACTTTTCTACGCATAAATAATAATTAAATAATAATGTAAATAATCTACAGGTATAGTGGGTATTTCTGGATAAAGAAATAACCGCATCTATTATGAGCGGTTATATCTTCATATAATACCTGCATGTCATGTATTTCATGACGGTGCTCATAATAAATCTCTTCAGGGTATGTCGTATTTCTCAACGTGACGAGGACATATTCCTTACTCATTATATCGGGTAATATTCTATTATTTAGGTCGCTTGGTTCCGTATCGTGATCGTGATTGCTTGCGGTTTTCTACACCTTGCGCATCGAGAACCCCTCGAACAACTGTGTAACGAACCCCAATCAAGTCTTTCACACGACCTCCACGAATGAGCACAACGCTGTGTTCTTGGAGTTTGTGACCCATACCAGGAATGTACGCAGTAACTTCCATACCATTAGTGAGACGCACACGAGCGATCTTTCGGAGCGCTGAGTTCGGCTTCTTGGGTGTGGTTGTTGTTACCTTGGTACATACGCCGCGCTTGAAAGGTGACGCATAGCGTGTTGGATGATTTTTGAGCGAATTGAATCCGCGTCGCAATGCAATAGCGCTAGGTTTCTTTACAACTTTCTTGCGTGGGTTTTTACGTAATTGATTAATTGTTGGCATAATATAAATTCGTCTTTTCGACGACGTGGGGACACTATACTAAATTTATTTTAAAAAAGCAACTTTTTAATCTTTATTCTTACAATACACGAAAGCTCTTGCCATATCTTTTATTGATCCATGCTCGCCATAACATCATACTGCGAAGGAGATACTCTTTCTTTTTTGAGCAAACCTCGCAGAACGGGGTTTGGTCATAAATTTTAAGGAAGATGCTGAACAACACATCTATTGTCCATAAAACACAAAACCCCGTAGAACGGGGCCTTGTGTCGGACGTTTGTGGAAACTTTGAAAAATCCTTTCAGAACTTTACCACTCACAATTAGTATCTTAGCAAATTTTAATAGAAAAGTCAAGTTTTTTTCAAATTTTCTTGAAAAAGAAATATATATACTTCTATCCCACCTCCACCCAAATACATCTATCTATGTCTGTTATAAACGACACGAGCAATACTGTTGTGTCTTTTATAAACGACATGATGCGCATTATGGGCACTAAAATATAAAAGACATTCCTGTAAACAGTGTAAAAAGCCAAAAAACAACAGGAATTACATATTGCCATGCAAAGAAAACGACAAGGAGTACAAAAAAGAGTGAATAACGCATGAGCGTATTTTTGATATGATTATACTTTTCAGGAATGAGTGCAAAGAGAATATGATGACCATCAAGAGGCGGCACAGGAATCATATTAAAAATGGCGAGCATAATATTAATAAACACCAAAGCACTTGCCAGTGTGAAAAAAGGTGCAGCAGTAATACCTATCATAGGCGCTACGCGTATCAATACACCAAAAAACAGCGCAATGCCGATATTTGAAAGAGGGCCCGCCAAAGCGATCAGTGCCGGCCCCCATTTGCGATTACGCAGATTATACGGATTAAACATCACTGGTTTCGCCCAGCCCAATATAAATCCCGCCTTGAGCACAACAAGCAAGAATGGCAGAATAACTGAGCCGAACCAATCAATATGAGCAAGTGGATTAAGGGTAAGTCTTTTTTGCATGCGCGGTGTCGGGTCCCCTAATGCATCAGCCGCATATCCATGAGCGAGCTCATGGATAACCACCGAAAATATCAAGATAATAATATAAAAAATCATAGTCATTGTTTCCATATATCTTCAGTATATCATAGAAAATTTGATTATCTCAAAAACCTTGCAAAAAAACTGTTTTATGATATGATGACACCTGTTATTCACATCAATCGATGGTATATAATTTATTTTTATTTATGGCAAAAACTTGCGAAATAACTGGAAAAGGATCTCAAGTAGGTGGCGGATATAGCAACCGTACTCGTGCTACGCAATTTAACCCTACAGGAAAGCGTCGCCGTCGACCAAATATCCAACGAAAAGGTATCTTTGTTCCAGAAACAGGAAAAACCTACACACTCAATATTTCAACTCAAGCAATGAAAACCATTGCGAAAAATGGTGCTTATGAAACTCTTAAAAAAGCAGGCATCATCAAAGGAGCAGATCGTATTGCATAATGTGTTCAAAAATTCTCTACTTCGGTAGAGAATTTTTTTATTCTCGATATATTGGATTATCTGCAATGTCTCTGGTGTGAGGAAATTATTGTGTATACTGCACTTCTCTGCCATTGCTCGTAAATACGAGCGTTCCATTTTCATAGGTAGCGAGATATGGTACAGCAAAGTGACGCATGTTTTCAAGTACTTCATTGTGCGGATGACCATACCTGTTCCCTCTTCCTGCTGAAATGATTCCCACCTCTGGTTTTGTCGCAACAAGAAATTCACCCGATGTAGAAGTCTTTGAGCCATGGTGACCTAATTTGAGAATAGTACTGCGCATGTACGCATCTGGAATGGTGCGTACCATATATTTTTCTGTATCAACACCAGCATCACCAGTCAAGAGAAATGATGTAGATCCGTACACAAGCCGCAGTACAATAGAATCTTCATTTCTGTCTGATGATGGCATACGATGCGGCGATGGTGATAATACATCCATATAGACACCATGTCTCGTATCTAATACAATACGACCGCCTCTATGGAGTATTGTTGTTTCAATAGCTTGATCAGCTATTTTTTCAAGGAGGCTCGTATATGCACGCGTGTCGGCATGTATACCCGGATGAATATACCTATCAACGGTATATCTATCGAGAATATGAGTAAATCCCCCAATATGATCCATATCAGGATGTGTTTCAATCAAGAGATCAATATGAGTATCATTGAATTTCATGACCTTGCCGAGCTCGTGAAGGATAGTGCGCGTAGCACCTGCATCAACAAGCACTTGATGACCGCTCGGTGTTTCAATAAAAATAGCATCTCCTTGCCCAATATCAAGAAATGCAACAGTGAGCAATGATTCTCGCTGTGCTCCGTTCCATGAATATACCATATAGAGCGGCCATATCAGAGCAGCGAGTGTCATACCTGCGAGCATGTGACGATAATGCATAGTACTGATATACCACATATATGCTTAAGAAAATATAAAATATAATGAAATACCTCGTGGCTTTGCCTCGAGGTATTGAGAAGAATCAAAAAAAATAAGTATTGAGAATTATTTCTTGGTGAGCCACTCGGTGTATGCGGTAATAATTAATTGCACAACATGGTCTAGAGTATTTTCAGGCAAGCCTGTATTGATTATCAAATCAAAATGACGATGATCATGAGGATGTACATTATATAAATCTTGATATCGCTTGACTTCACTTTCTGCACGACGAATGAGATCTTGAGTTAATTCATCAATACTTTCTGCTTGATGTTCTTCGGACCGATGTGCTTGTCCGAGATCTTTGAAGATACGCTCCGCAGCAACAGATGCATCAATATCGAGGAATACCTTGAATGATTCAGGGATAAAGTGGAATGCGAGACGAGAATCAATAACCACTTTGTTTTCGCGTGCCATTTCTTTGTTTTTTGCGTCAACTTCGTGATCCATTTCAGGATGTGCTTCTGCATAGGTATTCCATTCAGTAATAGTCATACCGTGGTCACGCGCCACAGCGCGTGCAAAATCCCCTGATGAATAGTGAGTATACTCAAGAGCCGCTGCGATACGCTTTGCAGTGCTTGATTTGCCACTTCCCAATTTTCCAGCCAGTGTAATAATTTCTTTGTGCATATATTTGAGAAATACGTTCTAAAAACTTATCCTAAATCTTTCATCATCTCAATAAATGTATCACCTTTTTTCATAGGACCAATCATTGCCAGATTAGCACGCGCTGCGGTGAGATATTTTCGTGCAACACGAGTAATATCTTTTGAAGTAATTGCTTTGATGTGTGCAATTTTTTGAGATGGTGTATCCATAGTAGCATCAAGTAATTGTTGAAAACCATAAAATTGAGCAATATCATCAGAGCTTTCAATACCCATTTGCATTGACCCAATAATGTATTCTTTGGTTTTCTTGAGCTCTGCCTCAGAAACAGGCTCGTCAATCATACGCCGACATTCTTCAATAATAGCACGCACTACTTCATGAATACGTGTATGAGTTACCCCTGTGGCAATTTCTAAAGCTCCATGATCAGTAGACATATCATGATATGCGCGCACATAATACCCAACCCCCATCTTTTCGCGCAAGCGCTCAAAAAGTCGTGAACTCATACCTTGCCCAAGAATTCCTGCAAGCACATGGAGCGCTGCAGCGTCTTTGTGCATACGCCCCACAGTACGAAATGCGAGCACGAGATGTGTTTGGTCGGTCTTTTTGTATTCAAGAGCTAATTGTGGATCTTTTTGTTTTTCAACAACTTTCTTCTTTGACTTCTTTCGAGAAGTGGCAATATGCGCAAAACGTTTTTGAATATCAGCAAATATGGTTTTTGGTTCTACATTGCCCGCAACAACTATAACCGTGGACGAGGCAACATAATGGTCGCGATGATATTGCACAAAAGCATCGCGATTCATTTTTTTGATATTTTCACGAGTACCGAGAATAGTCCATCCAGCAGGCTGGTCTCCATACAAGAGCGCGCCGAGCAAATGATGTACTTTGCGCATAGGCATATCTTCATACATATTAATTTCATCTAAAATCACACCGCGTTCTTTTTCAAGCTCTTCTGCGGGAAATGTTGAATGCAAGTACACATCTGCAATAATTTCAAGGAGTCGTGAGGCATGTTGCGCTCTTCCTTTTGCATAGTATCCTGTATATTCTTGCCCTGTAAATGCATTAGACTCTGCGCCAAGCCCATCAAGTTCTCTAGAAATATCAATACCGTGTGGACGAGCCGTGGTACCTTTGAAACACATATGCTCAAGGAAGTGACTGAGTCCGTTAATTTCTTTGTCTTCATATTTTGAACCTGCTGCGACCAGCGTCATAACGGTTACTGTAGGATTGTCTTTCATAGGCACTACGATCATGCGCAGCCCATTGGGTAATTGTTTGTATTGTGCTTTCATATACTAGGCATTGTAGCATAGAGATACTTTCTATACAAAAATGATTCTTTAATTGAGTCACGCCCGGAATACGCGAGCTAGCACCTCATTCCCGGAACGCTCGTAGCTTTAGCGAAGAGTGTGTCCGGGATCTCGCGACAGTGGCACTTGTGCCACATATATTCCACACACACACACACACGCACACGCGCACGCGCACGCGCGCGAGGCACGTCAGCCCCGTCAGACGGGGTCAGGCGTGCCTCTTGGCTTGTTGGTGAGCAAGTAGAAGAAACAACCACACTGAGCCCCGCTCAGCGGGGTGAGCATGGCTGAAAGATGTTTTTGTTTATAGAGAAAATTTTTCTGCAAAATAGGATTCAAGATCATCAAGGGCGACACGTTCTTGAGTGGTCGTCGTGCGCTCACGCACTGTTACCCCCTGCCCTTCAAGTGTTTCAAAATCAATTACCACACAAAATGGAGTACCAATTTCATCTTGGCGACGATACCGCTTGCCAATATTACCATTATCGTCCCATGCCACATTTCCAAATTGTGCCTTGAGTTTGCCAAATATAGAACGCGCCTGATCAACGAGCTCTGGTTTATTTTTCAAGAGTGGAGATACTGCAATTTTATATGGTGCAATATGTGGCGGCAATTCAAGATAGACACGCACATCATCATCTGTTTTTTCTTCGCGATACGCTGAGCACAAGAGCGCCAAAATCGCACGATCGAGACCAAATGACGGCTCAATAACATGGGGCACGAAGGTTTCATTTGTTAGAGGGTCAGTGTATTGCAACTTTGTTTTGCTGTGCTCTGCATGCTGTGACAAATCATAATTACCACGATATGCCAAACCAAAGAGTTCTTTCTTGCCGAAAGGATAGGTAAATTCAAAGTCAATGGTGCGAGAACTATAATGCGCACGGTCTTCTGGTGCAATTTCTACAGGATCAACAACGTCAATTGCAAGCCCGATTTCTTCCATCCATTCCATCATTTCATCTTTCCAATACTCGAAATGCACATTCCATGTGTCAGGGTGTACAAAAAATTCAATTTCCATTTGTTCAAACTCTCGTTGACGAAAGAGAAAATCACGCGGCGTAATTTCATTGCGATATGCCTTACCTATTTGAGCAACACCAAAAGGAACCTTGGGGCTCATGGTGTCTATGATATTTTTGTAATTTACAAAGATACCTTGAGCTGTTTCTGGGCGCAAATATGCAGTAGCGCTTGAATCTTCAACAGCACCAACTTGTGTTGAGAGCATGAGATTAAAATTACGCACAGGACCAAATGTGCCCGCACAAAGAGGGCATGAATCTGAATCAAGCTGATCCGCACGAAAACGTTTGTGACATTTCTCACACTCAACCAATGGATCAGAAAATCCTCCTACATGACCTGATGCCGTGAGCGGTTTTGCGCTCATGACAATAGCGGCATCAAGGAGATGCATATCAGTGCGACTATGCACAAATTTATTGAGCCATGATTGTTTGATATTATTTTTTAAAAGCGAACCAAGGGGGCCGTAATCGTAAAATCCAGCAAGACCTCCATAGAGTTCATTTGCAGGAAAGATGAAACCGCGCCTCTTGGCGAGGGCAACGATGGTTTCAAGCGAGAGTTGTTCTGGGTCATATTTTTCCATATAGGTGTATCCTATCACAAATAGGTCGTATACGCGAGATGTATCCTCTATTGCGTAATAGTACCAGATCCTGGCTGTACATCATTGAGTAATTGTGTCGTATGTTCACGCCTATTCCCTTGCAGGAGTGAGTTAGTGAATCGATCTCGCCCTTGAATCACCACGTCACTCGTGAGTGGTACCGGCTGAGGACCAATCTGACTTACTGATGGAGTTAATGATACTTGGAAAGAAACTTCGCGTGCTGGCGTCTCAAATCCAGTACCTCGCGCAATTTCTCCTAATGACCATCGCACTTCGCGTGTCACGGTATTGTAGGTAATGTTTTCTGAAGCAGGAGAAAAACGATTATTCCATGTTACATATTGTGGCAAGGTGGTTGTTACCACAGCTTCGTCAATAGTGTTTGATGAATTAGTAACATTCCACACAATAGTCATATCAGTGCGTTGCCCTACAACAGGAGGATATGGCCCGCTATTGCTGAGAATACCTCCATAATACAGAGTGCGCTGTTGCAATTGCAGATCTGAATTAATCACCACACGCTGACTCACTAGGCGCTCAGCAGTTAACATACGTCCTGTTGCATCAAGTGCGCGAATACTGAAATCAAGAGTTATTTCTGGCTGGGCAAGTGTTTGATTTCCTGCAATCAGCGATCGAGGAGCCAGAGAAAATGTGACACTACCGCGATCACTCGGACCTATAGACCCTAAACGCGCATCATTGGTTCTATCCCATATCATGCGATTTGTATTTGAATCAAAGAATCCTCGCTGCACAGCAACGGTCTGCGCAGTATATGCATTACCTCCTATTACCCCAACAATTTCAATATTAGACAGAATTTCGCCACTCCTGTTTTCCCAATCAAGCGTAAAAGATCCATTTTGCCCACTATTCAAGGTGAAGGCTGTATTACTCTGATTACCTAGCCGTAGAGCAAGATCAATAAATGAAGACTGTACCGCAATATCATGAATTGCGGTATTAAATACAGTAAGTATTTCCCTGTCGCGTCTTGGATTCTGGTTTCCCACAAATGCACGAAATACTTGTAATGAATCAGTATCACCTTGAAGTGTTCCTGTGATGGTTATTTTTGTTTCTGATCCTACATCCAAAAATGGAAATGCCCATGTGTTTTGACCAAATGATGGCGGAGGAACGGATTCTTCAAAGGTAAAAGTTGCAGGATATTCAACACCAACAAGCATATTTTCAAGAGGTGTCGGTGACTGAGCATTAACAATTACATCAAATGAAATGCGCTGATTCGGAAGTGATGTTGTCGGAGCATTAATAAGGAGTTCGAGGGGTGTTGATTGAATAATCACTTCAATACTTTCAGTGCGCACAAAAATAGCATTTGAATTAGGTATGCGGTACTCCAAAGAAGCCTCTAGGGATCGCAATGATCCTTCTTCTCCAAAGAGGGTGATTTCAAATTCTTGGCGCACAGATGTGCCTGATTGAATCGTGCCTAGAGACCGTCGCTCGCGCGCCATTTCTTGAGTGAGCACCGAAGTTCGTGGATAGGCAAGCTCAAGGTCTGCTAATTCAAGAGGAACGGGATTTCTGTTTACAATCTCAACAGTAACCTGCAATGCTTCCCCACCATTTACAAATGAGCGCGTGAGAATATGAATATCAATAGCACGATTTGATACACGAGAACGGCCGCTTGAAAAAGAAAAAAATGTAATGAGAAGTGCTGCTATACAAAAAATGAGTGCGCCTATAAAGAATTTTTTGAAAAAATGAGGAGTGCGTGGTTTTTTAGAAGACATAGAGAGATCAGGTTGAGGTTGTGTATTCTGCGGAGTGGTATCCCATGTATGAGATACAGGGTCTTCGTGATGCAAGAGACGAGAACGAGGCTTTTCTTTTGGGGTATAAAAATTACTCTCCAAGCGAGACTTTGCTTGCTCCATTTTTGTTTTTGGTTTGTATACACCGTCAATTGGTTTTTTTTCTTCCATATGTGATTAGTATATCACAATTGTGTCTCACGCAATGAGGTATTGATACGCTCAATAAGATTTCGCTGATTATCAGCAGTTTGCAAGAGTATTTCTTGGGATAAGTCAGCATCAACGAGCCATGGCATTTCTTTTTGATCTGCCCAATAGCCGAGATGACTCAAGATACGGACAATGAACAATGTTTCAAAATATTGCGTCGCTTCGTCATCAAGTGATTGCGCATTTAAAAAATTACATGCATTTTTAAATTCATCAAAGAGCTCGGGGTTTGATTCTTCTCCTTGAACGAGGCGTGTTACCAATTTTCCAGCACGCGATAAAAGTCCATATACATGAGACTGGTCAGCGAGCGATAATCCATAATTCGTAATTGGTGAGACTCCAGCTAAACGCCAATATTCGCGACCCAAAATCAAGGTTACTTCACTATATGAAAAGAGTTGTAGTCCAAATCGTTGTTTTGAGCGTGTCTCGCGGACACTTTGCGCAAGGGCGCGAATGACTCCATAATCCTTGGTGAGCAAGGTAATGACGCGATTCCCTTCTCCTTGATTTTCAAGGGCTATAACAAGAGCTTCTGTGTGGTAATGCGTATACGACATATATATACGTGATAATACGCTTTTTTGATGCGTATTGCAAGAAAAAACACAGTTTTCACTGTGTTTTTTTCAAGCGGTGTATCAAAACTTATTCTGTAATACCTATACGATATACCCCATGTGTCACTTCTATTGCATCGCCAGCGATGGATCCAAAAGCGTACGTAGCAATATTAGTAAGCCCTTGAATCGTTGCAGCGTGCGTATCAAAAAATACCTTGCCCGCATCATCAGTATCAATAACTACATGAATGCGATCATCTGGATGCAACCCCTTGTCTTTGCGTAGATTTTGAATATGTCTAACCAATTCGCGCACATCTCCTTCAGCGCGTAAGGCATCAGTAATCGTCGTATCAAGTGCATTCGTGTCACCATAAGCAATATCTTTGACATTTACTTCGTCTTTGATGAGTGCTTCGTATGTCTCATCAAGAGGATCTCCTGTAAGGGTAAGTACTTGCAGTGGTTGACGCACTTTTATTTTTGCTTGGGCGCGTAATTCAAGTGCCTCAGAAATGAGTGTGCGAACACGATCCATGTCTTTGAGTACTTCTTGGTCATATGGTTTTTCAGTAGGCCACGATGCCATATGCACTGATATTTCTGCACCTTCAATACGTTGGTACATATCTTCGGCAAAGAATGGTGCAAAAGGTGCCATAAGCCTTGCAAGTGTATCGAGTACATACTGGGTTGTCGCCAAAGCAAAGTACATATCACGACCTGTTTCTTTGAAGCGGTCACGACTGCGGCGAATATACCATTGCGAGAGATCTGCAATAAAGTCACGCACGAGCCGTGTTGATTCAAGGATGCGATATGCATCCATGTGATGCGTCATAGTCGCTACAACATAATGAAGTCGCGCGAGGATCCACTGATCGAGAATATGCGGAGATTCTTGAGGAATATATGATGCATCATACGAAGCACGATATAATTCGTAAAAATGAACCACATTATCAAGGAGACCAAATACTTTGCGTTGTGTTTCAAGAATTGTCTTTTCATCAAAACTCTTTGCATCACCAGGGCCGCTCACTGAATACATCCAAAAACGGATGGTATCTACTCCAAACGTATTCATGGCATCCCATGGATTGACGGTATTCCCTTTTGACTTTGACATTTTTTGTCCTTGCGCATCATTAATAAGCCCCAGACTGATGACATTTTTATATGCCTTGCCATATCCAAGCAAGTTTCCAATAGCGTGCAAGGTGTAGAACCACCCACGGGTTTGATCCATTCCTTCGGCAATGACATCTGCAGGATAACTAAAGCTACCTTCGCCCATGTAATGATCTTGCGCAAAAGGCATAGCACCCGAGTCAAACCACACATCGATGACTTCTGGCACACGCGTATATGTTTTTCCTTCGCGAGCAAGGGTGATGGTATCTACAAATGGACGATGCGGGTCAAAAGCATACCCTGTGCGCTGATCAATATAGAGTGTTGTTGGTACTACATATACACCAAAATCAGGCTTGGTGAATAGTCGCGATGCTTCGGTGTGAGAAATATTTTTATAATTCTTGAAAATATATACAAGATTTGCAAAGTGGCTCACTACTAAAATAGTTTTGCCTGCATAACGCGTACACACATCACGATACCACGCACTCACACGCTCATCAAATGTTTGCCAACTCTCGCCATGATCTCCGCGAATTGCGTGATGAAATGCATCTGAATCAAGCGCATTATATGCATCACGACTCTCTTTGACTTCGGCATATGTTTTTCCTTCCCAATTACCCGAATCAATTTCGCGCAAGGCTTCTTCTATGTGCATAGTTGCACCAATTTCGCGCGCAATAATTTCTGCGGTTTCTCGTGTGCGACGCACTGGCGAAGCCACAATAATATCAATACCTGCATCTTTCAGTTTCTGAGCACATGCTTGTGCTTGAGCGCGCCCTGTTGCAGTGAGCGGGTACGTGTCGTCAGATGCATCCCACACATCAGCTATGTTTTTTTCACTTTCTGCGTGGCGCATGATTATCATTTTGGTAAGTACTGATGGTTCTGCGTGGCGGTAGATGTCATCAAAACCACCAACAGCCCACATGTCGCCATCTGGTGATTGCCAGAGCGGTAATGGTGTACCCCAGTAGCGCTCACGAGAAATAGCCCAGTCTTTGAGCTCTTGGAGCCATTCACCAAAACGCCCTTGCCCTACATATTCTGGATGCCATGCAATAGATTGATTCTCTGCAATGAGATCGGCTTTGACATCTTGCATATTGATGTACCACGAATCTCGCGCATAATACACGAGTGGTGTTTTACAGCGCCAACAATGCGGATAATTGTGGTCGTATTTTTCTTTTGCAAAAAAAGTGTCGGTTTCTTGGAGATGTTTGATAATATCAATATCAAGTGTCGGTTTGCCATCTATCATTTCTTTGATAAAGCGACCAGAGAGTACACCCATATCTTCTTTGAATGCACCATCTGGATGAATGATGTGAAATTTAGGCAAAGAAACCTTGTTTCCTAATTCAAAGTCGTCTTGACCATACATAACCGCTGTGTGCACCACCCCTGTACCATCTCCGGTAGTGACAAAATCTGCAGCATATACAGCATATGCATTTTCCATATGAGGAATAGGCTCACGCGCATGTGCGTATTGCATGTACGGGAAAAGTGGTTCATAAGTCATCCCCGCCAAATCATCTCCCATACATGTATCTACAACGGCATATTCGCGACCATGGAATACTTTGGTCACAAGATCCTGAGCGACTACATAATATACACCATCACACAAAATGCGCGCATAGGTAATAGATGCACCAACAGCAAGGGCGACATTGCCTGGTAATGTCCATGGTGTTGTTGTCCATGCGAGAATATAGGTATCACGATCATACGTGTGATTGCTGACTTTGAATTTTGCAATAATAGAAATATCTTTGACATCAGCATATCCTTGGGCAAGTTCATGACTTGAGAGTCCTGTACCACAACGAGGGCACCATGGCACAATTTTGTAGTCTTTGTAGAGGAGATTTTTATCAGCAATTTGCTTCATTACCCACCAGAGCGATTCTACATATTTTTCATCATAAGTAATATACGGATGATCCATATCAAGCCAGTACCCAATACGCTTGGTGAAATCTTGCCATTCATTAAGGTATGTCCATACTGACTGACGACATGCATGATTAAATGCCTCAATGCCATATGATTCAATGTCTTTTTTAGAGGCAAGGCCAAGTTGTTTTTCAACCTCAAGCTCCACCGGAAGACCGTGCGTATCCCATCCTCCTTTGCGGCGCACATAATATCCTCGCATTGTTTTGTAGCGAGGAAAAGCATCTTTGAAGGCACGAGATGCAAGGTGATGAATACCTGGCCGCCCATTAGCGGTAGGCGGTCCTTCATAAAATATAAAATCGCCCAAAGGAGCTTTTTTGGTAAGTGTTTTTTGAAAAATTTTTTGATCTTCCCAAAATGCGAGAATACGCTCTTCGCGCTCGGCATATGATGATTTTTTGGTAAGTGATTCTGGTGACATAGACATACAAGTATACGTATTACTGATAAAGAAAAAATAAAAAAACTCGCCCTTGATACAGCGCATTGCGCTCTACAAGGACGAGTTTCCCCGCGGTACCACCTTGTTTTTCTTGGACAAGAATATCCAAGAACACTTCTTTGTGCGATAACGGACGCAAGACACCGTCAGGTTCTACTGATGCAGAAATCTGCACGTTCTTCCCAAAGCTCGAGGATGATAGCCTCTCAAACGCTCATACGAACTATCATACGTCATATGAGTCATCAAGGCAAGGATTATCCATAAAAAACACCGTCTTAATTCTACTGATAATTTGTTGTTTGATCTCTGCTGAAACCCGATATCCTTTCTTTGCCGTACGCTTGCTTTGCATAAATTCATAATAGTCGCTTTCGCTCCTTTATTCATTTAATTCTATATACTAATGATTAATAATAGTATTCAGAATGAGTGTGCAAAGAAAGGGCTGCCTTTCATATAAATCGTGCGTTCTGATTCAAGATATTACAGAGAAGCGTTGAACCACTACGAGGTAAACCTGCTATGAAATAATATTTTTGAGAAGACGTGTGTTCAGTGTTCATGGTATGTAGTATACCCTATTTAATCACAAGGGTACAAACTTCTTGTAGATACTTCTCTTTTCTATTATACTTTGTATACTTATCCAACATAATTGACATCATATATTCATGTACACATTACAAAATTTCACTATCCCAGAATTGCGAGGTATTTCTCGCCAAAATATCGAAGAACACCTCGGTCTTTATAAAGGATATGTTACGAATACCAATCATATTTTAGAGCAATTGAGTAGTGGCGATCTCGATCCATATCACCAAGCAGAACTATCGCGTCGTTTTAGTTTTGAATTTAATGGTATGAAAAATCATGAATACTATTTCCGTGCCCTCGAAGGCGGCGCAGCGCCCCTTGACCCAACGAGCGCGCTCTACCAAGCACTCGAAAAAAATTGGGGGTCATATGATGCATGGCGCGCATCATTCGTGCAACTCGCCAAAACGCGAGGTATTGGCTGGGCAATTCTCTCACATGATCAAGACGCTGACATGCTCATACATCACTGGGTTGATGAACAGCATGTAGGACATCTCAACAGTAATCAATACATCCTCGGCATTGATATGTGGGAGCATGCATATGTTGCAGACTATCAACCAAGCGGCAAGGCAACATATATTGAAGACTACCTTGATCAAGTGAATTGGAAAACTATCAGCGATCGATTTGAAAAATTGCGGGCGTAGAAATTCGGCAACAAGCAACTCTATACAAAATTCCTCGGCATTACCGAGGAATTTTTACATACGACAAGTGGTGTGATTTATTTTCTCTCTATCACCTTCTTTACTGCACGCACAATATCTGAAACATCGAGGCCATAATGTTTCATGAGCTCATCAGGTTCTCCTGATTGACCAAATTGATCATGCACCCCAATGTATTCCATAGGTACAGGGTGGTGCGCCGCTACTGTTTCCGCAATGAGCGATCCGAGCCCGCCGGCTACTTGATGTTCTTCGCATGTAATGAGCGCACCGGCACGCTTTGCTAGTGCGACTACTGCAGGAATATCAAGGGGTTTAATGGTGTGAATATTCATCACCGACACCTCGATACCTTCGGCGCGTAATGAGTGAGCGGCAAGTAATGCTGTATGCACAAGCGCCCCTGTTGCAATAATACCCGCCTGAGGATTTTCGGTCACATACATTTCTTGAGCTTTACCTATTTCAAATGGAGTTTCTGCTGTCGTGAATACAGGAAACGCTGCACGACTGAGACGCACATACGCAGGACCATCTACATCAAGGAGTGCTTCTGTTGCAAGGCGTGCTTGCTCAGCATCACATGGTTGCACCACTGTCATGTGCGGAAGCATGCGCATGAGTCCTACATCTTCGAGCGCTTGATGGGTAGCACCGTCAGGACCTACAGACAATCCGGCATGGCTTCCAATAATCTTGACCGGCATATGATTAAGTGCAATAGTGGTACGAATTTGTTCATTATTGCGCCCTGGTGAAAAACTTGCATAACTAGCAATAAATGGAATCTTGCCCGCAGCAGCCATACCTGAGGCAACTGCGGCGAGATTTTGCTCAGCAACACCGAGTTCTACATAACGATCTGGAAATATGGTTTTAAATTCAAGCATGCGTGTTGACTCGGCGAGGTCGGCACAAAGCGCGACAACACGATCATCTCGTTTGCCGAGCTCTACGAGCCCCTTACCAAAACCATCACGTGAAGGTTTGCGCGGCATATCGCCACCTTGCAATGTATCTGTATGAAGATATAATTGTGGATTAAGCATATATCATTAGTGGGTTATAGCGTAGGATAATGTGTCTGATGTATGGGTAAATAATTGAATACGGGAAAAGATACCGTGCGTCTGATATTCCCGAAGGAGATCAAATGCTGAACTACTGCGTGGTGTAATCATGTATACGTGCCCGCTCGGGAGTGGTTGCGGGTATGCACTCAGCGCTACTCCATGTGTTTTATTTATTTCAAGAAAATCAAGAATGTCTTGGGGTGATTCCAGACGCGCAAGTAATTCTCTGTTACTTATATACACATATTCTGAATCAGAAACCAGACATGAAGACGCGCTTGGCACAAATGCATAGAGTATTTTTTCGCGATGCATTTCTTTTTTACAAAAACGCAACTCCATTGCCCGCCCTCTATCCCACCCAATTGTATATACTTCATTTTTTGTAAATATGCGTGCTTGTGAGACACTCATCTGCGCACGCATAATAATCAAGAGCGTCACAGCGACAATAATTCCTCCCACTAATACTGCGTATTTTATGTACTCGTACGTAGCGACATACTTTTTTATTTTTTTGTATGTACGTGAGAGATTCATACTATTCATAGTGACTCGCACTCATCTTACCCTTGAGTGTGCGCAAATCTTTGAGCCAGCGATCTTGTTGTTCTTGGGAAGGCGCTTTGCCGTGCCACTCATGATCAAATTCAATTTCAGGCACGCCCTTGCCCGGAATTGTATGTGCAATAATTACCACAGGAGAGCCCGTATGTGCTTTGGCCGCTTCGCACGCTTCAACAATAGCATCCATGCGATGCCCATTGATTTCAATAACGCGCCATCCGAATGATTCCCACTTTTCTGCAAAAGGCTCGATCGGCATTACGTCTTCGGTGCGTCCATTAATCTGAATATAATTACGATCCACAATACCGATAAGATTATCGAGAGCATGCGCATGTGCAAACATAGCTGCTTCCCAAATATTTCCTGCCTGCATTTCTCCGTCAGACATAAGGCAAAATATGTGGTGGTTACGCTTGTCCATTTTTGCAGCATATGCCATCCCTGCAGCTTGAGATAATCCAGAACCAAGAGGTCCTGATGTTGTTTCAAGTCCTGGTAAGTGTGTTCGTTCTGGATGTCCTTGGAGGCGAGATCCGAAAGTACGGAGCGTTTTTAGTTCTTGGATAGGAAAGTACCCAGCATGTGCCATCGTTGCATAGCGCACCGGCACAATGTGTCCATTTGAAAGAATGATGCGATCACGCTCTGGCCATTCAGGATTCTTGGGATCATGTTTGGCGACATGAAAATACAGAGCAGTGAAAATATCTGCCATATCGAGAGACCCAGCAGTGTGACCGCTTCCTGCGTCTTCGAGCATATCAATAATACTTTGACGTACTTCGATGGCTTGTAATTCAAGATTACGTTTTTGTTTTTCGGTAAGTTGCATAGAATAAGTATACCACACATTAATTCCCTCCCAAAGAAAAAGCAGTGGCTTGGTCACGCAATTCCATGAATGCATGCACTGGTTCAGGGTGTGCAAAAATACCTGACCCTACCACGAGCCGGCGCGCACCTGCAGCTATAAGGCGCGGTAATGTTTCTCTACTGACAGCACCATCAACAGAAATAGGAAGCGATGGATACTGTTTGTGAAATGCTTCTATTTGCTCAAGCACTGTTTCGTCAAAAGGTTCACCTTGTTTGCCAATATGTGCAATACCCATACATTGAATGAAATCAATAGACGGAAGATATGCAAAGATATCTTGGGGGCGTATATCACGAGAAAAAGAAAGGCCGATAGCAGTATGTTCGCGCAAGCGCTGAAAGAGAAAGAGTGTTTCTACTGGGTCGTGCATACTCTCAAGATGGAGCACAATACTTGCTGGTTTCATAGCTTGCCATTGACTAATATATTCCCCAGGCTCATGCACCATGAGATCAAGCTCATATGCACATGCATCAGCATGCGGTAAATCTTCTTGCTCACGAACAATGGCGAGAAATTCTTCGCTTTCCATGTCGCCAAAAGGCCATGTTTTGCCTGTAACAAAATGACCGTCCATAATATCAAATTGCACTACTGGTGCGTATCCGGCAACAGCATCGACGAGTTCTTCTAATTGTGTGTAGGTGCGCGGCATGAGCGCAGGAATAATGTCAGACATAAAAAGATAATCTATGAATAATATTCTTGTAAAAATTTTTGTTGCATTTCTTTGATTTTTTTGTGAAGCACCATACACTGTTCTTGTAAGTGTGCGCGCTCTTCGGTGTCTACGGACGCGTCTCGTTGCGTACGAATAGTAATATACATGTCTTGGAGTTTTTTCATTTCTCGCTGCATGTGCGACCCTGGATGCTGTGTCCACGGCCATTCATCTAAAATACGATCCGTAACCGCATCGGTCTCTCTTTG
This sequence comes from Minisyncoccota bacterium, assembly GCA_021209525.1. GTDB lineage: Bacteria > Patescibacteriota > Minisyncoccia > Phycocordibacterales > UBA1006 > JAJOIF01. The sequence goes on along the minus strand of JAJOIF010000006.1, from coordinate 66,922 downwards.
TGTTGTTTCGTCAATATCAGCGTACCAGTTCATATTAGTTTTGTGAGAAATCTTTGGTTATTGCTTGAATGCGACGCACATGACGCTCTGCACCAGAAAAAGGCAGAGCGAGCCATGTATCAATGACAGCGCCTACATGCTCAGGGTCTACAAAACGCGCCCCGAGAGACAAAACATTGCAATCATTGTGCTCACGAAGTGATGCTATCATATCAATTTCTGCGCCAGACGCATCAATTTGCGTACCCGCTGCGCCATAGTACACGCCCGCACGAATGTGTGAGAAACGATTTGCGAGCATAGCTTCTCCTTGCCCTGAGCCTCCCAAAATAATACCTCTGTCGTCACCAGTAATGGATCGCATTGCTCGTTCAACATACACCGTAAAGTCGTCCTGCGCATCATACGCAGTTGCACCATGATCAATAACCTCATACCCATGTGTTATGAGATGATTTTTGATGTGTTCTTTGAGTTCAAAACCAGCATGATCTGTTGCAAGATGTATACGCATATGTAGTACTATATCATAAAACAAAGCGCCAATACAAAACCACCTCAGTCTGAGGCGATTCTGTATACTTTTAGTATGTTTTATCCGTGATAGAGATGAATATGGTTATACAACCATGCCAAAAGAGCAAAGAAAATAAATCCATCAACAAATCCCCATACAAAACCGAGCGCTGCGCCACCCGGAGTTATATCATATCCAGGATAAAACTTGAGAATGTCGAGCAATTCAACACCATACCCAAACATTGACGCAATAATAGTCAAAAAGAAAAGTGAGAATCCAATAACAATACCTCCCGCGAGACCTAAACGAATACCATCAATACGTTGTGTTGTTTTCATAAATATGTATATCTTATGTCTATCTGCTAATAAATAAAGTATACCATACAATTACTGATCATACCTACTCTCTCCACAAATGTTTTCTCTTAAAAAATCTTTGGAAAGAGTGCTGGTGTTTTTTGTGCATATGCTTGGAACTCTGGATGGTCGCGCCATTTTTCTTCAAGGAGCGGAATACCTGACACATAGAGGAGTAAATACGTAATGAGCAAGGGGCCAATGAGCGCAATGAGTGATAGTGGCAATTGAGCAGTGAGCGTGTAGATACCTATACCCCACCACATCATAATTTCTCCAAAATAATTAGGGTGTCGCGTGAGACTCCATAACCCCGTCGTCATAATAGATGCGTTTTTGTTTTTCAAAAATACACGCAACTGAAAATCTCCAATCGCTTCAAAAAAGAATCCGATACTCCACATACAGACTCCTATCACCATCGCCCACATCATTGCCGATGTGCGCACATATGCATACATAAGAAATGGACTTGCGATGAGATACATGAGCACACCTGCAGTAAAAATACTTGCGCATATGCGCGGATACGATAGTACCACACACCACGAAGCATCCATGACTGACGCCATGCATGGTAACGAAAATCTTCACCCTTACCCCATGATCGAGAACCAATATGCAGAGCGAGACGCACACCCCATAGCGTCACCATACTTGCAAGCACGATCATATCCCACGATGTATTCCCTGAAAGATATACCGCACCCCATGACAATAGAACAAAACCAATACCCCATAAAGTATCTGCAATATCATTGCGACGCACTATTTGCGCAAGAGCGTATCCTAGTGTCATATATATAAGTACACCAATAAAAAGAATAATCATATACAGAGCTTATATGCAGACTATATGGCGCCACAATTTGTCTTGAAAAATTTTGACAATTAACATACTAGCCACTAATGCATTCACGATAATAAATGGAATATCCCCAAGGAGAAAAGCATGCGCCGTCAACAGAATACTTGCCACGCTATTCATAAATGCAAAAAGCCAGCTTTTGTGAGTGAGTAAAGTCATGTATGCAACGAGTAATAATCCTAATCCTATATATCCAATCATATGTTTCTAGTATAATACAAAAATATATTAGGTGCACATAGTTATGCTATACTGAATATGTATGTCAGCAAAAACACAACGCATTAAAACCAAAGGTGAGTACATATTACATTGGTTTGAAATTACACTTGGGGCACTCGCGCTCATTGCGGTTGCTGTGGTGACTGTATTTCAAATTATTCACCTCGCCCAAGCAGATTGGTCGCAGATGGATATTTTTATGGAAAGCCTCAAAATTATTCTCCAACTCGCTATTGGGGTTGAGCTTGCTCGTATGCTCTTTAGCTATAACTTGAATACCATCATAGAGCTCGCTGTATTTATTATTGCGCGCAAGATGCTCCTTATTGACGGAGATTTTATTGGGGTAATGCTCGCAGTGATTTCTCTTGCCCTCCTCTTTGTCGTGCGACACCACTTTATCGCAGATGAACGAGAAATAGAGAGTGCCGAAGCATAGATGCATCATCAAAATAATTCCTCAATTATTTTTCATGAACAAAAAAAAACACAGGGCGCGCCTGTGTTTTTTGCCTTGGATAAGATGTCCCCTTATTCTAAAATAATAGGCATAACTACTACTTGTGGAATATACATCATGCCGTCTTCGCCGAGATCAGCTCGTTCGGTGAGCACCATATCAATAGGTCCCGTCGCTGGGGTAGCAAGTTCAGTGATAGTTGCTGAAAATGCAAGCGGGTAACTCGCTTGGTCATAAAAGTCACCAGACACGGTAATGAGCCCTTGATCTACTGTTCCACCTGCGATAATAGCACCTGCTTGCTCAAGTGTTACAAAACCTGCTTCTCCTTCAAAAATTTTCCAACATCCTATATCGGTAAATGTTCCAGAAATGGTGAGCGGCAGAATAACTTCTGCGCCAGCTTGAGGTGATGTAATAGTCACACATGATGCGAGCGGATAGACTTCATCAACTTCTTGATCTGTAGATGTGTTATTTTCTATATCAACTGATTGATTACTGCGCACAAGAATAATTCCTGCAATAAGTGCAATAATGATTAACAGAATGATTTTGGGTGAAAGATTTTTCATACACGTACTAGCATACCACATTATATCAACATATGCACATGATATGCTATAATGCGCCGTATTGGAGATGTGGCTGAGTGGTTGAAAGCGCACGCTTGGAAAGCGTGTAGAGAGCAATCTCTCGCAGGTTCGAATCCTGTCATCTCCGCGAGCCAGAAAACCAAAGCGGATGCTTTGGTTTTTGTATGCGAGCGAGAGATGACGGGATTCGAAAAAAGTGAGCAATGCCGCACGGAGCAAAGCGAGTACGGCGCGAACGGCGGGGCCGAGCGAATGAGCTCGTAATGAGTGCGCCAGCACGAAATGAGAGCCATGAGGGTGGCCGAATCCTGTCATCTCCGCAACGAATGCAGTTCGGGGAAAATCTGCCGAAAAAATGGAAGCTCGCCAGAGCAGTGATATAGCTACTCTAATCACATGCGAAGCGACATAATAATATTGTATATAATGTACGGAGTATATTATAATCTTTTATATGTTTTACACATTTTTGCAACACATTGTTCGCGGATCATTGCTCCTCTTACCTATTTTTATTGTGGTGTGGATGGTGCGCGGTATTAGTAATTTTTTTGATAGCATCATCCCAAACCTGAGCGGTATTTCTGCATTTCTCGTAGGTATTGGTGTGCTCGGCATACTTGGATGGATTGCGCATCATACACTTATGCATCGTATCTATCATGTATTGCATACGCGAGCACCTCTTGCAAAACATGTAGTGACTATCTTTGAAGCACTTCCCTTTCTCAAGAAAAAAACCTCTCACGAACCGGTATGGATACATACTGGCGAAGGTCAGCGCAAAATAGGTTTTCTCATTCATGGAACACTTCCTCAATTTGCACTTGCCGATCATAGCGCCGTACTCATCCCTTCATCATTTTCAATACAATCAGAATGTATTATTGTACACAATGACCTCATTGAAAAAATGAACATCGAAGCAGAGCCTGCATTCTTTTTCGCAGTCACTGGAGGTGTTATTGATCATACAGAGAAAAATGTTCCGACTGATGAGGTGTAATACTTATTTCCTTTGCACAAAAATTGAACCCATAAATCCAGCAATAGAACCAAAGAGAATGACCCCTGCAAACATAAGCACAATACTTATCCACTTACCCAATACAGTCATCGCAAATATATCTCCATACCCAACTGTTGTTGCAGTCACTGATGCCCAGTACACTGCATCAAGGAATGATGTCACCGTAGGATTCACCGACCCTTCTACTAAAAAGAAACTCGTCGCCCCAAACAATACGACTGAAAATGCAAATACCGAGAGATAAATAATGCGCTTGCGATTGGTGAGCTCATGTGACGTATGTAACACTTTTCTCTGTATATATCCCAAGATTCGCCCCAAACGAAAGAGACGCAGTATGCGCAATGTTTGAAAAATTCCTCCTGATACTGGAATAGAAGCAAGTATATCCATCCAATGTGTGCGCACATACCGCAGAGCACGCGGCGCTGCAATGATACCTATAATAAAATCAGTAATGAATATACTCACTACCACCATATCAACACTATGGAATATACGAATGACAGACGCATCAAGCGATGTCGAGAGCTCTGTAATAAAAAGACCCGTGGCGAGAAGCGCCAATATGACAAATATCATCTCGTACCAAAATGAATGTTGTGTTTCGTGAATACGTGTTCGCCATGTATGCATATGTTTCTAGTATACATCATGAAGAGCAAGCAACCAAATACTGACTAATAGCTCATAAATAACAACAATGTGTTTGGTAGTATAAACACACACCTTACCACATAAGAACTTTGTGTTGAGTAAGGGTAATACACCCGTGCAAAGCCCGGGTGTAATTCATGTATTCTCAGGAACTCTGCGTCGGTTAAATAATAAATGGCTTGTTCGATTGTTTGGTGAATATGCTTTGAGGTAATGTATTACTTACGTATCTTTTACTTTGTGAGCAAATACATAGTATTGTGCGAATATTTTTGAGTAAGGATAATACCTTGAGAATCTTACCTCGAGGCAATGCACCTACTTACGCATCTTTTACTTTGTGAGCAAATACATAGTATTGTGCGAACGTTTTTTGAGTGAAGGCGATACCCGGGGCTCTGCCCCGGGTATCGTATTATTTGCTTATCTTTTGCTTTATTGCTTAATATATAGTATTGTACGAACGTTATGGAAATTAGAAATATTGCAATTATTGCCCATGTTGACCATGGAAAAACAACATTAACCGACTCACTCCTTGAACAAACAGGAATGGTAACCAAAGGAGTCTCTATGGACTCTAATGATCTTGAAAAAGAACGAGGTATTACCATTTATGCAAAAAATACAAGCGTTTTGTACAAGGGCACCAAAATTAATATTCTCGACACACCAGGTCACGCCGACTTTGGATCAGAAGTAGAGCGCGTATTGCGCTCTGTTGATTCAGTGTGTCTCATTGTTGATGCCGCAGAGGGTCCTATGCCCCAAACCAAATTCGTACTCAAGAAATCTCTCGAGCTCGGACTACGCCCTATGGTGGTGATGAATAAAATTGACAAACCAGCAGCAGATCTTGATGCTACTGAATCTGCAATTTATGAACTCTTTTTTGATCTCGGCGCAAATGACGAACAGCTCGACTTCCCTATTGTCTATGCTATTGGACTTGCCGGAACTGCAACACGAGACAAAAATGAAATTGGAAATATGAAAAATCTAGATCCGCTCCTTGATCTCATTTTAGAACATACTCCTAATGCAGCACATGCGAGCACTGAGCCAGAAAACCTCCAAGCACAAGTATTCAACTTGGCATATGATAATTTCTTGGGGCGTCTCGGTATTATGCGCATCTACCAAGGAAGCATCAAAGACGGGCAAACTGTTACCGTGCGCAGTCACACCCATGAAACATTTACTGGGAAAATTACCAAACTCTTCACCTTTGAAGGACTGAGTCGCATCGCTGTAGACACGGCACATGCAGGTGATATTGTGATGATTTCTGGCCTCCCTGATATTTACATCGGTCAAACCGTGAGCACCAATGACGCTGTAGATGTCTTGCCTGAAATTACTATTGATGAACCCACTATTTCCCTCTCTATGTTCGTCAATGACTCACCATTTGCGGGACGTGTTGGAAAATTGCTCACCTCACGACAAATTCGCGAACGTCTTGAAAAAGAACTCGAAGTAAACGTAGGGCTCCGTATTGATTTTTCTGATCAAGCAAAATTCAAAATTTACGGACGCGGTGAATTGCACCTTGCCGTGCTTCTTGAAAATATGCGCCGTGAAGGTTTTGAAGTAGCTGTCTCACAACCAGAAGTTATCGTTAAAGACATTGATGGTGTGAAATCTGAACCATTTGAAGAAGTCACCATTCTCGTACCTGATGAATTTTCTGGAACGGTTATTGATAAATTGAGTCGCCGCAAAGGAATGATGCAAGAAATGAAACCCGATCAAGCTGGCGTGCGTCTTGTATTCCATGTACCTACACGCGGACTCATGGGATATCGTAATGAATTTATTATTGACACCAAAGGTGAAGGAATTTTGACGAGCGTATTTCACTCATTCATGCCTTATGTAGGTGCTATTGAAAAAAGTGAATTTGGTTCTATGATTTCTATGGCTACTGGCAAAGCACTTGCTTTTGCTTTGGGAGGTCTCCAAAAACGCGGCGTACTCTATATTGAGCCGAATACTGAAGTGTATGAAGGGCAAGTGATTGGTTACTCATCAAAAGGAGATGAAATGATGGTGAATCCAACCAAAGGAAAACAACTCACCAATATGCGCGCCTCTGGAACTGACGAAGCAATTCGCCTCTTGCCGCCATATGAAATGACTCTGGAACGCGGTCTCGGTATGATGGGCGATGATGAATATTTGGAAGTAACTCCTGATGCGATTCGCCTCCGCAAAGAATTCCTCAAAGAAAGCGATCGCAAAAAAGTGAATCGTAAGGGGTAAAATAGATGTAAGTAAAAACAACCCTGACGGGTTGTTTTTTGTAATTAAGTTTGATTTTTCTTTTTATACTTCTACATCCCTCTCAATCTCTTAATCCTCTCCTCTACCGGTGGATGCGTAGACCACATATTGCTCCATGCACCTTTCTTGTCCTTGAAAGGATTTGAAATAAAAAGATGGGCTGTGGCATGATTCGCACGCTCCATAGTGCGTGGATATGATGAAATTTTTTCAAGTGCAGAAGCAAGCCCTTCTGGATAGCGCGTCATGAGCGCTGCTGTTGCATCAGCTAAATATTCGCGCTTGCGTGAGACGGCCATGCGAATGAGTGTCGCAATGATTGGAGACAAGATCATGAGCGCAAAACCAATAATCATGAGTACGACTTGCACTTGCCCTCCTTCACGTCTATTTCCTCCGCCCCACAATGTCGCACGAAGGAAAACATCAGCGAGCAATGTAATGAAACCAACCAAGACTACAGTCATCGTCATAATGAGCATGTCGCGATTTCCAATATGGGCAAGCTCATGAGCAATAACTCCTTCTATTTCTGATCGATCGAGACGATCAAGGAGCCCTGTAGTCACCGCAACAATGCCGTGTTTTTGATTACGACCTGTTGCAAATGCATTAGGTGCTGGGTCTTGAATGATATAGAGGCGTGGCATAGTGAGACCTGTTGCCATGCAGAGATTTTCGGTAATATTCCATAATTCTCTGTGTGTATCGCGAGATATTTCTCGCGCACCAGAGAGTGACAAGACAATACGATCTGAAAACCAATAACTTACCAATGCTTGAAAAAATGCAAAAGCAAGCACTCCATACAAAATGACTGGATTACCAAAATAGAGAGAAAACAACCATCCTAAACCAATAACTACTATCAAAAAAGTAGTCATAAGTATCCATGTATTTCTGATATTTTCTGATTGATGTGTATAGATATTCATACGAAACTATGTGCATGCGCACTCTTATACAGTACTCAGCGTACACCTATCAAAAATCTCATGAGTCACTCCAGCGCTATCAGGTGTTGTTGGCACAAAATAAGCGCGATCCAAAGACCATGTATAGAGCGCAACAAAACATCTGCCATTCTCATCGGCGCGCTCATGAAAATCTTCTTGGAATTGGAGAAAGCCTTGTATCTGCGGCAAGAATTCATATCCCATATTATAAAATACAGAAGACCCTTCACTTAGGCGCACTGTATCAATGCGTCCAGATAAATAGCGCATTTCCAGAGGTACGAATACATCATCAAGATATGTCCATACTTCAAATTCATTCATATAGACACCACCTTGTCCGGTAGCAATAATCATATCGAGTACCCCATCACCATTCACATCACGCGTTTCGGTAATGAGAGGATTCACCCATGGATTTTGCTTGAGAGCAGATTTTTCTGCAAAGAGCGTATCAATATTTTCTTGGTAAAATATCTCTACGGCGCGTGGATTGCGTGGTGCACCTGTATCAGATGATGATCGCATAAGTGCACGCATACCCAAAAATCCCCCAACTATGAGAGCAAGTAGAACAAGACCGAGCATGAGACGTTTAGTGTGAGACATAGATAGGTAAGATTAGAAACGCACAGAAATATTTTCACGTTCTTGTGGAGCATCTGCAAGGGTAAAGAATTCTTGCTTGTCAAAGTGAAAGAGATGCGCAATTACAGTGCTCGGGAATGTTTTTGTCTTGATATTAAAGTCGCGTACATTGGTATTGTAAAAACGACGCGCAGATTGAATTTTATTTTCTGTATCTGAAAGTTCGCGTTGCAATTCGAGGAAATTTGCATTTGCTTTGAGGTCTGGATAATTTTCAGCAACAGCAAATAATGTCTTGAGTGTTCCTGAGAGTGCATTTTCTGCTTGTGCAGCGCGCGCAGGATCGCCTGATTGTTCTGCTGCCATCGCCGCAGTGCGCGCCTTGGTTACTTCTTCGAGAACGCCTTTTTCATGAGCTGCATACCCTTTTACGGTTTCAATAATATTAGGGATAAGGTCATAGCGACGCTTGAGCTGTACATCAATATCTGCCCACGCTTCTTCGGCGCGTGTTTTCAAGATAATAAATCTATTGTATGTTGCAATTGCCCAAATGAGTATGAGCGCTGCGATACCTAAAATAATCCAAAGTCCAATCATATAAAAATACTCGTTAATACCTAATAAGTGATGATTTTAGTATAGCATATGGGAGGTGACCGACCAAGCACCAAATTCCAAATTCCTCTCCTTCGCTTCGCTACGGCGAGTAATACAAATCTCAAGAATCATCACTTCTTCCCCGGAATTTGTGATCCACCACCTCTTCCCCGGAATTTTCGGAGTGCTAACGGAGAAAATGTCCGGGGTCTCGTTTCAGTGGCACTTATGTTGCGCACTCATTAACAAGACACGAGATCCCGGACATACGCTCGTTTCCTCGCGTATTCCGGGAATGAGCGGTTATTTGTTTCTTGTCTCGCTGAGCAGGGTTGTAATTTGTTTGGTTTTTGGTGCTTGCCTGCCTCTACTCAATCTTATACCCTCTCCCTGAAACAGTAGTAATGAGCTTGCGATGTCCTTCAATGTTAATTTTCTTGCGAAGTGACAAAATATGGGATTCAATAGTATTTGAAAATGGATCGGCATTCATATCCCACACATGCTCCATAATCGTCCCGCGTGATAATACATTACCACGATGCTTCATGAGATAATACAAGAGCATAAATTCTTTGCGTGTGAGATGTACTTCGTGTTCTCCCCTACGTACTGTATGCGCATCAAGATTGAGCACGAGTGTATCAAGCACGAGATCATCGCTACTCACATGCTGAGGTCTGCGCAAGAGTGCGCGCATGCGTGCATGTAATTCTTCAAACGAAAAGGGCTTCATGAGATAATCATCAGCCCCCGCATTTAATAATGTTATTCGTTGATTTACTTCAGTTTGCACAGACAATACAATAATAGGTGTATTCTTGCCGAAATTTCTAATTTCTTTGCATACTTCAAGACCTGTTTTGTACGGCAACATATTATCAAGAATAATAATGTCATAATCATGCAAGCGCGCTAAATACGACCCTTTTTCGCCATCGGGCGCACAATCAACGACAAAATATTCTGATTGTAGGCTTTTTTGAATAAATTGAGCAATTTTTGGCTCGTCCTCAACAATGAGTGCTTTCATATAAAAAATGTATTAATCTGAGTAATAAAGAGAGTGTACTGGTATTTGCTCAGGATTATATACTAAATTTCTCAATTTTTTATAAAGTCATACACTTATCCACATATCTAGAAAATAAGCCTTATTATTAAAGGTTTTTTCACATTACTCCAGAAATACCCTGATACCTACGTGCATCTAATAGGAAGAACGCAGAGAAAGAGATACTGTATTACCTCAAGAAAGGGCGTGAAAGAAGGTGTGTTGTTTGAGAAATAAATAAAGTATGCTATACTATTCTTATCAGAACAAAGCTATCTCTCGAACCCATAAAAGATCAATGATGTTTCATGAAGGAGTAAGGATATTATGTTTTGAGTATTATTCATATAACCTCATTGAATTTTTTTCAAAAAAATATGCAACAAGGAACAATCAAGCGTCTTACTGACAAAGGTTTCGGTTTCATCGCTGTTGAAGGACAAAATGGAGACATTTTCTTTCACGCGAGTTCTTTGCAAGATGTCATGTATGATGATCTTCGCGAAGGAGAAGCAGTATCATTTGATACTGAAGAAACACAAAAAGGAGTAAATGCAGTAAATGTACGTCGCGCATAATTATGCCGATACAAAAAACTCACACGATTCGTGTGAGTTTTTTGTTATATGCTATTACATAGAGTCCTTTTTTGTTTTTTGAAGAGACGCCTTGGTATTACAAAAGTGATTCTGGCACAAAAGTGAGCGCCTTACCAAATTTGTCACCACGACCAGTACGACCAATACGGTGGACATAGTCATCAAATGTTTGTGGAAGATCGTAGTTGATTACATGAGTCACATCATCAACGTGAATACCGCGAGCCGCCACATCTGTTGCAACGAGTACACGCACATTACCATCCTTGAGACGCTTGAGCGCTCGTTGGCGTTGCGCATGGCTCTTGTTGCCGTGAATTGATTCTGCAGGAATACCATGAGCAAATAATTCTTCGGCGAGTTTTTGCACGCTGTGTTTCATTTCACCAAAGATAATCACACGCTTGAAGCCATCTTGCGAGAGCAATGTGCAGAGTTTGTTGAATTTGTCATGTGCTGCATACGGCACAATGTCTTGCTCAATACTTTGAGAAACATCTTTTTTCTTGACCGAAATAACCACAGGATTTTTAAGGAAATCATGCACCAGCTTTTCTGTTTCTTTTGCCATGGTCGCTGAGAAAAACAGTGTGTGACGGTCTTTTGGCAATTGAGAGAGAATGGTTTTCATATCATGAATGAATCCCATATCAAGCATACGGTCAGCTTCGTCGAGTACTGCTGTGGTGAGGCGCTCTGGTTTGATGGCACCACGCTTAATGAGATCCATCACGCGCCCTGGTGTTCCAATAACAAAGTGATTGAGACGTGCCAAAGACTGCAATTGCGGACGAAGTGGCATACCTCCTACACAAACAGTAGAAAAGAGGCGTAGTCCTTTTGAGAGCTTGCGCAATTCATCTTGAATTTGTAGCGCGAGTTCACGTGTCGGCGCCAAAATGAGTGTCATGTGTTCTCGTTTTGGTTCATTGATTGTTTTTTGGATAAGTGGCAACAAAAATGCTGCAGTCTTTCCTGTTCCCGTTTCAGCAAGACCAACAACATCAGATCCTTGCATTGCATGCGGAATAATTTGATCTTGAATAGGAGACGGTGAGTGAATTCCCATCGGCGCCAAGATTTCTAAAATACGCGCATCAAGTCCAAAGTCAGCAAATGTGTTTTTTGCAACAAAGGCAACTTCTTCTATTTGTCGTGGGTTTTTGTTGATAAATTGAGCGGGATTAAATGTTGGCATTTTGCGCCCTCCCCCTCTCTTTGCGCCACCAGATCGTCCACCGCCTGAATGTGGTCGGCGTGATGATGTGCGAGACTTGCTTGATCCTTTGCTGTCACGAAATGGACGACGCGCCTTGTTACCTGATAAAGGACGCCCGGAATTAACGCCCGAGCGGCGTTGTGTGTTTTTTGTATTCATAATAAATGAGATAAGTGAAATACTGAAGTATTTCAGGGCTGTGCAGGTGATAAATAAAGCAAATACGAAGAAATAATCACATCTGCAGCTAGTGAGCCCTACACGAGTTTCAAAAGCATGGGTATATGATACTATAAAGTGATTAGGAAGTCAAATTCTATATTTGACAGTGTATATTTTTTATATTACCATGGCAATATATTTGTAAACCTTAACAACTCAATCTCATTCTATGGAAAAAATCTTGCGCATACGCATGGTAACCTTCATAGTGCTCATGCACACTTTTTCTTTGTCTCAAAGCACTACTCTTTTCTTGCAAAAGCAAAGCGTTTTTACACGCGATGGATATAAGCCATTTTTTGTAGTAAACCCAGAGCATTCTTTTGGGGAAAAGTTTGGTTTAAGTAGCTTGGTGGTTATGACACCATCATGGGCAGAAGTCCTCGCGGGACCAACCTATACTCCGAAGACAGGACTCACACTCAAAACATTATTCGGTTACGAACAAGTGACTCAAGGTATTCCCTTGCGCGCACTGGTGGGTGTGACTTATTTTGGCGAACGATGGTCAAGTGTCTCATTGATAGAGTACGGAAATACCGGATATTGGTATCTCCATACAACATTATATGAACTCAAATCCATTATTAAAACCGGCATCCACGCACAACGATTTGCAGGCATCGGGCCGCGCGTTGATATACCATTCAAGAATTTCACCTTATGGAATGCGCCTCTCTATAATCCAGAAACCAAAGACTATGGATACATTATAGGGGCATCACTCTTTTTACAAACCCAAAAGTAAAGAGTGTACTATACTATCAAAGACCTGTGCTATGACACAGGTTTTTTATATGCGCGATACCCCTCCTCTGCTTCATCAACCCATTGTATATACGGCGAATCCACATCGAGCGATTCTGTTCTATAGCGCGCCGGCAATACGACATATCCATGAGCGCGCGTTACGGCAACATACAAGAGATTAATTTCTTCTATGGCTTTTGCAATATCTTGGGGATGCGCTGTGTTCGTATCTATATTCACGAGCGCCTGTTCTGTAATAAAATCATCAGCAAGAGTAATATGATCATATTCCATGCCCTTGCATTTGTGTACTGTAGAAAAAATATGCTGCGCTGTTGATCGATCATCAACATGATATGACTGTATCGTTGCAATAACTGCAGGCAATTCTTCGCGGTAGCGCTTGACCATATCTATCATGAGCCCGAGCGATACATCGTGCACCGAGAGCGCATATGTTTCTAATGCTTCGTATGAAGTAAATGTTTTCAAAAAAGGATCTCGCATATCATGATACGCCCCTGTGTACAATGCAAAAATATCATGAAGCGCCCCATCCATAACCCCATACATATAGGAGCGCAGCGTCCCTTCAAAATAAAGGCGCGGCACATCATCTGTACACATCTCAAGATATGCAAGCACCATACGCAAAAGTCCTAAGTTCGTACGCGCAATTGTTGCATACGTGCGCGGCATATCTCTATATGCCCCCTTGCCCGTAATGGTTATCGTATCATATGTGGTGACATATTTTTTCAAAGACAAAATACGCGTAGCGAGATCGGCAATATCTGCATGGAAACGAAAACTCGCCGACAAGCGATATTCTGGAAAATCTACATATTCCAGAGAATTCACCGCATAGCGCCAACTATAAATTTGCTGATGCGTATCTCCCACCATTACCTTGACGCTGTCTTTTTGGGCAAGAAAAATACCGAGCATAGCACCAGAAGCATCCTGAGCTTCATCAAAGAGGACATAGTCATATCCCAAATCAGGAATACAGAGATGAAATTTTTTAAGATAAAAATCATGAGTACTGTCACATTGCTGTGTATCCATGAACGTAAACCAGAGCTTTGCTTTTTCTATAATGCATGCACTGTGCGTAGTAAAAAAATCTAATGTTTCAGCATCGGTGAGATATGATGCATAAGCAATACGATCCATATCTGTTTCAATGCTATTACAATAGAGCGCCATATATTTTTTGACATGATGTGCTATGCGCATAGTATGTGATCTGCTGCCCGATATATCAAGCATGTACACCAAATCATCCAGAGCATATTCTGTAGACCGCACCGTATATCCTGCATCAGTAATCATATACTGATATGCGAGCGCATGCGCAGTAGTTACGGTCACATTGGTCAAGTTTCTCTGTTTGAATTTCTCTTGGGCTTCTTGTTTTGCTGATGCATTAAAGACAATATATAAAATTTTTGCATGAGCGGGTCGCGATTCGGCATATGCAATAATTGTAGATGTCTTGCCTGCGCCTGCAATGGCTTGCACTTTGATATGTGTTTGTGTTGCGATAATGCGCTCCTGTTCTTTGGTGAGATGCATAGAGCGCAGTATACAGACGAGCGATAAAATAAAAATAAACCCGACTATATAATCGGGTTTACAATCACCACCATGGTGATACTAAGGTTTGAAAAAGAGCACAGCGTCAGTATCTTTGGCGCAGCTATTTGAATGCACATATTCACAGATAATTTTGTGCGTTTGCGTATCCAAAACCAAAGATGGCACCAGAGATATTCCTGCGCTACCTGTTCTGTAAATATGCGCCCCACCAATAATGATACGCATTCCGTCATGCAATGACGACAGCACGACATCATGAATCTTTGCTTTTGGGCTGCGCATATACGCAATATACTCAAGACCTGTAAAGATGTGTGTATCATAATGATATTTCATATCCACCTGCGTCAGGCATTTTTGAATAGACATGTTTTTCATAGACACCAATAAAGGCACTCCTTCTGTGTACGCAAAACCAAGAGCTGCTTTATTATAGATTATCCGTGTCTTGGTGTCCGTATTAAAAACACCGCATTGATAATTCCAAACACCTTGAGGAGTGCATGGAACAGGAGTAAATGCAGAGGCAATACGCGCAAGCTCATTACTGCATGCTGAAATAATTTCTTCTAATTTCATATGGGTTTGTAGTTTTTAATGTTAATTTATATAAACAGTATTACAAAACTCACAGCGCGTCAAGTATTCTCTTATTCGTATGCTGGGCATGCATCATCTGCCCACATCCCCCTTTTGTGCATGCGCGCATCACGCTCTGCATCTTTATACAGAGACTGTTTTTGATAAGGAATACGAAACGTATATTCAAAAGCATATCCTTGGTGAATCATAGTATGCCCGAAATCGCGACCGTCAGGCAATGTTATGTATCCGAGCATACGCCCATAGCGGTCTCTGTCTCCTTGTGTTGGGTCAGTAGTAATAATAATGTCTTGATTTGTGAACAATGTGCGTGCAAATGCTGTTGCTTCGATGCCGAAACATGCGATATCTCTATTAGGATGAACCGTTTCTGGTGTATCAATACCAATGACGCGGATGCGCTCCTCTCTGCCTGCACTCGTCCGCACCACCATAGTGTCTCCGTCTACAATACGCACGATGCGATGTGTTGGTTCAAAAATTGAATCAACGCTACCTGCATGCTCTAGCAATATCTCTGCCAAAGATATTTCTCTGTCAATATTTTGGATAGGGCCTGTGTCTGTATTGTCAGACACATCACGCACTACGCCCTCCTCGCCTCCGTTATCGTTTTCATCTGTAGCGATTAATATATTATCTACTTCGGGATAACGTGTAGCAGTATAGTCACGAACAAAGAGGAGTACGCCCGCAGTAATAATAAACAAGAGGCCGATACCAAGCATATATAATGTTCCCTGTCTCCTTTTTTCTATATTTACAGAACGATCTTTGTTATGCATAGAATTTTAGTGTATCACACTCTAGAAAATAGAGGTATTCTTGATATCTCTATGTTACAATGAATACATGAACCAAGAAAGCGCACTTACCCTTATGAAAACAGGGCGCAATATTTTTTTGACCGGCGCCCCAGGTACAGGCAAAACGCATACCCTCAATACGTATCTTGCTTATCTCCGCGATCATCACATTGTTGCTGCTGTCACTGCGCCGACAGGTATTGCGGCGAGTCATATTGGCGGCGTGACCATACAAAGTTTTTTCGGCACGGGCATCAAAGACGAATTAACACCGTGGGATATAGAGATGATGAGCGAGAAAAAATATATCTGGGATCGCATCAAGAATCTCAAAGTACTTGTCATTGATGAGGTTTCTATGCTCTCGCCGGCACTCTTTGAATCAATAGACAGACTCATTCGCACCCTCAAGTTTTCCCAAGAACCCTTTGGTGGTATTCAAGTTATACTCGTCGGTGATTTTTTTCAATTACCCCCTATATCACGATCCTCATCTGCAAAGAGGTTTATTTTTGATACTACTGTCTGGCAAGAATTAGAGTGTATTCCCTGCTATCTTGATACATCCTATCGCCACCAAGACACAAACCTCCTCACGGTATTGCAGGACATACGCACTGGATCAGTGTCTCCGGCGAGTATGAACACCTTACGCAGTCGTTATGAGAGCACCCTTACCCACGATACACCTGTCACCAAACTCTATACCCACAACAAAGATGTAGATCATCTCAATCTCCAAGAGCTTGCAAAAATTGACGCGCCCACTATTGTGCATGACGCCATTATTATGGGGCAACAAAAATGGATTGATCGCATACTCAATAATTCTCTCGTCGCCAAAAGACTGGAACTCAAAAAAGGCGCACTCGTATTCTTTATAAAAAATAATTATGAAAAGGGATATATCAATGGCACCCTCGGCACCATTATTGATTTTGATCATTTCGGTATCCCTATTGTAGAAACACGGACAGGCAAGAAAATCAAAGCTGATCGCGAAGAATGGGTTGTTGAAAATGAGGATGGTAAACCACGCGCTACACTCAAACAAATACCCTTGCGTCTCGCATGGGCTATTACTATCCACAAGTCTCAGGGTATGACTCTTGATGCAGCAGAAATTGATCTCTCGCAAGCATTTGAACCCGGACAAGGATATGTCGCCCTCTCGCGTATCACTTCTCTTGAAGGATTGCGCCTCATGGGTCTCAATGAAACTGCTCTCATTGTAGATCCTCATGTGCTCGCGCGTGATGTAGATATACGCAATGACGCCGAAATCTGGCAGCGAACTGTCACAGAAACCCCTGATCATGAGCATGAAAAAATGCACCATGAGTGGATTATGCGCGCAGGAGGACGCATCAATAAAACACCAGAATCATCGTCTCCATACCCAAAAATGAGCACAGCCAAAGAGAGCACTTATGACAAAACAAAGGCGCTCATTCGTGATCAAAAATCTATTGAAGATATGGCACATGAACGCGGACTCACTCCGGGAACTATTCTCGCCCATATTGAATACATTGCCGAGCATGATTATGAAATTGATATATCATATCTCCAGCCGTCATCTAAAAAATTATCGCAATTACGCAGTGCGCGGCGCATGATTCAAGAATCTAATAATCCCGAAGACTTGGGCACACAAGGAACTATTCGCCTGAGCGCGTATCATCGTATTGTGGGTAATGATATGACGTACGAAGAAATTCGTCTTGGCTTGTTGTTTATATAGAAAACAATCATACATTCCAAGACCCTCCATCATATAGATCAAGTACACCCACAAGTATCTTTGTTAAGCAAGAGAAATAAACAAGCTTCGAGACCCAAGATATAAGTCGCTGTATATAAAAATACTCACTCATGAGTGAGTATTTTTAATATGTAATGTGTTATTTGTTTACCTCTTGTCTCTTGTGTTCTATGTCACACCAAGCGCGACACCTCTCTACTTGGCCAAATCCAACACCTCATCAATATGCACAGATGCCACGAATTCAGGAACGTGAGAAATGAGAATGAGGGCGCCTTCGTATGCATCAAGCGCTTGGGCAATAACCGGAATGTGACGAAAGTTAATATGATTTGTTGGTTCATCTAAAATGAGCAGTCCTGGTTTTTGCAATACGAGACGCGCAAATGAAACGAGTCCTTTTTGACCTTCAGACAATGTGCCAATTTTGTTATGAATGAGTTCTCCGGTAATAAGAAAACTCGCCGCCGTAGCGCGCAATACCTGCTCATCTACACGATCCATAACCTCCGCAAGTGATTCAAAAACCGTATGATCAAAATTGAGTGTTGAAAAATCTTGGCGATAATACCCGACGCGCACACCTTCGCCAATGCGCGCCCCTGCTGCAGTTCCCGACGCGAGACGCTCAAGGAGCGTACTCTTGCCAATACCATTAGGCCCCTTGAGGAGGAGTCGCTGCCCTTTGCGCAGCGTAATCTCTACTTTTTTTGTTTGCTCTTTGCCCTGCACGAGGCGTGTGAATGATGTAATAGTAATGATTTCACCAGCGAGCGGTTCTTGCACAGGAATGGTAAATGCGCGAATTGTTTTGTCTTCTTTGCGTACATCAACTTTATTTTCTTCGGCTTCTGCTGCTACTTCACGCATACGCTTTGCTACAGCGCGCAAGCGTCCTCCTTTGTTGGCAAAAAAGTTTGCCTTGTCTTTTTTCTCTTGAATACTTTTTTCAAGCCGTGCATTTTGACTTTTTTCTTTTTCAACACGCGCAGCTACTTGATCGAGTACTTTGTAATAGTTCCCTACATATTGCTCAATCGTGCGTGAGTACACATCTAAATAGAGAACGCTCTCGGTAAAAGAATTCAAAAAATCAGCATCATGAGAAATAACAATAACTGTCTTGTTATAGTCCTTGAGAAATTGTGTGAGATGTTCAATGCCTGCATGGTCGAGATTATTCGTTGGCTCATCAAGGAGCAAGAGGTCAGGTTTTTGGATAAGCGCAGATGCAAGCAAGAGGCGCGCCTGTTGCCCACCAGAAAATGTATTCATTTTTTTGTCATAATCATCAAGAGCAAAATCAACGATCGGCAATACTTCATCAATACGACGATCAATATCATATACCGTATCTGCAAAGACACCTTGGAAAAATTCTCGCACCGTCCACGCGAGCTGATCACGCGGAACTACTTGGCGAGAAAGAGCAACTGTCGTACCTTGATGAATAATCACCCTTCCCTCTTCGGGTTTGAGCTCTCCAGTCAAGAGTTTAAAAAGTGTACTCTTGCCGGCACCATTTTGTCCCATGAGCGTACACTTGGCACCACGGCGCAATGCAAAATTACCCTCAAGGATGAGTGGTTTGTTTTCTGCATAAAAAAAGGTGACATCCTCAAAGCGGACGAGAGTATTATTTCCTGACATAGAGAGCATGGTACATCATGTATGCGCGTAAGTAAAGAAAAAAGCCCTTGCTACTCTTGCAAAGGCTTTTAAAAATGAGACGAGGTGTCTTTGGTTATGGATATGGCGGAACCTGATAGATATCCATTTTGTGTTGTGGATACAAGATGCTCCGCGCAATACATGATCCCGGCATACCCTCTTCTGCGGATTCAAGAACCATCTGATACTCTTGAATGAGCGCATCACGGATTTCGGTCAGCAATATACCCAGATGATTCTCTCCGCCACAGGGTGCACTTCCCCAAAACATACCATATTCAGAAGCAGGCGCTTGAATGACATACCCCTTGGTGCTCAATAATTTTTTGAGCAATTTCGGATGACAAGAAAATTTACACATCAATAATGATCGCATAATCTCTTTGTGAGTATTTGTATCCTGAATATTGCGACACGGTATTGAAGATTCAATCTGCAGCGCCTCGGTAATAGAACATGTGCGCAAGCGTGCACGCACTGACATATCATCCGTGCGTACCGCAAGATATGCATGATGTACTGAAGGGTACATATAATTATCTTGCCCGGGAATACGCGCACTATACGAATTTCTCAAAAAAGCATACTTTCCCGAGAAATGAGTAATTATTTTTGTTTTCATATAAGTGCTTTTATTTGAAATTAAAATACATCATTTTAAATAAAAAGTCAAAACCCCTTATGATTCATAAGAGGTTTTTTGCGTTTCTGCAGGTAATTGCTTCATAAAGAAATCGTACAGGCCTTGCCATGAACGAGCGCGCGTAATTTCTCCGGTGCGTACCACTGGATTATTATTATGCGCACCATACGGATCGTACAGTATAGACGGAACAATATCATGTGTTGTTTCAATCTGATGAAGCGAATCATCGCCAAATGCACTACCGACAACTTTGTGATTCGAGATATATTCTCTCTTGGAGATCACTGACAGACGGTTTTCTGTATCAAGTATATGTACGCAATGAATCTCTGAGATAATACCTGGTATGTATTTTTCTATGAGCTTGTACATAACAGGTTTGCCAATACTACTCCGCAGCGTCACGATACGTATTTCAAAATACGCATCTAAAAGCTTCAGATAGTGTGGCATGTCAGGCATGGGCTCAACACCTTGATGGTATTCCCATGAATTCATAAATTCATAATTCAGAGCATCAAAAATTTGTGAACCGGGAATATCGCACAGTGCCGGATCATGCATTCTCAATAATTCAATCAAATCTGGATGTGCAAGAAATTCAGATTCTGAAATGGTCACACCATAGCGGTCATGAAAATAGCGCACATGCGCAGGTATTGTGTTGAATAAAAATCCATCACAATCCACAAAAAGAATGGGTTTGCGTGCACAGTCTGACGCAGAAGAAAGCATAGTCATATTGTATATATGTTAAGGTGAAGTATTAATCGCAGTGTATCCTATTTTATAAAAAAGTAAAGAATTACGGATACTTGCACATCCTCCCATCCTGCAGGTATACTGTTCTTCTATGATACAAAAAATACATGCAGCCGAACGCCACCAAGGGGATCATGGTTGGCTCAAAACACATTGGCTCTTTTCATTTGGTAATTATTACGATCCTACAAATATGGGTTTTGGTGTATTACGCGTTTTTAATGACGACATAGTCATGCCACACTCTGGTTTTCCAGATCACCCACATGACACTATGGAAATAGTGACCATTATCTTGTCAGGAGTGCTCACACACACCGATAGTATAGGTAATGAAGCAACCATCACCGCAGGACAAATACAGCGAATGTCCGCAGGGGCAGGTATTGTGCATTCGGAATTTAATAAACATGACGAACCAGTGCATCTCTATCAATTATGGTTTCATCCAAATACTACAACACAAGCAGACTATGAGGAAATGGATATTACCCCTTCAACAGAAGGACCTCTTACCCTTTTGGCAAGTCCAGAAGGCGGCGAAGGATTAACACTGCGGGCAGATGCACGCATATGGCAATATACCCTTGACGGGAGCGCGATATGGAATATGTCACCAGATGCGGGATGGGGTCATTTGGTATATGTCACCGAAGGCTCGCTCACCATCAATGGTGAAACATTCCAAGAGGGCGATCAAGCGCGTATTACCGATGAAACAACTCTTGTCTATGCCGGCACACAGGGCAAGGGAGTAATCATAGAAGTGCGCACCACAACCCCCTAAACAGACGCACGGCATATGCACATAGTCCTCTCATGCGAGAGGATTATTTTTTGAGGATAATATGTACCTGTTCTGCCAAGAATGTATTTAATTCGCGAGTATACGCATGTTGCCAGTGTGGATGTGTTGTAATGTCTGTGTATGAATACCGAACAAGATCATCAATAGTTTCTACTTTTAGTGAATTTTTAAAAAACATAAAGAGCCGCGTACTGATATCATATGCTTCAAGTAGGGATGGTTTTTCTTTGCGCGGAGGCCATTTTTCCATATGTGTATAGTATACATAATCATTTGAAATAATCCATATAATGATTTTTTAATAAAATAATGTATACTCATCATCTATGCACTTATTCTTAACCTATATTAAAAAACATATTCCCATTCTGGTTGTAGCACTCGTATTTGCTGCTATTAATCAAATATTTTCGCTCTTGAATACACAAGTATTTCGCATCGCTATTGATCGCTATGCAACCGCTTATACAGAATTCACACGACCTGAATTTATACGCGGCATTGCGCTCATTCTCGGACTCTATATTCTCGTTGCACTCATATCGCGCACCGGTAAGGCATTTCAGGATTACTATGTTAATGTTATTTCAGAACGCATTGGTACATCACTCTACAATGACACCCTTGCTCATATTTTCAAACTCCCCTTTGCGCTCTTTGAGGACGAGCAGTCAGGATCTCTCTTGCAAAAATTACAGCAGGCGCGCGATCGCACCAAAAAACTTATCCAAGAAATGATTAGTATTGGATTCTTTTCATTGGTCGGTATTATTTTTGTGTATGTATATGCCTTTACCGTACACTGGCTCATTGGGCTCGTATTCTTGCTCTCCTTGCCGCTCATTGGTGGTATTGTGTATGTCACAGGTACACGCATCAAACAAGCCCAAGAACTCATTGTGCGCCGAAGCGCAGACCTTGCTGCATCAACCACAGAGACACTACATAATGTAGGACTCGTCAAAGCGCTCGGTCTTGAAAACCAAGAAATAGAACGCCTAGAAAAAGTACATCATGATATTTTAGATCTTGAACTCAAAAAAGTAGTCATGCTCCGCACACTGAGCTTTACTCAAGGAACACTCATTAATATCGCCAGCACACTCATTGTATTTGTATCACTCATACTCATTTTCCAGGGACACATTACTTTGGGAGAATTTTTAGCACTTTGGTTCTATGGTTTTTTTGTATTTGGACCACTGGGGCAAATTGCTGATATGGTGCGAAGCTATCAAGAAGCACGGGCAAGTTTTGAAATTATTGAAGCACTCTATCGTGATTATACACCCGCGCGCCATGAAATAACACGACCTGTGTTTGATGAACCAGTACGTCGTATTTCCCTTGAAAATGTTTCTTTTGAATATGGGCAAGGTCTCCTCCCTTCTCTCTCAGGCGTGACCTGCTCATTCGAATCAGGCAAAACCTATGCATGTGTAGGACCGAGCGGCGCCGGCAAATCAACACTTATTAAACTTATCCTTGGTCTCTATGAACCAACACAAGGAACCCTTACCTATAATCATCATCCGCATAATACGATTGCTATGCATACATTGCGTGCACGCATTGGCTATGTTCCCCAAGACACTCAAGTATTTGCGGGTACATTGCGAGAAAATCTCCTTTTTGCAGCACCGCATGCGACAGATGAGGATTGCATAGAAGCGCTCACCCAAGCACAAGCACATGGTATTCTTGAGCGCAGCACCGCAGGGCTCGATACGCGCATTGGTGAAAATGGCATCAAAATATCTGGTGGCGAGAGACAGCGTATTGCGCTTGCCCGTGCACTCATTCGCAAACCTGATATTCTTATTTTTGACGAAGCAACATCAAGCCTTGATTCAATTACAGAAAAAGAAATTACAGAAACCATACAACGTCTGAGAGACGACCATCCGCATCTCATTACGATTATGATTGCTCACCGCCTCTCAACAGTAGAACATGCGGATACTCTCTATGTGCTCCGCAAAGGAGAAATTGTAGAAACAGGATCGCACAGCGAGCTCGTAGAACACAAAGGTTTGTACTATTCTCTGTGGAATGAACAGCAATAGTGCGCGCTCCAAGTATTTGACAATATTTTCAAAAGAATGTACTATTATTTTTAATACACACCTTAAAAATACAAACCATGAAAATTATTCCGCTTATGATTGGCACAGGATTTGTGCTCATCATCACCGTTGCAGCCCTTGTATGGCTTGCACAATCATTCATTGCAGCTTGTATGCGAGCACATGCAAGAGAAAAAGATCTGGAAAAAATCCAAGAAGCTTTTGTGACATGGTGCTTGAAACGCATCGAAGTCAAAATGCTCATTATTGAACCAACACCAGAAGCGCTCTCTCCTTGGATTGCAAAGAAAATTGAAGAGACGTGGTACCCCACATTCATCAATGAAACACGCCTCCATCTTGACCATGACATGTGCCAAAAAGCGCAGCAAGTAATTGTAGAGCATCTCATTAAAGAGATGCTCGCACTACAAGAATCTCGAAAGAAAGTATCTTAGAAAATGCCTCCAACAAAAAGCCTCGCTATGCGAGGCTTTTTATAAAGAGGCAATTTTATACAATAGGTATTATTGCGCCGCCGATCAATAATTTGCGGTACGCCTCTTGGAATGAATAATTTTTTGTTTGTTGTAATGTGGTAATTGCATGCATCATCACCAGAGAACATCTGCTGTCGATGCCATTATAAAATGAACCAGTGGTTTCAAAGTTACGATAATCATACGGATCACGCTCTTTGAGTTCGCCGCGCATATAGGCCCTATCAATAACCTCATCCAAAGACAGATTTTCTGCTTGGGCTTGAGCTGAAAATGACAAGAATACTTCATGTGGCAAACGATGATCGGCCACGGTAAAATAACGGGTAATATCTTGAGGTGTGTGTATAGTATATTTCATAAGAGAAAAGTTATGTGACGTTATAGTAATAATTTATGAATGTTGCGGAGCATCCCACTGAAAACCTCTTCCAAAATGTCCCCAGGAAGCCGTCTCTAAAAAAGAACATGTTTTTAATGAAAGCGATTGAGCAATGTCTCGTGGAGCAAGATGATATCCAGTAATAGCACACTCTGTACCATCTATTATTGCGCGAGCCATAATCGGATCTTTTTTGCCTATAGCATATACAAGGTATACGTACACCTCTTGAGCGTGGTGCTGTTCAAGTAAATCGCATGCAATGCGACGAGCCATATAAGCACCAGAACGATCTACTTTAGTGTAATCCTTACCCGAAAATGATCCTCCCCCGACAGGAATATGTGGCCCATAATGATCAACAACTATTTTGCGCCCCGACAGTCCTGTGTCCGCATCAAAACCGCCGAGCGACCAATCCCCTGCAGGATTAATAATATACTCATCTGCGTCTATATGATTGCGTACCAGTGCATAGAGCGCATCATGAGGCGCATTTTGAAAACTTACCACAACCGTAGCGACTCGTCCGTCTATTATAGTGACTTGTGTTTTGCCGTCATATGGATACACTTCGTATACCGCTTGACAGAGTGAACGAGCAAGCACATATTCTAAAGGCAAAAGCTCTGGTGTTTCTGCGGTTGCGTACCCCACCATAATACCTTGATCTCCAGCCCCGCCATCATCTACGCCACGCGCAATTTCTGTGCTTTGAGGAACAATATGCGAAATAATGGTAGTATCTTTATCGATATATGTACGAGCAACTTTTTCAATATCGACCTGTGCAGTAGAGGTTACCTCTCCATTAATAATCAAGGACCCGTGTCCACCCATAACCTCAAGAGCAATACGACTCTCTGGGTCTTGAGCAAGATATGCGTCAAGAAGCGCGTCGGCTATGCGATCACATATTTTGTCAGGATGCATAGGCGAAACACATTCAGCAGTTCTATATTTCATAGAAAATATAATAAAAAAAATCTCATAATAATGAGAAAGACAGAAGGACTATTCTTATCTTTCCATACACATTACTGTGTTGGCTGGATGGGGCACCTTCTCATAATGAGGGTTGCCTGTAGGTCATAGAGCCAGTACTCTTGCTACATCTTTATAATCATATTCAGTTGTATATACATACTATCACAGAAAAATACTCTTTGCAAATCATATATAGATCATACACACAAAAACCACTCATATGAGTGGTTTTTGTGTGTCTTCTTTTTTATCTAAGTATAGATATAAGTCCCATAATAAATTGAATAAATCCAGCTTGGGTAATCTTGCCCTGATCGTCTTTTTCAAGAGTAGTAAGTAAAGCAAGAATACGAGTAGTTCTATCCAAAGAAGGATCTGGAGCTTCTGACGTCGACTGAGGATTGATGGTTACACCCATTTCAGCAAGCTGCGCTGATGATAAACGAATTCCCCCCGAAGAAGATCTTGGTCGCGGCGCATTTTGAGGAGGTACACAAGGCAAAGTTGTAAAAGTAATTTCTTCACTGAATGCATATTGATTGATAGCTCCCTCCCCTTGAGAATCAAGCACAATTGCACGCGCATAATAAGTAGTATTACATGTCAAATCTTGAGCTTCTGTAATATATACAAAAGGAATCGCTACAGGGTCATCATCAGTTTGACCGTTTGTATTTTCATACAACGCACTCATATCTTCAAAGAGTGTTTCTTCGGAAACAATCACATTCTCATCAGCATGACTCGTGAGGCCCCAGAAAAATCCATACTCACGCACAACTCCAGACGTAATCTCTGCTTCTAGATCGGCAGAAGTAGTCGTTATGTTCATCGCAACAGGCGCTGTTACTTCTATTGGCTCAATGACTACAGCGGATTGTCCAAAGAATGGATATCCATCATTGATATCTGGATCAACACCCCAAAGCGTATCAAAATTCCATCCCGCATCTTCAAATACTGATTGTGTCTTCATTTCTACGGTAGTGCGCCTTCCTGTTGCGCCCGTTCCATTTGATCCAGAAGCAACGCCGCTCACATCAAAATCCCAAAAAGAAGATACAATGGTGCTCGCTCCAGCAAGCCACCCTACGATACCATATGGAGTTGCGGTACTAGAAACAACAGTAGCGGCAACATATGAATTTTGAATTATAGATGCCTCCACATACCCCGTTAGACCTCCTGCATCCCAAGAGTTTGAAGTTACCGCCCCCCTAAAAAATGTATCCGTTATGCGGCCATTGTGAGCTAGACCGACTAATCCTCCTACAGTATTGTTTGTTGAAATAACGGTTCCTACAGCAAATGATTGTGTAAGCATTGCTTCGGCATCGCCGTTATTTTCCCCCAATCGACCAACAATAGATCCTACATTGGTTCTTCCTCGCACAAAACTTTCGGTAAGATAAACGCGAAATATGTCTACCCCATTATCCGCATAACCAAATAGCCCCACAAAATCAGTTGCAGGACGATCAATAGTGAGCTGATGAATTATAAAACCCGCACCATCAAATGTACCCGTAAATTTATTTGCCTCATTTCCAATAGGAATAAAACCAGCACCTCCATTCCATGAAGAAGAATCTGAGCAGTCAATATCTGCAGTGAGCACATAATTACCGCTCAGAGGGTACTCGACAGGATCAGAACCAATAAGTTGTAATTCAGCACATGTAGAAATTTCAATGTCTCCATTTGCTTGAGTGTTCGGAACTCCAACCATAAACATGGTTAGTATTGTAAGAGATAGTATTACTAATTTAAATGAAAAATGATGTATAAGTTTATAAAATTGATATGTAGACATATGTATAATTGTGCATATAAAATAATAATAGGTTCATATAATATAACACACTATTTATACATTATACACAGAAATATAATACAATGCGATCAATTAAAACAATATATAGCAGAGCAATGCCCTTAAAGAATCTCCAAGAAACGATGGATCTCACAAGCTCATAATTTTCCATTATGCATTTCCTGTGTATTCTTTGATAGCTTGAAAAACACTGTCGTCTTGAATATCTACCCAATGTTCATGGATGAGCTCTTCTTTTTCAAGAAAAATATCATAAAAGGTATTGTACAATTTACCATATGCATATGCGGCTTCTTCATTATCTACCTGTGTTGCATATTCATAAAAGTACCTCAATTGCCACAATGACTCCATGATGAGTTTTGACTGCATAGGGTGCGTGGCGAGTTTTTCTCTCTTGTCTTTGTCTTGGGATGCCCACAAGTGAATCAGCTGCTCAGCAGAAGCAAGACGCGCACCTACAATAACTTTAGGTACTTGTATTGATATATGATTATCGTCTTCGTCTGTAAAATATTTAACAAAAGGTAATTTCTTTTCTCGCACGACAGCTTTAATGCTTTCTAGTTTTTTAGTAAGGATCTTGATATCAGATGCAAAAGTAACATCGATTCCAAAACCAATATAATCACTGGCCGCATCTTCATTTTTAAAAATACCCACACCATCAATACCGTGCTTGATATCATCATATTCAGAGGTCACTTGTATGGTGCAGCGCGATCCAAACCATTCACTTTTTTCAATTTGATCAATAAGGACACCTTCGTAGATCTCTGCAATTTCATGCACTGCCTGCATCTCTACATCGCCCTCACATGCCGCAGCAAATTCACGCTTGCGTAAGGCGACCTCTCTTTTATCTTGATCTATTTCTTCTTGGCCGCCGGGAATAGTATCTACAAAATCATCCATAGAAGGTCTAAAGGCATCAACTTTTTCTCTTTTCATCGTCAAATAGCGACTGCGCATTTCGCTATTTTCTAAGATATTTTTTTGAAATCTTTGCCGATCAATTTTATTGAGGATAGTGTCTTCAAAATTCATATATGCGTATTATATACCTTATTTTGTAAAAAGAAACACTAGACATTCTTTGTTCATATTTGCTTTATTAAGAACAACTCTCTTGTTGCGTGTTTATATTCATTGTAAAAACTATTTAGTTACTCTGCTCAATCTGCCATATGTGTGTACGCATTACGACTATTGACAAATTAATAAATGCATGTAATATACACATAAACAAAAAATAGTACTTTATGAAAAAAGGAAAACTACCTATTACTCAAGAGATAGTACTCGAAAGCACTCCTGCTGAATGGGCTATACTCAGAAACCAACTCATAGAACACCTGGATTGCACTGGCACCGTACAAAGAACACCTGATTCTCGTGTACGCATCAGATTGCGTCTTGTGGGAATTTTTTCGCCTTCTGATTGCAGGCAAACGTGTATTGCTGAACACGACAATGCGGACAAACAGATCCGGAGAGGACTTGAGCGGATGGATGAATTTTTTGTAAATCTATATAAAGAAAAACAGTGGCTCATGTTCGGGGTAATACTTGGAGAAAGACCTAAACCAATCATGATTATGCATATTGATAAATTCAATATATCCATCTACACCACATCCTTTGCCCGCGAGGAATTAGGATATATGTTGCCGGAAGGAGTGCATATAGAGTAATGAGAAATCTAAAAAACTGCTTATTAAAATAAGCAGTTTTTGTATGGGCGCACTGTCTCGGGTGCTTTTTTGGTGCTCCGGCGGCAGGATTCGAACCTGCGACCCACTGGTTAACAGCCAGTTGCTCTACCGCTGAGCTACACCGGAATAGTGTTCTCCGAGTATATTCACCAATGGAAACATATATGCAACTGTCTGCATATTACTCACTGTCGTTCGTAATATGTCACAGCCGTGAAAAGCTTGCATTCGCTTTTCACCTCCACCGCTGAATAAATATCGGAATGTTTTTAAGGCACATTTCCCTGCTGAGAAATGTACTGATATAGTATCAGAAAAATGATAAAATGCAAATAGTGAAATATATCAAGATAAAAGTATTCCCCGACTTCAAACACACCAAGATCGTAGAGCGTTCTCCTGATTCTTTTATGGTGTATACGCAAGCGCCTGCGCGCGATAATGCAGCAAATGAAGCGGTATGTATACATATGAGCAATCACCTCGGTATTGAGCGCGGAAGACTCCGTATCATCAAAGGACACCGTAATCAAAACAAAATTATTGAAATACTTGCAGACGATAATTGCTCAGCATGCTTATAATACTCCTTACCACCTGTATCAAAACACCTCAGCAATACTGAGGTGTTTTGAGCCAAGGTAATATACCTTATTCGTCTCGTCTTTCTAGGGTAATGCGCCCTGAGGGATCTTGATATAATGATGGATATGCTTTTTCTTTTGATTTCTTGCGATAGTACAAGATAATAAAAATGAGTAAGATAAGGAATCCAAAAATAATGATCCATCCAAGCATGCGCACCGGCGATGTGCGCTCTGTTTGCATAATACCGCCACCATACATATCGCTATCAAATGCAGACCCAATATACTGTTGATTAGATCGTGTGTAGAGTAATTGTGCACGCGCTGTAAGTGTTGCATCGCGAGGAACAGTGCGAACGCGCGCTGATATGCGAATAATACGTGTATCATTTGGCTGCAGTGATCCTAATTGCATTGAGACACTTGATTCATTCCCTTCGGTATTTGCCTGAGCTCCTGTAATACGCATAATTTGCATTTCTGTAGGCAAATCAACATACAGTGTCATGACAGTCAGTGGTGTTGTACGATTATTCGTGATCGATATAACATAGTCGAAAACTTCACCTAATGAAATAGTCTCGATGCCATTGCTCATCATGAAAGAGATATCTTCACTCGTTGCGGTAATACGATTTGTTGGAGCGGGCGCTGGTGTTGGAGCAGGTGTTGGAGCAGGTGTTGGTGCTGGCGCAGGGTTCGGCGTCGGCGTCGGAGCGGGCGCTGGTGTTGGAGCAGTAATTGCTTGCCCTCCGCTTGCGATAAAAGATTCTTCTCCTCCAAAGACTTCAATTTGCTGATTATTTTCATTTGTATAGCGTGTCACCGCGCGAAAGAAATAGCGTTGCCCGGGAGTAAGTCCTGAAATAGGCTCAACAATACGGTGCTCAGAAAAAGGTTTTGCAAAGGGTTGTGTACCTCGTCGCACAGAAGGGTCATTAAGCCCTGCTGATGTTGTTGCAAAATGGAAAAATACTTGAGGTGGGTTTGCAAGATCTGAAAAACCACCAGAGCTATAGGTAGCATTGAGTGTTGCAGTGGTTGGTGTAATGTCTGTAGCCGGCGCAGTGATAGCACGAGGACCTGTTGTTTGCCCCAATACCAACATAGGTACACATAGAGCGACTCCGATAAAAAATGATATGGCGGTGTGACGAAATGTGGAAATCATATACCCCTTATCATATCATATTTGTAAAAAATAAAGATACCTTATACACAAAACCCTCGCCATATACTGACGAGGGTTTTGATGAGTGCATATCATATTATGCATTCATACGAATGCGTCCATCTGCATCTTGATAGT
Source organism: Minisyncoccota bacterium (assembly GCA_021209525.1). GTDB lineage: Bacteria > Patescibacteriota > Minisyncoccia > Phycocordibacterales > UBA1006 > JAJOIF01. The sequence goes on along the minus strand of JAJOIF010000006.1, from coordinate 35,893 downwards.
ATTCTCCTTGATACGGTTCTTTTTCTTTTTTACGATAGTAGCGTACTCCTACCACAATCAAGATTGCAAAGAGTCCGATCATAAACCAACCAAGAAATCCAAATGGTGATGTACCTGCGGTTCCTGCAGAAGCAGTGAGTCCGAGGAATCCTTGTTGAGTAGTCAAAGTATCAGTATCAAATGCAGAATTTGTTGATTGCACAGTACTTCTGTTTGAGACTACTTGAGCGCGCGCGATGATTTGATTATTTCCGCGAGGCGCTTGATTTACACGAGTTACCACACGAATTACTTCTGAATCATTACGTGCAATAGTTCCTAGATTTACTGTAATGCTGTTATTTTGTACATTTGCATTATTTCCAGACACACGATCAATGATCAATTCTGCCGGCATATCCACAAAGAGAATAGTGTTTGTAATAGCTGTTGAACCAGTGTTGCGTACAGTCACTACGTATTCGACTACTTCCCCCACACGGAGTGTGTCTGTGTTATTAGTAATACTGAGTGTCACCCCACCATTACCTGATATTGCTGTTGTTGCTGTTGTTGCTGTTGTTGCTGCAGATGCAGTATTTCGTGCCGGTGCAGTAGATACAGTAGATGTTGTTTGTGCTGGTGCAGTATTTGTCGCTACAGGCGCTGGGTCAGCAGTCTGGCCAGTAATTGACTCATTCACAATATTTGTTACAGGTGCCGGAGTGTTTGTATTAGTGTTTGTGGTTCCAGTACCAGAAGAAGGTGTAGTTGGTGTATTCGCCGGAGGATTAACCGGTGCTGGCGTATTCGTTACTGGAACTGGAGCCGGCGCTGGTGCAAGTGTTGTAAAACGCATGATGTCTCCCATTGAAGTTGTTCCTTGGTAATTCATCACAGCGCGGTAAAAATATGATTGACCAGGCACGAGATTTTCAATAGTGTGCACGTGACGGTGGTTAATCAATGGTTTTGGGAAAGGTTGTGTTCCTTGATACAATTCACTGATTGATGTTCCGTAAATAAAGTATACAGAAGGAGGATCAATTAAAACACCTTGGGTATTTCCTGAATGATATATTGCATGCAATGTTGCAGACGTTTCGCTAATTTCTGTAGCGGGCGCTGTAACTACTGATGGTTGTGCAGCATGTGCAATAACCCCAAAAAATGCGGTGCTCATAATGATGCTTGTTGTGACAAATGTGTTGAATGATGTTATTTTCATACATGTATATAATAGCATTTTTTATATCATTTGTCAAGCGTTCGTAATGTTTCACATACCCTTGTACTCCCCCACCTGCACGCGCTTGATCCGCCATGCGCATGCTGGCACATGCACGAGCTTTCCGATTTCTTCTGCAAGAACACGCATATACGCACCGCTTGATGTATGTACCTCAAAAGAAATAATCGTATACATATGTTCAGAATGTATATACTGAGACCAGCTTGCTGCACATTCATCTTGTCTAAAATCTCCTTTCACACGACGAATCCGCTGTGTAGCTGCGCGCACCAAATCATCGCCCCCGCAGGTGCGCACTCCTCTTGGCTGTATACTCATAATTTCAATAGCATGATCTGGTGGTGTATCTATAGCAACTCCGTCACGTGCATGTTTCCACAAAGGAACGCCGCCCACAGTACGCGATGAATAGAGGGGATATATTTGCCTACGCTTGCCCTCTAATTGAGCAGTAAGTGCGGGTAAGGTTCCACTATCAACATCAGTCACTGTTTGGTGATCTGAAATAATGCCGAGAATATCACCCGTATCAGTTTGAACCCCTAAAAGCACATCAATATGATAGACCTTATCCAGACCCAAAAAGTCTTCTTTAGCATGGACATCGTCACCCACCAGCAAGATCATCACCCCCTCTGCCATGGGATCAAGTCGCCCTGCATAGGTTATTTTTTCATGAGCAAGATGAGGTAATTCACGTCGAACCCTCTCTAAAAAGAGAGCTAGAGTCTCTCCTGCATATTTGTAGATAATGAGAGGCCGTATTTCCATATGTCTTATCCTACGCAGCAAGAGGCATAAATGCAAGGTGCATGGCTCACCCGCACGTTTCCTTGTACCTCATATGCCAAGCTTGGCAATATGATAAGAGGCGCGCAAATGACAAGATACCGCGTCAAACATGGCAAGCAAGATACTCTCCTTCACTTCGCTACAACACGCTGAACCCCGCTTAGTGGAGTGAGCGTGTCGAGTCGAGCAAAGCCTCATCAGACGAGGCAAAACAAGATACAAGACACAAATTTTGTATTTACCATAAAAACATAGACGCTATGTTTCATCCTCGAGGTCACGTATTTTAGATATAAAAATGACGCGAGTATTCGTCGTAATAGCAACTGTTTGAGCGCTAGCGAGTCTTGCTATTACAGAATACGAGCAATATTTTTAAGAGAAAATGCGTTCCTCGAGAAGCTTTTGTTTTTCTTTTTTGCTTAAAAAAGAAAAAGGCTTAGAAAAACCACTTATTTCCAGAAAATACGAATCTGCCTCGCTTACCCCATCAATATCGTCAGACGGGGTCAGATTGGGTTGGCGGTGCAAATAATAAGCATATATGCACCCAACGACTTGCTTTTTTAATGAAAATCAGTATACTCAATAACGTTTTTAAAGATTTTAAGCATAAAAACACAACAATACTTTGGCAAAGAAAACAGACATCAGAATAAATGAAGGTATTCGCGCACGAGAACTTCGTGTTATTTCCGACGAAGGCAACCTTGGTGTTCTCTCACTGAGCGACGCTCTCGCCGCCGCACAAGAACGCGGTCTTGACCTTATTGAAATTTCACCGGATGCAAATCCACCCGTTGCAAAAATTATTGACTACGGAAAATTCCAATACGATCAAAAGAAAAAACAAAAAGAAATCAAAGCAAATACAAGCACCGGCGGTGAAGTCAAAAGCCTCCAAGTCAAAATTGGTACGGGAGAAAATGATATTTCTCTCAAAGCAAAAAATGCAACCAAGTGGCTCCAAGAAGGTAATCGTGTGAAAATTGAACTCTTTTTGCGAGGACGATCAAAATACACCGACAAAGACTTTCAAAAGGAACGCTTGCAGCGGATACTTGATTTTATTTCAGAACCATATAAGATTGTCGAAGATCTCAGACAAAGCCCAAAAGGTATTTATCTTCTCATTGAGCGAGACAAAAGTCCACGCAAAAAAGAAGACGAGACTGAATAACGTGCCACAAGTAGAGACATTAATCATTTTTAGTACTTGCATATGAGTAGTCAAAAAACAAACAAATCATACACCAAGCGTCTCAAATTGACTCGCACCGGAAAAATCCTTGTTCGCAAGGCTGGTAGAAATCACTTTAACGCAAAAGAAAGTCGATCAAAACAACTCGCGCGCGCGCGAGGGCGATCAATTACCCTTTCAGTAAAGGTAAAGAATCTCAACCTTCCCCACGCATAGTTTTTATTAGGATTTATTAATGAACAGAAATTTATATGTCACGTGTAAAACGAGGAACCATCGCAAATAAACGACGTAAAAATGTCCTCAAGCTCGCTAAAGGATATCGTTTTGGTCGCTCAAAGAAATTCAGACAAGCAAAAGAAGCAATCTTGCATGCAGGAAATCACGCCTTTGCTCACCGCAAAGACAAAAAAGGAGATTTCCGTCGTTTATGGACTATCAAAATCAATGCCGCAGTACGCGCATTTGGTCTTTCATATAGTCGCTTTATTGATATGCTTAAAAAGAAAGATATCACCCTCGATCGCAAAGTACTTGCTGATATTGCAGAACATAATCCGCAAGCATTCGAAAATATCGTATCTGAAGCTAAAAAATAATGTCTTTTCAAAAATCACCCCTCTGGGTGGTTTTTTTGTTTGTGGGAAGTTATATGCGCATATGCAAAAAGATACATGAAGTAAGGAAATGGAATTTAAAAGCACCAAGCACCAAATAACAAATACCAAACAAATACCAAGAATCAATATATGAATCTCAAAACTGAATTTATCTAATATTCATATAATTTGTGTATATTAGATCACATATGACATATGACCTTATCGATCGCACACAAAGATTTGCAATAGACGTTCGTAATTATGTTTTACCAACAAAAATACATTTATTAACAAAGTATACTATGTGCAATTACTTCGCTCATCCTCATCTATTGGGGCTAATTATATTGAAGCAAATGAAGGATTGAGTAAAAAAGATATGTAAAAATATATGAAAATCTCTCGCAGAGAAGCACGCGAAACAGAGTACTGGCTTTCTTTGTTGCATGTTGATCCTGGAGGAAACAGCGCACTCCTCAATTCTCTGAAAGAGGAATCTTTAGCGCTTAGACGCATTCTCTCTGCTATTATAAAGAAGGTCGAGTAATTTTTGTATTTTTTATATTGGAATTTGTTTGTATCTTGTTATTTGGTGCTTGGGATTTATTACTCACTCACCCTGTTTGATGGGCTTGGAATTTGTTATTTGATACTTGAAATTTCCTCTTCCTCCCTATCCTCTGATTCTTCAATAATCAAATCAGACTCTTCGGCTTCGCGTTTCGCTTCTTCGCGTGTATCTACAACCTCATCAGTTTCATCAACAATTTCTCCCACGAGTTGTTCAAGGACATCTTCAAGAGTAACGAGACCACTCGTTCCTTCAAATTCATCTTTAACAATAGCCATATGTCCTCGGCGAGACAAGAATAACCTGAGCAAATCATCAACACGCATATCTTCGGATACATAGAGAACGTCTTTCCTATAATCAGAAACAGTCTTTTGGTGTTCATCACGAGCGAGCGCAATCAAGAGATCGCGCATATAGCACATACCCACAATGTCATCATAATCTTCTCCATATACCGGAAGACGCGAATTAGACATTTCAAAAATTTCTTCACGTGCGTGACCGAGCACGGTATCTTTGTGAATCCCTACCATCATAGTGCGCGGTGTCATAATGTCATATGCAGTGATGTCATTCAACGTAAAGACGCGCTGAATAATGTCGCGCTCATCTTCTTCAATACTTCCCTCGAGGTGTCCGAGTTCTGAGAGTAAAGAGAGCTCTTCTTCGGAAACCATTTTGCGTACTGTAGAAAAACGCTTGGTGAGTTGCTCGAGCAACATAACGAGCGGCTTCAGTATAAAGATAAGTCCAGTGAGCGGGCGTGAAATAGCGAGGCTGATTTTTCTGCATTATTTTCACCAATAGTTTTTGGCAAGATTTCTCCAAAAATAATGATAAGAAGTGTTAAAAGGGCTGAAATGAGTCCAATGAGCGGGTCTCCAAAAAGCCGCACCGCCACAACCCCAACAAAAAGAGATCCAGCAATATTTACAATATTATTTCCAATAACAATAACGATAATTGCTTGTTGGAGGTTTGTTTTGAGGGTAACGAGAGCGTCTGCTCCGGCAATACCCTGCTCTTTGAGTACGAGAGCACGGGCTTGTGACACTGAAAAGAGAGCGGCCTCAATTCCAGAAAAAATGCCTGATGCGATAATAACGGCAAAAGTGAGTATTAAGAATTCTATCATATGTAGAGAGTATTATACACATTTTTTTGGTTTTGGTAAGGGGAAGATAAAATTCCAAGCATCCAATCATATATTACAAGACACCCGCTCATCGCGAAACCACAGAGAGAAATTTGATGTTTGATACTTTCTGCGCTTACATCCTCTCTGGTGCGTGAATACCTAAAAGGTATAAACTGCGCTCAAGAATAATACCTGTCGCTTGAGCCAAGCCAAGATAATACGGAGCGTGAGGATTTTCAGGGTCAAGAATTTTTGTACCACCATACCAACTATTAAAGACGCGTGCTACCTCCAACGCATAGTGTGCGAGATGGTGCGGCGAATAATCTTTAATGACACGCTCAAGTATGTGCGGAAATCTATAGAGCATACGCTCGAGCAATACTTCTTCGCTTAATGCTCCATCAATACGCGGATGTATACCCATCCCCTCTCCTTTGGTGAGGAGTGATTGAATGCGCGCATGTGTATATTGTAGATATGGACCAGAATCACCTTCAAAAGAAAGTGATTGATCAGGATCAAAATTAATATTTTTACCTGCTTGTGTTTTGAGGATGGTAAATTTTATTGCTGCAAGTGCAATAGCATCAGCGAGATCATCTGATGCGTCAGTATTTTTTTCATATACATCGCTGCGTAATGTATCAAGCAGCTCAACCGCTGTTGGTACACCGCCCAAGCGTGATGACATTTTTTGACCAAGGAGCGTCATGCGTCCATGTGTCACATGAACAGAACAATCACGCCACACCGGTGCAATATTTCCAGCAGCTGCTAAAACGACTTTATAGTATTCTTTTTGTTCATGGTCGGTAATGAGTACTGAAATATCAGGCTGATAGCGTTCAAACTTTATGGCCAGAAGACCAATATCTTTGGCTTCATACGTAGGATATCCTTCGGCATTAATGAAAACACGCGTATGGAGCCCATCTTGTTCGCCTTCGTAAATATGTGCACCATTACTTACCCGAAAGACACTCGGTGTATGTGCGCGTACCATGTCTTGCCCTCTCACACCTGCTTCACTTTCAAAAATAAAATCAGCGAAATGAGAACCGAGTCTCTTGGTGATGGCAATAAAGTAATCAATGTTTAATTGCTTGCAGAGCGTATAGAGCTCATATGCGGGAGTTGGTTCTTGTTCAAAAATCTGACGCGTAATTTCGCGGACATCAGATTGAATCTCTGGCGTGTCATCAAATGCGCGTACTCCTTGCACATAACATGAACCGAGCAAGAGTATTTGTTCATGGAGTGTCGCCCGCTCAGCAAGTGCCTCCTTGCCACCATTACTCAAGAGAAACCAAATTGCCTTGCCAATACCGAGGGAAATATCTGATGGATACGAGAGCGCAATAACATCGCCGCCTACATATTCAGCAGTGCGCACTAATGATTCACCAATAGCATTATTCATCATATGCCCAATATGAAATGGCTTGAAGAGATTAGGGCTCGAGTGTTCAATGAGCACGCGCTTGCCCGAGAGCAATGATCCGCGTCCATAATGCACACTGTCTGCAATAATATCAGCGAGGGTTGATTGCAAAAAAGGACGCGCGAGGAAAAGGTTAATAAATCCAGGACCTGCAATTTCAATACGCTCAAGATATGCCGGCATATCTTTGGTAAGTTCTTGTACAAATTGTTCAGCGAGTTCGCGCGGAGCAATACCTCTATTACGTGCATATATGAGTGCGCTATTGATTGCATAATCGCCGTGCATGAAATCAGCTGGATGCTCGAGGTGTATGTCGTGCTCACGCACATCAAAATCACGGAGCGCTGTCGCAATGTAGCGTTGTAAGGTATGATGAATATACATAATCACTATACTACATAAAAAAATACATTATGCCAATGATTATTGCTTACCCGTTGAACCAAAAGAACCCTCCCCTCTTTCAGTTTCAGGAAATACCTCAACATGCTCAAATTCTGGTTGCGCAATTGGAATAATGACGAGCTGAGAGACTTTGTCGCCTTTTTCAAAAACATATTCAGTATCAGTGAGATTAACAAGCTGTGTATTATATTCACCAGTAAAGCCCGCATCAAATACGCCACCAATTTGGTGCAGTCCCGCATTGCTCACAGAACTCTTGTCTTTGACAATGCCTGCATATCCCGGAGGAATAAGGAGCGCAAAGCCGTGATATATACGCATGCGACCATGTGGCGGCACAATGACGCGTTCGCATGCATACATATCTAAGCCAGCATCAGTAGTATGGGCATAGGTGGGCATCTTTGCATCAGGATGTAATTTTTTGATAAGAAATTTCATAGGGTAAGTATAGGGGAAAAAGAAGCGTGAGGCAAATGAGAGCTCCGCTGGTCGGGACAAGTAACTTCTAAGAGACAAGATACCCTCCTTCACTTAACACCCCGTACACCATCTCATGCACCTCTTCTATAGACAAAAGCTCGCCCTCAGGTGCACAGTTAATACGATGCCAATTATTCATTTCTGCAATAAGGGCAAGTCCTGCTTCTTTGGCAGCAGTGAGATGTTCGAGGTCATTTTCATGCTGATCTTTTTTGCCAGCGAGATATGTCTTGGTATCTTGTGTATTTTTTTGGGAAAGTAATGCCTGACTCACCGCAAGTGGTACATCAAGATATATAATAATATCTGGTCTCGGTATTTTAAAAATGTCATGCTCCATAGTATCGAGCCATGTGAGAAATGCCTTGCGCTCATGGGTCTCAGTAATTTTACCTCCTTGATGAATTTGATTAGAAGAAACATAGCGATCCAAGATGACTACCCTGCCCTCAGCGAGCCATGCGCGAATAGTTTCTGCAGATTCAAAACGATCGGCGGCATATACCACAGATGCGATACGTGGACTGAGTCCTGCCCAATCACCATGATCACCACGCAAACATTCACCAATAAATGATCCAAAAAAGTTGTCTTCGTATCGTGGAAAATCAAGCGATGCGACTTGATACCCTTCGGCAACTAATCGCTCTTTGAGGTGGGCGACCTGTGTTGCTTTGCCTGATCCATCGGTGCCGTCAATAACTATGAGTTTTCCTTGCATGGATTTAGTATAGCATGTATATGGTTGTTTTTGTAGAATGTAAGTTATAAGCACCAAGCGCCAAATAACAAGATACAACCCCGTATAACGAGGCAGGCAAATTACAAATAACCACTCCTTCCCGGAAAATACGAACAACCACTCATTCCCGGAATTTGTGAGCATGCGAACAAATTCCGGGATCTCGCGGCTGTGGTACCGCTTACAGACTTTGTGGTACGTATGCCAATAGCTCATTTACAAGAAACACTCCGCCTTCGCCAAGGCTACGGCGGACGAAGGGAGAAGAGGTGGTTACTTGTTATTTGGAGTTTGGTGCTTGGTGCTTGCCCCACACACCCTCCTCACCTGCTCTACCATATCCTGCGTATCTCTATATGGAATAATAACATCGCACACATACTGTAGTGCACCTGAAATATGAGCGTCTTTTTTGTGTATACACACACAAGGTGTTTTATGTGCGGTCGCCCACCCTATTTCAATCCCTTGCCCTGTTGAAGGTAATGACACTTCGCAAATGACCACATCTGCTGTGCGAATCATATCTTCGGTAATTTGTTGCGCAAGTCCCGTGCGCTGTGGCAAGAGAAATTCATGTTCGGAAAAAAAATCAGCAGCCATCAGTGGAGCATAGAGCTCTTGCTCAAAAGGAAATGTGGTTGCATGTGTAATAACAATTTTCATAGCACGACTTAGATAAACCTCTCTGGCACAGGAAATGTGGTTGCGAGATTACGTACTTCTTCTGTAATACTCTCTTTGAGTTCTGCATTATCTTTATTGCGCAAGAGAGCAATCATGAGCTCTGCCACACGCGCGCATTCTTTTTCAGTAAAACCACGCGTAGTTATGGCTGGTGTACCAAAACGAATCCCTGAAGGATCAAGTGGTTTGCGTTCATCATCAGGAATGCTATTCATATTGAGCGTGATTCCTACTTCATCTAATAGTGTTTGAGCTTCTTTTCCTGTAATACCTAATGACCCATATACATCAGCCAAGATAAGGTGATTTGATGTTCCTCCACCTATCATGCGAATACCTTCATGGTGAAAAACGTCTGCCATCGCAGCTGCATTTTTAATAACCTGCGCAGCATACTTTTGAAAAGAAGGATCGAGCGCTTCACCAAATGCAACAGCTTTGGCTGCTATATGATTCATATGGGGGCCGCCTTGCAGCCCAGGGAAAACTGCCTTATTGATTTTTTTAAAAAGTTCTTCGTCTTCGCGCACGAGAATCATACCTCCACGAGGGCCGCGTAATGTTTTATGTGTCGTGGTGGTCATAATATCAAAACCATCATCAAATGGATTGCGGAGCGCCTTGCCTGCAATAAGCCCTGCAATATGGGCTACGTCAGCAACAGTAATGGCGCCTACTTCGCGGGCAATGTCTACAAATTTTTTGTAATCTAATTCACGAGAATATGCAGAAAAACCAGCGAGAATAATTTTTGGCTGTTCACGGAGAGCGACTTCACGAAGTGCCTCATAGTCAATTTCTCCTGTCTCGATATTTTTCATGCCATAACGCACAAAGTTAAAAATCTTTGCAGGGAAAGTAACCGGGTGTCCATGGGTCAAGTGTCCACCATGTGACAAATCCATACCAAGCACCGTATCTCCTGGCTCCAAAAGTGCTGCATAGAGCGCAAGATTTGCAGGAGCACCAGAGAGTGGTTGCACATTTGCAAAACGGGCACCGAATAACTGGCATGCACGATCTATTGCTACTTGCTCAATAATATCTGTATATTCTTGACCACCATAGTAACGTCGCCCTGGATACCCTTCTGAATATTTATTGGTAAATACTGAGCCATTAGCCTCAAGCACAGCGCGTGATACATAATTTTCTGACGGAATGAGTTCAAGTCCTTCTCGCTGGCGTTTTTCTTCACCTTGGATTGCTTGATATATTTCAAGATCTTGTTCTTTAATATATGACATAGGGTAAGTATAGGGGAAAAAGGAACGTGAGGCAAATATTTACTATTGAATCGTGAGTGATGCAATAAGATGATAAAATTACAAGCTAAAAATTCCACATCGCAAGCAAATCCTGAGCATCAAATCCCAAAAATCTCCACCTCCGGCTTGTTAGCACGCGTTATATGGGATTAACGATACTCAGCGTGCCAAGGACGAGACCATAGATGGATGGAGTAATAAAAAAGACCCTTCTTTGAAAGAAAGGGTCTAAGGTATTAAGGATCTAAGAATCTAGTTCTGAGTATCCGAGGTTTTTGTAGCAGGTACCACAATGCGATGGGCAGCGCTCGCAGCCCACACGCGGTCACTCGACAAGTGGAACACGTACACCATCAGCCCACCAGAGCTGAAGCCCACGTCCGCAATGAAGAATTTTTCTTCACCATCTACCTCTTCAGTAAATAGGAAGAAAGTTCCGTAACCGTCTGTGCGTAACCACTGCTTGTTTTCTTTACAGAAAGTTTCAATCTGCTCTTGAGATTCAAAAGCAAGACTTTTTAGGTCTGAACTCAATGAACCAAACAATGTTCTGAAATCTGCGTTTTTGTTATACATTTCGTATACATCAACATCAGTTTTCTCGGTTGCTGGTTGAGGTAGGTTGATTCCGCAATTATTGAAATCAGGATCTATGTATCCAGGAAATGTTTTCTTGGCGTGATAGATGTTTGCATTCTTCCCACCCTTGCAGGTAGAAATCGTTACGGTTTCACCTCCTGAGATTAATCTGAGGTAAGGATTAGCCTTTTGACCGATTAATGGACGTTGTGCGTTCATTAATGCAATCGGGTCAACTGATCCTTTAAGGACTCTCTCCAACATATCGTGTTGGAACTTAACATACTGTGCTAAGGTTTTGTCTGCGACTTTTGTCATGACGTATATATTTTATTGTGAATGATCGATCATCCCATCTATGCATCGTGCATAGATTTCGAATCATTTATATATTAGCATATTTATGTTTTATTGTCAAGCACTCATAATGTTTCTGTAACATTGCAGCGTGCATAATCCATAGACCTTTACTCTAAAAAAGAAAAACCCTTGAAAATGATTTAAAAAAAATAATATACGTATTTTGACTCATGTATAAAACACGCGCGGTTTAAAAAATAAAAAAGTGTCATTCATTCTTCTAAAGACACAGTACAATTAGATATAGATAGGTTACCATGTCAGACGGAGTAAGAAAAAAACTCCTGCAAACTAATGCAGGAGGCGCTTAAATAGGCTTTTAATTTTTTTAACCCAGTATAGCAGGTCATCCTTGGTGAATCTGCCTCTTTCTAGGAAATCAGTAAATTCTTCCGTTGTATGTATTTTTTTCATAGTTCATATTTTTTACATAGCATAGCATGAATACATTTTTTTACAATACAAACAATCCTTGCCCTCTCTCCTTTCTTACCCTATAATAAAATAAAGTCCTTTTTATTCATTATCTAAAATCTACTCCTATGCAATCATATTCATCACATTCACATGCAGACCAGGAATACCTTTCATTAATGCAACATATTCTTGATCACGGTGTCGACAAAGGCGACCGCACAGGAACAGGTACGCGCAGTGTCTTTGGACATCAAATGCGTTTTGACTTGTCACAAGGTTTTCCGCTCCTCACCACCAAAAAAGTATTTATGCGCTCTATTACTCATGAGCTCATTTGGTTCTTGCAAGGAAGCACTAATATTGAATACTTGATACAAAACAAAGTCGGTATTTGGAGTGAATGGCCTTTCAAGGCATATTTGAAAGATACCGATCAAGCTATTCCTGAAACCAATAGTGATGCATGGAATGCCTTACTCGCAGCATATGAAGAAAAAATTGCAACAGACCCTGATTTTGCAAAACAGTATGGCGAATTAGGTCCCGTGTATGGATATCAGTGGCGCTCATGGCCAACACCTACAGGTGAACACATCGATCAAGTTTCTCAAGTTATTGAAACACTCAAGAAGAATCCTGACTCTCGGAGAAATATTGTTTCCGCATGGAATGTTGGGCAAATTGAAGAAATGCAGAAATCTGGACTTCCTCCATGTCACGCACTCTTTCAATTTTATTCAGAACCAATCCCAGGTACTCAAAAGAGAAAGCTTTCTTGCCAGCTCTACCAACGAAGCGCTGACTTTTTCCTGGGTGTTCCCTTTAACATTGCATCATATGCACTCTTGACTGCAATGATTGCGCACGTAACTGATCATGAAGTAGGTGACTTTATCTGGACAGGTGGTGATATTCACCTGTACAGTAATCACCTCGAGCAAGCCCGCGAACAATTATCTCGTGACCCGCGCCCTATGCCACGATTGGTACTGAACCCAGAAGTAAAGAATTTTGAAGACTTTGCCTTTGATGATATCAGTATTGAGGATTATAATCCTCACCCTGCTATCAAAGCACCTATTGCAGTGTAATAGTAAAAAACCCTCGTGTGAGGGTTTTTATTATGGATCAATATCGGTTTTAACACGAATAAGCACCTCTTTACCATCGGCATTAATAACTTTTTTATAGACGCGTTTTTTGTTAATTTCAATTTTACGTACAAGCTCTGCCTCTAAATTAAAACCGAGTATCTCTGCCATTCCCAAGAGAAAAATTGCCACATCAGCGAGTTCTTCGCCCACACCATCTTCACCAAGATTGTGTTTTTTAAATGCTTCAGACAACTCTTCGTGAGCGCGACAAAATTCAAGCGCGACATCAGTGGTATTAAACCCTTTGTCAAGTTTGTTTTGATATACATCTTTTTGTAATTGTTGTAAGTTAATAGTCATAATTATTGATCTGCATACGATTGCGTTTCTTCGTGCAAGAGTTCAAAAAGCACGCCCGCTTCAATAAACACCTCTTTACTCCGTGCACTCGCATGATAATCCTTGAGCGCGACGACACGCACAATACCTGCATTAATAATCATTTTTGCACATATATAACATGGAGTCATATTGCAATACAGCGTTGCCCCCTCAAGAGCAACGCCAACACGCGCAGCATGCGCTAAGGCATTTTGTTCAGCATGTGTGGTACGAATACAGTGACGTGTTTGAGTTCCATCTTCGTGGGTTACTGTATGCATTTCATGACCCACTTCATCACAATGAGCGCACCCAGCAGGCGCGCCAACATATCCCGTTGCTACAATACGCTTGTCGCGAGCAATAACACATCCACTGCGACCACGATCACATGTGGCTCGCTTTGCTACGGCATCCATGATCTCGATAAAATACTCATCCCAAGAAGGGCGGGTATGGTTGCTTTCATGTGTTTCTGACATATAATGAAGTATATATGATACACATTATTTCCGCAATTCAAAAAAAGGATCGTGGCATTGGCTACCAAAATGACCTTCTTTATCACATTCCTGCTGATATGAAGCGCTTTCGCGACTTAACCAGAGACACAGTAGTGATTATGGGGCGCGCTACTTGGGAATCACTCCCTGATGCATTTCGTCCCCTACCCTATCGCGAAAATATTGTCCTCAGTGGTCAGGCTCACTATGACGCACCTGGTGCGCGTGTATACACTTCATTGCCAGAGGCGCTTGCATATGCACAGTCTCTGGATAAGGAAATTTTTATTATTGGCGGATCATCAGTATATGCCGAAGGACTTGCATATGCAGATACACTTCACCTCACCCTCATTCACGGAGACAAGCCGGCTGATACATTTTTCCCTCCTTACGAACACCTCTTTACCAAAGAAACAAAAGAGGGTGACTTTGTGTCTCCTGACGGCATTGCCTATAGTTTTGTAATGCTCGAGAAATAATTATGCAAGCAAGAGCGCTATAGCAATCACTACGAGCACCCCAAAAAGCAGCCATAATTTTGTAAATCCTTTATTCATGTATTGAGTATAGCATACAATCAGGCTGAGTATTCGAGATCGTGTAACTTGACATATTTCTGAAATATGCTATTTTGAATTTATATATTTGTTCATCTAAAACTTAATCTACATGAAAAAAATACTTATCGTAGTGCTCGTATGCACCCTCCTCTCTCCTGCTTTTCTCTTTGCGCAAAAGTCACAAAAAAAGAAAGGCAAAAGTATTGAAGTGGTGAGCCTTAATGATGTGTATGATATGCTTGAAACAAGTTATATTCACACATATCATGCCCATTACTTTGGTGCGACAAAAGATTTTGCAATTATTGCACTTGAGTCTTTTGGTAAGAAGCCTCGCGTTATTCTGGGCCCTATTACCGGAATGAAGCGTCTCGAGTTCTCTCCGCAAGAAATTAGCAGGATCATGGAAACAAGCAATGCGCGCATGGAACTTGCTCCGCGCGTAATACACATTATGCTCTTTGGGTGTATTGAAAAATTTCAACCAGTAACACTCGGAGGGGCGATTGATCATGTGCGCATTGTGTACAAAGGAGATCATGCAGTCGAGGAGGTATGGCTCAAGGTGTCTTATAAAGAAAATGATTTTTCTTTTGTCATTGAACCGCGATTCCATTAATTAATGCACCCATGCACAAAAAAGCCGCACAATGCGGCTTTTTATCTGTGTACTGATATTAGTCTTTGATTTGAACTCCCATTGAGCGAGCTGATCCTTCGATGATTTTCATCGCAGCATCAATATCATGAGCATTCAAGTCAGGAAGTTTTTCTTCGGCAATTTGACGCAATTGAGCAGTAGTAATAGAACCTGCTTTCTTTTGTGCATTTTTACCAGAACCTGATTTGATGCCTGCAGCCTTTTTGATAAGCGCTGACGCAGGAGCTGTTTTGATAACAAATGAGAAGGTGCGGTCATCGTATACATCAAGTAATACAGAGACAGTTTCTCCCATTTGAGCTGATGTAGCAGCATTGAATTGGTTTACGAATTCTCCGATGTTTACCCCAGCTTGCCCGAGAGCCGGACCGAGTGGTGGAGCTGGATTTGCTTGCCCCCCTTTGATTTGTAATTTAAGTGTTTTAACGATTTTTTTAGCCATATGATAAATGGGTGATGTATCTGAGTGAGAAGCATGTCTGACGGGACCGTCTCAGGTACGATAGGTACTATACTACTTATATTTTCTTAACTTGCAAGAAGTCGAGTTCCACAGGGGTTTCGCGACCAAACATAGCAACGAGTACGTGTACTTTTCCTCGCTCATTGTCTATGTCGCTTACCTTGCCCTCGAATTCTTTAAATGGACCATCTGTAATTTGTACTGATTCTCCGATTTCAAGACCAATATCATGCGTATTGGTTGATGCATTCATACGAGAAAAAAGGTTATCAATTTCTGCTTTTTCAACAGGTACTGGATGTACTCCTGAGCCCACAAAACCTGTAACGCGAGGTGTGTTACGCACGACATACCACGAGTCATCGGTGACGATCATGTCTACGAGTGCATATCCTGGGTAAATTTTTTCTTCTACTTCGACACGCTTACCCCCTTTGATCTTGATGCTTTTTTCTTTGGGTACAATCACATTAAAGATTTTGTCTTGCATACCGAGAGACTCTGCACGTTGACGCAAGTTACGCGCTACTGCTTCTTCGTATCCTGAGTATGTGTGAATAGCATACCAATTTCTTTCTTGTGTAATTTCTTGTTTTGACATAGATGATACAAAAATTAGCTAATAATAAGTTCAAGAACGCGTGCAAAAATAAAGTCAAAAAGACCTAGGTAATATCCAGCAATCACAGAAATAATAATAACAATAGCGGTGAGCCACGCTGTTTGACGACGTGTTGGCCATGTAATCATAGGTATTTCTGCAAAAACTCCTTTAAAATATTGTATAAGATTCATAAATTTCGTGTATTTTAAAACCCCTTGGTGGGGCTCTGGTATGTATATAGAGTACTCTTTTTGTAGAATATGTCAAGGGATTCTCTGTCCTCTTATTCGCATATAAAAACCCTCCATTATCCGGAGAGTTTTTCTTTGATTTTTGTGCGCACACGATTTAGGCGCGTTTTCACTACGCTTTCTTTAAGACCTAATAGAGACATAATCTCTTGATATGAATACTCGTCAGCGCGCAGCAGTATAATGTTTTTATCACGCTCAGATAAACATTCTAGTACTGTTGCCGCCTGATTATAACTATCTATTTTTTCAAGATAATCAAGGTGGTCTTTTTGATGTGTCGGATGTGTGCACATCCGTTCATGTGTCTGCATACATTCAACGAAATGGTATTCAATTTTTTTCTTGCGAAATAAATTAATTGCCAAGTTTTTCATAATGACACAGACCCAAGTATAAAAATTTTTTGGACCTGTCGTCTCTTTGAAATTATGAAAGTGCTCAAAAGCATTTATCATTGTCATTGAAACAATATCTTCTGCCTCTAGCCCATTAGTCAGTAAAATATTTGCATAAGATCTATGCGCAACAGAACAGAGAAGTTTGTAGGTGTTATTGTAGTAGACAGAAAACTGTTTTCTATCTGCAGGAGAAAGGTGTGGATTCATATGTACATATTTTAAGGTTATCTTTATTGCATAATATAATGAATAAAAATTTATGCAAGTTTTTAGGGAGAACGCGTCGCTGAACCTGCTGGGACGAGCAGGGTATTGAAAAGATACTCGCCTTCGCTTCACTGCAGCGAGCAAAGCAAGATACAAGATACAAGATACAAGATACAAGATACAAGATACAAGATACAAGATACAAAGAAATTCTAAGTTCCAAGACCCAAAAACAAGGATAAAACACAAAAAACCGGCATAACCGGTTTTTGTATTTTAAGATTTGTAATTTGGAATTTATTTGGGATTTATAATTTGATACTTGATGTTTCCCCTCTCTTTTACCTAATCTTGTACGTCACTTGCACACGCGCAGTAACCGTATTTTCTCCGAGAGGTAATTCTGGTGCCATAACCATATCAGCGGTTTTGATCATTCCCATTTCAGGGCTTGCAGCCATGCGTGGCATTGGATATCCATACCCTTCTCCTTCAGAGAAACCTACAACACGGACGAGGCGCACACCGAGATTATCAGCAATTTCTTGTGCTTGACGGCGCGCATGTTCAAGCGCTTGTGTGCGAGCATCATTTTTCAAATTTTCTGGATCATCAATTTCAAATGACGGACCAAAGAGTGATGTAATATTCGCTTGCCCGAGAGCTCCAACAAGAATAGGAAGCTTTTCAAGGTCACGCACACGCACATCAATATTTTGAGTAACGATAAACCCACTATCCACACGACGCCCATCAGTCCATTCATAATGCGGTGACGCGCTATATCCGGTGACACGAATGTCGCGTTCTTCGGCATGTGTCTTTACTAGAGCGAGGACATCTGCCATACGCTCAGTTGCTGCGCGTTGTGCTGATGCAATATCCTCACCTCTTTCTTCTACAGAAAATGAAATACGTGCAATATCTGGTAATGCTTGCACTTCACCTAATCCCTCCACAGTAATAGTCGTCATAGCACGATCAGGACGATTCGTGATTGAAAGGATGAGTAATACGGTCGCAACAAGTGCAAGTATGGTTAAGCTTACCAAAAGAGCAACTCCCCCACCCATGAGTGCTGTGCGTAATGATGTATTGTGATCTTTAAAAAACATAGATAAAAAATGTATTATGAATAATGTATATAGTATAGCATGATTTATAAAAAGAGAGGGTAAGAATTTTCTATTACAGAGTAATTCTCGGCTGCTCCCGAGAGCTCCTTGCACTCATTACATATACCAAAACACAAACATACATAATGCAAAAATGATTCGATACACTCCAAATGGAATAAATGAATATCTCGCTACAAAAGCAAGTAATAATTTCATAGCACCATATGCAACCAGCCCTGCAATGAGCATACCTACACCAAGCATCGACCACTCATTTCCAGAAAAACTCCATGACACATGCGCAAGATCATAGAGCGTAGCAATAACCATAAGAGGCACGGCCATGAGAAATGAAAATCGTGTAATGGTAACGCGCTCAACACCCACGAGCAGTCCTCCGATAATCGTTGACGCAGAACGAGAAACACCTGGAATAAATGCAATTGCTTGGAAAAAACCGAGCGCAATAGATTGGCGAGGGGTTATTTCTTGAACAATATCTCGCGCGCGTATATGACGGACATGTATTTCAACGAGAATCATAATAATCCCCCCAACACCGAGCGCAATAATAGGAATGAGCGCATGGGTAAGCAAATACCCCAAGAATGGATACACTATGACGCCGATAATTGCTGTAGGAATAGTGGCATATATAAGACGACGCATAAGGGCGCGATCGGTAAGGAGATCCTTGCCATATAAAAAAACCACCGCACCAATGGCGCCTAATTGCAGAGCGATAATAAGCGTGCTCAAAAAAGTACTCGCATCAATACCGAGTAGTTGAGCAGCGATCATGAGATGCCCTGTTGAAGAAACCGGCAAGAACTCGGTAACACCTTCAACGATACTTAAAATAATAATGTGGAAAAAAGACATACTTGTTTAAGTGGCAGTAAAGAGCGACGAACCCTGACTCCATTTTTCAATATAGGCATCAACATCAAATTTCTTTGCGCAGCCACTGCGTGCCATATAGCGTATGGTACCAAATACAGGACGACAAAACCATGGCCGGTCATGTACCCCGCCAATACTCCACGCAATTCCCGCATACCCATTAGGGTCACGCCCGTCGAGCTCATAAGCATCATTGAGATATATGGCAATACGCAAGGCTTCGTCAGGGTTTGTTGTCCATTCAAGAATTTTCTTTGCCCAATACATACGCATATACCCGTGCATTTTGCCCGTAATCACCATTTCTCGTTGAGCAGCATTCCATAAATCATCATGTGTTTGCGCACCTTCAAATTCTGCGAGCGTGTACACATACTCACGCGCATCGTCTGCGGCTGCAAGGAGTGTCTTCTGCGCCCATTCAGGAAATGCGAGCGATGTTGCATACGCGGGTTGATAGTAACAAAAATTATCAGAGAGTTCTTTGCGTATAATGAGCTCTTCGAGAAATGCAGCAGCACTATTATCTGTCGCAGCGCCATTGCGATCCGCAGATAAAATATCAGAAATAGAGAGCTTGGTTACAGCAAGCACCGCAAGTGCAATCGTTTGCGCAGAGATATGACCATAGTGCAAATATGGAGAGAGGTCAGATTGCCCGCGCACCAAAGGATTATTGCGTTCACCCCCATAATCCCCAAAGCGCTCTTTCAGGAAAGACTCAAGCGCGCGATGCGCAGCAGATGCTCCTGGAACAATCCATGAAACCGGCTCGATATTTCTGTTGATATGAGGTGTATTTTCGAGGGCTTCCCAATCCGGAACGTACATCTCTGGAATACGTGATGCGGCATGGGATTGTTTGTGTAATTTTGGAAAAGGAGTCAAGAATTCAGGCAAGAGCTTGTGTAATTTAGGACGAATCGTGCGCGCTGCGTATTCTTGCTTAGTACTCGTCTGCCACACCGGCACAATATTATGCGCATCTACTTCATAGAGTGGTACATGTATTTTTTGAGCAAGGTCATGCACCCACTCTTGTGTTTGGGTAAGGGGAAAGAAATCAGTCACTACTACACCAATATCAAGATCACGCACCACATCAGAAAGAGGGTCACTATCGTCTCCTATCACTATCATAAAAGGAATCTGATACTGGGCAAGTTCTCGCTCCACTTCACGAAGTCCAGCAAGCTTGAAATGATGCTGACGATATCCACCACCCAAAAAACCAAGAGCGAGATTGTAGCACACATAGAGCGGCACATGATGCATATCCGCAAGTTCTTGGGCATACAAGAGCGACCAATTATCATGAACCCTCCCCTCTCTATTCATCCAATACAAAACAGCACCAGAGATATAGGTGTAATTATTTTTTAATTGTACACGACGAATATCTACAGACATATATATATTAGAGATCCATTTCTGCGACTTGTTTTTCAAGAAATACATCAATGCGCGTATCTTGGAGACGATAATCAAATTGTGGCAAGCGATGTGACACAATACGCTGACTCACGGTCATTTCACGAGCAAATTCCTTACCAAAACGAAGCGCGAGCAACCATGTAGGTGTCGGCAGAATATGAGGACGATGCAAGGCGCGTGCAAATGCACGAGAAAATTCTTTGTAGCGAATAGGGGTAGGAGTCACTGTCGTATAGATACCCTCAATATCGTGCCGCGATAATGCTTCAGCGTAGAGATGAGCTAAATCGTGAGCACTGATCCATGGAAGCCATTGATTCCCAGAACCGAGCGGTCCTCCGAGACCATACATAAACAGAGGTTGTAGTGCACCTAAAAATCCACCCTTGCCCAAAATGTGCCCTTGGCGAAAGATAACCGTCCGCATACCATAGAGACGCGCACGCAATGTTTCCTGCTCCCAGTCACGCACCACCTGAGACAAAAAGGTGTTTCCATAATCACTTACTTCTGACAAAAGCGTATCACCTTGGTCACCATATATACCAACAGCAGAAGCACCAATGAATACGCGAGGTGTATAGCGAGGATCTTTGAGATGATTAATGAGATTATGAGTACCAATAATACGAGAGTCGTAGATTTCTTTTTTGTGTTCTGGTGTAAATCTGCCAAAGATATTCTTGCCGACGAGATGAATGTATCCATACGGATCAAGCAGTCGCTCATCATGTGGCACAGATTCAGTGAGACGCGCCTTAACAAAAGAAATACGCGTATCCTTTTTATAAGGATATCGTGGCGGTACTTGATCAAGAATCACGACATCATACCCTTGCCTTAACAAGAGAGGCACGAGATATGAGCCTAAAAATCCTGACCCTCCAGTAATAACAATTTTTTTTCTGTGCATAGTATTATGATGCGGGCATATCCCAAATAGCTTCTAATTTGTGCTCGTGGATGCGATCACGATGCGTGTGATAGATATCCTGAAAATCTTCTGGATGTTGAGTATCTGCAGTAAGGTTACGATACTCCTTGCCTGTAAGTATCCGCAAAGGATCAAGAAATACAATATGGCCTTCTTTGTTGCGGAGCTCACATTGAATGTGCACATGTGTATATTCTTCGGGATAACTTGACGCACCTGTCTTGCCCATACCACCAAGCTCTGCGCCTGCAGGAACAGAAATACGCGGATAGGTATGCAAACTGATTTCTCGGAGCATTTTTTGATATGCGCTAAATGCAAAGCGCATATGTGACAAGTGAATATAGAGCGTATGGAGCACATATCCGTCTTGAGTAATGATGTGCGGATGCGAGAGCATGATATATTTACCGTTAACTAATCCATATCCTGAATACTCTAAAATACCCGGAAGCATTGCATATACCGATGTCTTGTTCTTGCCCGCAATATCAACACCACTGTGAAATGCATATGGAGATTTGCGCTCTGGATGAATGCGCTCACCAAAATACCCAAAAAAAGGATTGATGTGTTCTAGGAAATTCTTGACAGGGTCGTGAAAAGTAATTGCCTGATGCATATCAGCATACCATGCATTCCAAAAATCACTCGTACCATTATCAGGAATAGATCGTGTAGCGTCTTTGGTATATGAACCATCAAATAATGCTGGTGCAACCCGTATATGTTCAGAAATCGCTGGAAGAATAATCATACAGATTCAGTATACCATGTCTTGAAAAGAGGTGCGATGATAGAGTTATGAGGACTGGGTAAGGAGAGAACCTGTACACACCGCGCCCGCAAGAGAAAATGGTGCATTATTCTTTTCTCGTTCAATAAATGCAACAAAATCTTGTTCTCTCTCGAAACGACAAGAATCGACAAGTCCACGATATTCTATTTCCAATTGAGCGAGCGCATTAATGCGTTCTAGAATATCTGCATCTGCACTACCTCGAGCGCGCTCACTTTGAATAAAGTCTGCAGGTAATGCGATTTCGTGTTCAATGCGATTCATATCCAAGAAACACCCTTCTTCTTGCTCATTGCGTATGCGATATTCAGTGAGCAGAGAAACTTGCGCTGATACACCGCGTATAGTCTGCGGATAGGTAATTGCATGAAATACACGAGCCGGTGTACATGTTTGCGCAAGATCTTGAAAACAATGTAAATCAACTCCACAATCTTGACCTGAAAATGTTTCAACGAGAAGTGTGTCAGTTCCGTCTTGGCCTACAGGCGATGTGGCAAGAGTATTATGTGCACTTCGATTCAGAAAAGGTAATTGGTCTCCAAAAGTAATGAATGCAAAAACACCTCCACCTATGAGCATAAGCGCGATGAGTGATACAAGTATCCAAGTGTATGAGCGACGCACCGGATCTTCATAAATAATAGGCTCAGGAATATTTTCCATAGCGGGTGCAATAGGGGTTGTGGTTTCGTATTGCTGCGCATCAGGTGGAGCAGGCTCCGGATTACGAGCAACAGGAACATACCCCTGCATACCTACAGGAACACGCTCTGCAGTAGACACAGAAGATGTAGGACGCTCAGTGTCTGTTGGCACTATGTCAGGAATGATATTTGGTTGATCAAGATTTACTTCTTCGTCATTTCCTATAACGGTATTTTCTTCTGCAATTTCCGGGTCAGGAGATGAAGCTGTTTGCGCTTGAGCATATGCTTCAATTTGTTGTTGGAGTGATGTTTTCTGAGAAGATGCATGGTCTGAAACACCCACCTCTGGAGTACTTGCCAGCATTCCTTCGTCAGACGAAGCAGACTCTTCTTCGAGGAAAGTCATGTCGGGAACGAGAGATCCTATACGCTCTTCAAGAGAAGTAGGTGCAGGAATGCTCATATCCGGCATAGGCGCCAAGGGCGTAGTACTCTCTACAGCAAGTGGTGTATCTTGAGTGACAGAAATTGGCGCAAAAATATCTTGCATTCCCGTGATTTGAGGAGATGTGTTTTCTGCATCTACAACAAGCGTCTCTACTGGTGATAATTCAGGAGCAGATTCTGGAGCTGGCGCAGATGTTTCTGCGACAGATGATATGTGCATTGCTTCATATGCTTGATACGCATCGGCAATTTCTTGAGCACTCCACCCTCCTTGGCGTAATGCGTCTTCAATACTATCGCGTGGGTATCCTGCGGCTACTTGTGTTTCAATGTATTCTGATATGCGTGGATCAATCATAAAAATTTGCTGAAATGAATAAATATCTATCTATGTATAGTATACCGCATTTTATATAAAAAATAAAAACCGCACCGTGCGGTTTTTATTTTTCTCGATACTCTGAGGCTCTGCTCTGAGGCGGTTTATTGTGTAAGCAATTATTGAGCAAGCACCATGCGTACACGTAATTCAAAGGTGTCGTCAATGGCATTGTCACCAAGATTGCTAAAGAATGATGGCGACCCAAAACGAATATCAAAGAGTGAACGATCAATCACTATGTCCGCAGTAAATACGGTACTCCCGCCATCTTCACTACGCATCGCGGGAAAGGTAATTTCTTGAGTGATACCTTTGATAGTCATATCTCCAGTAATCATTGGACGCGTTATATCAATACCTTCTTCGGTGCGTTCATCAAAAGAAACACCCGTAATGATAAATGTTGCGCGCGGATAATTTTCGCTATCAAAAAAATCTGCAGACAAGAGGTGATTTCTCAACTGATCATTCCCCCTCCCCATTCCAGTAGCATTCACTGCAAGTGATGACATGTCTACTACAAATGCACCTCCGGTAAGCATCGCATCACCTGTCATCAAGAGCGCACCTGAAGTCAATGCCAATGTCCCTGTATCAATCCACGTGCGTACTAATTGTTTTTGAGCAGTCCAAGAAATAGTACTCGCGGAAATATCGAGAGGCGCCCCGCTCTCCAAAATTGTCTGAATAGACACATCAAAGTCTTCTTGATTTATTTCTGAAGACATTTCTGTTGGAGTATCTGACACCTCTTCTCTGTTTTGTGTTGTACGAGAAATAACGGCAGTGAGAATGAGTACGCCAACAATGAGACCGATAAGTATAAATGTCCATTGTGTTGATGATTGCATAGTATATAGATGATTATGAATAAATTATGTACGAGTTATAGTATAGCACACGAAGAACATGCACCAAATTCCAAACACTGTTTTTAGTGTTTGTGCGTATGCCCGTGCGCATGACTATGTCCATGTGTATGCTTGGGCACATAGTCCTTCAAAAAAATCACCCCGAGTCCTGTCACAATAGGTACAGTCAAGATGAGTCCGATACTCCCTACAACAGTACGCACAATTTCTGTTGCAAAGAGTTCCATATTTACAATAGCACCAAATGAAAGTGGCAAGAGGCTAAAGTAGAGCAAGAGCGGCAATGCTGCTCCTGTATACGCAAGTACGAGTGTGTTAACGAGCGCTCCTACGTGTTCACGCCCTACGCGCATAGCACGCTCAAATACTTCGCGCTGTGTAATGTTGGTATTGCTTTGATAGAGTTCGGTGACAATAGCTGCTTGGGTGATAGAAATATCATCCAAGACCCCGAGGAATCCAATAATAAATGCTCCAAGTAATAATGCGGTAAAGTTAATCGTACCCCCTGTATTAAAGTTCAAGTAAATACTCGTCTCTTCTGAAAACCCAGAGAGACTCGTCGCATGCACAGCGATAATAGCAAAGAGTCCTGACAGAAATACTGCAATCATCGTGCCACCAAATGCAACACTCGCTTCTCTGTTAAATCCATGCGTGAAAAATATGGCACCAAAAAGAATGATCGCGGATACCAAGAAACTTGCCCAGAGCGGATTCCACCCATTCAAAATTCCCGGCAAGAGAATCAAGAAAATTGCAGCAAAGCTCGCCGCGAGTGCAATCAAAGATCGTACACCCTGCCAGCGTCCAAAAACAATCACCGCAAGCACAAAAACCAATCCCATAGCCAAAAGTCCAGCGCGACGATCAATATTCACCACAGCATAAAAATCACGCCC
Source organism: Minisyncoccota bacterium (assembly GCA_021209525.1). Taxonomy (GTDB): domain Bacteria; phylum Patescibacteriota; class Minisyncoccia; order Phycocordibacterales; family UBA1006; genus JAJOIF01. The sequence goes on along the minus strand of JAJOIF010000006.1, from coordinate 10,398 downwards.
ATCAATATCACGCACATGATTTACATAAAATTTCTGATTCTTGCGCAAGGGTAAATAATCATTTTCAAATACTAAAACTTCGCCCTTGCGTTCTCCGTCCAGGAATTCTACTTTGATGGTTTGGATTTCTTGTTCTCCTCCAAGGAGCGGATCGTCCCGCCACTCTGTACTTTGAATTTCAAGCACGCGTCCACGATACGTGCCTTGAAAATGGTCAAAGACTTCTTGGGCAAAGAGCGTCTGCGCCCCTCCGCATAACAAAGCGACAAGCAAAAAAAGATGGCTCAAAAATTTTGTTTTCTGTTTCATATAAATGCAGTATAGCATATGAGCAAGAAATTCCGAGGACTTTCACTACGCAGACCATGTGTATAGGCACATAAAAAAGCGAAGTGTTTCCACTCCGCTTTAACTTTTATCTAAAGTGCGCCAACAGAAAAACAAACACCTACATTAGAATGAAATCCTCTCGGCCGCCACGTTTTCGCTCTCAAACCCTTCCAATAACTATCAAACAAATTACCATCGAAAAGACCTATAAAAACAAGTCCTCCAACCTTGTTAAGGGAATTTGACCACGTATATGACAATGAGAGATTTTTTACTCCTAATTTCTTTTCATTAATTACCCAACGATAAATGACCTCGCTCGATCGCTCTCTGGTGAGTTCATTAATTGAGAGACCGGAAAGCATGCGCGCTACTTCTTGCCATTTTGGTGTTTCTAAAGACATTATTTTCTCTCTGATTTCAGAAGTATTAATAGTATTAAATTCACAGATAGCTTCTTTGAAAGCTTGTGGCATAACTACTTCTTTGTAATGCACATTCTGAAGATATTTTATAAGGGTCTCGGTTTGCTGGAGATAATTCTTGTTTGTTGAATTATCGATGACTTCAGGGGTAGTTAATCTCCAACCAAGGCGAGGAGTCTGAGTAGCGAGCACTAAATCTTCTGCAATATGTGTTTTGTCGTACAGAAGATTTTTACCATCAGATGTTACACCGCTTATTATGTTGTGAATATTTGATACCGTAAACGGTGTGCCGTCTCTTTTGGTGTCAATATACAAAATAAGTTGTTGCCCGAGTTCACGCCCGCGCTCTAATTCTTCAACTGAAAATGATATTTCGGGAATCGTATTTGGCATGAATCCAAAAGTATTTTCAATATCTTTTGGTCCAATGAATTGTTTTGATCCCATAATATCAAGCGCTTGTTTGCACGATAATGTTACCGTTTCCATGATTATAATTTTTAAAGTTTTTGAGAAAAATCTTTTAAAGATATTCTCATAATTACACACACCTGTCAAGTACTCTCAACCATTCAAGTAGCGTATACTACACTCTATATGTCACGCGATACTTCATTCATAGATACTCTGGCAAAAGAAGGACATACCATTCTCGCCGAGGCGCTCAGAAAAACCGCGCATATGACACCCCATGCATATAGTGCGGAAATATGGACCTATCGCCCTAAACATCCCATAGATCCATTTCTAAAAAAAGCGCTCATGGATGAGTATACACTTCTTGGATATGACACATCGGTCTGTTCTGTGCTTCTTGATCACCTTGAAACATATCGCACCTTGCAAACATCGGCACATACAGAAATAGCATCGCCTTCACGGAGATTCTGTATTGACTGGATCAGTACCTCTGCACTTAATCAGAGCACCCCCTATATTATTGGAGCATTTTCTGGTGTACCCTTTTCAAACAAGAGCAAACCGGGACGCTTTACTTGGGCAGACTCTGTATACAACCTTATCGACAAGAAAAAACAAGACGCACTCGTATATAATACACATATCTCCGAAGACATGTACAAAAAATATGCGTCATTGGACGAGTCACTGCGCGCACTCATTGCACCACCTCGTATTGGTGATTTGTTTTCATTATGGGCAAGTAATGTTTCATCTTCCCTCTTGAGCAAGAGCCTTGAAAGAAGTGTGTATGTTTTTGATATTAATCGTGTGGCTACGCACTACATTCTCAGTGTGATTGATGATGCGCATCACCCTGTTACGCAATTACTCCTTGACCCTCACGTGACAGAGCGCGTTCTCGCTGTATTTGGAAATAATACACACCTCTTTTACACATCATATGAAACAGGAAAATATAGCAAGCAAGAAAATGTGTACTATATGGATGGCTATGGTTTTGCGGGCGATCACCAACAATTTCCCCAAGACAAAAATATCCTCGTGCGCGAACTAAAAAACGGTAATCTCTGCCCTGGCACATTACTCGTCTTTACTATTTTTGCATTTTTGAATGAATTTCAATGCTTGGGCAGTTTTGTGCAAGTTGAATACTTGACCCGTTTTAAACATATGTGGCAAGAACTTGATATGCTGGGTGTTCCTATTGAACATATTCCCACAAATACCCTAACGACGGGCATGTTTCCGCATGCGCCGCATATTGCCTCGCTCGATATTGCAACAGACAGAGTGTCGCTATCTAATATCATTAACCCTGACCACACCCTCCTTGATTATTATCTCCCTATTTGGCAGAATGGAAATTATTATACGAACAAACAAACGTCTTAGTATGCAGCTCCCTTATTCAAAAATTCATATTATTGGTATTGCAGGCATGGGCATGACGGCTCTTGCAACATATCTCAAAGAAAAGGGGTGTCATGTCACCGGATCTGATATGGGTGCTTATGATCCGAGTGCATCATATTTGGCATCATATGGTATTTCTTTTGCAACAGAACATGCTGCAGAAAATATTCCCGCAGATACAGAGCTCATTATTATAGGCAAGCATGCAAAACTCACCATGGATAATGCCGAAGTGGCAGCAGCCTTTGCGCACCCAGCTCCCGTTATGAGTATGGCAGAAATGTGGGGCGTCCTTGGATCAGAAACCACAAATACACTCGTTGTGGGTAGTTATGGAAAATCAACCAATAGCGCCCTTATATCGTGGTGTTTGCGTCATGCAGGCAAAGATCCACACTATTTTATAGGCGCTATTCCTCATGACATGCCTCTGTCGCATGCAGGATCACAAGATATATTCATTATGGAAGGAGATGAATATCCGACTTCTAATTTTGATATGACATCAAAGTTTATGTATCTCCATGGCAAGCATGTCCTCCTCACCTCTGGAGAACATGATCATGTAAATATGTTCCCTACTCTTGAGTCTTATTTGGCTCCCTATCGCGCACTCATGCAAACACTCACTACCGAGAGTATTGTGGTTGCGAATATTGCGCACCCCAATGTTGCGGAACTCGTCGCAGAAACATCAGCACGTGTAGTGACCTATGGACTCCATGAGCACGAGGGGTATCATCCTCGCAATATTGCATATGGATCTACTACAGCGTGTGATCTCTACAGAGGCGACACATTTGTATGCACCCTTGAAACACAATTACTTGGCGCATTTAATATTGAAAATATTGTAGGGTCAAGTGCAATGATTCTTGAGCAAGGACTTTTGAGTATAGATGAACTCGTGCGTGGTATTGCGTCATTTCGTGGTGTGGTGCGTCGTCTCGATAAAAAAACAGACGCAAGCTCTCTCAGTATCTACGAAGGATTTGGTTCTTCATATACCAAGGCAAAAACGGCTCTCGAGGCACTGCGACTCCATTTCCCTACTGCGCGTATTGTCACTGTTTTTGAACCGCATACATTTTCATGGAGGGACCCACTCACCGCACATTGGTATGATGATGTCTTTGCAGAAAGTGCTTTGGTCATTATCTACAAACCACCAGCAAAAGACGGCAAAGATGTGCCTGGTCAATTAACGCTTGATGAAATCGTCCATCGTGTCACCACGAGTGGCACCCCTGCGCACGGTGTACATACGAGCGATGAAGCTCTGGCGATTCTTGAACATGAGATTACTGGCAATGAAGTTATTCTCATGCTCTCATCTGGTGAATTAGGCGGGCTCATCAAAGAGATTCCAAAATGGGCACAAGAAACATATCCGCAGTAGAAAAATTTCTAATTATACAAATGCACATACGCGCCCCCGGAACTTTCGAAGTGTAGCGTAGAAAATGTCCGGGGACTCGTTGATTGTAAATGAACAATCCGCACAAATAATCACTTATGCATATATGTGGAATATATGCTGCATACGTGCAAAAAATACGAGACCACGGACAAATACTCGTTCGTGCCTCGCTCGTATTTTCCAGGAATGACTTACCAGTTCTCACAAATTCCCGGAATGAGGTGTTATTTATTGCTTGTATCTTAGAATTTGTTTGTTATTTGTAATTTGATGCTTGGCACTTGCCTACCCTTATCCTAAAAACACCTCTTTGTCAGAAAATGGATATTTCACACCTTGTATTTCTTGGTACGATTCATGTCCTTTGCCTGCAATGAGTATAATATCTCCCTGATGTGCATATGTGCGTGCAGTATGAATCGCTTCTTTGCGGTCAGTGATCACCGCAACTTTTTCATGGTCAATAATTCCTTCTTTCATATCTTCTAAGATAATGAGCGGGTCTTCGCTGCGCGGATTATCAGACGTGAGCACCACATAGTCACTATATGTTTCTGCAGTGCGTGCCATAGGAGCGCGTTTTTCTTTGTCACGATCACCACCACAACCCACCACTGTAATGATGCGCTGCCCTGTAGTGCGAATCGCCTGCAATGTCGTCAAAACATTTTCAAGTGCATCTGGTGTATGCGCATAATCAATAACCCCAATAACATTATGTGCATGGTAATATTCAAAACGACCTGACGGAGGAATCAGTGTTGGAAGTATTTCTCGAACACGAGACGGATCACAGCCGAGCACGCGCGCCATAGCATACAGACCCATAATATTATACGCATTAAACATACCAATGAGGTGCGTCTTTACCATATGTCCTTCTATGGAGAGCGTTGTTCCTTCAAATGAATGCTCGGTGATGCTCCCTGTATAGAGGTGGTCATAGGCGGTGTCTCTATCTGTCTCACCTATCCCATAATACACACATTTCGCGCGTGCATGTTCAATCATGCGATACGTGTGCGGATTGTCGCGATTAACTACTGCGTAGGCATTTTCTGGCAAGAGATTGAAGAGCATTTGTTTTGCTTGAATATAATTTTCAAAAGTACCATGATAGTCAAGATGGTCATGCGTAATATTCGTAAAGACGCCACAACTAAAATGTATCCCTGCAACCCTACCCTGCACGAGTGCATGCGATGAAACTTCCATACACACATGAGTACACCCCGCATCACGCATGCGTCTAAAAAATCTATGCACTGATATTGCATCAGGCGTGGTATGTGTTGCAGGGATTTCTTCGGTGCCAATAATATTCACCACCGTAGAGAGGAGCCCAGTTTGGTATCCGAGCGCTGTTAATAATTGATATGCGAGCGTTGCTGTGGTCGTCTTGCCATTCGTACCCGTCACACCCATCACTACCAATTCCGCTGATGGATTACCGAAAAAATTACTGGCGAAAAATCCAATACGCTGAGCAAGATCGTCTACAACGACATATGCAATGTGTGGCTCGCGTTGCGCAGGGAGCTCTTGGCAGAGAATGGCAGTAGCGCCACGATCAAGTGCTTGTTGAATAAAGTCATGACCATCGTGCTGTGTACCACGCACTGCGATATATGCAGCACCGGGTTCTATATCACTTGCCCGCAAGCACAAATCAGTGACATCTCTATCGAGAGCCCCTTCGGCATAGGTATATGATTGATTATGTAATATATCAGCGAGAAGCATATATGAAGTATATCATGAAGGAGGATAATGCAAAAAGCAATATATGAAAAGATACAAGATACCGCGTCAAATCACGTCTAACCTCGTCTGACGAAGCTGACGTGACAAACGAGGCAGGTGGAACCAAAGCACCAAATTCCAAGCACTAAATTACAAACAAATTCTAAGTCTCGAGAGACAAAAATAGGTAACTCTTCGCCGTCCGTCTCTGCTCCGCGTCATCTGTAGCTTTAGCGAAAGATGAGAAGCTACGATGGGCATGGAATTTTCGAAGAATTAGCACCGTCTGACGCAGCACGTTCCTCGAGCCCGCGTATATGCGATATAAAAATGAAGTGAGTATCCGTCGTAAGGGCAACTGTCTGAGCTAAGCTAAGTTTTGCTCTTACAGGATACGAGCAATATTTTTAAGAGCAGAGAAGCCGGCTCGCGAAGCTTTTGTTTCTTTTTTGCTAAAAAAGAAAGAGTACCTTCTGTGTGGTATGGAGTTATGGTGGGTTAACTCAATAAAAGACGTGGCAAGAGTCTTGATATATTGTAAAAATAAATTACCTTAAGGTGTCGCCCTGATTATTCATTTACAAGAAACGAGGTTCGCTCAACAGGTCGAGATATAAGAGAAAAAGGATAGGCACTCTTAAGAACTTGACATTATATCTAAAAAATGCTAATATATTGTTGATATATGGCAATATTGCCAAAATTTTTAACTTTTAAATCTAAATAAATGAAAAAGAACGTGATTTTATTTGTTGCTGCTTTATTGATAATTTTCTTTGCCGTGCAGGCTTGGAAAAACAAAAAAGCTTGTGCAGAGCCTGCGCCTACTACTACAGTAATTAAAACTGTAGAGTGTCCTCAACTGATCTTAAAAGGCAGCTCTGAGCGCATTGAGGTGGCACTAGTTGCTGTAGACTTACTCAAGTCAAAATACAGTAGCAATCCATACGTGAAAAATATTCACGTACAGACAGTGGTATCGCCTGTACTTGTGCCATATAACAATGGCCAAGTGGTAGGATTTTATGCAAATACGGCAGGAATACCGTATTCTGACAAAATCCTGAAAAAGTCCTTAGGGCTTTTGGGTGGCAATGCATCACTCGCCTCATATGAGCAAAAAATTGCCCTCGAGCAATTGCTTTGCTCGAGTCAATTGAAAATGCTCGAAGATGAATTTCTGAGAGTATTAAAAGACTGCAAAGAGGTAGAGAAGACCGTTCCTTGCCCGGGCGATTGCTTGGCGCAATTAGATCCTATCATTCCACCTGCACAAGGTTGGAAAGATATGTGGAATGTATTTGCTGGCATACTGCTGCCACTTTTAGGTTTCCTAATCATTGCATTTTTAGCACTCCTTGCCCTGTACTACCTCATTAAAGGTCTCTTTAATGGGTACAAAAGACAAGATGCCGAGGATGATAGCGCTCATGTGAAGTCTATTGCTAGTGAACCCAGATCATCATGTACATGCACCAAAGAGATTATCACATCTCTAGGAGCTGTTGCAGAAAAGGGTAGCAAGGTGACTTTTGATCAGTCACTACCTTCAGGTGAAAAGCTGTCTATCACCATAGACAAGCAGCAAATCGCACCCAAAGAAAAAGCACCAGTAAAAAAGAATCAAGATTCTGATAAAAAATAATCTTGATTCTGACATCGCATAATAAAATCCCTACGAGGTATCTCGTAGGGATTTTTTTTATGCCTTAATATAGAGGTAAATATCTTCGAGAGCTTTGACCGCATCACCTGCGGCAATATTATTTTGATGATAGAGTCCATCAGTCACATCGCCAGCTGCCCAGATTCCAGGAACAGAGGCGCGCTGTGTGCGCGGATCAATAACAATATTTCCATATTCAGTACACGTAACGAGATCCGCAATAAAATCAGTATTAGGAATTTGACCAATTTCTACAAAGACCCCTTGGGCATCAAGGGTTATTTCTTGACCGGTAGTTGTATCGCGATAGGTGATACCTTTGATGAATTGCTCGCCATCAATGCGTACAGGGACAGCATTTTTAATAGCGCGCATATGAGGATGGGCGAGTACTTTTTCAACAGTTGTTGCATCAGCTTTGAAGCGATCACTGCGTTGCAAGAGGGTGACACTCTTGGTGTATGCAAGGAGTTGCGCTGCTGATTCAAATCCAGCATTACCGCCACCAATAACAACAACATCCATACCAGAAAAGAGAGGTCCGTCACAACTCGCACAATAGACCACACCCTTGTTTTCATAGAGATCAGCACCAGGTACATCAAGGGCACGTCGTCTGCTTCCAGACGCAACGAGAATAGTCTGCGCAGTGATGGTTTCATTATTTGAAAGCGCAATAACAAATATGCCGTCATCTTGTTTGGTGACTTTTTGTGCGCGCACGCGCTCGTGGATCGTCAGGTATTCGCCCTCATATTCCATAACATGATCTTTGAGACTGTCAGCAAGCGCTTGCCCCGAAATAGCCTTGGTACCAATCCAATTATAGATTTCTTCGGAGACTTTTGATTGCCCGCCAAATTCATCGGTAATCAAAACGGTTTTGAGTTGTTTACGAGCAGCATAGACAGCTCCCGCAGCGCCGGCAGGGCCGCCACCAATAATAGCAAGGTCGTACATGATAGAGTAAGGTTAGGAAAGAATAAGATTATTTTTTGTCACTATTTCTGCGCAAGAATGCAGGAACAGCACTCCATTCATCAGGATTTTCATCATCAATGACTTCTACTTTTTTGATTTTAGGTTCTCCTACTGCAGTATCAGGAATATCCCGACGAATGATCGGCTGTTCTACTTCGATAGCAGGTTCGCGTGTTTCTTTTTTAGGCTCTTTTGCTTCAAAGAGAGATTTCTTTTTGTCGGCACCTGGTTCAAATCCAGTTGCAATCACCGTTACTTTGATTTCTCCTTTTTTGAGTTTTGCGTCTTTGATGGTACCAAAGATAACTTTTGCATCAACATCTATAGATTCAGTGACAATATTTGCAATTGTTTGGACTTCGCGCATGGTCAAGTCATCACCTGCAGAAATAGAGAAGAGAACGCCCTTTGCGCCACGAATAGAGAGGTCAAGGAGAGGGGAATTAATTGCTTGCATAGCAGCATTTTCCGCGCGTTTTTCGCCTGCCGCTGATCCAACACCCATAAATGCTGCTCCTGCATTTTGAAGAATGGTTTTAATGTCGGCAAAGTCAATATTAATAGTACCTGGAGTAGTAATGAGCTCAGAAATACCTTCTACTGCTTGGCGAAGTACTTCATCACACATAGCAAAGGTATCATTAAAACTCGTATCATCTCCTGCAAGATCAAGGAGGCGGTCATTAGGAATAACAATCACTGCGTCAACTTCTTTTTCAAGACGTTCAAGACCTTCGCGTGCAATATTTTGACGACGTTCTCCTTCAAAGAAAAATGGCTTCGTCACCACTGCCACAGTCAAGATGTCTTGTTCTTTGGCCACGCGCGCAACTACAGGCGCTGATCCGGTTCCGGTTCCACCCCCCATACCACAAGCAATAAAGAGGAGATCTGATCCTTTGAGCGCTTCTTGGATTTCTGCTTGAGTCTCATCAGCAGATTGACGCCCAATTTCAGGATTCATTCCTGTGCCACGCCCTTTGGTGAGATTGCGCCCAATATGAATTTTCTTTTCAGCAAGAGAATTGTGCAAATCTTGCACATCTGTGTTCATACAAATAAATTCAACATCAGAAACATTTGAGTTAATCATGTGATTAACGGCATTTTTTCCAGAACCACCAAGTCCGACAACGGTGATGCGAGCAGAAGTTTGAATATCAGGATTAACTTTAGGCATAAATAAAAATAAAATGTAATAATCTCATAAAAAAACGCATGATAACGATGTACCTATCATACCGCAAAGCAAATGATTCGTCCAATCAGACATCTCTATTCTACATTATGGAGAAAATTGTTCAAGGAAATTATCGACAAATTTCTTGAGGGAAGAGAAGAACCCAGAAGACCAATATGACGATGTGTATGTTTCTTCGTCAAGCGCCAAGACACATAATCCATATGCCGTAAGCATATTTGCGTCTTTGATATTTCTATTGGTCATCTCGAGAATATGTTTGTCTGTGAGAACGCGCACTGGCAAATCAAGGGCGTCTTTAGTGAATGATTCAATATTTTGTATATGAGCGCCACCCCCAAGCACGACGGCCCCCGCGGGAAGGATCTTGTGTCGCTTGATTGCCTCAAGTCTCTTTACGACGAGTTCAAAAATATCAGCGAGACGCGCATTGATAATTTCTTCGCGTTTGCGTTTAGGTATGTCCGGATTATGATCTGGATTTTTTTTAACACGCTCTGCCTCTTCTAGGTCTATTTTAAATCCGAGCGCAAGGTCATTAGTAATATCATGAGAACCAAAACGCACCACAGAAACATCAATGAGATACCCATCTTCAAAAACAGCGAGCGATGTTGTCTCTGCGCCAATATTGAGAAGGAGAGATCCTACTGTTTTATGACGATGCGGCATAACCACAGCGCTCAGTGCCAGAGGTGCAGCAATTACATCAATAACTTCTATATCTGCTTTTTCTACGCTACGCACGAGCGTCTCATAGTGCAGGTCAAGGGTGGTGATAAAAATAATTTTT
>JAJOIF010000013.1 GCA_021209525.1 Minisyncoccota bacterium | reverse complement strand
AAGTTGCAGCAAAAAAGCCAGCAGCTAAAAAAGTTGCAGCAAAAAAGCCAGCAGCTAAAAAAGCAGCTCCAAAGAAGAAATAATTTCTTGGATATGCACACAAAAACCTCCATTATGGAGGGTTTTTGCTTGTTTTAAAATAGACCTCTTTGTGCTATACTGTAGGTACATACAGAGGCCTGTCGTATGTTATTAGGAATATAAAGGGCCACTCCTCGTTGTTATGGATTTTTTCAAAAAATTATTTGGTGATGAAAGTTCTCGTGCTCTTGCTGAAATCCAGCATATTGTTGAGCGTATTAATGCATATGAATCAGAAATGCAAGCTCTTGAAAATGCTGCATTTCCAGAATATACACAAAAACTCAAAGACGCATTACAAGAAGGCAAAACACTTAATGATATTTTGCCGCAAGCATTTGCTCTCGTGCGCGAAGCTTTTGTGCGCACAATGGGGGTGCGCTTGTATGATGTGCAAATGATCGGAGGTGTCGTGATTCATCAGGGCAAGATTGCAGAAATGCGTACGGGAGAAGGAAAGACCTTTACCGCTGTATTGCCTGCGTATTTGAATGCATTGTCTGGCAAGGGGGTGCATGTGGTATCACCTAATGATTATCTGGCGAAACGTGACGCTGGTTGGGTTGGAGAGGTGTATAACTTTTTAGGGGTGACTGTTGCTTCTATCAATGACGACAACAAGTCATTCATCTATGATGAATCTCATACACTTCTCGCGCAAGGTGGCGAACTTGATGATACTCGTGACGAAGAAGGTTCTTTTCGTGTATTTGATGCATACTTACGCCCATGTTCTCGCAAAGAAGCGTATGATGCTGATATTACCTATGGAACAAATAATCAATTTGGTTTTGATTACTTGCGCGACAATACACAAACATTTGCAGAAGGACTCGTGCAGCGCACTGAAACACCGCATCACTTTGCTATTGTTGACGAAATTGATTCAATTTTGATTGACGAAGCCCGTGTGCCACTGATTCTCTCAACAAAATCCAATGAGTCTCGCGACCTCTATGCACTCTTTGCGCGCGTGGCGCGTCAGCTTGAGTCAGGGTCAGATTATACAGTAGATGAAAAAATGAAAGCAATTTCGCTCACTGATGCCGGTATTGAAAAAGCAGAAAAGATACTTAATATTGATAATATCTACACCCAAGAAATGATTCAATATGTACACCATCTGGAAACAGCAGTTCGCGCACAAGCCCTCTATCTCAAAGATCGTGATTATCTGATTCGCGAACAAAAGGTGCTCATTGTCGATCCTTTTACAGGGCGTGTTCAAGATGGCCGCCGCTGGTCAGATGGACTTCATCAAGCTATTGAAGCAAAAGAAAATGTGCCTATTTTAGATGAAACAAAAACTATTGCATCTATTACGTACCAAAACTATTTTAAATTTTATACAAAACTTGCAGGAATGACGGGAACAGCAAAGAGTTCTCGTGAAGAATTCTACAAAGTATATGGTCTTGATGTTATCGAAGTGCCTACACATCGTACTGTGCAGCGTATTGATAATATTGACCTTATCTTTCAAACAGAACAAGGAAAATTCAAAGCTATTGCACGCAAAGTCAAAGAAATTCATGCAACAGGGCAACCGGTGCTCATCGGTACTGTTTCTGTCGAAAAGAATGAACTCCTCTCAGCATATTTGACCCAAGAAGGCGTCCCTCATCAGGTCTTGAATGCTAAAAACCACGAACAAGAAGGAGAAATTATTGCTCAAGCCGGCAAGAAGGGTGCTGTAACTATTGCAACCAATATGGCTGGTCGCGGTGTCGACATCAAACTCGGAGGGAATCCTACAACACCAGAATTAGAACAAGAAATTCGTGAAATCGGCGGACTCTTTGTGCTCGGTACTGAGCGCCATGATGCGCGCCGTATTGACAATCAGCTCCGTGGTCGCGCGGGACGCCAAGGCGATCCCGGAGAAACACAATTCTATGTGTCTCTCGAAGACCCGCTCATGAAAGTCTTTGGTTCAGATCGCGCGCAAGCTATGATTGGCGCACTCGGACTTGCTGATGACGAAGCTATTCAAAACAAATTCATTTCAAATGCCCTTGAAAGCGCCCAAGAAAAAATCGAAGGATTTAACTTTGATGCACGTAAAAGCGTACTCTCTTATGATGATGTGCTCTCAACACAGCGCAATAGTATTTATCGCAAGCGTCGCGCTATTTTGCTCAATCAAGAAACCGAAGTACAAAATCTCTTTAATGAAGTAACAACAGTAGACGAAACCCTTACCCAAGAAATTTTCAATAAACGCACAGAGCTCGCCAATGAAGAATTATTTGATGGATTGTTCCGTCGCGTTGCACTCAACGTTATTGATCGTCTCTGGATGCAGCACCTTCAAGTGATGGATCATACGAGACAGTCAGTGAATCTCCGTGCATATGGGCAACGAGAACCTATTGTTGAATACAAAAAAGAAGGTCTGCGTTTATTCCGCGAACTTGAACAAACACTCTATTTCCAAATTGCAGAAACGATGTCTCGTATTGATGTGGCTTCGCTCACTGAATCTTCTCTCGAGCAAAAACCTCAAACACTCATCTTGAAAACCGATCGCATTATTGTTGAAAAAGATGGCGTCGTCAAAGAAATTAAAGAAAAAAAATTAGCATCATATCTTGATGCGGGGTGGACAAAACGTGATGCTGCATAAAATTACTGCACAACATATTGTTCTCGGTCTTGGTGGGTTTGTGCTACTTCTTGGTTTGTTCTTTTTTATTGCGCAGCTATTCTATACCAAAAAGGATACTCATTTTAGGTATCGATCATTGTCAGAACTGACACAGAAAATCATCGAAGTAGATGGTGATCAATTTACCGTTTTTGCCTCAGATACACCAGAACTGAGACAGCTCGGATTGTCTCATGTGGAGCGTCTCGGTGCGCGCGAGGGGATGATCTTTGTATTTGATGAACCGGGTACTTATGGTTTTTGGATGAAAGATATGTTCTTTGATCTTGATATTATTTGGCTAGATGCTGATGGGCGTATTGTGCATATTTATGAAAATATTACTCCAGAAACCTATCCAACAGTATTTCGTCCGCTAATACCTGCGCTTTATGTATTAGAATTTCCTGCAGGGTGGGTGAGGGAGTATGGTCTGGCTGCTGGTGATGTAATTTCTATTTTAGAATAATACAGAGACGTCTCACATAGTATATAGTAAAAACCTTAACTGATTTGGTTAAGGTTTTTTGTTTTAAGAGTATCTGCCTATGTCAATAAGGTGGGATATTCTTTCAAATTTTTTATTGAGCGTATCTTTTGCTGCTTGCACAATGGTATCAGTCTTTCCATACCTTGCAAGATTTTTGAGCGTCTCTTCGGATGGATCTACTAATGCATCAAATGCCGCTTTGGCAATATCATCAGTTTTTCCATACTCTGCAAGACACTTCAGTGTCTCTTCGGATGGAAATCGTTTAATTAAAGCCATTTCTGCTGATGCTTTAATTTCATCAGTTTTTCCATACCTTGCAAGATACTTGAGCGTCTTTTCAGATGGATCAGCTAGTGCATCAAAAGCTGATTGTGCAATTTCATCAGTTTTACCATACTCTGCAAGATACTTGAGCGTCTCTTCGGATGGATCTACTAATGCATCAAATGCCGCTTTGGCAATATCATCAGTTTTTCCATACCTTGCAAGATTTTTGAGCGTCTCTTCGGATGGAAATCGTTTAATTAAAGCCATTTCTGCTGATGCTTTAATTTCATTAGTCTTTCCATACCTTGCAATATTTTTAAGCTCTGATTCAGTATATATACTGAAGTCTTCTGTATTTTTTAATATTTTCATAATATTATGTTTTTAAGTTTACGAATATTTATTAACTTTATATCATTTCTCATTAAAAAAGTCAAAATCATGCAGATGCTTCACATTACAATAATCTCTTGCCCTTTATATAAAAATAGAGTAGTATCGTGGTACATCTGTATCGTTCAGTCGCTCGACGCACGCATGTGTGAGAGAGGAAAGTCCGGACACAGTTTTCTCTTTGGAGATCAAAAACGGTAGCGGGTAATCCCCGTCTGAAGTAATTCACGGGATGCGAGCAGAGACGTCCAATCAGTAATGAACGGAACCCCTCGTGGGAAAGTCTTGTAGTAATACAAGGGTGAAACGGCTAAATTCCTACTGCTGTGCAAGGCCGTGTCGTCATTTTGACGAAGTGCCGCAAAGATATATATGGCAACATATATGCAAGACAGATGACTGTTAAAACAGAATCCGGCTTATGAATACAGATGTATATAAAATCCCCGATTGTTACTCATCGGGGATTTTTATTATTTTTGGCGCATATACATGCGCACATCTTTGCGTGCATAGGCGGCACGGTACACCTGAGGGAGGTTGATCTTCTTGATGAGCTCAATCACTCGTTCTGGGTCAAGGTCGTCTCTCTGTATAAGTTTTTTCCATATACTTTTTCGGTACACTCTCTGTCCAGATTCGTTTTGTCTATACCCATCCGCAATTTCAATAGCTTGATCAAGAGGGATATCTTTTCTGTGAAGAAGAATATCTCCCCAGAGTCTTAGAGATTCTTTTTTGTAGAGAATTTCCATAACTTCGGGCATACTAAAGTCTTTTCGCTGAAGTACTGCGCTCAATAATCTCCAGGTGTGACGACTACAAGTATCCCAATCAGCATTATCGTATTTTTCTGCAAATTGGAGGGCTGCTTCTTTTGAAAGTTCCTGCTGAATGGTGCGTAATGCATCCTCTCTTTTTAAGATAATTTTCCAATAGGAGGAATCATTTTGTGCCATGCGATAAGCTTTCTCTAGGGGAAAGTCTTCACGTTGCACCATCTGGATCTTGAGAGGTAATGGATATCTTCCTAGTGCATAGCGTTCTACTTGCGCAGGAGGTATCGATGCTAAAAAATCTTGGATATGACTTTTTTTGAAAAGTTTTTTGAGATACTTTCCTCGTTGATCAAAGCTTGAATCAAGTAGAAAAAAAAAATGCTTCATCGGGTTTGTAACAATGAGGATTTGCAACAAATGCAAAAATTTTGTTGGTATTTTTTTTGATTCCAGGAATGCGGGGAAGGTGCTGGTCGTGTAGCTCATATAGGTATTCGTTTTTAAGTTATAAAATATTTCTACCTATAAAAGCATATTTGGGGTAGAAAAGTCAAATAAAAGCCTCTCAATATTTTTTATTGAGAGGTTAAATGATTAAGCGTAAACTTCTTGCGCTATATCTTCTCGTTGGAATAGTTTTTCTACCAGAAAATAATTTTTGTAATGCTTTTTTACAAAAACAATAGCTTCCTGCACAGGAATATTTTCGATGTATTCTTGAAAGTCGCTTCTTTGAGAAGCAATATTTTCAACGAAAGCATTCTCTGGCCAGGTTAATAGTTCAAAGATTTCTTTTGACGACAAATCTGTTTCAAAGTACGTCACAACATCATCGTGTTGAAATATTCGTGAACAGATATTCTTGTCTTGTACACATAGAGCAAAATCTACAATTTCTGACAAAGGGGCTGTCTGCAGATATTTTTGGAAATCGTCTCTTTTGAAAGCTATGTCCCAAAATTTATTGCGACCATATTTTTTACCAAAAGCAATGATATCATTCAAAGATAATTGTTCTTTGATTTCTTTTTACATAAGCCCGTCAATCTCATAAGCTAATATTTCTAATGAGTGTTCTCCTATTTTATAAATATCATCAAGATCTTTGACTTGAGAATATTGCTCAACAATATATGCCCTGAGTCCTTTTTTGTTTTCGATAAGGTCTTCCCATATTTTGTAATAGTTTAATTTTTTTAAGTACTCAAAAGTTTCTTTGAGACTAAAATCTTCTCTGCACAGCACCGTTGCCCATTGAAAATAAGTACCCCTTGAGCACTCTTGACCATAATGAGTTTCCATAAATGCCAGAGCTTCTTCTTTTGAAAAAACTTGGGATTTCCTAATAGTTGTTCTACTCTTCTCATAATATTTGTTTTTGTAAATGAATGGATTAGATACAGCGTATTTCTTTTTTATCGAGAAGTCAATCGTACCTAAAACAAAACCCTGACTCTCGTCAGGGTTTTTTATTACTTACTCACACTCTTTTTTAATCCTTTCAATAAATGCAGCGAGCGTAATATGTTCTAATTTTTCATCATGACGCATTTCTACGGTGATTGTTTGTGCATTTTTTTCAGCATCCCCAACGACAATAGTATATGGAACTTTCATTTTCTTGACGGTGCGAATACGCTTACCCAGAGATCCTTCATAGTGAGCTTCTACGCGAATATTGGCATCGCGTAATGCATTGGTTATTTCTTGTGCATAGTTGCCATGATGTTCATCGGAAATAGGGAGCACAGCGACTTGCACCGGTGCGAGCCATGTAGGAAATGCTCCTGCGAAGTGTTCAGTAATAATTGCCATAAAACGCTCGAGAGATCCTGCGACAGCGCGGTGAATCATAACTGGTGTTTTTTTCTGCCCATCAGAGTCAGTGTACTCTAAACCAAAACGCTCTGGCATAACAAAGTCCAGCTGTGCTGTGGCGAGTTGTCGTTCGCGACCGAGCGCATCAAAGAATTGGAAATCAAGTTTTGGTCCATAAAATGCTGCTTCACCTTCGACGCGTTTGATGTGGAGCCCTTCTTCTTGAGCAACTTCGGCGAGAATTGATTCTGCAGTATCCCAGCGTTCAGGATTACCGAGGTATTTTTCTGGAGTTTGCGGATCGCGCACGGAGAGGGAGACCCAGTAACTACGCTCATCGCCCCACATATCCAGTGAGGTATAAAAGCGACGAATAACATCAATGATGGCGCGCACTTCTTCTTTGATTTGTTCTGGAGTACAAAAGACATGTCCGTCGTCTTGGGTAATACTGCGTACACGGCTGAGGCCTAAGAGTTCACCTGCTTGTTCGTCGCGGTATACCATAGTTGATTCCATAAAACGAATAGGGAGGTCGCGATATGAGCGCGCATGTGCCGCAAAGAGTTGCGTATGGTGCGGGCAGTTCATAGGCTTCATGACAAATTCTGTGTCACTTTGTCCTTTGACCTTAAAGAGTTCGTCGCCAAATTTTTGCCAGTGACCTGAGGTTTCGTAGAGGTCTTTTTTGGTGATGTGAGGAATGGTGACTTTTTGGTAGCCGTAATTTTTTTGAATGCGTTGAATTTTTTCAATAATAGCATCGCGCATAGCGGTGCCTTTTGGGGTAAAGAGGGGAAGTCCTGATCCCACTAAATCAGAAAAGGTAAAGAGATCGAGTTCAATGCCTAATTTGCGGTGATCGCGCGCTTCGGCTTCTTTGCGTAATTCTAGATGCGCATCTAATGCATCAGCGCTTTCAAAAGCGAGTCCATAAATACGGGTAAGCATAGGATTTTTTTCATCCCCGCGCCAGTATGCACCAGCAACACGATCAAGTGTAAATTGTCCGCCATCGATGTCGCGTGCCATATCATCAACATGACCTCCACGACAGAGATCTATAAATTCAGTTTTGCCTTGACCGGAAACATAGAGAGTGATTTCTTCGCCTTTTTCAGCGAGCTCATGAATGAGTTCTAGTTTGAAAGGATTCCCCGCAAAAACAGCGCGCGCTTCTTCTGCAGTTACGACGCGTTTTTCAAAACCATGCCACGAATTTTTCATTTTCTTCATGGTTTTTTCTATGGCTTTGAGGTCTTTGTCTGAAAAGGGTTGAGAGAATGCAAAATCATAATAAAAACCATGGTCAATAGCGGGACCAATGGTTGGTTGTGCATCTGGAAAATGTTCAAGTACTGCTTTGGCGAGCAGGT
Organism: Minisyncoccota bacterium; assembly: GCA_021209525.1. Lineage (GTDB taxonomy): Bacteria > Patescibacteriota > Minisyncoccia > Phycocordibacterales > UBA1006 > JAJOIF01. The sequence goes on along the minus strand of JAJOIF010000013.1, from coordinate 16,006 downwards.
GGGCAAGTGAGTGGCGCACTTTGTATATTGGGGTATATTCTTCTGACATATGGGTTACTATAGCACAAGATGTGAGACAGAGACAAGGAAAATGTAACAAATCCCAAACCCAAATCTCAAGCACCCTCGTCAAATCACGCCTGACCTCGTCTGACCCCGTCTGACGGGGTTTGGTGTACCTGAGCCCCGTTGTTTGACGGGGCGACGAATACTCGCGTCATTTTTATATCCAAAATACGTGACCTCGAGGATGAAACATAACGTCTATGTTTTTGTATTTTGGAATTTGTAACTTGTTTGTGTCTTGATGCTTGGGATTTGTAATTTATTCACTCACACCTTCCGTACTTCTTCAATAATCATACTCCTCTCGCCATTACGATCCGTTACCTTGATCTGAAATGCGAGAATAGTTTCCGTTTGTATCAGGCGAATATATTTTTGATAATCCTTGGGGAAGATAACACCCTCAAGCGCATCGGTCATATCTGCAAGCGTAATGAATGCCATCTTGTCATTTTTCTTGGTATAAATTTCACGCATTGCTTCAACAACAGCGAGCACCACTGTCGTTTGTCCTGTTTCGAGGTCTTGTTTGACCTTGCGAATGTTCATATTAATCTCTTTGAATTTTTCTACATATTGCTCGAGAGGATGTCCTGATACATAAAGCCCAAGTAATTCTTTTTCCCATGCGAGTGCGTCTTCTCTGCGTGCGGGCGGGGCGTCGGTCAAGGTAAGGCGTGCCTTGGGTGCTGTATCAAGCCCTCCAAAGAGTGACCCTTGATCAGTATTGGCAGGAGTAATATCTCTGTTGAACTTGAGCATATTTTCAAGATTAGCCAAGAGTTGTCCGCGTTCTCCGAGTGTGTCGAGCGCTCCACACATAATGAGCGATTCAAGTGATTTTTTGTTAAGGTTTTTGTGCTGTACGCGCTCAAGAAAATTTTCAATAGAGGTAAAGACGCCACCTTTTTTGCGTTCATGAATAATAGCCTTGCCGATTTCTTCGCCAAAGTTTTTGATATTGCGGAGTCCAAAGAATATTTTATTCGTCACGACACCGTCTTCGACAACGATGGTAAAGTCTGAAAAAGATGCATTGATATCAGGAGGGAGGACTTCAATATTCATGCGCTTACATTCTGCAATGACTTCGGCAACTTTTTCAATATTACCTGATTCTGCGGTCATGATAGCGCTCATGTATTCCATAGGATAGTGCGCCTTCATATATGCCGTATGGTATGCGAGCTGCCCATAGCTCGCCGCATGCGCTTTGTTGAATCCATAAGCGGCAAAGGGTTCAATGAGTTCCCAGAGTTGTTGTCCTAATTCGGCGCTGGCACCATGTTCGGCAAAACCGGTGAGCAGTTTTTCTTTTTGTTCTTCCATGAGTTCTGGAATTTTCTTACCCATGGCTTTGCGCAATTTGTCTGCTTCAAGCCATGAATATCCTGCGAGGTGAATCGCAATAAGCATGACGTCGTCTTGGTATACAATGAGACCAAATGATCGATCGAGAATATCTTTCATGCGCGGATCAAGAAATGTCACTGACTCGGGATTGTATTTCCGTTTGATATATTCAGGAATAACATCCATAGGTCCTGGACGATAGAGTGCCACCATCGCATTGATGTCGTCGATGTTTGTAGGACGCAATTCTTTCAAGAAGTGTGTCATGCCAGATCCGGATAATTGAAAAACACCAAGCGTTTCGCCACGAGCAAGCATTTCAAATGTTGCTGTGTCATCAAGGGGAATAGTGTCTACATCAATATGAATACCGCGAATTTTTTGTACGCGATCAATGGCATCTGCCAAAATAGACAAGTTACGAATACCCAAAAAGTCAAACTTGATGAGTCCTGCGTCTTCGACGGCGTGCATATCATATTGCGTAATCACTTTTCCTCCTTTAGGGTCGAGTTGCACAGGGGCAAAGTCATCAACGCGCGTTGGTGCAATCACGACACCTGCGGCATGCACTGATACGTGTCGCGCACATCCTTCGATGCGTTGCGCGAGGTCAATAATTTCTGCAACTTCGCGCTCATTGTCATACATTTCTTTGAGCTCAGGCACCATCTCAAGGGCGCGCTTGATGGTCATGGGGAATCCCTGAGAACCCATAGGAATCATTTTTGAAATACGATCTCCTACGTCGTATGGGTATCCGAGTGCGCGTGCTACATCGCGCACCACACCGCGCGCGAGCATCTTACCAAATGTACCAATTTGAGCTACGGCATCAACGCCATATTTTTGACGCGCATAATCAATCACCTCGTCACGACGATTATCGGCAAAGTCCATATCAATATCAGGAGCACTTGGTCGTTCAGGATTCAAAAATCGCTCAAAAGGAAGTTTAAAATGAAGGGGGTCAACACTCGTAATACCGAGCAAATAGGTTACAATAGACCCTGCCACAGATCCCCGAATATTGGTGAGAATATTATGTTCGCGCGCAAAACGAATGAGGTCTCCCACAATGAGCATGTATACAGGGAATCCCTTACCCTTGATCACCTCTAATTCATATTCAATACGCTCGATAATTTCAGGAGTTTCTGATCCATAGCGCCACGGAATACCAGCATATACCATTTTGCGTAATTGTGATTCATGCGTTTCGCCTGCGGGAACTTCAAAGTGCGGAAATACCCAATTACCTAAATCAAGCTGAATATGACACATCTCGGCAAGTTTGCTCGTATTTTCATATGCGCCTGGAATATCTTTGAATACTTCCCATGCGCGATCACTCGACAAGAATGAATAATCGCCATCTAATTTAAAGTTTTGATTATTGGTATTAATAGCAAGAAGTGTGTCGTGCGCTTGGCGGTCAGTAGGATGGAGGTAATGAGAATCCCAGGTGCCGACAATAGGTTGATCATATTCTTGAGCAATCATCACAACATTATCAATGAGCTCTTGGTCGTACCATGAAACTTCTTCGTGTTTCATAACTTCTACGAAGACATGTTCTTTGCCAAATACATCAATGTACCATTCAAGGAGGTTGCGCGCCTTGTCTAATTCTTTGTTTTTAATATGAGTAATAAATTCACTTGCAGGACATCCAGTGAGACAGATAATTCCATCTGCATATTGCTTGAGGAGGTCTTTGTCGGCGCGTGGCTTGTAATAGTATCCTTCAAGAGATGCCGCAGAAACAATTTTCATCAAGTGTTGATACCCCGTATTATTTTTTGCAATGAGGGTAAGGTGATAGCGCTTGCTATCAATGCCGTGTTCTTTGTCAAAGCGTGTGCGTTCTGCAACATAAATTTCACATCCAATAAGCGGCTTGATTTCGTGCTTTTCACATGTTTTGTAAAATTCAATAGCACCATACATAGCACCATGGTCAGTGAGGGCAAGGGCAGGCATATGGTATTCTTTTGCGGTTTTCACAAGGTCAGGTATTTTTGACAAGCCGTCAAGTAGAGAATAATGACTGTGACAGTGCAAGTGCACAAAAGGGCTTTTAGGTTGTGATGAGTCATGTGCACACATAGCGTATAGGTCACAGTATACCATAATGATTGCTTTGAGAAACTTGCGCTCATTGGTATAGTGTGGTCGCTGTGGTACACTGTCTTTATTATGAGCAAAAAGCGTATAGAATGTGGAATTGATGAAGCGGGAAGAGGTCCTCTGGCGGGACCACTCACCGTTGCTGTCTGCATGATTTACAATACAAGACGTATTATGCATATTGAGCAAAATATGCGAGGCGTCAAAACACCGTATCGCGACTCCAAGCAACTGTCTCCGGAAAAACGCAATAAGATATATCGTATGATGCAATCTGCGCAAAAAGAGGGTTTTCTTGATATGCATCATGTACATATCGCACCACACATACTTGATGAAAAAGGTATGGCCGCATCACTCTTGATCGCCACGCAAAAACTACTTGCTCATATGCAAAAGAAATATGGGTATACTCATGATGACATTATAGTGCGATGTGACGGGCGTCTCTATGCACCGAGTACATACGCACATCGCGAAACGATTACCAAAGGAGACACCAAAGTGCTCAGTATTGCGCTCGCATCTATTGTTGCCAAAGTGCGCCGGGATCGTATGATGATGCGCTTATCTCGCATATACCCAGAATATGGATTTGATCAACACAAAGGTTATGGCACGAAAGGGCATTATACGGCCATTCAAAAATTCGGAGCAAGTAAAGTACATAGAAAGAGTTTTTTGAAATAGAGAAGTATTTTATTAAAAACGAGACAAGGTTCTCCCTTGCATTTTTTTTATATATATGTATACTATCACGCATATGGTAATTCGAATGCGTCACACACGCGCACACACAAGAAATCGACGAGCACATCATGCATTGAGCGCTCCTGCTATCACTACCACCGAAGCAGGTGTTCCTCACTTACGTCACCGTGCTACAAAAGACGGTCACTACCGCGGACGACAAGTACTTGATGTGGTTGCACAAGCTGAAAAGAAAATCGCAAAAGCTAAAAAAACTTCAAAATAGTTTACAAGTAATTGTAGGGTGTGCTATACTATTCTCCGATGGCGAATAGACACCTTGCACGTTCAATAGTAATGCAGACACTCTTTGAGTGGGATATGACCGGTCGAAAGATCGACATGCTTTCTGATGCATTAAATTATAATATCCAAGAATTTGGTCCAGGTCTCGATGATGGTGAATTTATGATACACCTCACGAAATCTATTGCAGCAAAACAAAAAGTCCTTGATAAAATTATTGAAAAAGCTGCACCAGAATGGCCTGTGGATAAAATCTCCGCAGTAGATCGTAATGTTTTGCGTATTGGTCTCTACGAACTCCTTTTTGGTAATTATGATGACGTACCACCCAAGGTTGCTATTAATGAAGCAATTGAAATTGCAAAAAAATACGGTGGCGAAAATAGTGGGCGATTTGTAAATGGTGTGCTCGGTGCAGTATATCGTGAAATGGGTGAACCTGGCAAAGACATGGTGCCGCCTCCTAAAAAAGCACGCGCAGTACCTATAAATATTCAAGAACTTCCTATTGAGAAAAAAGCAGGTGCGGTAGTATATGCGCGCGATAATGACGGCGAACTCTTTTTTGCTATGGTGCATGACGTTTTTGGATACTGGACACTTGCCAAAGGTAGTGTTGAATCAGGAGAAACCGAAGAAGACGCAGTTGTTCGTGAAGTCAAAGAAGAAACCAATCTCGATATTGTTGTCAAAGAAAAAATCGGCGAAAATGAATATATTGCGCACCACCCTCAAAAAGGAAAAATACGCAAACAAGTGCACTATTTCTTGACTGAATCTGCATATACTCCTGTGAGCCTCGAATCTGATTCAGGAGGACTTGATGATGCGCGCTGGTTTTCTGTTGACGACATCACGACACTTACTATGTACGAAGATGTCACACAACTTATTGCAGAAGCAATTCAAAAACTTATTACTTAATAACACATACTTTCGTTATGAAAAATTTCGCTCAATTTGAAAAGCGCATCCAGTATTCTTTTAATGAACCGGCGCTTTTGCAGCAGGCATTTACACACCGTTCATATATTAATGAGCATGCACATTCTGGTTTGGAACATAATGAGCGACTTGAATTTTTAGGTGACGCTGTTCTCGAACTTGCGGTAACCGATCACCTCTATGCCATGTACCCAGATAAACCAGAAGGGGATTTGACTGCATTTCGCTCAGCACTGGTAAACACCAAAAGTATTTCTCTCGCAGCCGAAGAACTCGGCGCGAATGATTTTCTTCTCTTGTCTCGCGGTGAAGCGCGTGATACAGGAAAAGCGCGTCAATACATTCTTGCGAATACTTTTGAAGCAATTATTGGAGCTCTCTATTTAGATGGGGGATATGATGTGGCGCGTGATTTTATTGCACGGTCGCTTTTTGGTCGCCTTGAAGAAATTGTCTCAAAAAATTTATGGCGCGACTCAAAGAGCTGGATTCAAGAGCGCGCTCAAGAAGTAGAAAATGTCACTCCTACATATCGCGTCCTTTCAGAAACAGGCCCTGATCATGACAAGAGTTTCCGCATCGGTGTATTTTTTAATGATATATGTATTGCCGAAGGTGTCGGAACGTCAAAACAAGAAGCAGAGCAAAATGCAGCCCGCGCTGCTCTTGAATTACGCAAATGGGTGTAATATACTCAGTGTATGTCACCATGGTCTCTCAAAAGAAAAGCTACGTATATTGGAGCATTTGCTCTCATGGTAGTTGTAGTGGTAGGTATCATACTTGCTCAGGTGCTCAAGCGAACACCAACATGTTTTGATGGTGTGCAAAATGGCGATGAACAAGGTATTGACTGTGGCGGATCTTGTGCGCGTATATGTGAAGGCGGGGCACGATCTCTCGTGCCTCTGTGGGAGCGCCCTTTTCTCATTACTGATAATGTATACAGTGTCGTTGCCTATTTTGAAAATCAAAATGCACAAGCAGGTATTCGTCGCATCCCATATCGTTTTCGTATATATGATGCTCAAAATATTTTAATCAGTGAACAAACAGGATCAACCTTTATTGGGCCCAATCAACGATCTGCAATTTTTGAAACAGGTATTCAGGCGGGTAGCCGTATACCCTCACTCGTTTTCTTTGAATTTCTTGAACGACCTGTTTGGGAGCGTGTTGATGCTGTGTGGAGCACGCCTCGTATTATTGTAAAAAATAGAAATCTTGATCTCTCGGGATCTACCCCTCGTCTCAGTGCAACTCTTGCCAATACGGCATTGGTGCCGCTTTTTGATATTCATGCTGTAGCGCTCTTGTATGATGCTGCAGGCAATGCTGTGTATGCAAGTCAAACACGCATTGATCGCATTGCAGAGCAAGGAGAAGTCCCTGTAGTATTTACATGGCCAGTACCTTTTGATACAACCATTGCTCGTATTGAAATTATTCCACGCATTGATTTGTTTTCTCCTCGTAATACTCGCTAATATATGCACACGTACAAGAAACACAATATTGATTGGGTGCTCGTAGGTGCACTCATTCCTATACTTGGTGCCGGCCTCATTACACTACACTCTTTTTCAGAGGGTGGTTCTGCAATGTATCGACAATTAATATGGGTAATTATTGCATCAGGTGTTTTTGTATTATTTTCGCATCTTGATTTTCGTTTCCTTAAAAGTTCTCGTATTTTGCTCTGGCTTTTTGCATTCGGAAATGTGTTATTGCTCGCGCTCTTTGTCTTCAGTACCGCCGTCAAAGGATCTACGCGCTGGCTTGATTTTGGACTCTTTTCATTACAGCCGGTAGACCTTATGAAAATTATTTTGATTTTGATTTTGGCAAAATATTTTTCTCGCCGGCATATTGAAATCAAGCATGTAAAGCATATTCTCATATCGGGAGCATATGTTGCCATTCCATTTCTCTTGGTATTTTTGCAGCCTGACTTTGGATCAGCGCTCGTTCTTTTGGGTATTTGGTTCGGGCTCGTCTTTGTGTCAGGGATTTCGCGCAAGCACTTGCTTGCCCTGGTGAGTCTCGGCATTATTGCATTTCTCGGTTTGTGGTTATTTGTATTTGAACCGTACCAGAAAGCCCGCGTTATGTCATTTGTGCAACCACTCCAAGATATTCAAGGATCTGGGTACAATGCGTATCAGTCAGTAATCGCGGTAGGGTCGGGGCAGATTTTTGGTAAGGGGATTGGATATGGGACACAGTCTCGTCTCAATTTCTTGCCTGAATATCAAACAGACTTTATCTTTGCTGCATTCTCAGAAGAATGGGGTTTTGTAGGCGCAAGCATCTTGCTGATTCTCTACGCTATCATTATATGGCGCATTATACGATCTGCTCTGTATAGTGAAAATAATTTCGCAGCATTTTTTGCTATTGGTGTGGCATTGTATCTTATGATGCATATTATTGTAAATGTGGGAATGAATATTGGAGTAATGCCTATTACAGGACTACCGCTCCCATTTATGAGTCGCGGAGGATCTCACCTGATAGTTGAGGCTATGGCGCTCGGTATGGTGATGAGTTTCCGTAGATTCAACCGATCTATTCACAAAGACGACCTACACAATGAATTTTTAGGTGTATAGAAAAAATAGCACACTCTGTGGTATGATGCTCTACGTAATATGCATATTATTGATGGTAAACAACTTGCCGAAGAAATACTCAGTCGCCTCACTCATGAGGTGGCGGCATTTCATATGCAGCCAGTTTTTTGCGACATTCTTGTAGGAGATGATCCTATTGCAGAACAATATGTACGCATGAAAGAGAAACGCGCAGAGCGTATTGGTATGCGCGTGCATACTGCACGATTTCCGGAGACCATTACCACCGACGCTCTTATCCAAGAAATTCATACCATCAATGCGCTTCCTGGTATGTGTGGGCTCATTGTGCAGTTACCGCTACCGCCGTCTATTGATACTGAACGCGTGCTCGCTGCTATAGATCCGCTCGTAGATGTTGATGTGCTTAATCCGCACACAGCAGAGCAATTTTATGCAGATACGTCATCTCTCGTCTATCCTACAGCGCGCGCTATTATGCATATTCTTGAAACCTTACCTATTAATCTCTCTGAGCAGCGGTATGTTGTTGTTGGGCAAGGGAGGCTCGTAGGCAAGCCAGTAACTCATCTCTTGCGCAAGCGTGGTGGTAATGTTGAAGGTATCAGCAAAGAGACGCCGGATGCGCGTGCTCGCATCGCCTCGGGTACAGTCATTATTTCTGCTGTGGGTCAAGACGGACTCATTACAGGAGATATGTTGCAACCAGGTGCGGTAATTATTGATGCAGGAACATCCGAATCACATGGCGGTATTCGGGGTGATGTAGACGGTGCAACACTCGGTGACATTCCGTCGTATTGGTCGCCTGTGCCAGGTGGTGTTGGTCCGCTTACGGTGGCCTGTCTCCTTGATAATGTGCTCGATGTAGCAAAGCGCAAATATCCACCATCAATATAATATATGACAGCATTTCATCTTTCATTATTTTATATGCTTCATTCTCTGGTTGGTATGCATCCGGTCATTGATTTTGTGATTTATTTTTTTGCAGCACATGCAGACAAGGTGACTATTCTTTCGCTTTTTATTCTTATTACGAGCACGGGATCGGTACCGCGCAGTTTCGCAGAATATTTTGCTGTATACAAAGAGCGTGCGCGTCATATTTTTCTCTATCTCGGAACAGGGCTCTTGGCGGGAGCTGTTGCATATATTGGCAAAGTGATTTTTCGCACGGGGCGCCCTTTTGAAGTACTCGCTGATGTGGAACCACTTTTCTTGTATGGAGGAGGGGATTCATTTCCGTCAGGTCATGCACTCGTATTCTTTGCTCTTGCATATGTTGCGTGGTTTCATGATCGGCATGTAGGTATTTTTGCGTATATAGTAGCAGTGCTCATTACTCTTGCTCGTGTCATTGCAGGTATACATTTTCCTGTTGATATTATCGGCGGAGCAATTCTGGGAACGCTTCTTGCATATGGTGTCGTCCGTATGTACGGGAGCACTGAGCGAATCACGACGTAACTATGGAATACTTCGGTCTTATTATTGCAGGATTGGTGTCAGGGATTATCTCTGGTATTACCGGAGCATCAGGGGTGATGATTATGATTCCACTTCTGACGACCTTTTTCGGAGTACCTCTTTTGTATGCACTTGGCACGAGTCTCATGGCTGATGTTATTTCTTCTGGTCCTATTGCGTGGTCATATTATCGCGCAGGGTATTTGCATATACGCACGGCGCTACTCATCATATCAGGCGCTTTCATAGGAACATTTTTTGCTACAGGTACCGTAGAATACATTCCAGAATTCATTATTTCAGTCGGTGTTATTTTGACCATGCTCTTTTTAGGGATGCGTATGATGCAAGGTCCTCTGCGAAGTATTGAGACGCAGCCACTCCTCTTGCGCGCATTTGTTTCCGAGAATCCATATACACAAACCATTCTCGCATTCCTCGCAGGACTCATATTGGGTATGCTCACGGGATTTTTTGGTGCAGGTGGCGGAATTTTTGTATTTATAGTAGTCCACTTTATTTTTCGTCTCGATGTCAAAACATCTATTGGAACTGCTGCTGGAGTAATGTTTATGAGTGCATTTTCTGGAGCTCTGGGGTATTGGCGCGCAGACTTCATTAACCTTACCCAAGGACTCATCATCGGTATTGCTGCAGCAATAGGTGGTGTTATTTCTGCGCATATTGCGCACCGCATATCCGAAGAGACATTGTCACGCAGTGTGGGTGTTTTCCTCCTTATTGCAGCATGTGCGCTCTTGCTTATAGAGGGGTATGGGTTCTTTGTGTAAGAGAGACCACTCGTTGTATTGTCAACTTTTCTTTTTAAGGTAAGTGCGATATGATAGAAAGTCATGGTATATCAAAGAATTATCGCAAGTGTATTATTAATTATAGGTCTCGGTGTAGGCTATTTTGTTGCATCAACCCAAGAATCACGCCCTTTTCAATTAGGGCTCGATCTCTCAGGAGGTACTCATTTAGAGTATGATGCTGATATTTCAGCGCTACCCGAAGACAGCGTTCGTGAATCATTGCAATCATTGCGTGATGTCATTGAGCGTCGCATCAACTTGTTTGGTGTGAGTGAACCAAATATACAAACAGAAACTGTGCGCCTCGGCCAAGACGGCGTACAACATCGTCTCATTGTTGAATTGCCAGGCATTACCGATATTGATGAAGCAGTACGCCTCATTGGAGAAACACCCGTACTTGAATTCAAGCTTATGAATGAAAATGGCGGGGAAATCAGTCTTTCTGCTGCAGACATCAGCGAAGACGGTGTACTCACTATTGGTTCAGCTCTAGACAGTTTGTATACTGATACAGGACTTACAGGACGATACCTCTCTCGTGCGCGTCTTGATTTTGCGCAAGGAAGCGTTGGTGTTGGAGCCCCTATTGTTGCACTCACTTTTGATCGTGAAGGTGCTGATCTCTTTGCAGAGATTACGCGCAATAATGTAGGTCGCGTACTCGCTATTTTCCTTGACGGAGAAATTATTTCTGCGCCAGTCATTCAAACAGCAATTACAGGTGGCGAAGCTATCATTACAGGTACATTTGATTTAGACGAAGCAAAAGCATTAGTAGGACGCTTGAATGCCGGAGCATTGCCAGTACCTATTGAGCTTGCGGCAACTGAATCTGTAGGACCAACACTTGGCGATGAGGCAGCGCGCGCAGGTGTCTTTGCGGGTATGGTAGGATTACTTGCAGTGATTATCTTCTTGATCGCATACTATCGTTTTCCTGGATTGATTGCAGCACTTGCTTTGCTTATCTATGGCGCAGTGATGCTTGCACTCTTTAAACTCATTCCTGTTACATTGACTGCGGCAGGTATTGCTGGATTTATCATCTCTCTCGGTATTGCAGTAGATGCGAATATTCTTATCTTTGAACGTATGAAAGAAGAATTGCGTGATGGTCGCACAACGCAAGACGCTATTACTGCAGGATTTGACCGCGCATGGCTTTCAATTCGTGATGGAAATATTTCAAGCATTATTTCTGCAATCATTCTCTTTTGGTTTGGTACGAGCCTCATCAAAGGATTTGCGCTCACTTTTGGTATTGGGGTGCTCGTATCTATGTTCACCGCTATTACGGCAACACGATACTTCTTGCTCGCCACATCAGGAATTGGAGAAACACGCATTGGTCGCTTCTTATTTTCATCAGGTATTGACGCCTAAACATCTCTATGAATATCATTAAAAACAAATTCTTCTTTATTGGATTTTCAGCACTCTTGGTTATTGCATCTTTGGTAATCATTATGGTGCGCGGACTCAATTTCAGTATTGAGTTTACCGAAGGATCGCTCGCTGGTGTGCGTTATGAACAAGTAGTCGCCCCTCAAGACATTCAAGCACGCTTGGCCCCATTTGATTTTCGTGCCCAAGTACAACCATTTGGAGAAACAGGGATGATTATTCGCATGCGCGAATTGTCAGAAGCAGAGCGCGGAGTCTTGCTCGCCGCTCTTGAAATTGAAGGTAATCCGTACGAACTCGAACGATTTACAACCGTTGGTCCGTCAGTGGGACGCGAGCTTCGTTCAAAAGCGGTACTCTCGCTCATTCTCGTATCTCTTGCTATTATTCTCTTTGTTGCATTTGTATTTCGTCATGTCTCACGACCGGTTTCATCATGGAAATATGGGCTCGTTGCTGTTGTGGCGCTCTTGCATGACATTATTATTCCACTCGGCATCTTTGCATTACTCGGCAAAGACATCAGCACGCTCGTGGTGGTGGGGATGCTCTCTATTCTCGGACTCTCGGTGAATGACACTATTGTAGTCTTTGATCGTATTCGTGAAAACTTGGGCGCACTCAAAGAAAATGAACGCTTTGCAGTATTTGATGAAACAGTGAACAAAGCACTTCGTCAATCATTTGCGCGTTCATTTAACACATCATTCACTTTGGTAATTGTTCTCGTGGCGCTCCTTGTCGTGGGTCCATTTGCAACACGCGACCTCGCACTTATTCTCTTGGTGGGAACATTGGTGGGAACATACTCATCACTCTTTTTGGCAAGTCCATTGCTTACCCTTTGGAAGGGAAAAGAATCAGAATAATTCAGACACAAAAAACTCCGCAATAGCGGAGTTTTTTGATGAGTCAAAATTTAGAATTCTATTTTTTGAGGCACATAATGATCTGGTGCATTTTCGAGATACTTCAAGAGTTCATCTCGTGACAAGAGTCCCGCTTGGGCGCCGATGTGTTGTACTACATTCATAGAATTGATAGGTCCCCACATAATGGCTTCGCGCACGCTTTTGCCTGCGGCGAGCGCTGCGGTTGCAGTGCTTGAAAATGCATCACCTGCACCTGTTCTTTCAACAGGTGGTTTTGGATCAGGATAAATAGGCATAAACCACATTTCTTGATGGTGGCTATCATATGCATACGCACCCTCTGGTCCATCGGTAATAAATACAATTTTTGGGCCGAGTGCGTGAATTCCTTTCAAGAGTGTAGGGAGATCTCTGGTCTCTGTGTTTAGAATTCTTTGTGACTCTTCGACATTACAGAAAAATACTTCTGAAGCCGCGTATACATCTTTGAGTTTTTCAGAGCCGAGACTAATTTGGAATGTTCCGGGTTGAAATGCCATCTTGATATTATTATCAGTTACCCACTGTACAATATCGTGATGGTAGGGGAGGCCATGTTCTCCTACAGAACTAAAGTATATCCATTTAGGGAGTTTCTTACCTGCTACTTGTCGGGCAAGGTCGTAGGTGAATTTCTCATGTTTGATGAGAATGGTACGCTCTGCATTAAAACTGAGCACATAGTGATAATTTGTTTTGTGATCAGGGTCGCGGGTAATGTACTCAGTGAGTACGCCGTCACGCTCAAGCGCAGCAACAGAATCATCGCCATCTTGGTCAGTGCCGAGATGTGTCATAATCCCCGAAGAGAGACCGAGGCGTGCCGCTGAAACGCTCGCATTAGGACTATTACCTACAGCATACACAACATGCACATCACGGTAGGGGATTTTATCTCCCCAGGTCATCGAGATTTTACACGCTGCGCTATCAATGTCGCAGTGTACTTCGGCGTCTTGTAATTCAATGAATGCATCAACGACGGTGTCGCCAATAGCTAAAAAATCAATTCTATCATCAGACATAGTATTATAATTTCATTAACGGATAAGTGTGGTGTTAGTATAGCATACTTGCAATAAAATATTCTGGACACGATGTGGGGGTAGTTTATTTTTATGATATACTGCATACATATGAAACTTGCACAAGACATTCAACAATTGATCGAAGGAGACGTGGCATATGATGCTGAAACACTGGCATCGCGTAGTATTGACTGGAGTATTTTTCACATACCTCCACAACTTGTAGTATTTCCAAAACATACTGCAGATATTCAAGCGGTGATGCGCTACGTGCACGATCATCAGTCAGAATATCCGGGATTATCAGTAACGGCGCGCGCCGCTGGTACTGATATGACGGGAGGGCCTTTGAATACGGGGATTATTCTTGACACTACGCGTTATATGCAAGGAATTCACGAGGTAGTGCTCTCTACTCAATTTCCCGAGCAATATTCTTTTTATGGGCATGCATATAATATTGCAGGATATGCGCGCGCATTGCCTGGCACATGGTATCGTGATTTTGAGCGTGCCACACTTGAGCAAGGTCTCATTATGCCGTGTTATCCAGGATCTCGCGATATGTGCGCTATTGGTGGCATGGTTGCGAATAATGGTGCCGGAGAAAAAACACTGAAATACGGACAGAACAAAGATTTCGTACACGAACTCTCTGTAGTTGGCCCTGCCGGAGATACATATACTTGCGCGCCGCTCACCTATAGGGAAGTGCTTGAAAAATGCGCACAACAAGATTACGAAGGACATGTCTATCGTCGCACCTATGCATGCCTCAAAGAGCATTGGCATCTTATCCAATCCAAAAAACCGCGCACGTCAAAAAATGCAGCAGGATATCTCCTTTGGGAGGTATTGCAAGGCACTGATTCATTTGAAGCATTTGAACAAGGGCAAGGGTTTTTCACACTCGCTCCGCTTCATGTGGGCGCGCAAGGAACATTGGGTGTCATTGCTGAGATTATGTACAAATTAGTGCATGAGCAACCCGCTCATGACCTCTTGGTGATCTATGTGCGTGACATTGCGCGTGTGCCAGAGCTCGTCGATCGTCTCATGCAGCACGATTTGGAAATGCTCGAAATGTATGATGATCATACTTTTAAAATTGGTATCAAGTTTTTCAAAGATTTTCTCAAAGACAAAGGTTTTTGGGGTGCCATCAAATACAGTATTCGCTTCTTGCCAGAAGTATGGATGGCACTTACCCAAGGTATTCCCAAGCTCATCGTTCTCGCTGAATTGACTGGCCCTACCGAAGCAGATGTAAATCAAAAAACGCGACAACTCGCTGCATCGCTCGGTGACTTGAATATGTCGATACGCACTATTTTGCGCGACCCTCAAGAAGAAAAATTCTGGGATTTTCGTCATGATAGTTTTAAATTGCTTTCTGAACATAGCAAAGAAACGCGCGCGTCGGGCAAGGGGACACGCACAGCTCCTTTTATTGATGACATTGCTATTAATCCAGAACACTTGCCTGAATATTTGCCGAGACTCATTCCCATTCTTGATGAATACAAATTACTCTATACGATCGCAGGGCACTTGGGTAATGGTAATTTTCATATTATTCCGCTTATGACGCTTGATGAAATCGGCGAAGGTGATCGCTTGCTTGAAATTTCTGATCGTGTATATGCACTTGCTCTTGAATATGGTGCAAGTATTACCGCAGAACACAATGATGGTATTGTGCGCACACCATATCTCGAGCAACAGTTTGGAGCAGAGATGGTGGCGCTCTTTGCAGAAATTAAAGATATTTTTGATCCGCACCACCTCTGTAATCCTGGTAAGAAAGTAGGGGGTACCAAAGATGATTTCAAAAAATGGATAGCGCGTAATGTATAAGGGTAAGGATGATATGCCTAGACGTTATCGTGGATGTCTTTATATGCATAAGGTTTGTGATTATGCACATATTTCTTGATAAAAAATTGATTTAATGTGTGGATGATTGTATTATAGAGACACACGATGCTTGTCTCTACAAGGATCGGCGGTCGCACTCACATAGGACGTTTGTTTGGAGCTCGCACCCGCCGATCGCTTGTGGAGAGAAGAAGGTCATTTTTAAGAAAACCGGTTATGCCGGTTTTTGTGTTTTGTGCATAATGTTCCTGATCATTGACTCACTGCATATAGCGTGATACTCTACATATAAATAAAGAAACCTTAAAAAACAAATAACAAATGAAAAAAATTCTATTTTTCTTTATCTCTTTGTGCGGAGTTATGCAAGCACAAATAACCCTTTCTCACGAAAGCGGAATTGTGCCTTATGG
>JAJOIF010000001.1 GCA_021209525.1 Minisyncoccota bacterium | reverse complement strand
AACACCTTGTACTGAACCAAATGCTTTGAGAATCTTGTTCACCCCTACCGCAGAGAGCGCATACGGTGTTGTAATGACCATGCGATTCTTGCGATCATCAGCTTCTTTGAGTAGTGCAAGATGTCTTTTGATTTCAGGCAAGAAACTCTGCAAGCCATGCTGTTCAATAAAAAGCATGAACTTTTTAAAAAATGCAGTTGCATGTTTTGGTTCTCGGGACACTGATGTATAGAGAACCTGTGCTAATTGTTGCGGATGTACTCTCATACGAAATTATTCAGAGCGCATTAACTCGAGCGCCTTGTTCATAATCTTGTCGTGTTCTTTTTCATGAACCGTATCCATCATAATTTTTTGAACACTCTCAACAATGAGACGTGCTGATTGTGCGCGCAATTCTTGATTCATTTTGAGACGATCTTTTTCGATTTTACGATGTGCTTCATTGATCATGTCAGTTGCTTGTACGCGTGCATTGTCTTGTGCTTGGAGCAACATTTCTTGTACGCGCGCTTCTGCATGCGCCACAATACCATGCGCTTCAGCGCGTGCGGCGGTCACAATTTCTTGTGCTTGTTCTTGGGCAAGCAATTTATTTGTTTCTGCTTGTTGTGCATCATCAAGCCCTTGATTGATTTTTGCTTTTCGGTCAGCAATTATTTTTGCAATGGGCTTGAAAGCAAAATACTTGAGCAACAAAAAGATGATCAAGAAGTTGAACAAGTTTGCCAGAGCAACTTGCCAGTCAAATCCTATACGTCCTAAAATGTCCAATAAATTCATATGCGCTGTGTATGATGGTGAATAATAAAAAATCTAATTAGATGATGAAGAATGCAACGAATGCGTAAATAGCAGTTGATTCTGCAAGAGCAACCCCAATAATCATGTTTGTAAAGATAGTTCCTTGCATGTCTGGGTTGCGTCCCATTGCTTCGAGTGCCTTACCGATCAAATATCCTTCTCCAATTCCTGAACCGAACATTGAGAATGTTGCGAGTCCTTTACCAATAAGTTGTGCTGCTTCTGTTTCCATAAATGAGTGAAAGTTATGTGTTAAAACTTTGTAATTAAAATACTTGTAAATAATTTTCTGAAGGCTCAGAATTTTATGCGCTTTGCGAGATGTACTCCTCTCAAAACTCACAAAACTCTAGGCCCTCAAGTATGCTACTACGAATTGTTCTTTGCAGGATTGATAGCGAGCATATAATATGCTGCCACCAAAGATGCAAATACCATCGCTTGCAAAATACCCACAAAGAGGTTCATCGCAAGCCAAATTGATGGAATAATATACGCGAATGCTCCGAGCAAAATAACAGAGAGCACTTGTCCTGCGTACATGTTACCAAAAAGACGCAAAGAAAGCGAGATGATTTTTGCAAGTTCTCCAATAATATCAAGGAGTCCGAGCAAGAGATCAATAATAGACATAAACCCTGCGCCGATTCCCTTTTTAAATCCATAATAGATTTTGTGAAGTGGTACAAAGCGGCCCGCAAATCCAAAAGGACCCCATTCCATAATACTAATTCCATTAATCACAATAATAGCACCGAGTGCGAGCCCAAATGTAGTATTGAAATCTGCGGTTGGTGTCTTAAAAAGTGGTGTATCATTAAAGGTAAGGCTTTCAATACCTGGAATGAGACCAATGAGGTTTGCTATAGCCAAATAGACGAGCATGGCACCAATCACAGGAAATATTTTTTGAGAACGATTCGTATTATTGGTAATTTGATCAATCAATCCTACAATACCTTCATATATTGATTCAACAGCGACTTGGAATGAACCAGGTCGTGTTTTAAATGAAAGAGTCGCAACAAAGACAAAAAATACAAACAAGAGTGTAATACCCAAGATGAGCAATGTAGAGCTTGCAAATGCAAAAGGACCAAATGTGAAAAGAATGTCTGGATCAAGTGCAGGGATATCTCTTTGAATGAAAAATAAGTCTTTGAAATTCATACGTATGATGTTACTAATAATGCTCTGGTGAAGCGCTCATTACTGAGAGGCTTTTTGTTCTTCGAGCTCAAGACGAAGCGCCTTGATACGCATATCGAGTGCATGCATTTTTGTATGTGTTTTCTTGTAGCGAATAAGCACTACAATCCACGACCCTACAAATGCACACCCAAGAAGAATAAAGGTAAGCGTATCTGATGCGAGTAATGGACGAATCACAAATGCAACGAAAAGTGCCGGCACCGCAAAGACAAATGCAATTTCAAGTCCGAGACGAAAAATTCTGGTAGTCATCTGCGCGCGCTCTCCTTCAAGTTGTGCTAATAATTCTTTACTCATATCAAATAATACCATGCGTAGTATAGATGATTTTTTGTAAAAAGTAAAATACCACCGCCTAGTCCCACCGATCGAGACTAGCACCAAATTACAAAATCACTAAACTCCTTTGTCTGAAAACGCATGACGGGACTAACGAATCGCGTGTCTGTGGAATACATCTAGTATGCGTTCAAATACTGCGAGTATTTTCAAACACTGCATAGCAAACTCGTTGAAGCAATCATAACGACATTAGACACCCTCCGCCCTATGCATCATCATTATCCATTATAAAAGACATCCTTGTGAGGATGTCTTTTATAATTGTTTTGTAGTGTCGTTTATCCGTTATTTTGAAGCCATGCAAGCATTGCATTTAATGTGAGCGGACCAATTCCTCCTGTTACCGTAATGTTATTTTGGCGTTGGTATGCCTCTACAAGACGCCGTGTACCTGGACCATAATCATTATCCACAGCTGTATTTGTATTATTGTGCGCATTAAAGAACTTTTGAATAGTTCCCACATCTGCGCCACGACTTCCTGTTTGCAAAGTCACTTTTCTATCAATCATACTTTGTACTTCGCGAATAAGTGCTGCATGTTTATTTTCTGTAGCAGTACCTGATGATGGTGTTTGATTTTCTGACGGAGCTGATGTTGCAGGAGTTGCGGGTTCAGCTGGTTGTGTATTTTGAGCGACTGATTGCGTATCTGATTCAAGTTCCGCAATACGACGAAGTGCATTTTGTAATTCTTGATCTTTTTCACTTACTTGAGATCTGAGCTGACTAATCATTTGACGAGATCCATTTGAATCCCCTGTTTCTAAGGCAAAAAATGCCAAAACTCCAAGTCCAATAATAGTAATAAAAATTAAAACTGAAATAAGTGTAAAGCGAAAATCATTCATACATACAGAGTATACCAAAAAAAGAATCAACCATCAAACATGCTATACACAGTGTGTAAAAAAGCACCAAATTCCAAACATCAAATCCCCATTCAAAAATATTTGCATTTAAAATACTAAACTGTTATACTATAGGGCATGCAGGTCACACTATCTATTATTCAAATAATTCTTTCCATTTTATTAATCGTTGCAATCCTTCTTCAAAATACCGGTAGTGGTATCGAAGGGGCTCTTGGCGGAGGAGAAAGTAATATTGGCGGAAATAATACACGCCGTGGTTTTGAAAGTTTTCTCTTCAAAGCTACTATTGTTATTGCTATCCTCTTTACAGCATCAGCATTTGCTTCG
Organism: Minisyncoccota bacterium; assembly: GCA_021209525.1. Taxonomy (GTDB): domain Bacteria; phylum Patescibacteriota; class Minisyncoccia; order Phycocordibacterales; family UBA1006; genus JAJOIF01. The sequence continues at coordinate 87,579 of JAJOIF010000001.1, read as the reverse complement.
ATTTTGTTATAAATGGATTGCATAGAGTGTTCTAGAGACCGTATACGCATACTCTATACCCTATCAATTCACCAATGAAATCATTACAACAATTTTTCAAAGAAATGAGGGCAGCCCTTCATATTGCCTTTCAAACATTTTCAAAAAAACACAAAATAATTATGAGCGCTCTTTTGCTTCTCATGATTATTGGAGCACTTGGTATTATTGCAGGCATCCATAAAAAAATAACCGTCGTCTTACCTGCTCCAGGAGGAACATACACCGAAGGTATTATTGGATCTCCTCGTTTCATCAATCCTGTACTCGCACGATCAGAAGTAGATCGCGATTTAGTGCGTCTCGTATATTCAGGACTTATGCGCAGAGAAGGATCTGAACTCGTTCTCGATCTTGCTGAAACACTTGATATTTCACAAGACGGTAAAGTATATACCTTCACCCTCAAAGACAATCTCTTCTTTCATGACCGTAGATCTCTTGATGCTACGGATGTTCTCTTTACCATACAAAAAATACAGGACGTGCGAACCGAAAGCCCGCTCTTTGCATCATGGAGAGGTGTTGACGTAACCCTTGTTGATAATCTCACTATTCAATTCACTCTCTCTGAGTCATATGCAGGATTCCTTGAAAATACCACAGTAGGTATTCTCCCTGCTCATATTTGGCAAGATCTCTCATATGAACAATTCAATTTTTCAGAAAGAAATCTCAAAGCAATTGGATCAGGGCCTTATACTATAAAAAGTATCAAGCGTTCAAAAAGCGGCACCCCCGAAGCAATTCACTTGCAAGCATTTCGTAGATTTGCGCTTGGGCGTCCTTACATCAGTACATTTATTGTGAAATTGTATACACAAAACGAAGACATGGTGCGCGCATTTGACAAAGGAGAAATTCAGGCGCTCCACAATATCTCGCCTGCACTCTATCAAACACTTTCATATGACAAAAAACATACGAGGTATACAGCACCGCTCCCTCGTGTATTTGGTATGTATGTAAATGCAAACCGTCAAGCAATTTTTCTTGATACACAAATTATGCGCGCATTTGATATAGCACTCAATCGCGAAGCCATGATTCAATATGTTTTCAATGGATTTGCATCGTCAACACAAAACCCATTTCCTGTAACCATGCTCGGCCATATTCCCTATGACAGCCAAGGACTTACCAAAGAAACACGCATTGAACAAGCGAGCGCTCTTCTTGATCGCGCAGGGTGGCGCATCAATACCGAAACCGGTATTCGTCAAAAAGACGGAACACCGCTCTCATTCAGTCTTGCAACCAGTAATGTTCCTGAGCTCGTAGCGATTGCTGAAATGATGCAAGAACGCATGAGCGATATTGGTGTAACTATGACATTACAACTCTTTGAGCCAGGAAACCTTGAACAAGATATCATCAGACCGCGCAATTACGAAGCACTTCTTTTTGGGCAATTCTTTCAACACGACAGCGATATCTATGCATTCTGGCATTCATCATTCCGCAATGATCCTGGTTTGAATATTGGACTCTTTGCAGACAATGAAGCCGATCGCGCTCTCACGACTGCTCTGCGCACTGTAGATACGGAAGCCCGCGAGCGAGCATATCAAACATTCTTGCGACGCTTTAATGAGCGCCCAACAGCACTCTTTTTATATAATCCTCATACTGTTTCATTACTTACCAGTAATATTCAAGGGGTGCGCTTCGAAGCCCTCTCTACGAATGCAGACCGATTTAACAATATCCACGAATGGTTTATCGAAGAACAACGTATTTGGAAATTCCTTACCCGCTATCGCAACTAAACTACTTATTATTTTTATTTATTTATGAATCAATCATCTCAACCTCAAAAAAAACAAAACCCTCAAGTGCGCACATCAATGACACGCGTCTTTAGAAAGACTTCTTCTTCACCAGCTCCCTCACATGCAGGAGGAAGCCCAGAAAAAGCAAGCCCCAAGAAGAACCGATCAAAGAATTTTTCTTCTGCGCAACGTGGCGGCGGAAATAGATTCCCCAAGACACCTCAGCGCATCAAAGACAATACACGCCCAACCGTACGCAAAAAAAGCGACCTCATGAGCACCATTCCCCCTCTTGCTGATGGAGATATTCGTATTGTTCCTATGTGTGGCGTTGAATGGATCGGAACCAATATGACCTTTATTGAATACAAAGGTGATATTGTGGTTATTGACGCAGGTATTGGTTTCTCTACGCCGAGCACTCCAGGGATTGATTATACTATTCCCAATACCAATTATCTTGCTGAACGCAAAGATGACATTAAAGCACTCGTTATCACGCACGGACACCTTGATCACGTTGGTGCTATCCCCTACGTCATTGATCGTCTTGGATATCCACCTATTTATACACGCGAATTCGGTGCTATGTTCATCCAAAAAAAGCTCGAAGAATTCCCTGAACACAAAGACAAGGTAACTATCAATGTCATCAGTCAAGAAGCTGGGTATACACCACTCAGTGAACACTTGTCTGCAAAATTTTTTGGATTGACACACTCTATTCCTGACTCAACAGGGGTTATTATCAAAACACCTCTTGGGGGCATTGTATCTACAGGAGACGTACGTGTTGAAAATGACAATGGCGTTGTTGCGCAATCTGAAATTGATCAATATGCCTTCCTTAAAAACGAAGACATTTTGCTCATGACTATGGACTCTACAGGTATTGAAAAACCAGGATGGACCTTGTCTGAAAACAAAGTTATTGCAAATATTGACGAAATTATCAAAAACACCAAAGATGGACGCCTCTTTATTGCTTCATTTGCTTCTCAAGTAGAACGACTCATTAGTTTTATTGAAGCCGCAAAAAAATACGGCAAAACTGTTGCCCTTGATGGACGCTCTATGAAATCAAATATGGCTATTGCAGAAGCGCTCCAGCTCACTGATTTTTCTCATGTGATTCCTATTGAAGAAGCGCACCAATATCCTGACAACAAGCTCGTTATTTTGGTTACCGGATCTCAAGGAGAAGAATTTGCAGCACTGAATCGTATTGCAAATGATACACACAAATATATCAAAATTAAACGCACAGACACGGTGCTCTTGTCAGCATCTGTTGTTCCCGGCAATGAATATGATGTTGCCCAACTTAAAAACAGACTCTATTCAGGGAGCTTTAATGTGATTACCTACCATGACGACCAAGTGCATGCATCAGGGCACGGATCTCGCGAAGAATTACGCTGGATTCACAAGCAAGTTCCTTACAAGTACTTTATGCCTGTTCACGGTGAACCTTACATGATTCGTATGCACGCAAAAATGGCTCAGATTGAACTTGGTGTACCGAGTGAAAATATTATGATTCCTTCAAATGGAAGCATCATTGAAATACGCGATCAAGGAAATACCATTCTACAGCTCGAAGAAAAAATACCTGCAATACCTCATATCGTCGAAGGACGCAGTATTGCAGAATTGCAAGATGTCGTCTTTAGAGATCGTACCGCATTATCAAAAGATGGTATTTTTATCATTGTAGTAGCGCTTGATCCTATTACGGGCAAGCTCAAAAAATCACCTGATATTATTTCGCGAGGATTTGTGTACTTGCGAGAAAATCAAAAACTTCTCCAAGATGTACGCAATCTCACACGACGCGCAACAGAACAAAAAACATCTAAAATGAAGAATATTGATTTTGATAAAATCAAAAACACTATTGCACAAAATGTGAGTAAACACCTCTTGCAAGAAACACACAAAAATCCTATCGTGATTCCTGTTGTACTTGCATTGTAATACATCATGATCTCATTCTTGCGATCTCCACAAACAATACTCTATACAGGATTTTTCTTGTATATTCTCCAATTTGCATTTACGCATTTTGCGCACTCGTCATTTATGATTGACGGGTGTGCTTGTGGTATTACAGAAAATGATGTTGGGCTCATCTTTACCACAAGCGCCCTTATTGCGCTCGTGCTCTTGTCAGAAATGCCGCTGCTTGCTGAAAGATATAGCAATAGAACCGTGCTCATTGTGCTCGTCGCATTAACATCGCTCTCTCTTTTGGGTATATTAGCCGCACCGCATCCGTATATTCTTGTAGGATCACTGGTTACCTATATCAGTTTACATGCGCCTGTTATTCTGGGATTTGATATCTTTTTCAAAGAACATACCCCCTTACACAAAACAGGATCTGTGCGCGGCACCATGATTGCACTTATTTATACGGCAGTACTCATTGGACTCCTCGTTATGGGGCCTATTCTAGAAACATCATATAGTTTTTGGGGGCTCTATGGAATCGGATTTATCATTAATATGATTGCGCTCGGTATTTTGGTGTTTAACAAAGGTGTTTTCACTTTAATTCATGCGCCGGCAAAAATATCTTTCTTTGCAAGTCTTTCTCACGTACTCAAAAATACAGCATTACGACGCATTGTTGTTCTCAATTTCTTGCTCCATGTTTTTTTCATATTAAGTTTTATCTACTTGCCGGTATACTTACACCAACATCAAAATATGGACTGGTCTATGATTGGTATTCTCTTTGCGCTGGTCATGCTTCCTTTTATTATCCTTTCCAAGCCTCTGGGTGATTTCTTGGATACTTCTGGCAGGAACAAAGAAATACTCATGGCAGGATTTATTATGATGGCTCTCGGAGTATTTGCAACCGGACTCATTGTGTCATCGTCATGGATTCTGTGGCTCGGTATTCTCATGCTCGGACGTATCGGTGCAACATGTGTTCGTGTAGTCACAGAAAGTTATTTTTTTGATCATGTAGACAAAAAAGACGAAGGTTTGATGAGCGTTTTTCGTGATATTGACCCGCTCGCAACAATACTCATTCCCTTTATGGCAACGCTCTTGCTTGCATATACCGGCGCATCGGTTTCTGTAGTATTTATTGCATCGGCACTTATTCTCTTGACAGGAGTATTTTTAAGTAGTAAAGTAGATTAATCATTATGGAATCATCATATCCTATCCGTATTAATAAATACTTGAATGAAACACACGGCATGAGCAGGCGCTCTGCTGATACGCTTATCGCCGCAGGCAAGGTGCTCGTTAATGGTACGCCAGCCACCCTTGGTGATATGGTCAACGAAGATGACGAAGTGACTCTCGTTGATCATGACCACTCGCATTACGTATACTATGCGTATTATAAACCCAAAGGAGTTGTTACTGTAAATGCAGAACCTGGTGAAAAAGAAATTGCGAGCATTGCATCTTTCCCTCAAGAAGTCTTCCCTCTCGGACGCCTCGACAAAGACTCAGAAGGCCTCATTATTATGACCAATGATGGCAGTATCACGCGTGCATTCACTGACCCAGATCAAGGTATTGAAAAAGAGTATGCTGTCACATTAAATAGACCACTCACTCATCAGGCGCTTGTACGCCTACGCAGTGGTGTGCGTATTGATATAGGTAAGAAAAAATACACCACAAAAAAAGCACCAATTAGGCGTACCTCTAAAACGAGCTTTGATATTATTCTCACCGAGGGTAAGAATAGACAGATTCGCAAAATGTGCGGCGCAGTAGGTTTCCAAGTGGTGAAGCTCAAACGATTCCGTATTAAAAATATAGAGCTCGGCAATATGAAACCTGGTCAATGGAGAAAATTAAAAGCTTCAGAATTGGGGGTATAGAAACAAGGTTACCTTGTCAAAATATTTGTGTAGTCATAAAAAAAGCAGTATGTACTTACATACTGCTTTTTTGTATTAACCTTTTTTATTTTACATTATTGCAATACCTCTTCCCTGTCTACCTTGCCGTCATCAATATAAATAATACGATCGCAATATTTTGTGTATTCTTTTTCATGAGTCACCATAACAATGGTCTGACCGCTCTGGTGAATTTCTTTCATAATATCAATCACTGCATCACTTGATGCATTATCAAGATTTGCTGTTGGCTCATCAGCAAAGAGAATTTTTGGTTTTTGAGCAACAGCGCGTGCAATAGATACACGCTGCTGTTCACCACCAGAGAGTTGATTCGGTCTATTTTTTGTTTTGGTTCCAAGACCAATGCGCGTCAAGGATTCCGCCGCAATACGCTCTGCTTCTTTGGTGGGAATATTTTGCATAAGCATAGGAATCATGACATTTTCAAGAGCTGTGAGTTCTGGCAAAAGTGCATAATCTTGAAAGACATATCCGAGCTCGCGCAATCGAAAATCAGTACGCTGGTCATCAGGCAAATGGACAATATCAACACCGTCAATAGTAATAACTCCTGTCGTGGGTGTATCAAGAAGACTCATTTGATACAAGAGTGTTGATTTCCCTGCACCAGACTTACCCATAATAGCAACCCATTCCCCTTCTTTGATTTCAAGAGAAATTCCTTTGAGTACCTGCGTCACCACAGATCCATTGGTATATGTTTTTGTAATATCTTTGATGTAAATCATATAATATAATTAGCGACCTAAAATACTGTCGAGGGTGTTTTGTCTCACAATAAGCCATGAAGGCACGAATCCAGCGAGTAATGATATAACAACTACGATCATCACGCGACTCACAGCCAAGCCTGCTTCTACAAGAATAATACCGTCTGAGAATGGAAAATCAATAGGATTCTTGTCCACAAAAGGCACAATGAGTCCGTAGACAAGCGCCAGCGCAAGGACAATACCGATAACTGCATAAATGAGTGCTTGTATCACATATGCGAACATAATAGCTCGTCCATTAATCCCAACCCCTTTCAAAATACCAATTTGCTTGCGTCTCACAATAGCATTGATATAAATAATAATGAAGATAGTAATTGCTCCCACTGCAGTAACAATCATACCAATGAGAAATCCGAGAATATCAAAAGTACTCCGAATATCATCCAAGAATTTAGGTATCGCTTCTTGGGCTGTTTGTATTTTTGCAAAATCGCCAATACCATTTGTGCGTAAAATTTCTTGCACAGATTCCGGCGACACACCCGGTTGCAAGGTTATAGCAATTTCTTGTACAGACAAATCATTCCGTCCGGTGAGGCGACGAAAATCTGTCTCCGTGAGAAAGACGCGTGTTGAAATTTCTCCCACCTTTGATTTAATCACTCCACGCACGGTAAATTCTTCGGTACGCAATCCAGTATCAGAAGGAACAGAGAGTTTTATTTTGTCTCCAGGAAATACATCAGAGAGCGGCTCAAACAGATCTGAAAATGCTGAATGCCTATCAAGGAGTGTTGACCCAATAAGCACATATCCACTCTGATCATTTTCTAAATAATCGCCTTCTATCAAAAATGAAGAAAGATTAGTGACATTATTTTCGGCAACAGGATCAATACCTGCAAGCGATACAGTAATAGTATTTGCAGACTCATTAAAATTGCGCCTCGTTTGATAATTTGCCTCTATGGTGACCCCTGAGAGATAGCGCGCGGTATACTTATCAACACCATCGAGCCGGTCAAGGATTGCCATAATGCCTCCTGAATTTTGAATGCGGCTTTCGCCAGCAAGCGTACTGAGAAATACATCACCAGTATAACTCTCTTTATTTGCCTTATTACCTCCTTCTACGAGACCAATGAGTAAGCCAGAAATAACAATATTAGAGAAGAATGTGAGGGTCATAATGAGTACCGTCAAAAATGTCACCCATTTGCTTGTGTGTTGCAATTGACGCTTTCCAAGAAGCCACCCCACATGTAATGCTACACCTAATTTATTCATACTTATGAGCGAGGTGAAATAATACGATCACCAACATCAAGACCTTCTCTTATTTCAATATAATTATCAGCACCTTCAATACCACGAATAATGAGTGCATCCTCGGTTTCTATTACGTCTTCTTCTTGGGCAATGACACGCCTGACAAAAGATCCGTCTTCGGTACGGAAAATAAATTCACGCGGAATAGCAACAACATCAGAAACACGACTTGTTTCAATAGTAACTGTTGCCGTCATTCCTGAACGAATACGGTCGTCTTTTTCATTAAAGACTACATAGGTTTTATATACAGGAACACCATCAACACGGGTTTCTGCAGGGCTAATAGAAGTAATGGTTCCTAACCATGAAGCACCATCTCTAAAGACATCAAGCGATATGTTTACAGTATTTCCTACAGTCAATTTTGCGATATCAATTTCAGGCACATTGAGCACGACAAAAAACTCATCATCAGCAACAATTTTAATAAGCGGTACTCCTGCAAGAGCTGTTTCACCTTGACGAGCATCTACTGAAGTAATCACCCCATCGAAAGGTGCTCTGATGACATATTGGCTCATAGTTGCGCGTATACGGGTAATACGGGCCTCTGCTTGCCTTATTTGAGCCTCTGCAATAGAGGTAGATCCTGATTGAGCGAGAGATTGCTCTGCAGTACGCAATGCGATAATTTTATTTTGTTCTGCTTGCTCATATGCATTCAAAAGTGACGCATATTGCAGACTCTGTGTATTTGGCAATTCAATAATCCAGCGTGTATCGAGATAATCAAGGAGTTCTCCATTGAATTGAATAAATAAACCTCGTGTACCAATAGGTGTTGCCTGATTGCGCAGTAATTCATATTCACCACGTTCGAGACCTGAGAGACGCACAAAATACTGAGCAGTGCTCCTACGATCAACAATAATTTCATATACTCCTTCTTGATTTCCTGTATAGGCACCTGAGACAATTGGTCGTGCTAGTGTTGAGGTGCGCGAATAAGGTCTTGCTTGAATATCACTCGAGAGAAGTGCGCGATAGGCATTTTGAACAATAATATTTTGCTGACGTTCAACATCTCGGAGATTAGTAGCCTGATTGTCTTTTTGTGCGCGCGCAATAGCGAGCTGCGCTTCGGCGTCTCGTAATTCTGCGGCAAGAATAGAGCTATCAAGTGTTGCAAGTACTTGGCCCGCACGCACACGATCGCCAATACCCACCGATACGGTACGTACTTGCCCACTCGCCGCAAAACCAAGATCAGCCACAGAAGCCGCCTCAACGAGTCCTCCTACACGGACTCCTTCTATAACATCACGCATGGTGACTGTGTACATCTCTGGAGCTTCTTGTTTGCGCGGAAGTATTACAACAAGAATAATTAACAAAAGCACCATTACTCCGATGATTTTCTTGTAATGATTGTGAAAAAAAGTACGTATGTGATTTAAGTATGATTTCATATATTATTTAGGTCGTTGTGTGGTCGTGCTTATAAAATTATCTACATCGAGAGTAAATGTTTTTTCTATGTCACCAGATCGTACACGGTAATCACCGCGCTCAAGACCTTCGACTGGCAGCATAAATGTTTCTTGGAATGGGACAAGTGCCATGCCGCACATTACCTCAGGATCACGCACTGCGGTAATAGTTATATCAAAAATCTTTGATTCTGTTCTCGTAATATCCGCAGAACGAAAGAAGGTGCACAAATCTGGCATATCGCCAAAGGCGGTGACTTCGACTTGCACAGGAAATGATTCGCGTATGCGTATATCTAATTCTTGTACAGGAATAGTACGCACCTCAAGACGCGCGTCTTGAGTAGCGCTTCCTGCGTCTTCTGTTTTGTTTTTTCTTTGCTGGAGAATAATAGCGCCCACAATGAGCACAATAGCGAGCACACTTACCCCTACCCAAATCCAAAATGACGATGATTTCATATATGTACAATACCTTAACAAATAATATTCCTAGTATACACCAAAATGGTCTACCTTACTATGCGGCCAAGTGCACTGCTTGCGCAACAGCGTCTACAACACGCGGATCAAGCGGCTTTGGTAAAATAGAAGTAGCAGAAGGCTCTGGAACCAAGTCAGCAAGCGCATATGCTGCGGCATACTTCATTTTTGTAGTAATACGCGTCGCCTGAGCACTGAGTGCTCCTTTGAAGACACCTGGAAATGCGAGAATATTATTGACTTGATTTGGGTAATCACTACGCCCCGTAGAAACGATAGCCGCTCCTGCTTGATGAGCGAGCTCTGGCGCAATTTCTGGCGTAGGATTTGCCATAGCAAAAATAATAGGATTATCAGCCATAGAGCGCACCATGTCTTCGGTGACCGTATTTCCTTGTGAGACGCCAATAAATACATGTGCACCTTGCAATGCATCAGCAAGGGTTCCTGTCTTGTTTTCTGTATTCGTATACTCAAGAAGCGATGCTTTCATGCTATTTAAGTCAGTACGACCACGATGCACTATTCCTTGCCTATCGCACATAATGATACTCTTTACAGGATGACACACTCCATCAAAGGATTGATCATGGCACAAGAGGAGTTTTGCAATAGCAACACCAGCGGCACCGACACCTTGTATGACGACATTCATTTCAGAGAGTGGTATACCAACCACTTTTGATGCATTGATAAGTCCCGCCAAGGTCACAATAGCAGTACCATGCTGGTCATCATGAAATACAGGAATGCCAATATCTTGGAGGCGTTCTTCTATTTCAAAACAACGTGGCGCTGAAATATCTTCAAGGTTCACGCCGCCAAATGTGGGAGCAATTTGTTTTACAAAAGTAATAATTTCTTCGGTATCTTGAGTATTAATACAAAGCGGAAATGCATCAAGTCCCGCACATTGCTTGAAGAGCATCGCCTTGCCTTCCATGACAGGCAAGGCTGCTTCTGGCCCAATATTTCCAAGTCCGAGCACAGCACTTCCATCTGACACCACAGCGATGGTTCTCCCTTTGAGCGTATAATCATAGACCATATGGGGATGATCTGCAATATCTTGAGCAGGAGCAGCAACACCCGGAGAATACACCGTCGCCAGATCTTCTATGGATGAAACAGTGATAGGGCTCGTCAATTCTATTTTTCCTTGATATTTTTTATGCAAAGCACGCGCTTTGTCTTGATATGAATGAGACATGATATATGATAATTAATTGAGTAATTGTTGTGCTTCTTTGAGTATTTTTTTTGCAAGTGCTGGCGTGAGATCGAAATGTTCTTCGAGCTGATCGGGAGTATAAGGTAAAATATCTTGAGCGAGAATCATATTATGAGCAGTAAATTGATCGCGAGCAAATTGGGTAAGTGAGGGCAGTATCGTAATCGGATACATATTTTTTTTGACAATCATCATCTCTAAATTATTATCCTTAGGATAATTCCAGCCGAGCAATTGCAGACCTCGACACTCTGCATATTCAATAGACTTGTCTGTAAATTTAGTATTGGTAATCACCCATGCTTTATAGTCCCCTTCATCACCAGCTTGAATCATGCGTCTTTCTATATCCATAAATCGTGCATCCGCATACATAACCTTGTCTATAGATGTTTTGATATTGTGATCATTATGATACTTGGCTTCAATAATAAAATGCATACCGTCTTTTTCTGCGTAAACATCGACTTCATGGTCGGTGCACCGCCCTTGCATGGTGATATTTCTTTTGGTGGTATACCCGTGCGCCTGGAGAAGCGCTTCGATATATTGCTCAAAGAGGAATCCTGTAGGTCCGAGATTATCAACAGATCGACGCAGACTGTATCTCGCCAAAGTATCCATATCGCTACGCAAGAGACGCCTGATAGTTTCTCTAAAAATCTTGGTTGTGGTTGCCCCTGGTGCGAGATGTTCACCCACATCAATACAAATCTGAGCGGCAAGCTGAGGATCTGCACCCGCAGCCTCTATAGATCTACACAATTTCTGGGGATCATAGACTTCTTTTTCTCCTGATTTTTTTCTAATTTCCATAGGTTCTCAGTATACCACATTTGCAGCGCGCACAATAAATCCCGCAACGCGGGATGTATTGCTTATTCATTGACAATGACTGCTTCGTCAGAGTCTGCTTCGATGTCTATAGTGTTTACGTCACCATCCTCTGCGAGGACATGTGTCACTTCTGATTCAAGTTCTTCTTGGGTTGAATCAGAATTTTCTGATTCAACAGCATCTTCGCTCGTTTGATCTTTAAGTGTTTTGTACACAGAAGCTCCTGCGAGTAATGCAATTGGATATGCAACAATAATTCCTACCACCAGAGCGAGTAGTCCGAGTAACTGCACTAATCCAAACACAATTCCTGCGAGTAATAATTTCCATTTTACATTTTTAGTAATGCGTGCGCTTTTCTTGAATGTTTGCCAAATACCCATTTCTGGATTTTGAATAATAATGTATGGCCAGTATTGATATGTAATTGCAAAATAAATACCTGGAATAATGAGCAAGATAAATCCTCCAAAAACAATAAGCATATAGAGTAATCCTGCTAAAATAAACTTCCACCACAGATGCGCATATTCAGTAAATACAGCCCATGCATGATTTCTCGTTTCTTCATTAAAAGATGTCCATGTGGATGCTTTGTTGTATATAAAGTGCAGCAGTATATTAACCACACCCACAGCAAGAAGAGCGTATACCACATATATAACCAGCGATACCAGAGACGCCAGTATTCCTGAATCAAATATACCACCAATGAATTCTATAAGCACTTGTGCGATACCCAAAAGAATAAAGAGCGGCACCAAGAATTTCCAGTGCCCTTTGAATGTTTCCCATCCATATGAGAGCGCTGATTGAATTGAAAAAGATTTGTTCATAACTATTACCGTATTATTAAAAAGAATAAAAGCACATATGAGAGCGAGCATTGCACTGTATATGTATAGCATTAGTATACAAAATAACGACGCCTTTTGCAAAAAGAAAACCCTCTGGTGCAGAGGGTTGTGTGTGCAGCTGCCAAGATTTGAACTTGGGACCTCGTCATTATCAGTGACGCGCTCTAACCACCTGAGCTACAGCTGCATATATCCAAAACAGATATACGATATCATATCAAAAAAATTCACATAGGTAAAGTGTACAAAATACACAGCTTGTGACATTATGTAGCCGCGTCATTATCGAGCATTTCTTGTTCTGTAGCGAGAGACTGCATAATGTCTTCTAGATTGCCTGACATAATACCGGGAATATTACCCCATGATTTCTTGATACGATGATCCGTAATGCGATCTTGGGGGTAATTATACGTACGAATCTTTTCTGAACGATCCATACTCCCTACTTGTTTCTTGCGTTTTTCTGAATACTGACGAGCATCTTCTTCGTCTTTGAGTTGCTGAATTTTTGCTTGCAAAATAGAGAGCGCCTTTTCTTTGTTTTTAAGTTGTGAGCGCTCTGCTGTTGATCGCACGTCAAGACCTGTTGGTTTGTGAATAACGCGCACTGCGGTTTCTACTTTGTTTACATTTTGTCCTCCCTTGCCCCCTGAGCGAGATGTTTCAAATTCCAAATCTTCATCACGCAAAATGACGGTCACTTTTTTACGAAGTGGCATAATAGCAACCGATGCAGTAGAGGTGTGGATGCGACCCTGTTTTTCTGTTGCAGGAATACGTTGCACACGATGAATACCTGTTTCAAAACGAAGCGCTTTGAATACTCCTTCGCCATGAATTTCAAAACTCGCTTCTTTATACCCTTCTACATCATTCATAGAAACATCGAGAGTGCGCCATGTCCATCCTCTTTTTTCTGCATACCTTTCATACATTTCAGCGAGCTGTCTTGCAAAGAGGCTTGCTTCGTCACCGCCCGCACCAGCACGAACTTCAAGTACGAGCTCATTAGGAAATTCCTCTTCTTCTTGTTCTTTTTTCAGAATATCACGCAATTGATTCTCGATAGTTGTAATTTGCATATCTAGTACCGCGAGCTCTTCTTGAGCGAGATCGCGCATGGTGTCATCAGCAAGCATCAATTCTGTCTCTGCACGCTGCTGGCGCACATGAACAAGAGACTCAGCAATAAATTGAGTTCGTTGATTCTTGAGTAATTCTTCAATGGGTGGTAATGAATGCATGGTAATACAGTACAGATAAAAAGACGTATGCGGTGCACGCAAGCGTCTTTTTGTGGTAAATAATTAATTTTTTGCCTTTGATGCTCGTTGACGGAATTTTTCTGCGCGCCCAGTAGTATCGAGTGTCTTTTCAGATCCTGTATAGAAAGGATGTGAAGCACTTGAAATTTCAACACGAACGAGAGGATATTCCTTGTTATCAGTCCATGTACCAGTTTCTTGAGTTTTGATGGTAGACATCACGAGAAACTTTGCATCACTGGTAATATCGTGATAGATAACATAACGATGATTGTCTGGGTGAATTTCCTTTTTCATAACAAGAGAACTGTATCATATTTACGTTTTTTTTGCAAATAGAGTAACTCCTAGTAAGGAACAAGCGGAAAAAATTTATTCGGATATACAGAGCGGGTATTTCTTGCTAATACAGACCAGTATTCTTGACCCTCATCGGTCACATATTTAAATACATGTAGTGTCTGATCATGCTTCCTGAGCATCAATATTGTACTGTCTTTAGTATTGTGGCAATATGTATATGCATATTCAGTGACTATTGGACTGTCTTCGGTGCTTATTTGGAGCACCACATCGTTTTTCTGTATCATATCCTTACAGAGATATGACCCCTCAAGATACCCGCCAGCACCACGAGCATCGGCAGGGATATCGAGGCTCACATACGACATTCTCTGTATAACAAAAACACCAATTCCGACAAGAATAAAGATTACTGCAAATAATATATAGCGAATATTTTTTCGAGCAAACATGAAATTAGTTATCTTTCAAGAAATCAATGTCTATTTGGAAGGCACTTGCTTTTTGCATAACCTGATCACCATAAAAAGTGTTCGGGACACTACTTTCACCACAATTTCTCCCTGAATAGTATCGACACGCCGCATTGCGCTCTGCGGTGAATCCACCATTTGCAGCACCAAGCCTGCTCATATATACTCCGGTAGCAAGAACAGCATGTCGCGCATTCCATGGATTTGCAGTACTTACCCCAGCAAGCCGTGCAACATCATCTCGCACAGTCACCCATGTTGATGGAATAAATTGTGTTGGCCCCATAGCTCCTCCCCAACCACCTGATGGCAGTGGGCATGAGAGCGGCTGATCGGTACTGAGACCAAGTTCTCGCACAATTTGCAAGAAAACAGTTTGATCATCACGCCATGAGCAAGGACTCGCTGCGCCGGTACATGAGCGACCATTATTTACAAAGTTTTGAAAATGTACTGGTCCTGGCATGATGTCTGTATACTTGCGTGTATCTTGGGGGCGATTACAGGTACCTACATTGCGTCCCATAGCAGATTCTTGTTGCAAAACAGCAAGAATCAAAGCGGCACGCACGCCTGTTTTTTGCTGCGCTTCGGTTGCAAATACCACAGCGTCACCAAAAGGAATCCCTTGACCTGGTGTGCTTCCTCCGGCCAATTCAAAGAGTCTGTTACGAATTTGAGCGGCTTGCGCTTGGCGTTCGCGAATAATTTCTTCAAAGGTTTTTTCATTGGTGCGACTCACATTGAGCAAGTTGCGTTGCTCTGCTTCTTGGCGTTCTACACGACGACGCTCTTCTTCAAGAGATGCTTTAGTGTCTGCTTCTTCGACACGCTTGCGTTCTAATTCACGACGCTCTGCAAGAGTAAGTTGTGTTATATTTTGAATATTTGAGTATGATTCACTGAGTCCAAATTTAATAGATTCAAAACTGTCTTTGTCAGAAAAAAAATCAGAGAGTGTCTGCTGCGACAACATAACTTCAATAAGGGTTACCTTGTCAAGTTCATTCATTTTGCGAATAATTTGACCAAGAGACGCTTGTTCTCTAGTAAGCTTTGCATCAAGTTCTTGAATTTTTGATTCTTTTTGATTAATTTGACCACTCAATTGCTGAATGACAGTATTTTTGCGCTGAATATCAAGGCGCGTTTTGTTGATTTCATTTTTAAGTTTATCAATTTCTCCTTGAATGGAACTTGATTGTCCGCGCTGTGCATTTAATTTTTGTTGCTGTTCCGCAATTTCTCTTTCAAGCTCAGCAAGACGACGACGAAGAGCTGCCTCATCATTTTGTGCGGTGGTAAGCGCATTTGCAAGAGCCGTAGATGTTTGATATGGTGAAATACTGGTAAATGACATCGTGAGCACAAGAAGGATAAGTATTCCTAGCGCCACTGAAATGGGTACATACTTTTTCATATTCATATGTAGTGATTATATCACAAGGTACAGTATTTTTTTTGTTTTTCTATATTTTTTAGAAAGAGTCAAGGGGTTAGACGATGTCGATTAAAGAGAACGGTGATGTGTGGATATTAAATTCCAAGCACTAAACTCCAAATCCTAAAACCACAAAAAACCGGCATAACCGGTTTTTGTAATTATCGCCTCTTCCCCGCCCGTCTTCGGAACGTCAAACGTTCCTACGACGGACATGGAATTTTCGCAGTGCTAACGGAGAAAATGTCCGGGGTTATGGCTCGTTTGACGGGCCTCGTTTTTTGTTAATGAGTGTGCGGCATAAGTACCACTTATGCATGAATGTGGAATGTACGCGGAATAAGTACTCCTACGCCCCGCCATCGCCGAAGCTATGGCGGTCGCCACGAGATCCCGGACATTTGTTCGCAGGCCTCGTTAGACGAGGTAGTCTCACAAATTCCGGGAATGAGTTGTTATTTGTTTCTTGAAATTTGTACCTTGTTTGTTATTTGTTTCTTGGAATTTGGTACTTTATCTTATGATCTCTATCAACATCATAATGAATTGCACGAATCCTGCTTGAGTGATCTTGCCTTGTGCATCTCGTTCAAGAGTAGTTAAGAGGTTGAGGATTTGTTCATTGTGTGATGTAGTAGTTAGAGTTGTAGGTGTAGTGGTGATGGTAATACCGAGATTGTCGAATTGCGCTGGTGTTAAGCGTGATCCTCCGCCTGATGAACGGCGCGGTGGTTGTGGGAGTGTTACTAATATACCGAATTCTGACGTAGAGCCATTACTATCTGTTACAGAGAGTGTGACTGCATTACCTTGTGTGTATGGGAATGAGAGAGTGAATGTTTGTGCTCCATTACCATTGTGGGTAATGGTATCACTCCCTAAGAGATAGCGTGCTTCAGGGAAGTCTGGTGAGAGATCAAGGTCATAGGTATATCCTTCTATGGTGTAGGTACCAGCTTGAAAGTCTGCTTCAAAGGTAATGGTGATCGTATTACCTGAGATAGTGAATGATCTGATGATGGGGTGGTTTTGGAGGTTATTTGGTCCTTCGTCTATGTCTCCTGCGTCATTGGGGTTAAGGCCGATGAGTGTGAATTCAGCGAAATCAAAGTTTCCTGTTGGGTCTACGACAATATCAAAGATAGGTGCATTGTTTGAGTGGATGATATTACTAGAGAGGGTGTTGTTGTTTTGAAGGGATGAGGGTGCAGGACCGATGCCGATGAAGGCGATGGCTGCGATTTCAAGACTATTGTCCGTAATAATATTATCTACGAAAGAAATATCTCGAGAAAGTGCCATAAAAGACGCTGTTGAAGATTGTGATTGGGTGATGATATTTTCTTGAACGAGCACATTATGAGATTGAAATATTCCTAAAACATCAAAACCGCCTGTAATTCCGTTCAAGGCATTTTGCTGAACAATACCTGCGTATACATCACCAAGACGAATACCTGAGCCAAATCCACCATTATACGAAGTAATTGTATTTAATTCTACAATGAAATCATTACTTCCCTGAGCGACAGCAATACCGACAAGACCATTAATAGAAATAGTATTAGATGCTATAATAATTTCTTGAGAATTATTAGATACTGCAATACCTGTAGCTGCATTTTCAATGTTATTATCAAGAATACGCACATCTAATCCATTATTAATAGAGATTGGCAGATTCTGAATATCGTGGAAATGATTATTTTGAATGAGGATATCTTGACCTGTTGTAATAGCAATAGATGGTGCCTGAGAAGTATAGAAATCATTTCCTTCAATAATAATATCTCCTACCCCCTCAATCAAGACAATTTGCCCAAAATTATCAGTTCCATAAAATTCATTAGAGCGAATGGTGACACCAGAGCTCACCAGAGGAAATGAACCTGCGCAACCTGTTGTGGCGCAGACCAAAAGATGTGCCTGTGTTCCTGGTACGAGCACAGGATTGATTCCTGCCGTTGCTCCAAAACGATTATGTTCAAGGAGTAGATTTTCTATATTTCCCAAAGAGACCATACCAAATTGATCAATGTTTCCAGGAAATATACTACTCAAAATAGTGAGGCCCTGAATGAGGTCTGGACTGGCAATAGAAATGGCTATAGCACGAGGTGTTGTTGGATTGAGTCCTTGATGATCGAGAAAAAAATTATTGCACTCAAGGAGAGCATTATCGCCTCCTCCAAAAATAGTTATTCTGCTAAAAATATCATTATTACCATCAGATATGAGTGAAAATCCTTTGATATGAACATTGTCACTAGCAATATAGAATGTTGCGTCTCTCAAAATAATACCCAAAGATCTATCGCTAAAAGTTGGATACGTACCACAAATAGATCCTGCTTGTGTGGTTCCGTCAACCACTACAGAACGATTCAAGTTAGGCAATCCTGATAGTGCAGTAATAGTATGCGGCCCCGCGCCTGGTATATCAAAATGTATACGATCATTCACACCAAAACCATCACTTGAAGTATCAGTACAGGTTGATACAGGTGCTCCTGTATTAATAGCATTAATAGCATCACGTAGTGAACACTCTACCCCGCTATTGTCTGAGTCATTCGTAGTGTCTACAACTACTGTTGCTCCAAATACTGTTGGTGCAATAAAAAGGCCGATGAAGGCAATGATGGTTACTAAGATGTATTTGAGTGATGTGGTCATAATGATGTGCGTGTTACTAAATAATAAATAATGGGTGTATTGTACCATAAAGGTAAGAAAAACGATATAGGGATAATAAAAAGCAGCCAGTTTTTTATTACTAGCTGCTTTTTTTGAAGATGTAGATATTTTTACCTTTTTTAGTCTCTCATTTACATACTCAGAAATGACACCATCTCTAGACTTTCAAATAACGGCGCACTGCGATGAAGCTTGAAATCATACCCAAGAGCATTCCCACCACCAAGAGAATCAAGAAAATTTGGAACAGGTTATTGATATAGTACGCAAAGAGATCAAGTCCTCCAAAGAATGTTGTTGTTGCCTTACTGAGCCACAAGGTAACGGGAATCAAAATAAGGACGGTGAGTACTGTTGAAACAACCCCATACAACAATCCCTCAACAACAAAAGGTCCACGAATGTAGCGATTCTGAGCACCCACCAAACGCATAATACCAATTTCTTCGCGTGAGTTATAAATAGCGAGGCGAATCGTATTAAAGCTAATCAATATTGAAATAATAATAAAGAAGAGTGATACAAAGAAACCGAGGCTTTGTGTTGTTCTGATCAAAGTATTCAAGCGATTAATTACTTGCTCATTTTGTCTAAAGTTCACTTTTTCAATGATTGCCTGCGGTCCTGTAATCAAGTTTGTTTGACTTTGAATAAATGCATCAATGGCTTCATATTGCCCTGCATTAAATGCGCGAATATTAAGCACTGCACCAAGAGGGTTTGTATTCAACTCATCAAGTGCTTGCAAAGTCAAAAAATCGCCAGCGTGTCGTTCGCGAAATGCAATGAGTACGTCTTCTTGGGAAACAAATTCAAGAGATGCAATTTCTGGCAAGAGTGCCAACTCATCTTGAAATGCAAAAATACGTTCTACTGATGTTCCTGGATAGAAATATACATTCACATCAACACGGTCTTGAATCTGACTGAGAGAGAATGACAAAATAGCATTCAAAAAAATGACCGTACTGATAACAAAGAGTGTCACGGTCATAATCAAAATAGACGCAGCAGACACTACTGAGTTGCGTGTGAATGTTTTGATTCCATTATTAATAATTCTACGAAAATCTGTTTCTAGGCTCATATAATATACAAATTATGCTGACTGATAATTACCTTGTGCTTCATCGCTTTGAATGCGACCTTGGTCAAGTTTGATTACGCGCTTTTTAAGTGCGTCAACAATAGCAGGATTGTGTGTGGTCAAGATGATAGTGGTGCCGAGATCATTAATCTTTTTCAAAATTTCAATAACTTCAAAGGCGCTTTCTGGGTCCAAATTTCCTGTTGGCTCATCAGCAATAACCACATCAGGTTGATTGATAATGGCACGCGCAATAGCGAGACGCTGACGCTCACCGCCTGACAATTGATGCGGAAAACGGTCTTTCTTGTGGTCAAGATTAACAAGACTGAGCACATAAGGAACATCGGCTAATATTTCTTCGTCTGTTTTGCCTGCCGCTTCCATAGCGAATGCAATATTTTCATAGACAGTCTTCATTTTCAAAAGACGAAAATCCTGGAAAACAACACCGATGCGTTGACGATGTGCAGGGATATCAGATTCTCTGAGTAAACTCAAATCCTGAGATTCAAATGACACAGAACCTGAGGTCGGTTGCACCTCTGCCAAAATGAGGCGCACCAATGTGGTTTTACCGGCACCTGACGGACCAATAATAGAAACGAATTCTCCTGCAGATATAGAAAGATTAATATCTTCGAGAGAAATGTCTCGGTCTTCAAAAACTTTTGAAACGTGATCAAAATAAATCATACAATAGACATTATACCTTATTTTTTACAGATACGCAGTGTGGATAGATTAGAAAATAATTATTAATGAATGGCAAGGTTTAGTTTAATTACATTCTCAGATACCATCCTAGTCCTCACATAATCTATCGATTCTCAATCTTGCCCTAAAATCGTAAATAATAAGAGAGATAAGAAGCTGCGGAGGGCAAAGCAAGATTAGCCACGTTTATCACGTCAGACGTGATTTGACGCGGCAAGATACAAGCACACTCAGCCCACTGACCCCCGCTGAGCAGGGTGAGCGGGACAAGCACATAACAAATTTAAAAATACAAAAGAACAATCACATATGGATGGTCATTTTTTTAAATTTGTTATTTGTGTTTTGGGATTTGTTTGTGCCTTGTTTCTTGATCTTACACTCCCTCCTTCCACATATCAATAAATTCCTGAATGTCGCCATGCTCTAACACTTTTTTGACATCGCGCACTTCTACGTCAGTGCGATGATCTTTGATCATTTGATAAGGATGCAGTACATATGAGCGAATCTGACTTCCCCATTCATTACTCTTGTTTTCAATTTGGGAAAGTTCTGCAAATGATTCTTTTTGAGATTCTTCGAGGAGCTTGATGAGCTTGCCCCGAATCATGCTGAGCGCTGTATCGCGATTGCGCTCTTGGGTGCGCTCATTATCTACATGCACTGAAATACCTGTAGGAATATGCGTCATACGCACTGCTGTTTCTCTCTTGTTCACATTTTGACCGCCAGGACCACCTGACCTCTGAAAGGTAATGTCAAGATCATCTGGAGAAATGACGAGATGCGCAAATGATTGCTGTGGAATATCAGGAATCACTTCAACCATTGCAAAACTTGTTTGTCGTTTTGCTTGAGCATTAAATGGTGATTGACGCACGAGACGATGCACCCCTGATTCTCTTTTCAGTGTTCCATAGGCACCCTTGCCCTCTATATGAAGAACATATGAACGATATCCTCCATGGTCTGTGCCTTGGGCGGTAATGCATGAAGTAGTCCAATTGCGCATATGTGCATAGCGCGTATACATCATCATGAGCATATGCACAAAATCTTCGGCATCATCACCTCCAGCGCCAGCAAAAATACTGAGCACCGCTGATTCTTTGTCATATTTTCCAAGTCCGTCTCTCATGTCTTTGAGTTCTTGGAGGCGGTGAATCATTTCTTGGGCGCGCGTTTTATCTGACCAGAAATCTGGCTCCATCATAGAAGTCTCTATTGATTGTATTTCGTGGTCTATATGTGCCTTGTCCATGAGCCACCAAGAAGATTTGAACTTCCGACCTCTCCCTTACGAAGGGATTGCTCTACCAACTGAGCTACGGTGGCGAGTATATATGGAGCCGTTGTGCGGGATTGAACCGCAGACCTCATCCTTACCATGGATGCGCTCTACCGACTGAGCTACAACGGCGGTACTGCTATCATAATAGATTTTTGCATCTTTTGCAAAAAACTTGACTTTTATTGAAAATATATTATAGTGTATTTAATCTTTTCACTTTAAAATCTTAACAATATGAAAACAAATCCGTTAAAAATAAACATTGACTTCGGTAATATTATTCTTAATCTCACCAATGGTGCCTTGGTTATCTTGTGCATGTGCGTACTCATGATTACCATACCCTCCCAGCATATTGCTGGTGAAGCTAGTCCAGCAAGAGGATTTTTGATACCTACGGCTATTGGCGCAGGCCTCAGCATTCTTCCTTTTTTCTTTGCTCTTATGATTGATGGCAAAAAACGTAAACAGGATCTCTTCCTATTAGGTGTATTCATTGTAGGTATCGGCATGATGTCTGGAATATACGCATATCTCTCATTTTAAAAACATACAGTTATGAACAAGATGATGAAATCCTTTTTTATGCTCAAAATCCAGATATGTATTGGATATATGCATATTGTATTGTCTCCTCTACTTATTATTACTGCTTCAATTTTTGCAGGGGTGGTGATATATAAAGGAGAAACCCTTTTGGGTATTGCCGCATTTTTTGCAGGCCCAGTCATAGAATCATCACTCTATCATCTCCATAGAATGATTAGTTTTCAAAGAAAGCTCCTTAAAAAAAGAGAGCGTCTCGGTGAACATTCATCAGATGATGCTTAGTGCACTTTTTCTCAGATTATATTAAAAACCCCCTCGCGTATATATGCAGAGGGGTTTTTGCATGGAATAATTCTTGGTGTGTGCATATATATTCGCCCTATATGATGACACTTCTCTCGTATTACATAGTTAGTGGTATGTATACCAATCGAGAAAACTTGGTGATTGCAACACATGCTCTTATCCAAACATAAAATACAAAAGTGCAATGAGATGGAATAATGCCACGAGAGCAAGTACGTATTTCGGCTGTAATTTCATGAGGTGCTTTTTTCTTGATTATAGCACCCCACCCTCTGTAAGTACAGGTTGTATATCTTGAAAAGAAAGTATTGCAATACCTAATTTTTTGGCTTGATCATATTTTGATCCAGGGTTTTCGCCAACAATAACATACGTAGTCTTTGCTGATACACTTGATGCAACCCTACCTCCTGATTGTTTGATATACAGAGAGAGGTCGTCACGAGATAATCCCGGGAATGTACCGGTAATCACACATGTAGTATTTGTAAAAATATTATTGGGCGATGATATTTGTTCTGATGTTTCAATAATTTCAATATGCGCCATAAGACGATCAAGCATTTCTCTGTTGGGCGCATGTTCATGCCATGTGCGCCATGAATCAGCAATTGTTGCGCCAATACCATCCAATGCTACGAGGTCGTCATATGATGCACACATGAGTGCGTCATAGGTCACAAAATGACGAGCGAGTAATTCTGCACTTTCTTGACCAATATGGTGAATACCGAGCGCATAGATGAGACGCGCCAAAGTCATGCGCTTGCTCGCTGCAATAGCATCAATGAGATTCTGTGCTGATTTTTCTTTGAATCCTTCGAGCGCATAAATGTCTTGGAAAGTGAGTGTAAAAATATCAGCAGGTTCTGTAATATAGCCCGCATCCATACAGCGCGCCAAAATCTGAGGCCCCATACCCTCAATATTGCATGCATGTTTTGAAACAAAATGTTTTAATTTTTGAAAAATAATATCACGATGAGACATATCAGCCAGATACCACGCCACCGAATCACGATCATTACTCGATCGTTTTTGAATAGCGATACCCTGCTTCGCACAGTATGTTTCAATATCAAAAACTCGTTCATTGCCAGTACGCATCTCTTTTAATACGCGTACAATTTTAGGAATGACATCTCCCGCCTTTTCAAGAATAACCGTATCTCCAATACGAATATCAAGCCTATCAATTTCATCTTGATTATGAAGTGTCGCGCGAGAAACCACAGATCCTGCAACCAATACAGGCGCAACATGCGCAACGGGAGTCAGTGCCCCTGTGCGCCCAATTTGCACGTGAATATCCTCTACACGAGTGGTTACTTGTTCTGCGGGAAATTTATACGCTACAGCAAAACGAGGAGCTTTTGCTGTATATCCGAGCGCGTCACAAATATCGCGCTCATTAATTTTAATCACAATACCATCAATTTCATATTCTTGATGATGTCGCTGATCCACCCATGCGAGATAATATTCTTGGATGGCATCAAGGGTATGCACATGACGAAAATGATCATTCACTGCAAATCCCTGATCTACGAGATATTGCAATTCTTTGTAATGATTATCTGGCGCTTGTTTACCTGTCTGGGTAAGGACGACATCATACATAAATGTTTGAAGATTCCGCGCTCGTACTTTTTCAGGATCAAGCTGACGCAAAGTTCCTGCGGCGAGATTCCGCGTATTTGCATAGAGCGGTTTGTCTTCGCGAGCACGCTCTTTGTTCAGTATCTCTAAATCAGTCTTGGTCATCCACGCCTCACCAATAACTGTACAGGAATCGGGCTCCATCAAAGTGTGTGGCACAGATGCAATAGTACGCACATTATGAGTAATGTCTTCGCCCGTAGATCCATCACCGCGCGTTGCTGCACGCACCAGCTCACCTCCTTCATAGGTGAGAATAATTTTGAGTCCATCTATTTTCAACTCTACCATAAACGTAGGAATACGCCCACGCAGCGCTGGTTCTTTGCCGATAAAACGCATGATTTTTGCATGCCAATCAACAAGGTCGTCATATGAAAAAATATTATCAAATGACCACTGCGGCACCGTATGCGTCACTTTTGAAAAACCTTGGAGAGGAGCCGCGCCTACACGCCCCACAACAGTATGCGCGGTTTCAAGATGTGGAAATTGATCATAGATTCCCCGCAATTCACGCACGAGCGCATCAAAAGCTTCGTCTGATATTTCAGGCGCATCATGTGTATGATAGAGTTCATTATGTCGTGCAATTTCTTGCTCCAAAAGAGTAATGCGTTGCTGTGCCTGAGATTCTTCCATAGGTACTCCAGTATACCACAAAGGTTTCGCCGAGCGAAAGATACCCTTGCCTTGTAGTATTAGTATTCAATAAAGAGGCGTCGCTCAAGAAGAAGTGGACTTGAAGTAAGTGGCACTGTTTGCTGTAATGCAGGACTGCAAATATTATATCCGCGCGCAGTAATTGTTGTTTGCCCATTATTAAATGAAAATTGTACGGCAGCACACCCTGTAGAACCTGGCCCCATACGCATATTCACAAAAGGACCCGAGAAGTTAAACGTTTGATTGTCAAAGCAATGAAAGGTACCTCCTTGATCATTAACAACACCCAAGCGCACCTGATTATAAAGTCCGCACTCAAGGGCACTGTCCGCTGCATAAAATGCCATAGTAGATTCTCGAGCTGTTGATGATAGGATGATTTCTTTGACGGAAATACGGAACATACTGATACCAATCAACATAATAATCGTGCTAATGAGTACCGCAAAGAGAATAACAAATCCTTGTTGTGAAGATGAATGATGCATAGAATTATGGTTGAGGATTTTGCCAATCAGCAAGAATAAGGTGCATAGTAGTGACGCGTGGTACACGACCTTGTTGCCAGCGCACTTCTGAGGTGATACGCATGAGCGCATCTTGAAAATCAGTCCGACTATCATATTCTACTGACAGTGTGCGTATAAATGGTGTCATGTCTCCAGAAGATGCACTCATACGATAACTTACTTGATCATAGAGTATATTTGGACATATGCCATTACATGTCTGCACATCATAAAAATAACCAGAACCAATAGGATTATTACTTATGGTGATGAAGCAATCTTGACCAGCACAATCATTAAGCACCTCGTCCCAAGTATCCCCGCGCACATAATTGGTATCACGAATATGTCGCATAACTTCGATGCCCTCCATAGCCAAAAACTGTGCTGTAATTTCATTTTGAGCAGAGCGATTGCTTCCAATGGTGCGTGACGCAATGGTCATCAATGCCACGAGTGACAATGAAAAAATGAGTACTGCGACAAGCATTTCAATGAGCGTGAATCCTGATTGTGATTGAGAATAATGCATACTCTATACTATAAATTAGGCTGTCTCTGGGTAAGGGCTGTGTGTAATACAAATTCTTCGGTGCGCTGCCGAACTGTAGTAGTACCCACAAGAGTAACAATAACAATAGGCTGTGTATCAATATCACTTGATACACGCACAATGAATTCTTCCACGGCTACCTCTTCGGGTAAGAGATCAAAAAAAGACGCACCGGCACCATTTGCTTTTTGGAGTTTTTGATTACTCAAACGATATCCAATAATATCATAACCTGTTTGATCAAAGTCGGCAGCAAATACAATGCGATTACTTCCTGTAACACCACACGATGTAGGAGTAAGACTTGATGAGGTCATATCATCAGAACCGCACACATAATCAAATCCTGTACGAAGTTCACGCGACATAGTCTCCATAGCAAAATTGATATGATCCATTAATCGTTGTTGTGCCTTGCTGTATGTATATGATGTATTCATATTAAAGAGTGCGCCAATACCCACACTTACGATAATAGCAAAAATAGACACTGAGACCATAACCTCAATAAGTGTAAATCCTGATTCTGTATGATGACGATGAGTATGCATATATTTATTCTACCACATGAATATATCCAGAGCGACGAACTTCTATGGATTTAAAGCGAGTTGATTCTGCGCGCGATGTGAGTCGAATCTCTATACTTTCTACAATCATCTGTGGACCTTCTACCACAATAAGCGCTTCAGTATTAGGGCGACGAAAGAAAATACCGACATTCCTACTTATAATGGGCGTAGATGCACCTCCTGCTGTATTAAATATTTCAATACGGTCATCAGACTGTATGGTGATTTCATCAACTATTTCTCCGGGATCAATGATTCTATTATTATTGAGGTCATTAAATATAGTAAAGGTATTACTAAATTGATTACTAGCTGGATCCCACGTGAATTGTATACCGCGATAATTTTGCAGCACTGCGGTACTGTTGGTTTGATCAAAAAGAGACGCTCCGCCTACTTGTGTTTGACGAATTGTAAGTGCAATATCATGAGCAAGATTACTGAGCACAATTTCATTACGAAACCCAGTAAAATTAAATAGTGTGACACTTGCCATAATAGAAAAAATAATCATAATCACAATGAACTCAATCAAGGTAAATCCTTGGGTATGTGTTTCTGATATATGCATGTCATGAATATTTTCTTGCATAGTGATATTATAACCCAAAAATAATTAATGCGATACGATTTCCAAAAAAGAGTGTCGTATATACACCAGTCACCAAAAAAGGACCGAATGGAATCGCCTGCTTCATAGAAAAAGAAGATCGCCATGATCGTGAGCGTATCATATGAATGAGAGAAATACCGAGAATCACACATACCGCAATCCAAAACGAAAGCATGAGTGCGAGGAGTCCCCACCCGAGCCCCAAGAGCCATCCTATACCTACAATAATCTTGATGTCTCCAAAACCAAAGAGTCTCCCTTTAGAAAAAAACCATATAGCCAAAAATGGGAGCGCCAAAATCGGCCCAGCAATACCATGAGAAAATATCGGGAGTGTTGCCACAGTCCCCCATGTCAATGTATGAGGTACCGCAAAAAAGAGCGAGAGAAATGCAATACTTACAAAAGGAATGACTACGCGATCAGGTACGATCATGTGCTTGATATCATATACAGAGAGCACTATAAAAAGAGCTGTAATGACATACCATATCACCATATTCAGAAGCGCATATGCTATACCCCCATAGACGAGCGGCGCAAAATGGTAGGTCACCGCCACAAAGAGTACGGCAGTCAGTATTTCAACGAGTACATACTGCGTACTGATACATTTCTTGCAAAAGAAGCATCGCCCACGCTGCGCCATATAACTGAGTACTGGAATGAGCATATACCAATGCAATTGCTGATGGCAATGAACACACTTGGATCGTCCAAGGAGTGAATGATTCGTACGCATGCGCAGAATAACAACATTCAAAAAGCTTCCCACTAAAAGCCCTAATATCCCTGCCATGCTGTAGAAAAAAATCATCATATATTATGGACGGTACATATCATACATACCAGAATCTGCACCATTAAATCCTGCCTGAGAGTTCTGGCACAATTGATTACTCATTGAATTGCGAGCGCTTCTTTCTACTAAAATAGGATGTGTTTCATTCTGAAGACGCACTCCAAGATGATAATGCGTGCAATGCAAAACAATCCCAGGTGGCATATCTAATGAAAATGCAGCGTAGCGATATTCCTCGTCATCAGGAAGTGGAGGCAACATCGACAAAAAAGCACCTAATTGTTGGCCATTAGAATTGGTACGACATGGTTGCAGATCTTGTAAATGAAGACGAGGAGGATAATTACGACATACTGCATAATATTGCTCGAGAGCAAGGGCAATATTCTGCACACCTGAAATACGCAAGTCATCACGCGCTCTATTACGCGCGGCGCTGAAACTGACGAGGACAATACTGAGGAGTATTGTCATAATAAAAAGCACGACCAAAAATTCAAGAACGGTAAAACCTTTTTGAGATGAAAATTGCATAAAATTAGTATATCACAAATACAAGAAACAAAAAAACCCGTGATGGGTTTTTTTGAGGAGGAATAATTAAATAATTATTGGCAAGATGGGGGATTGGTTCCTGAGCCAGCGGTCGCAGTACCAGGACCTGCAAATCCAGAAGAGTCTACACAGAAACTTGTTTGCCCAGGCATTTCAATAGGAAGAGATACGGCATATCCAGAAGCCGAAGGGAGACAAGTAGCTGTTACAGTAGAGCCTGTTCCCCACCCTTGACGAATTGCGTCTTGAATAAGTTGCGCTGATTCACTACCTGAACAAACAGCAGAAAAGTCACCGTCAAGTTCTGCTTGTGCGCGAACTTGAGAAAGCGTTGATTGTGCTGCAGTCATACGCGCACGCTGACGCGCTGAACCGAGAGCTGCAAGAACAATACTTGAGAGAATTCCAATAATAGCAACCACCACCAAAAGCTCGATGAGGGTAAATCCTGATTGTTGATTGTGTTTCATAATATGATGTAAAAATATCTAATAAGGTATGTATATTGTACCACACCCATTGAAAAGAGCACAAGTATCTATGCACATATGTGCACTCTTTTAAACTTATAGAGATGATGCAATATTGTAAATCGGCACCAAAATAGAGGTAAGCAAGAATCCAACACCGAGCCCCAAGAATACAATGAGAATTGGCTCAATGAGACCAATCAATGTATCTACAGCGCCGTCTACTTCTCGCTTGTAAAAACGAGCAAGTGTCTCGAGAATAGATCCGAGAGACCCTGTTTCCTCGCCGACTTGAATCATTTGCACCATAATTGCTGGAATTTCTGGATGCTTTTTCATAGAATCAGAAATAGCGGTACCTGCTTTTACATCTTCGAGAGCATCATGCATAACTGCTTGATATACTTTGTTCCCTACGACATTTCCTGTAATTTCGAGACTGCGCACCACAGGAATTCCTGCAGAGAGCATAGTATTCATATTGTCCGCAATGCGTGAGAGATATAATTTAGAAAAGAGATCTCCAATATATGGCACACGCACCTTGAGCATATCGAGACGATATTGCCCGCTTTCACTTTGACTCATGCGCCACACAAAAAATCCACCAATAATCGCAAGAATAAGCACAATGAATCCATAATTCACAAAGAAATCACTGACGCTAATAACTACTTGTGTATAAAATGGAATTTGTTGTCCTGCTTCGAGGATAATCGCGGACAAGTTTGGAATTACCAAAACCAACATAAGTGTCATAACCACAATAAAGGTCAAGATAACAAATGCAGGATAAATCAATGCATTTTGTGTTTTTGAAGACAATTCGTATTGCCGCTCAAGATAATCAGCGAGATAAATAAATGTCTCCGTAAGTTTTCCTGATTCTTCTCCCGCATTCACCATATTCACATAAAAATCAGAAAATACTGCTGGTGATTTTCTCATTGCCGCTGATATAGAAATACCTCCCTGAATATCTTGGGTTACTTGTTGCAAAGTACGACGCAAGGTAGGATTGCCCATACTTTCTGCCATCAAAGAAAATGCTTTCACTGCAGACACTTGTGCATCAAAGAGTGCAGATAATTGACGTGACATAATCACAATATCTTTCATTTTAACTCCGTCAAAAAATGGGATGTTTTTTTTCAAGAGCGACCCTTCGCCAACTTCGGAAATTTTGATAACAATAAATCCGCGACTCTGCAGAGCGCTTGTCGCGAGATCGGGTCCCAAGGCATCAATTTCACCAGTTCTCTTTTGTCCACTTTGATCAATAACTTCGTATTTGAATAACATAATCTCTCGTTCTTATTTCCTTATAATAATTGTTCAAGCCCTCGCGGATTTAATGAATAACGCATTGCTTCCTCGACAGCAACATCTCCACGACGAACCAATTCAGCAAGCGATCGGTTCATACTCATCATGCCTTGCTCGTACCCTGTTTCAATAACCGTTTCAATTTCATGAGTACGCCCTTCGCGGATAAGGTTCGCTGTAGCATTAGTATTGCGCATAAATTCATATGCAGGCACGAGTCCACCATGCAGTGATGGCACAAGTCTCTGTGAAAAAATACCGAGCAAAGAATTCGCGAGCTGAGAGCGAATTTGACTTTGTTGATCACCCGGAAATGAATCAATAATACGGTCAATGGTTTGTGAGGCATTATTGGTGTGTAATGTTGAAAATACCAAGTGTCCTGTTTCTGCGGCAGTCACCGCAGTTGCAATGGTTTCTGGTGTACGCATTTCACCAATCATAATAACATCGGCATCTTGGCGAAACACTGCCCCGAGCGCTGATTGAAAACTCTCGGTATCAATACCTACTTCGCGCTGATCAATGATAGAATTTTTTTCTTCAAAGATATGCTCGATAGGATGCTCAATCGTGACGATATGTTCTTTGCGTTCGCGATTAATCACATCAACCATTGCTGACATCGTGGTAGACTTGCCTACCCCTACTGGACCCACCACCAAAAAGAATCCTTGTTGTTTGCGGGTAAATTCCATGAGGAGCTCAGCAGGTAATCCGAGCTCATTAAAATCTTTTACTTTTTGAATAGAACGAAGAGCAATACTCACTACTTCTTGGCGAACAAATGCATTACCTCGCAAGCGCATATGACCTTCGGGAAAATCATATGAGAAATCGAGCTCTTGGCGTTCACCGAGTTGTTTGACGCGATCAGGACCCACCATTGCAGTGAGCACCCCAATGGTATCCATAGGTTCTAGGGTGTTCATTGTAGAGAGCGGGATAAGCTCATTGTGAATACGAATAAAAGGTTTGCGTCCTGGCGACAAGTGCAAGTCAGATCCTTGTTCACGCATCAATGTCATGAGTAATGTATGTAATAATTCGCGATGTTGCTGTTCCATATAGTTTTAGTATATCACAAAATAAAAAATGCACGCATGTTGAATATGTGCATAGAGTATTATTTTTGATACGAGGATTTTATTTTTTCTGCAAGTATGGATAATTCTTTTTCATCAGCCAAAGATCCTCCTCCGGAACAAATCCACCCCTCATATTTTTCAAACCAAAATTCTTTATCTGAAAAATGTTGTTTCCATATTCCTTTTTTAA
Organism: Minisyncoccota bacterium; assembly: GCA_021209525.1. GTDB lineage: Bacteria > Patescibacteriota > Minisyncoccia > Phycocordibacterales > UBA1006 > JAJOIF01. The sequence goes on along the minus strand of JAJOIF010000001.1, from coordinate 55,842 downwards.
GATGTTCAGTACCGTGCATAGGAAAGAGTTTTATATGCGCATGATCAATACCTGTTCCTTCCATAAGCACACCCACTCTTCCAACATCATCAAAAGCATTTTCGAGTATCTGCGCAACTTTTTTACTTGCGCACATAAAACGCGCAAGAACCTCATCAGGCATTTTAAGTACGTCGCTTCCATAATGTTTTTTAGGAATGACACAAGAAAAAAACTTCTGTATTAGGATCAATAGATTAAAAAGCTATGAACTCTTCATCTTGCCAAAAAATACCTGGCGTTACGAGAGCGCCTGCAACAATCTCACAAAAAACACATGCATCGTTTATGCGATCAGGATACCTTGCCATATTACAATGTATTAATTTCACTAAATGGAATCTTGCCCTCAAGTGCTTTGATCATGGCGTCTTCTTTCATACTGAGCATTCCTTTCTTGCGCGCAATTTCATAAATCGTATTTTCTGTAGGATCAGTCAAAATAGCATGTTGAATATCATGATCAATTTCAAGCATTTCAAATACTGCAAGACGTCCTCTCAGACCAGACGGTGCATCAGCTGTAGGTGTTGGTTCGTAGAGATACTCCCGCGGTGGAATCATGTCATGGAATTGTGGCGGCAAATCTTCAAATTGACGATCGATGAGTACGCGCACACTCTCTTCAATAGGTATTTGTTTGCCGGCATTATCAGCAATTTTTTTCACAAGGCGTTGCCCCATTGCCATTTTGAGTGTTGGTGCAATCAAATACGGATCTACTCCCATGTCAACGAGACGCGGTACCACACCCACCGCACTGTTGGTGTGCAATGTTGCAAATACCAAGTGCCCTGTCAGGGCAGCTTGAATGGCAAGCTGAGCAGTTTCTTTGTCGCGGATTTCTCCCACCATGATAACATCAGGGTCTTGACGCAAAATAGAGCGCAGTCCATAAGCAAAGGTATAACCGATTTCAGGATGTACTTGAGACTGGTTCATACCCGGAACAGAATATTCAATAGGGTCTTCGAGTGATACAACATTGCGTGAATCGCGGTCAATATTATTAAGCATAGCGTACAAACTCGTGGTCTTACCAGAACCAGTAGGCCCCGTTACCAAAATGAGTCCATATGGAAGAGCGAGCATACGCTCCATCAATGCCAAATGATCAGGACGCATCCCAGCTTCGGCAAGTGTTTTTTGTCCGCGCTCAGGATCGAGAATACGCATCACGACTTTTTCGCCGTAGAATGTCGGCATCGTAGAGACACGAAAATCTATTTTGCGACCATTAATTTTTGCCGGGAAACGACCGTCTTGGGGTTTTCGTTTTTCATCCAATTTTAATTTCGCAAGAATTTTTACGCGCGCCACAAGTGCGCTATGTACTGTCTTGGGAAGCATGAGACTTGTATGCAGTGTTCCGTCAACACGAAAACGCACCTTGACCTTGTCGCCAGTATGCTCGATGTGAATATCTGACGCTCGCCCTTCAACAGCATGCTGCAACATAACCGCAACCATTTTTGTGACCGGCGCATCTTCAACGATTTTTTGACTATCCCCTGTTTGCGCAATGGTGCCTGTCGCTGGGATTCCTTGCACCATGCGATCATCAACATCAATCATGTCTTTTTCAAGATCTTCTAGAGCATCATCAGTTGCAGACCCGAGTCCTTTGTAATTATCAATAGCCGCATCAAAATCAGCTTGAGAAATAACAAATGTTTCATATTGGATATTATTTTTTGAAGAGATAAATTGAAGCGCATTACGTGCCTCCATGTCTTCTGGTCGGACCATCCCCACCTCAAGCACACCCTCTGGGGTGACACCAATAGGAATAAACTTGTAATACTTGACTGAATCTTCGGGAATATATTTAAGTACTTCAAATGAAATATTTTGCGCATTCAAAGGGCGCATAGGTATACCGTAGAGCTCGCTTTTGACTTGCGCAAGAACCACAGAAGAAACACCGATTGCAGCAAGTGCCGCATCCATGTCTTCGCCATTTTGATCCATACGCAATGCAATATCATCAATTTGATAGCGATTGATTATTCCCTTTTGTACAAGTATTTCAAGTATATTCATAATGAGCAATAATCAAATTATTGAGTGTTAGTAATATCAAGATTGCCAATAGCTGGTGATTCAAGAGATGTTTCTGGAAGAGTATTTTGACCAATTGATGCAGCAGCAGGTGCAGGATCTGACCCTAAAGGCGCAAAAGGGTTGATACGCCCTGTAGCGCCATCACGACTTACCGGTATAGTAATATCGCGCAATTCTGCAAATGCAGGATTCAAGAGTACTGCATTATCAAGACGAATTCCTCGTATTGAATTCAAGAGTTGAAGTAATTCGCTATTTGATGACCCAGCCATAGACTGAGTTGATGCCGTGGTATTAACGGGCGCACCCGAAGATGAAACCAATGTTCCTTGAGGCGCTGTATTATTAGGGCGCAAAAAAATGTACGCAAGAATAATCAATCCTACTACAATAATACCACCGCCGATTTTGAGAGCTATATCTTTCATATGATTACTTGAGCCAGTACGTGCGTACTGTCATGTCATACTTGTAATTATTTCCCGTTTCGAGCGCACGGAAAGAAATATTTTGAACATCAATGAGACGCAAGCTGCGTTCAACTTGTTCGATAAATTCAACAAAACGTTCATATGTTCCTTCTACCCCAATAGCAAGGTCAATACTTTCGTACGGAAGCGCTTGGCGCGCTTGTTCTTCTTCTTGGCTCAAATTTTGTTCAATCGTATCAATATTTTCAATACGCAAACCATAGCGACGAGCAAGCGCATCGAGTTCAATAATCAATTTCACATTATCAATATTATTCGGAAGTAATGTTTCGAGTCGGGTAATATCATTCGTAGTGAAACTATTGAAGCGTTGTAATAACTCATCGCGCGCCGCCTGCAATTCACGAGCATTAGTGAGCGCGCTTGCAAGTTCTTGTTCTTGTGCTTTGAGTTCTTGGGCTGACTGATACGTCGGTAATGCGTACAAGGTAACGCCCAGAATCGCTGCAAGTATCATAATGGCAGAGATAATATTTTTCATACTTAGTTGGTGAGCATATTCATAGGTGTATCTGTCGACAGAGATACAGGATCAAGACCAGGAATACCTACTTCTTGAGATGTTTCAAGAGGTTCTTCTCCGATAGCTTGCGCAGATGCAGAGAGGAAGTCGAGAGCTGAAGTAGGTGCCGTTACACTACTTCCTCCTGGTACACGACCAAGACTACGATCAAAAAGTACTAAATCTGAACTCAGGTTGAGCGCCACATCAAACGTAACTTGCCCACGCGTATTGAGTGCAAATTTTGAAAAGAGGTGATTATTAATGAATCGATTTGATCCAAAAATGAGTGATTGCTCTGCGATGGTGCGGTAATCTTGGGCAATACCACTCATGGTTACTGATGCTTGGCTATTTTCAAATACAAAATTAAAAGTGTCATATTTCACTTGACGGAGTGTTGATTCTTCAATGACACGAAATACAGGAGATACAGCAATGTGTCCACGCAAGAGATCATTCGCCACAGAGAGACGACGATCGAGTCGCTGTAATTCAACAATGAGCGACGGCTCGAATGCTTTTTCGGTGCGCGCCAGAGATTCTTCCATGGTAGCAATGCGATTCTTGAGTGTATACTCATACGCAAATGCACCTCCTGTCATAGCGAGACCTGCTACAAAGAGTATTCCTGCGATGAGCGAGAATATTCCTATAGGTTCAACACCTTTATTTGTCGCAAATGAAGACGTCGGCGGAGGCGTCAAGGGTTGCTTGGGTATGAATGTGGTTTGAAATTCTTTATCCATAAAATATAATGAAGTGAATAATGTTTTTGATTACTGTAATTGCTTGAGTGCGAGACCGAGCGCAATAGCAAATTCTGGACCTGTTTCCTGAAGGACCCCCTTCAAGAATTCGGGACTATTCGCTTTGGCAAATGGATTACCAAATTGCACATCGACACGGAACTCAGTTGATGCTCGCTCATAAAATCCTTTGGTACGAGAACCACCACCAACGAGTACCATCTTGGCTATTGAGCGATGATACGTTCGCTCATATTCTAATAATACATTATTTATTTCTGAAAAGATATAGTTCATACCTGTATTCATAATTGCATACGCTTCAGCATTGGCACCTTCGGTCATCCCTTGTTCCTTTTTGAGTGCTTCTGCTTCTGCAAATGAGATACCGAGCGAAGTTGCAAGTGTTTGTGAAAAATAATGTGACCCACGATTAATCGTATGGAATGTTTTTACTACACCATATTCAACAACAGCAACGCGCGTACTCGATGCCCCAAAATCAATAAGCACTACAGGCTGTAATTCATGATAAAAACATGATCGAATAGCACTAAATACCTCAACCTCAAGAATAGGTGATGTAAACCCAAGAGTGCGCACGAGGTTACTGTATTCAGTGATCGTCTCTTTGCGTATAGCAACGACCAATACTTCTCGTTTTGTTTGTTGAAGTGGCGTATCAGTGTATTCTTGTTCGGGGATAGGCCAATAATCAAGAGCAACTTCATTGAGCGGCACAGGAATGTACTTGCGCGCCTCGGTTGGAACAACTGTCTCTAATTCCTTGTCAGTGATTTTAGGAAGCGAAAGCACGAAGAGCAAGCTCGCTGAAGCTTGAATAGAAAATGAAGCAGTACGCGCAGTGACATTTGCTTCGCGCACAAGGTCGGTAATAACCATTTGCAATTGCTCTGCAGTAAGTGTGGGTAATTGGCCAGCCTTCATATCAGCATAAGGACCTGTTGCAATTTCACCGTATGTTTGAAGCACGATCATCCCCTTCTCTTTTTTGAGTTGTACTACTTTGATTGATGATTTACCAATATCGACACCAACAACACTCTCGGGACTGGCCGCAAGACCCGAGAGAAGAGATTGGAAACGCTGAGTAATATCGGTGAGCGGATTTACCATACTTGATTATTATATCATATTGTTTGTGAATACTATAGGTACGAGTTCTCCACAGACAGATACTCGTCTCCTATGATTGATTTTTTTGTGCAAGGTATCACCTTACTTACCCAAATATTTTTTCCTGAAACACAATACGAGCGCGATCTGAGAATACGTCACGAATCAGGAACATTTCCACGAGCGCCACGCACGCCATACCCATGGCTCTTTGCGCTTGCGTCATACAAAAGCCCTCTTATAAAAAAATGTATCTATCGTATCAAACGCATGCCGTCTCGTACTCTGTGTACTATTTTTGCAGAACATTTACATGCACGCATCATTAAAGAATTTCCGGACGAAGAACAGTACCTGTTGGTACCCATACCCCTCAGCGCTGATAGAAAACGTGCACGTGGGTATAATCAATCTGAATTACTTATACGATATCTCATGAAGCAAGATAGTCGTTATTATTACTCACCTCTTCTTTCTAAGATAAAATCAACGCGCAAACAGGCGCGCATTACTTCGCGCGCAATGCGTTCTCGCAATATGGATCATGCATTTACCGCTGTATCATCACCGCCACAAAATATGCAGCGATTATGTATCATTATTGACGATGTCACCACCACAGGTGCAACATTGGGCGAAGCGAGGCGCGCACTACAGTCATCAGGTTATGAACGCATTATTGCATGCACTCTTGCCCACTAAAGAACCTCTTGACAAGGGTCTTATATGCACTATCATACAAAGAAAAATATGTTCTATGAAAAATACATCTTCTCACTCATTGTCGCGCATTATCGACATGGGTCAACATGAGTACGCATATATGTATACTGCGGATGTATACTTGTATCACGGATTTTATATCGTACACAAAGAAACACATATTATTCACAATACACATGACACCGACAGATCTGTTTTATTGATTTCACGCACAGGACCAGGTATGAGTATCGATGATTTTAATGTAGTACCCACTTGTGATGATAACGATATCGTTATTATATCAAGCGGATATCTAGATGCGAGTAATTATATTGTTGTTGGTATTATTCCAGAAACAATTATCAGACGCTATAATGATTTTTCAAGAGGTTCATATGTGCGTACATATGTGCGTAAATTGCCACTTAAACACATGCTCTCTTTAGAAGAGTATGCATGCGCATGTGATCGTTTTGATATTGCATGCAAGATCAGGGATGCGCGCACAGAAAAAGAGCAACTCATGCAGGTGTATGTAGGTGATAATTTTCACGAAATCTTTTTCTAACAAAAAATCTCGCTCTTGTAAGCGAGATTTTTATTTATATTATTGAAACCATTCAGCGAGCCATGCTTGCATCATATTTATTTCACGCTCTTGAGCAGTGATAATACCACTTGCGAGTTCTATAAGTTGAGGGTTAGTAGTAGTCTCAAGGAGTACTTCTGCCATATCAAGCGCACCCTGATGATGAACAATCATATCTTCAAGAAAGACGCGATCTCTTTCAGTACCTGTAACTGCGCGCATACGATCACTCATATCCATCATCATGTTGTGCATATCATGATGAGTGTGATGATGATCATGGTTTCTTTTTTGCATAAGTGAAGTACCTGCACTCACCACCAAAAGAATTGCTAAAATAAATGTGGTTGTTTTGTAATTAATATCCATAGAGATAGAAAGATATTGTGTGTAATAAAGGGAGTGTCCGCGACAAAGCACACCCCTCTATAGAGTATACCTTATTCAAAACCGTAGACAAAACCATCGCGACTACCAATATACATACGCCCATTCCACCATGCAGGTGTTGATTCAATGCATCCACCTCGTCCAATACGTATATCACGCACCATACGTGGTGCGTGCGGTATGCGAACATCGTACATACGCATATATCCATTACACATACCTACTAATAATGTTTGGTCTACAATAATAGGTGACGACCATGCATGTGGTGTCAATGTATCAGTAAATACACGTTCACCTGTTTTGGCATGTATTACCCACAATTCTCCTTTGTGTGTAGGTACATACACATACCCTTGATGCAATGCTGGTGTTGCCCATATACCACCAATAGCAGATGGTGTGGGGCCAGGAACATGGTGGCGCCAAAGTATCGGATCATTATCACTATATGGATTTATTTTGATAAGTTGTCCTACTTCTCTCGATCGCTCATTAAAGCGTTCTTTTTCAAGGGCAACATAGAGCATACCTTCATCATCCACAATGAGCGTTGCATCAATGTCATCGCCTACCCAAAAATCAAAAACTACCGGTGCGCTACCTTGGCGTATACGACGTATATCAATACCCATAATACGCCCTGCTGAATTTGCAAAATACACACGATCCTCAAAGCGTACTGGCGAATTTTCAATACTAAAATTCCTGTCTCCAGCGCGCGCAATCCACTCTGCATCATAAGTAGGTATGTCGAGAATCATTTTTGGATGAACTGAAATGAAACCCTCTGCATCATAGGTGCGATGTAGTTCAAATGCATAGAAATGACTATTCTCTCCTCCTTGATACATGATGCCATCATGAATGAGCGGACTTGCGTCCCAATCATCATTCCATATGCCGCCAAGGGTGCGCGCATCAACAGACCACAATTCTCGAACCTCTTGAGTATCGAGCGCCAGAATGCGCATATAATTATCGCGAGATCCAATATACAAGAGCGGATACCCATCAGGATCAAGAGTGCCTGTTCCTTTGATAATATCTCTGGTTGGAAATGGATGTCGCAGAGGTTTGCCGGTAGCACCATTTACAAAATGTACGGCGCCATCATATGCGCCAAAGATAACTTCGGTTATGCCGTCAGGACGCTCCCATACGAGCGGCTGCCCTGTCCACCCCGTACCGCACCATTCTTTGGTTTCGCCAAGAGCTGTTGAATAACTACACATTGGTCGCTCTGGATATGACCATATCTGAGCCATATCATGAGACACAGGACCGGTGCCATACCATGTACGCGTATCATTACCACGAAATGTGAGCAAGCCTCGTGTTTTTTCTTGCCTAAAAACATACCCAATGAGATCAGGTACTGTTTCAACAAATAATGCTGGCGGCTCACCTAATACAATATCTCCGCGCACATCTTCAAGTGATAGTGGAGGTAATGTGTATGATTGCTCACGAGCTGTTGCTATGAGTGATGGCGTATATGTAATACCGTACGCAAGAAAAACACCCACCCCCAGAGCGAGACATGTCCACAATGCATGATTCCAAGAAAATGTTTCATGGCGCCTTATCTTCATAGGGTAAGTGTAGCACACCTTATATAAAAAGGTGCAAAAAAATAATTTTATGCTATACTCATTCCTGTCATTCGCACAAAGATGACATGTCTCTTGTATAGACATTTGGAGAGTTGGCTGAGTGGTCGAAAGCACCTCACTGCTAACGAGGCAGGGCCTTAAAACCCTCGAGGGTTCGAATCCCTCACTCTCCGCATTGACAACCTGTTAGTTTAATGACCTTATTGCCTATGCAGTAAGTGCGACCTACAAAGCTAACGGTTGTAAGAAAAAGAGTACTAAGCATCAAGTAAAAAGCTCCCCTAGAGGAGCTTTTTACTTTCAGACCAGAATCTGTCTATCTGATTTTATTCCACGTTTCACCTTTGTTGTCGCTTTTGTATACACTGTTCTTGTCTGTGAGAGCATATACAATGTTTGAGTCACTTTTCGCAAAGGCAAGGTAAAAGATTGTCTCACCGCCAAAATCCTCGCTTACCTTCGTCCAAGATATTCCATCATCGGAACTCTTGCCGAGTCCACTGAGGCGCTCTGAGAATACGAGGGCGTATCCATCATCCTGAGGACTCTTTACGAAGACGCTAACCGCCGCTCCGTCGAGTTCAGTTGATAGACTACTCCAATCGTCTCCCTGGTTCTTACTTACCTGAACACCATCTCGTGTTGCCGCATATACAGTGTTCTCCTCTGCATAGTCAGTAGATAGCGACAATGGCGAGATGATGCCAGACGCATATTCCCAAGATTTCCCGCCGTCGATACTTCGTTGCAGTTTACCGTTAAAGAATCCGTAGATGATATTCGGGTTCGCCTCACTTACAGTCATGGAATGGAAGTCCACAGGACCGCCAAGCCCAGCCGAAATACGCTCCCATGTAACGCCTCCGTCTGTTGTCTTTTGGAAGCCGATGTTGCCTCCACGGACAGGGTGTCCACTACTGAAGAAGGTGTTTGAATCGGTTGGGTGCGAAGTGAATCCCATAAGATCGTCACGCGATCGCCCAATACGATAAAGGTTAGTATCCTCCTCAAGAAGATACAGTCCTTCGTGAGTGGCGATATACAGTTTCTTTGAATCATTCACATCAACCGCTATCCCGTGAGAATGGCTGAAGGAAGATACTGGAGTCAGGGCGTTTTCTTCATTAGGAGATACAGTCGAATCAGTACTTTTAAAGAAGAAGACAGCGATTACTATCAGGAGTACGATACCTCCTGTAATTAGATAATTCTTATTCATAGCCATTCAGTGATTATCTACCGAACCAGTCTGTCTGCCACTGCTTCATCATTTCTATTTCTCCAGTCTGGGCGGTAATAATATCGTTACCGAGCTTTACCAGCTCAGGACGCTTGGTTCCCGCAAGAAGTATCTCAGCCATCTCTACAGCGCCTTCGTGATGGATAATCATTTCGTCAATAAACGCTCTATCCAGTGCGTCACCCGTCTTGCCACGAAGCGCAGCGTTCATGTCCATCATCATGCCAGACATGCTTGAGCTGTCATTTCCCATCATAGACCCGTCAGGCATGACATGAGATCCGCTGTTTTGACTCACTGGTGTAGTGGTGTCAGATGACTTACCCGCACCGATACCGTATCCGATTCCAAGCCCAACAAGAAGTAAGACCACTCCAATAATCAATGTATTTTTTTGCATATAAGTTTTAGTGAATTAATTAATAAATAGATAACGTATATGCAGTTATGGAATCTTCGAATTAAGAATGCCTCGAGAGAACAGTTCCTGATAGATTGGTACAATATGCAACGCTACTTCGCGCTGATAGGACATGCCTGTGAGGAGAATTTCTGGTGGCGGATACCAATGTCGCCAAGAAAGAACGACTGCAACCGCTATAATTGAGAGAATGAGGATTGTTGGCAGTACGGTCGCAAACCTACTTTGCCATGCAGAAATATGATCTAAAGCATCCATCTGACAGATCACTTGTTCTCCCGGCATGAATGGACAGCCGGATGTTTCGTGGTGGTGATCCATCATGCCCATGAGAAAATACCCTCCAGCAAACACATAGGCAGTAAGGAGTAGTATTCCGATTGTTTTCCTCAGGGTATTCATAGATACATTTTAATAAAAATTAGAGCGTTTGGCGACGAAGCAACATGGCATTGAATGCGACGATGACCGTACTTACCGACATAAGGACAGCGGCGAGCCATGGCTGTAGCAATATGCCCTGAGATGCCAGTACTCCAGCGGCAAGGGGGATGGCGATGATGTTGTAGCCAGTTGCCCAGAACAGATTCTCTATCATCTTCTTGTACGTCAGCTTTGAGAGTTTAATTATCTTGGGAATGTCGCGCGGGTCACTCTTCATGAGAATGATTCCTGCTGACTCGATTGCTACATTTGTGCCCGCACCAACCGCGACACCCAAATCCGCTTGGGTGAGTGCGGGTGCGTCATTCACACCGTCGCCAACCATTGCAACCTTGTTGCCGTTTGATTGTAGGAGTTTCACTTTCTCCGCCTTCTCGTGTGGTAAGACCTTTGCAAAGTACTCGTCGAGACCAAGCTCTTCTGCAACCCATTTGGCAACATCCTCTGAATCACCAGTTATCATCGCAGATTTGATACCCGATTCTTTGAGTGTCCTGATCGCTTCACGCGACTCCTCGCGGATTACGTCTGCAAGTGCAATACCACCGATAAGCGCGCTATTTACCATCACGTAAATGACTGTCTTGCCTTGGTGCGAGAGAGTGCTGACTCGCGACTGGAAGTCCTCAGACACCTGTATGTTCGCAAGCAGTCGGTCGTTACCTACGCTTACCTCCGAAGTACCGAGGACACCCTTTGCGCCACCACTCGGAATACGCTCAAAGTTCTTCACATCCAAAAGCTCAATATTTCTTCGCTTCGCTTCGCTTACCATAGCTCTTGCAAGTGGATGCTCTGAGTGAGTGTTCACCGAAGCAGCCGTCCTAAGCACCTCATCCTCACTAGTGCCGTTTGCAACAATCGCATCAACTCCAAATTCTCCCTTTGTGAGTGTGCCGGTCTTGTCAAATAAGACAACATTTATTTTCCGTGCCGCCTCAAGTGCGAGACGTTGACGAATAAGAAGTCCATTTCTCGCCGCCATCGTCGTCGATATTGACGCTACCAGTGGAACCGCAAGACCGAGTGCATGTGGGCAGGCAATTACCAAGACCGCCACTAACCGCTCAGTTGCAAATACAATGCCCGCCTGCGCGAATATCCATGCACCGAAGGTGAGTATACCCGCCGTAACCGCGACAATAGTTAGGTAGTACGCCGCTTGATCGGAGAGAATCTGGAGACGCGATTTGCTTGCTTGAGCGTCTGCAACCAGACGCATCACCCCCGCAAGAAACGTCGATTCACCAATCTTGGTCACGAGCACGCGCAATGTACCATCTCCGTTTATAGATCCAGCAATAACCTCATCGCCTTGCTTTTTGGCGACAGGCTTCGATTCACCAGTGATGACGGATTCGTTAATTTCTGATTGTCCCTCTGCAACGACTCCGTCAGCAGGCACTTTAGATCCAGGCTTCACAAGCACAACATCTCCTTCCTTTAACTCACTAAGAGAAATAACTTGTGTGGAATTTCCGCGAACCACTTCAGCCATGTCAGGCAGAAGCTTTGCCAACTCCTTGAGTGCGCCTTGCGCTCCACGCACAGACCGCATTTCTATCCAGTGCCCGAGAAGCATGATGGTTATAAGAGACGACAACTCGAAGAGAAGGTCGTGCTTCATCCCTGAAAGAATCGCATACACACTAAATGCGTATGCCGCGATAACAGCAATAGCGATCAGTGTCATCATTCCGGGAAGTCGCGCCTTCAGCTCTCGGTATGCACTCGAAAGAAATATCCATCCGCAGTAAAAGAACACAATGCTTCCAACGAGAAGGAAAACGTATGGCGAACCCACAAACCGAGGTGCCTCAATACCAAATAGCATTACTGCCATCTCCGAATAAAAGAATATAGGTACGGTAAGAGCGAGTGATATCCAAAATTTTGTTAGGAAGGACTCGGTCTTGTGTCCCGTGTGCTTATCATGATCAGAGTGTCCCTTCTTCGATTTTGTTGGAACAAGATTCATGCCACACTCTGGGCACATACCTGGTCTATCCTGTATGACACTAGGGTGCATAGGGCAGGTGTATGCAACACCTTCTCCAAGGTTTGCTTCTGCCACTGGTTTTTGATAGCCGTTACAGCAATCGTGATCGTGGTGATTATGATTCATAAATTATTTCTTTCTCTGCGCTAACTTGTAAACCTTCAAAATCTCGTCGACTGCGATCTTTTCCTTGCCGTGTTTGATATGGTCAAGCACGTGGGTTGAGAGGTGGTTCTCGAGAAGTAACTGCTCGATGCCCGAAAGCGCCTCTTTCACCGCACTCGATTGCGTAATGATATCAACACAGTACTTCTCGTCCTCGACCATTTTCTGAAGGCCGCGTACCTGACCTTCGACGAGCTTGAGACGGCGTGTGATTTTTGATTTAATCTCCTGCTTCATATACTCCTATGATACCCCTAGGGGGTATCATAGTCAAACACCTAAACGGTGGAGTGTTGTTCAAAAACTATATTTTCTTGTTACATCATTCTTCTACTAACGTAATTTTCTTGTCATTCAACACCAGTCTCGACCGCAAGTGACCCATCAGCTCGCGCTTCTCAATCGCCGTTCCTTCGCGTAGAACGTACTTCGCGTACTCCCTCGTTGCGATATCGTCCTCGTCGATTTGCATCTTCGGCTTGCCTTTGGTCGCCAGTCGTTGCAGTCGGTTGAACCGCTTGATTTCTTCTTCGAGCTTCATCCGCATACCCAGCTCGTTCATGCTCAGCTTGTCGATGATCTTGAACAGCTCGTCTACGAGTTCCTCCTCTCGTATGTACTTGTTCTTACAGTTCCTGTCCCTCGATTTCGAGCAGGAGTAGTAGATGTACTTGGCATTCGTGCCGTCCTTGAGCAGTTTGTATTTCTCCTGTGCCGTTATCCCTGATCTGCACATGCCGCAAGTAAATAATTTGGTGAAGGCAAACTCTCGGTTTTCTCTGACTAGTGTCACTTTTGTCACTTTTTGGTGCGCTCGAGACGCGTCGATTTTAAATCTAAAAAAGTGCTAAAATAGCCTTACAGGGCTTGTCGGGGTTTAGTTCTAACACGACGCTCTCCGCCAAAAGAACTTATTATCGGCAGACCCGAGTACCTATGACTATGGGGCAACCTGACTACCTAAATGGGTTAATTTGAGTTAAAATAACTACATGGAAGGATTCCCTCAAAACAATCAAAAAATTGAAGAAGAGATTCAAAACGAAAACAGGATTGAGAAACCCCAGGTAAAAGAAGGTGTTGATTTTGTGTTTGAGCAGCATCCTGAACTTTCTGAAATTGGCACCAAAGAACAATACTCTGAATATTTAAATAGTGTATTCCCCGAGAGTAAGGTACAAGACATCTTATATCACGGAACAAAGAATAATTTTGATGAATTTAATAAAGAATTTTTAGGACAAAATACAGGCTCTCCATCTGCCTTTAATGGTTTCTTTTTCGCGTCATCCATTGATACCTCACTGAGCTATATCGGAGAACAAAAAACTGAATATGCAAAAGAATATATCGATTATGTTCAGCAGTACCAGGTATTAATGGAAGAAAACAAACAAAAGATGCAGGAAGTTTCAAAAGAAATGGATGTCTTATGGAACAGGAGGAAAAGCCTTCTTAAAAAACTTGCTGATACTGTCAATGGAATTGATTCGAAAAAATTATATGAGGAAAAGCTTGCTGAGCTGGATAGTCTTCGAGAAGAGGAAAAAAGTCTATGGGAAAAGAACTATATGCTCGACAAAACTTTGGGAGCATATGCTAAGACAGTGAGCAAACCCGTTGAAGATTTCTATGACACATATATACAACCAGAAGAAGGCTCAAAAGTTATGGCTGTGATATTGAATATGAAAAATCCTGGAATCCATGACGATAAGAATCAAGGATACAGAATTGAAACATATAATAACAGAACACTTGACGACAAAGCAGAGGGTAAGGATGGTACCATTATTCATAACACGAAAGATTTTTCTATTTTTGTTTATAAACCAGCTCTGTTTGGCGGCAAAGAAATAAAAGAAGATACCGACGTATATGTTGTGTATGAGCCTGACCAAATACATATCCTTGGATCAGATTCAGATATGCAGAAATTTCAAGATTTCATAGAAAAAAAATAAGCGCCGACCCACAAACCTCATTTTAGTTTCCAAAAGTCTGCTAAAATGTCCTTATGGAGCCTCACCGCTTTGGTACTAAACCCACATGGCCCGCCAATACAATTTAGTATCGGAGTTAACTCACTTGCTTGAATTCTAGCATGAAAGTAGATTACTCACAAAAACATATCCACAAGTATACTAGTTGTGTTAGCAGTTACTATAACCATACGGGCGTGCATACACATATTACCGCAAAGGATCGTTTCATCATCGCAGCAGTGTTGCAATCCAAGCATACATCGAGCGATGCATGCTCCTTATTTTGAGTGATGCAAATATAATACCATCAACAACAAAACCCTACAAATACATCTGTAGGGTTTTTATTTTAAATTTTATCCTTTTCTTTTTTTATGAAGCCATCCTTGTATCAATGTGGTCTTTTTTCTTGAGAGTGGCTTACCCCCAAGTGAAACAATATAGAATAATTGCTCATTAAAGATGACTTTGTCGCCTTTAATGACACTATCTTTATTTATTTGCTCTAAGGATAATGCATGTCTTTCGATTGAGCCATTAAGCAATAAAACTTCTATCTTATTTTTATCATTTATTATGGTACTCTTTGTAACCGCTCCAATCAGTGTTCCGTACGCAAGTATGGTTCCCGTATGGTTTTTAAAATAAAATTTCTTCCCAAAAAATTTAGTGCCCACAGCATGAGCATCAACAAGAGATGCAATGTCGCTCTTCTTAAAAGAAGTGATTGGTTGTTTTTTCATAAGTATTTAGTTTTTAATATTATTTTTTAATAATATAGCACATATCACATAAAAGTCAAAAATTATTTTTTTGTCATATAGGCAATAAGAAAATTACGTTTATAGCTGCGATTATTCATCTTGCTGTAATTGGTCTTTTTTTCAAGGATATGTATATCAAAAAATGGTTCATAGTATGCACGAAACTCATCAAGACGCCATACTTTTTCAGTAATAGATGTCTCAGGCATTGTATACATACCTGGTTCTGATGCGGGAAATTTCTTGAGGAGTTGCTTTGCATTCGTATCACCGTCGAGACATAATCCTTTGACAAATAATACACCCCCTGGTTTCAAAATACGACATAGTTCGTGCATATATACAGCGCGCTCATCTGCATACAGAGAATTACTTGACGTCACGTCAAGGGCAATGTCGCAACATGCATCCGGGTATGGAAAAGGTTCTGCCATACTATGCACGCGGTACTGTATATCAAGCCCCTCTGCGAAAGCACGCGCTCTGGCGAGATCAATGGCATTGCGCGCAATATCAAATCCATGAGCGCGCATATCATATACCGATTGCGCAAAATGAGTATTACGCCCTGTTCCACAGCCAATATCTACCAAGAATGCACCTGGTGCACATGCATGAGGATACTGAGTGCGTACCCACTTGAAAAATTTCTTGGTGTCTTGCTGAGGCTCTGCTTTATTTGTCATGAGCTTTTGATCGCGATATTCTCTTTCCCATATGTGTTGTTGTGACATGGAACTATCATAGCGTATTTTATGAAGATGTGTATGTGTGAATAAATTCCAAGCACCAAATAACAAATTACAAACAAATCCCAAAACATAAAAACCAGCAGGACCGGTTTTTGGCATCACCACCTCTTGCCCTGAATTTTCGAAGTGTAGCCCCCCGTCAGCCCTGTTAAACGGAGTCAGGCGGGCCGAGATCCCTGACATTTGTTCGCATGCTCACAAATTCCGGGAATGAGTGATTATTTGTTTCTTGAAATTTGGAATTTGCCTGCCCCGTTTGACGGGGTTGTATCTTGCTTTGCTCGCCGTAGCGTAGCGAAGTAGAGTACCTTGTACTTTATATCTTTGTTTTTTGCTCGACCTGGCACGCTCAGTGTTCCGCAGCGAAGCGAAGAGGTGAGCAATGTACCCTAAAAACTCATCGCCCCACCCCTCAATAACACACTTTCTATACTTTGCGATATAAATATTTTATACTAGATACATATGCAGCACACAGACCATATGACCACAACATTTTTGCGCACACCAGAAACTGAAGCGCGCTATTTCGCTCAAAGAAAATTACGCATGGAGCAGCCTGATCGATATCCTCCTTTCTCGCCGACCCTAGCAGATGCTCTTCGTGAATTTGATCATTGGTTTATTGTTGAAAATGATTTTCCGTACGATGCTATAGCAACAACGCACCATCTCATCTTTACCAAAAGACATATTCCTTTTGAATGGGCTCTCTTGAATCAAGCAGAGCGAGACGAGCTCGAACATCTCAAGAAAACCGTCTTTGCTACAGAGTACGAAGTACTGTACGAAAACTTACCTAAAGGACAGACCGTCCCCACGCATTTCCATCTCCACCTTCTTATCCTTAAACGATCATCATCCTAATTATGCCTACGCCACGCACCCACAAAGAACTAGAAGAAGCGCTCGCAGCATGCCAAGCGCATCATCAAGAAAAAGCAGAGTTCATTTCTATGATGACACATCAATTACGCACACCTTTGTCTGGAAATAAATGGGCACTCAATATGCTCCTTGCCGAAGATGTGGGACCACTCACAAGCGAACAGCGCACTATTTTGACACGCGGACTCCGCGCCACCGAAGAAATGATTCTCTTGCTCCAAGATATTATTCACGCACACAAGCATGATTCATGGGGTCTCGTGTATACACATACACCCACATCAATAAGTAGTGTGGTGCATGCTGCGGTATGTCATTTTGAGCAAGATGCGCGTGTACATGATGTAGAAATAGTTATTGAAGAACCTGAGCACGAAGCAGATACGCTCATTATTGCTGATGAACAAAAAATTCGTTTTGTCATACAAAACTTACTTGAAAATGCAATCAAATATAGCAAAGAGCAAGGTCATGTACAGGTGAGCATACACAAAGAAAATGACCATATTGTCATTCATATCGCAGATGACGGTATAGGTATCCCAGCGGACGCACTCGAGCACCTCGGCGCAAAATTCTTTCGCGCGCATAATGTACTCGAAAAAGAAGGAACGGGTCTCGGACTTTTCACGGCGTACAAGATTATTCGTGAACATGGCGGTACTATTACCTGCGAGAGCACCGAAGGGCAAGGTACGACATTTTCTATAACTCTCCCTTGTACACAGCCTGCATAGTATTTTTATTTTTATTTTGGTATACTTATGTATATGTCAGACACACACAAAGTACTCTTTATTGAAGACGACGACTTCTTACGCAGTCTCGTTGTCACCAAATTACAAAAAAACGGTTTCGAAGTTGCAACAAAAGGCGACGGCGCTGATGCTCTTGCTCTTATTAATCAAGAAAAGCCTGATATTCTCTTGCTCGACCTCATGTTGCCCGGAGTAGGAGGATTTGAAATCCTTGAAGCTATCAGAAATGATGCCACATGGCGAGACCTCAAAGTGATTATTTTTTCAAATCTCGGAGAAGAAGAAGATATCCAAAAAGGAGAAGCGCTCGGCGCGAGCGAATATATGATCAAGTCAAACTTTACCCTTGATGAACTTGTAGAAAAAATCCAAAGCATGCTTGCATAAGAAAAGACCTCAAGATGAGGTCTTTTTGTAGAATGTTTTTCTAGAGCTAGGGAAAATATGTACGAACATCAATTACATTCATACCATTTACTCCACCATTTGTGGTAACACATACGAGATACGTTCTCCCCTGCGCACATTCGTGATATACTGCTCTTATGAAATCTCTTGATACGCTCGTCATACATGCATTCCCTAGACTGAAAGCAGATCAAAAAAAAGCCCTTGAAAGACTCGGTATCACAACACTACACGATCTCCTCTATCATTTCCCTACACGCTACAGTGACATGAGTGAAGTCAAAACCATCCAAGAAGTACACGCCGATGAAACAGTGACAGTATATGGGCGCATCCATAATCTCAAAACCAAAAAATCATTCAAGGGAGGTATTCCTATGGCAACAGCAATGCTCACTGATATTCATGGAGACACATTGTCACTCACGTGGTTTCGCCAAGCATTTCTCGCGAAAACATTACATGAAGGATCGCTCGTACAGCTCACCGGCAAAATAACCATCTCTACGCGTGGCGCACGATCGCTCGTTAATCCCGAAGTGCAAAATATTCCTCACCTACCCATTGATACGCATACCTCACTCTTTGGAGAAAAAAGAAATGAGGCAACATCATTTGGATTTCCTGTATACCCAGAAACAAAAGGCATTACGTCAAAGTGGATCTACCATGCACTCAAAACTATTCTTACCCAAGAACTCCTCGCATCTCTCGTTGATCCTATTCCTGTAGATATATTGCAGAAATACAATCTCCCCACTCTTGCCACAGCGCTCGTATGGGTACATATGCCCAAGCGCAAGAAAGACGCAGATACTGCACGTAAGCGTTTTGCTTTTGAAGAAATATTCATGATACAAATACACAAGCAGCGTGACCGTGCATATTTTAGAGATCTCGCATCTTTTATGCTTGATGTAGATACAGACAAAATGCATGCATTTGTGAATACGTTTCCTTTTCCTTTGACTGGCGCCCAAGAGAGAGCCATCAATGAAATTGTTCGTGACATGGCTTCGCCATATCCTATGTCTCGCCTCCTTGAAGGAGATGTAGGTTCGGGTAAGACGGCCGTCGCCGTTGTCGCGTCATATGCAACCATTACCAATGCGCCGCGCGATAATCGTTTTGGACGACTACAAGTTGCCTATATGGCTCCTACAGAAATTTTAGCACAGCAACATTTTGAATCATTTATTGAGTATTTTGCCCATACTGGTATTTCTATTGGTCTCATCACGGGGAGCGGTTGTCGTAAATTCCCAAGCAAAGTAGATCCTTTTGGGTGGACATCTGTATCGCGCGCACAACTCTTGAAATGGACACACAGTGGCGAGATTTCCATACTCATTGGAACACATGCACTTATCCAGAAAAGTGTTTCTTTTCATGAGCTCGGACTCGTTATTATCGATGAACAGCATCGCTTTGGTACGAAACAGCGTATGCAATTATCTCGCAAGCAACATGCACCTCACCTCCTCTCGATGACAGCGACCCCTATTCCTCGCACACTGGCGCTCACCTTGTATGGCGATCTTGATCTCACCATATTAGATGAAATGCCCGCAGGTCGTAAACACGTCATCACAGAAATTACACCTCCGCACAAGCGTACGCAGGCGTACGATGCTGTCCGCGCAGCTTTGCGTCAAGGACGACAAGTATATATTATTTGTCCACGCATTGATGAACCTGATCCGCTCAAAGAAAAAGCATTACAGCTCAAGTCTGTACAAGCAGAAGCCCGGCGATTACGTCGTGATGTATTTCCTGAATATCGTATTGATATACTCCATTCAAAAATGACGAAACAAAAGAAGGACGAGGTCATGGAAAAGTTTTATGCGCATGATATTGATATTTTAGTTGCGACGAGCGTTGTTGAAGTAGGGGTAAATGTCCCTAATGCAACTGTAATTGTTATCGAAGGAGCCGAACGTTTTGGACTTGCTCAGCTCCATCAATTGCGAGGACGCGTGCTGCGTGGCACCTATCAGGCGTACTGCTATCTTTTTGCTGATGTAAAAACAAAGAAAACACTCGAGAGGCTTGATGCGCTCGTTGCGTCAGAAGACGGTTTTGCGCTCGCCGAAAAAGATTTTGCATTGCGCGGCGCAGGAGATTTGGCGGGACGCAAACAATGGGGTATTACAGATATGGGTATGGAAGCTCTCAAGAATATCAAGATGGTCAGCGCTGCGCGAGAAGAAGCTTTGCGTATCATTACCGAAGACAGAGATCTTGAAAATTATCCAATACTTGCAGAAAAAATAAAGAGTCAAAAATTTGATATTCACCTTGAATAAGGGTACAATTCTGAAAGTAACGCAGTTCGTACTGAGTTACTTTTTCCCCTCGCCAAACGAGGCATACTCATCAAACCCCGTTAAATGGGGCTATGTGCGGCATGTCGCAGAGCTTATTTTGACAAATGAATATCACGTAGACAAAGTCCGCCTATAGCTCAGTTGGTAGAGCGCAGAGCTTATACCTCTGTGGTCCTAGGTTCGAGTCCTAGTGGGCGGACTTTGGATATGTGATATGAATGCCGTCAAAATATCAAAGATATACCTCTGTGACAAAAAAAGTAAGAACGGTTAACTTTAGGACAAGGTTCAAGCTTCAGAATTTGACATATTTTAAAAATATGCTATTTTAAAGTTAAATATTTCTTCACTCAAAACTTTAACAAATGAAAAAAATAATCTTATTAATCTTGACGATTAATGCTTCCCTATTAGCATCTGCTCAATATGGTGAATTTTCGGTAACCGGTGGATTGAGCCTCATGTCAGCTCAATACCAATCCAGAAAAGCACCCATGGGCGGGGGCGGCAGCATAAACCTATTTGCGGGTAAAAATCATGCTATAGTCTCTATGGGACTTGGGTATGATTACAATCCACGAATAGAACATTACCTGCTGAGTCGCACAGGATTGCAAACATTAAAAACAAGTATTGGCGCTGGCGGGTATGCCTTTTTAGGTAATACAACACTGAGCGTAACTGGCGAGTTTTTATACCTGCACAGTAATGTGCCGTCTCAAGATGTCATCATGTACCAAAATGAATGGTACAGATTGCAAGACATCAAAGGGCATGGCTTGGGACTCCAGGCTCGCTTGGGGTTACTCATCCCTTTTGGTTCAGAATCAAATTGGGGTTTGAAAATCCAAAGCACAGCAGGAGGTTTAATGAAAAACACCAATTCATTAAAATACCAGACCACTATACAAACATGCTGTGGCACCACAACGCGGACCATGCGTAGGGAATTTTTTCCAAATCCAGTAATGATGCCTCGCGCATTATTCACCTTTGAAATAGGTATCGGATTTAAATTCGGATCAGAAAATAAAAACGACCGCTGGTCGAGTTTCTAAAAGATTATAGACAAAACAAAAGAGCGCACTATGGCGCTCTTTTTTATGCAATAGACTCTGCTGTTTTCTTTTTGGGAATAATACCGAACTTGCGAATAATAGTGTCATAGTCATCTTGTTCAAGTGTTTCTTGATCAAGAAGACCTTGCGCGACAGCATCAAGTGCGTCTTTGTGTGTTACCAGTGTTTGCTCTGCAAGAGCGAGAGCGTCTTTTATGATGCGTGATACTTCTGCATCGATGTCGGCTTGGACTTTGTCAGAATGTTCATTGCCATACACCCCAGATCCAAAGAGTGCGCGACCCTCATCGCCCTCAAGAGCAATGGGGCCAATTGTATCACTCATTCCCCATCTCGTTACCATACTACGCGCAAGGCGTGTCGATACTTGTAAGTCATTAGAAGGCCCCGTAGTGACATCATCAAAAATCATTTTTTCTGCAACATATCCCCCGAGACTCATTGCAATATCATCAAGGAATTCTTTTTTGGTTTGGAGTTTCTTTTCTTCAAGAGGAAGTTTTAGAGTGTATCCCCCAGCGCGCCCACGAGCAACAATTGAGACTTTGTGCACGGGATCTGCATGAGGCAAGACTGAAGCAATGATAGCATGACCTGCTTCGTGATACGCAACAACGCGACGCTCATGATCAGTATGCAAATGTGATTGTCGCTCAGGACCAATCATTACTTTTTCAATAGAGCGCACGAGATCCCACTGGCTGATCGTAGTTCTATCTTCGCGTGCTGCCAAAATAGCAGATTCATTCATGAGCGACTGCAAATCAGCCCCAGAAAAACCAGGTGTCCGCTCAGCAATGACAGTGAGATCTACATCGTCGTGGAGAGGTTTTTTGCGTGCATGAATTTCAAGAATTGCAAGACGGTCTTTGCGGTCAGGCAAATCAAGCATAACGCGTCTATCAAAACGACCTGGGCGCAAGAGCGCTGGATCCAATACATCGCCGCGATTTGTTGCCGCCATAACAATAACTTTTTCATTAGCTTCAAAACCATCCATTTCAACGAGAATTTGATTCAGAGTTTGTTCGCGCTCATCATTACCTCCACCGGTACCAGTACCACGAGCACGCCCTACGGCATCAATTTCATCAATAAAGATAATAGCGGGTGATGCTTTTTTTGCTTGATCAAAGAGATCGCGCACACGACTTGCCCCAACCCCTACGAACATTTCCACAAATTCAGATCCTGACAAGTGAAAGAACGGTACTTTTGCTTCTCCCGCAACAGCGCGCGCCATAAGTGTCTTCCCTGTTCCTGGTGACCCCATCAAGAGTACACCCTTGGGAATTTCAGCACCAATGGCCAAGAATTTCTTTGGATTGCGCAAGAAGTCTACTACTTCAAGAAGTTCTTGTTTTGCTTCTTTGTTGCCGGCAATATCATCAAAGGTAATGCGTTGTTTTTCTGGGTCTGTTACACGAGCCTTTGAATCACCGAAACTAAATGCTTTCATACCTCCACCTTTGAGCTGCCCTGAAATAAACCAAAAGAAGAGCAAGATAAAGAGGAGCGGAAAGAGCATTGGCAAGATATTCAAAAACCAATACAAGAATCCACTTTCGCTACGCACATCAATATTCACGACACTCAATTGCTCAGGTGTTACACCATAATTGGCAAGTGTTGTAGAGAGCGAACTTTCTACTTCTTTTTTTGATTGGAGCACGCTCTCGTCATCGAGAATGATTTCAAGTTTGTCGCCACGAACCACAATACTTTGCACAGATCCATCAATGACTGCTTGGGCTACTTCTGAGATGGTTGCTTGTTCTGGTCGAGAAAAGAGACTTTTTTCTTGATCGCTCAGTAATGTATAAAGGGCAAGTAATCCTACAAAAATAAGCACGACGCCACCAAATTTTTGGAAAAAACGCATAATGCCGGTATTTTTATTTTTCTTGTTGTTCTTTTCTGGTTTTTTCGGTGTAGTCATGTATATAAATAAATTACGATTAAATGATTTTGTAAGGTGTATTATACCAAAAAAGAGAATTTTTACCACTACATGCTATTCTTTGCAGAATATGTATAATAGTCTTATATCTATGGCATTATTACAGAACAAATATGCAGGATCTCAATATGAAATTATAGATACCTTTGAAGCAGGTATTGTGCTTCATGGTTTTGAAGTAAAATCACTTAAAAACCAACAAGGGTCACTCAAGGAAGCATATGCAACTATTGACTCTCATAATGAAGTATTTTTGGTAAAGGCACATATTCCTCCCTATCAGCAAAATAATACTCCGCCCACATATGATCCGTATCGCAGACGAAAACTCTTGCTCAAGAAATCAGAAATTGATCGCATGATCAAAGCAAAGCATACACAAGGTTTGACTTTAATACCCATATCATTGTATAATAAAGGGCGTCAGATCAAAGCACAAATTGCGCTTGCTCGTGGACTTAAAAAACACGACAAACGTGAAAAGCTCAAGCAAAAAGATGCCGAGCGCGATATGCAGCGTCTGATGAAACGATAATCTTTAACAATATCATTGGGGATGTCTGGCTTCGACATGTACAATCCCCCTGAGTAATGCGGGTCGAGTTGTGGTATACTCGTAAATCGACCACACTTCTTTAAGTGCAAACGCAAAGAAAGTAGTAAGCCCTTATGCTTCAGCATTTGGATTTACGCCAGCATTCGCATAATATAATGCGATGTCGTCGCGCCTCTTGTGTGTAGAGAGAGGATCGTGATGTCATATACCTACACTCGAAGATATGCGCCTCTTGAACATATCTTTTAAATCATCAAGATAGACACTGCTACTGTTTCGAGTATTTTAAAGGTGGCGGTGTTGAGATTATCTATTTGCATAGATATAAAAAATACATCTACACTCGTAGATGTTGCTCAGGGATGTTCATGGACGGCGGTTCGACTCCGCCCATCTCCACATACACAGAAACCGTCACATGGTGGCGGTTTTTGTATACCTGCAACATGTTTCTCAGCTCCGCAATGTTACAAAAATTGACGAGATAATTTATATATGTTACTATATCACAAACAAAACTTTACCATTATGAATATAACGTTGAACCGCTTAGGTAACACGCACCGTACTATCATAGAAGATGAGGTGTACTTTACAAACTCACAAGGGGTAGCCCTACCCTTTTCTGAGATTATCAAAAAAAAGATAACTTCTTTTTCATTCATCTACAGAGAAAAAATTTCTGAAGCAAATGAGCCGGATAGCTTTTTTGACAAGATTATGAAATTGTTAAGCATGCCCGCATCTGAAAAATGGGCAACCAAACAAATGACCATCGAATCTGACTACATCAAAATGGGATGCACCGAGGATTGCACTGCAATAATGGTGCGTTTTGATAATCAGGACGCATTTGACGCATTACAAAACTACGACACTGAGACACTACATAAAAAAACTGTGATGTCTCTTGTTGGCAAGCATTCATTGCATTTTCTTTTTGAAAATCTAGAAATGCTTGATTGGGAATAAATTACTCACCAAAAAAATAAACCATGGGACTCATTTATTTGACAATAGTATTCGGGTGCATGCTCGCACCTCTTTTGTATGCTGATAAAAACAGAAGTATCCGCATATGCGTATATATTATATGCGCCATTGGTATTTCTGTCTTCATGGGACTCGCTTGGTATGAATTCACTGACCATATGGAAAGTATTTACACCTATCCCCAGACCATGCTTATGGGATTCATGTATGTCATTCTTCTTTTCATGATCACATTTTTCTCATTTGGATATGAAACAGAAGAAGATACACTGAGCGGTCATTGCAAGAAAAAATAGGGTTATTTGCTTAATAACCACACCCCGTATACATCATGCGGGGTGTTTTTATTAGGTGAGAAAGGTACCCCTTTCTTCAGACAACTATTCTATGTAATTATTAATTAATATAGAATACATATATGTCCAAAAAGAAATTCAAAATCTCAAAAGAAATCAAAGAAGAAACTATTAACCGTATCAAACATCAAGGTATCAGCGTTGCCCAAGCAGCACAGAATATTGGAGTGAGTACTGTTACGATCTACTCATGGCTTGGGAACAAAGCCAAGGGTTCAGTGAGTGTATTAGTTCACAATAAGCTCAAGAAGGAGAATGAAGAGTTAAAGAGATTGATTGGAGAACTTACCATTCGTATGTCTATGGAGGCTAAAAAGGGGCCCTCAAGAGCCTAAGTATAGATGGTACTCGCATAGGTATCAAACGAACCCATCAGTACTATCAACACAAGCAACCTCTTAAAGACTGGAGGACGAAGCAAATGATTGAAGAAGTGTTACGTGAACATCCAGGATATGGCCACAAGCGTCTTGCACTCCACTTGAAAATCAACAAGAAACGAATACTTAGAGTCATGAAGATCTTTGGTATCAAGCCATATCGTAGATACACCAAGAAACCCTTTGTATACAAGACAAAAGACAGTATCTTCTCAAATCTCTTGTTGTTTGAGACACCTCGTGGGAGGGGAGATATCTATGCATCTGACTTCACCTACCTCAAGTTTCAAGGGAAATGGATCTATCCTACTAGGGTCATTGATGTATATACCAGAGAGATTGTAGGGGTAGCTATTCTGACCACTCATGCTACACAGCTTGTGATGAATGCATTACTTAATGCTGTACTCCATCGTGCACCACCGAGAATCATTCACTCAGACCAATGAAGTGAGTATACCTCAAAAGACTACACTGCTCTTGTTCAGAAACTAGGTATACAACAATCCATGAGTAGGCCTGGATGTCCCTGGGAGAATGGCTATCAAGAATCCTTTTACAAAGGGTTCAAGCTAGACCTTGGAGATCCTAATCGATTTGAAACACTTGGTGAGCTTGTAGCTGAAATCTACAAGACCATCAACTATTACAATCGAAGAAGGATACACTCTGTGTTGGGTATGGCGCCCCTACAATTTGCAGAGAAAGAAGTGCTGATATATGATGAACGTACGTAGAAAAGGTGTCTGAATTTTGGGGTACCTTCCAGACCTTATAGAAGCACTTCTAAAAATGATTGATACCTTAAGTTTAAATAAAGTACAGCTTACCTCTAAATTAAATAGTGAAATTCAGAAATTTAAAAAATTACAAGCGATGTTTTTAGGTAAAAAGAAAACTGAAAAAATTGAAACGATAGACCTGAAAGACTATGCTAAATTTGTATTGAAAGAGGGTTCAGCGTTAGAGCAAAGATCAGTGCTAGAGTGTATTAGTAGTGAACTATCCTTGATAAATAGTAGAGTTAAGATTAAGGGGTAAATTATATTAATTATTTTTTAGTTTACCCAGTAAGGCTTTCCAGTATTCCTTTTTTCTATTTTCATCTGAATCTTTAAGATACTCTAATTTTTCAAGTTCTTTTATCCAATTGTCGATATTTTCCTTTGTAAAAACTTTACCGAATAAATATTTAGCTAGCTTAATTGTATTTTCAAGTTCTTCTTGCTGTTTTTTTGCAAAACTAGTTTCCATATCATCGCCCCAACCAGAATATACGCGTCCCACATAACCAAAATTTACCTTACTTTCTATAATTGATTTCATTCTGTCGTTTGAAAACGGTCTAATTACGAAAGTATAAATTTTTGCCCACGTTATAGGATCAACCTCTGGGAAAAGTGATTTTGCGACCTCATCTAAATCTTTATCCCATTCTTCTTTTTCATTCCAAATCCTAGATTGAGACCAATTTAAAAATCTATCATACCAAATCCATGATATTTTATTTTTCTCAAGATTACTAATCGTTATCTTCCATGATTCTGGGAAATAATGATTCCAGATATCATAAGCTTCTGGGGATTTTGAAGTCAAATTTAAACAATCTTCATAAATAGGAATTTGTTGTATATATTCATATGTCAATTTAGCTCCTACTATATTTTTGTCTTCATATTTTTCAATATGATTTTTTAGTCTATCAAAATATGAAAAGGCATTACCTGTAGTTAGCGCACTATTGGTAATAAATTTAATTATTTTATCTATAAGCTGATCTATTTGAAATAAATATGTATCAATTTTAGGATTTTCTTTTCCTAATTCGATTGAATACTGAGTAAATTGTTTCTCCCATAGAAAGTAATGCCATTCAAGAATTTTCGGAAAGAATTCATCAAGTACTACAAGAAAAGTTTTATTTCTAAGTTCAATTTTATCTACAAAATCATCTAATAACTTTAACACTGTTTCCCAATCTTCTTTATTATTTGAGATTAACAATGCATCAATTTCTTTAGAGAAAATTGAGAAAAAATCTGGCTCAGTAAATCTTTTACCCTTATTAATATCGGTACTCCAAAAATCTCCCCAAGAAACAATTTTATCTCTAGGTGATTTTGGAAAATTTGAAAGATATTTTTTTCTAAAATCATCTTTATCTCCTTTAACCCAGTAATATAATCGAATATTAATATAAATTAATAAAGTAATAGAAATAGACCAAACTATGAAAACCAAAGCTTTTATATTTAAGCTTTCAAATGCAAATAAAAATGGTGATACAACGACTATTACTATTAGAAATAAGGATTGTTTAAAACGCCAAACATAATCTAACGCTACATGAATATCTAGAAAACCACCCTTGCGTTCTTTATCTCCTAAATGATGTATCAAAATACCAATAGCAAATGATATTAACAGTGTAATAATTGCTATTCCTGCACCTTGCATTAATTCAGGTAATGGCTCGTACTCTAGAAAATTTTTTAATATACAAACAGTATTCATATAATTTTTTAATTTTCATTAGATGTAAATTTACCTCCAGAAATATCAAAAAATCTTTCAAAAAATTTAGTTAATTTATTCAATACACTTTCTCTTTTTTGACTTCTTTCACCAGTAGGAGAAAACCTAGAAACTGGCGGTAAAACCTTACTAATCGCCGTTCCTGTTGTTGGCACATTTCCGTCCCTGAAAGCATTTTGTATAAATTTATATGTAGCTTCAGGATCAAGATTTTCAGTTTCAATAATTTGCTCTAATTCTTGGACTTTTTTCTCTTCTACAAATTTTTGCCAATCTTCATCAACAATAGAATGAACATCAAGAGAAGTAATAAACTGATTGATTAAATCTTTTTTATTACGCAATTCCACACTCGAATCAATCGCTTTATTAATATCCACGAGAAGCTCTTTGTTCAAAACATGATCCTCATGGTATTTCTTAATAAGACCTAGTACATAATCAATATTAATCTCGACTTGCTTAATAAGCTCCATTTCAAAGACAATATCATCATTGATATTTTCTTTTTCAGAATCATCAGTTTTGCGGAATTCATTGTATAGATCGATATACATACTGTGATAATCCTGCACATCACGAGGAGATAATATTTCATTACCAGTAAATTCATCAAAAGTAGTCAAAATATTTTTCACTCTCAAAATCGCTCCGTATAACTTTATAAAGTCTTTTTGATTTTGTTCTCCAACAATTCTTTCTCCAACGGGGAATTTTTCAAGCAATTCATCTACAAGGCTCTTGTATCCTCGTATTTCTTTATCGCCATCTTTATACCCATTGTAATAATCCTCATATGCTTTAAGTAATACAATTCCACCAGCTTCTTTGTCTCCAAAGAGTGCGATTGCTTCATTGGTAGCTTTTTCTAAATTTCTAAAACAAACAATATTTCCAAAAGTTTTAACACTATTTAAAATACGATTCGTTCTTGAATATGCTTGCAATAATCCATGTAAACGAAGATTTTTATCTACCCAAAGCGTGTTAAGTGTAGTTGCATCAAACCCAGTCAAAAACATATTAACCACAATCAAAATATCAATTTCTCTTTTCTTCACTTTCTCACTTACATCTTTATAGTAATTTTGAAATTTATCAGACGACGTATCATAAGAGGTTCCAAACATTTTGTTGTAGTCTTTAATTGCACTTTCCAGAAAATCTCTAGAGCTTACATCAAGACCACTGGTATCTTCGGAATTCTCATCAATCATCCCATCTGCATCCTCATCATTTACCCCAAAACTAAATATTGTGGCAACCTTTAACTTTTTATCACTTGGTTCATCCGCTAACTGTTTTTTAAATTCAAGATAGTATTTTTTAGCTACATCAATGGAAGAAACTGCAAATATAGAATTAAATCCTGCCAGCCTTCTGTCTTGGATTTTATAAAAACTATTTCGTTTGGTTTTTTGATCAAAGTGTTCACGAATATAGCGAACAATATTTTCTAAACGCTCGGGTGCTGATAAAACTGCCTCACGATCAATATCTTTTACTTTCGCATCTTCTATGTTTTCCGCTTCACGAACCGTAGAAACATAATCAACCTTAAACGGCAAAACATTTTTGTCAGAAATAGCATCAACTATTGTATAAGTGTGCAATTTCTCACCAAAAGCCTGCTCTGTGGTTTTAAAATCGGGTCTACCACCAGCTGAAGCATTTTTAGAAAATATCGGAGTTCCAGTAAATCCAAACAAATGATAATTTTTAAATGCCTTAACAATTCCTGCATGCATTTCACCAAATTGTGATCGGTGGCATTCATCAAAAATAATTACGATATGACCATCAAAAATAGTATGCCCAGAGTTTTTCGCAATAAATCTATCAAGCTTCTGGATAGTGGTTATAATTATTCGAGAATTTGAGTCTTCAAGCTGTTTCTTTAAAACTGAAGTGCTGGTATTACTGTTTGCCGCACCTTTTTCAAACTTGTCATACTCTTTCATTGTCTGATAATCCAAATCCTTACGATCAACTACAAACAACACTTTATCGACATATGACAATTTACTTGCCAATTGTGCAGTTTTAAAACTCGTTAGAGTCTTTCCAGATCCTGTGGTATGCCAAATATAGCCACCTGCTTCAGTAGTGCCAAGCTTTTTATAATTTGTACTTACTTCGATGCGATTTAAAATTCTTTCAGTTGCAACAATTTGATACGGTCGCATCACGAGCAATAGACGATCAGTCGTAAATACACAATACTTCGTCAGTATATTTAAAATCGCATGTTTTGCAAAAAATGTTTTTGCAAAATCCATTAGATCAGTAATAGGGCGATTAGTAGCATCTGCCCACCAGCTCGTAAATTCAAAGCTATTGCTTGTTTTCTTGCCTTTATTTTTAGAACC
This sequence comes from Minisyncoccota bacterium, assembly GCA_021209525.1. Classification (GTDB taxonomy): domain Bacteria; phylum Patescibacteriota; class Minisyncoccia; order Phycocordibacterales; family UBA1006; genus JAJOIF01. The sequence goes on along the minus strand of JAJOIF010000001.1, from coordinate 25,178 downwards.
CTCTTGAGCTTCTTTAATGTGCTGCGATCTGGTTGTATTACTGTAATATTTCGTATGTGTGCCGTTAGAGATAACAAACAATTGCACATACTCAAAAAGACCACTTGAAGCCCAAAAACTCTCTCTTTGATATCTATTTATCTGATTAAATGCTTCTTGAATAGCAACTCCACGGCGTTTTAATTCAATATGAATAAGTGGCAATCCATTTACCAATACCGTCACATCATAACGATTAGATCTTTGTCCGTCTTCTGTTGTGTATTGATTGATAACTTGCAGACTATTGTTATGAATATTTTTCTTGTCTATTAAATCAATATTTTTAAAAGTACCGTCATCTTTGTTTAATATTTTGGTGCTATCTTCTTGGATAGTAGCGGTTTTTTCTTCAATACTTTGATTTGGATTTGCTAGCTCGCTTGTAAAAAATCTTTCCCATTCTGTATCAGAAAAAGTATAACTATTTAATTTTTCTAGTTGTTTGCGTAGATTAAGAATAAGATCATTTTCAGAAGTAATATTTAAATATTCATATGCCTGAGATTCTAGTTGCTGAATAAAAGCTTTTTCTAAAGCATCTTCGCTCTGATATTGCGAAACTCTTTTGACATCAGAAACATACTCGGCGACAACCGTGCTTTGTGTATTTTCTGCAACTAAATTGTATTTGTTGGTTTTAGTCATAATTATTTCTTTTTGCGACCTTCTTTAAACACCTCATCAAATAATTCATAATAATCGGCATAGACATATTTTTGATCATAATCTGCATCACCAAGAGGCTCAAGAATTTTTAAATCTCTGAGTCTTTCAATTACCTTGTATGCACCAGGAGCAGTAAATCCTGTCCATTTCATTATTTCTGCTACCCCTACAATTGGCTGGCTATATAACTTGCGAACAATTTCAAGTGTTGACTCGGCGGACTTTTTACCAAGCTTTTGCATCTTTGCAAAATCCCGATCGCGAAGTTCTGTGATCTTTGTACATGTTTCAATACTAGAGTTTGCTATCTCAATTATTCCTTCAAGGAAAAACAGGAGCCAACCGTCAATATCGGATTCATCATCATGATACCCTTGCAATTTTTGATAGTAGAGTTTTTGATACTTTTTGAAATAACTAGAAAGATACAACACCGGCTCTTCCAAAAGTCCTGCATAGTGTATATACATTGCGATAAGTATACGCCCAGTGCGTCCATTACCATCAGTAAACGGGTGAATAGTTTCAAATTGTGCATGCAAAAGTCCCGCCTTAATCAAAGAGGGATAATCATCGTTTTTGTGAATGAATTTTTCCAGATCATCAAGAGATTTTTTCATATCATCTGGCGCTGGTGGAACAAAAGAAGCATCAGCAGGAGTCTTACCACCGATCCAGTTTTGAGAAGTTCTAAATTGTCCCGGATATGCATGATGAGTAGAACGTGCGTCAGTCATGAGTTTTTCATGCAATTCACGAATAAAACGAAGTGAAATTGGAAATTCTTTGATTCTCTCAATCCCATAATTGGCTGCCTTGATATAATGTTCAATATCATCCACATCACTAGCCTTGCGATTTTTTTCTTCAATTATCGGCGCGGCTACTGCATCTTGCATGGTTGCTTTTGTCCCTTCAATTTGACTTGAATATGTTGCATCTTTTACAACGAACATAAAAGTAAAATAATCCTTATCTGGAAGTAAGCGCGTAATACCATCTAATTTGCCAACGAGTCTAATAGCTTCCTCGTGTTTTTTGTAAAGTTTAGTACTAATAACAAAACCATCCTTTGGTGGAAATTCAAAAGGCGTAAAGGATTTATATCCTTCTTTTTGCTGTATATATCGTCCTATTTTTGATTGGTTTATATTATTCATATCAATGTAAACATTTTATACTATTTTGTTTATATTAGCAAGACCAATGTAAACTAACTTCCCTGTAGAGCGTATTTATATCGCCATACGCTCTACAGGTTTAAAAGTTAGTAATTTTGCCCGATAATACTCATATTGCGACCTGCGTGCCTTAAGTTCGGCAGGTAAACCGATTGAAATATCATTCACAAGTGCATCAAATTTATCGAGGATTGAAACGATGCGTTCCTGCTCTTGAAGTGACGGCACAGGAATTTTGTAGTCCAAAATTTTATCCACTTTTACTCGGATTACTTTAGTCCCGTGAGCAAATCTCTCTTTATACTTTTGAAAATTCGGAGTCTGTAATAAGTATGTTAAAAATTTAGTATTTTGATTATGACGAAATGCAAACATGTCGCCACTTATACAAATTTCACCACCTAGCCAACCCAAAGGTTTGCATACATCTTCAATATTTTCGCTGACACCAGCAATTAATACGTCACCATTTTGAGCTTTCTTTAATTTCTTTGCCAATTCTGGAGACACAAATGATTTTGTTTTATCTGCAAAAGTCCCGTAGTATGTATAAATTTGACCATAATGAATGCATCCGACTCCGGTTTCTGTAAAATCTTTTTTTTGTAATCCACTTCCTCTTATCATAGTGCCAATATCACTGAGCCTAACCCATTGTACCCCCCCCTCTGGGAATGTTAAGAGTTGTGCACGATAATGTTCATATTGCTTCTTTCTTGCTTCTAGCTCTGCTTCTAGCTCTGCTTCTAGCTCTGTAAAACTATTAAGAATTTTTACAATTTCTTCTTGTATTGCAAGGGGTGGGATGGGGATTTTGTACTCCTCTCTAATTACTGAAGGATGAGCTTTTTTTGTATAATCAAAAACTTTTGTTAGCCAAGCATTTGATAAAACGAAATATAGATAACGCGTATTTATTACATTATTATCATTTACTTTTAACCACCCAGATACATTTGTTACAGAATATTTGTGTGGGAACCTATAGAAAAATCTACCACCACCATCAATTGACCATGTTATTCTTTCGTCATCAAACATAAACTTGCCATATCTTCCAAATTCTCCCTCTCCGTTTGCTGATGAGGAATAAACAGGAAAATCACCAGGAGTATTAGAAATATCATTTTTTGAAATTACATTTCCACGTCCAAGTTTAATCAAACTGTCATCTTCTAGTTCTCCAAGCATTTTAAACTCCACACCATTAGGGCATAGTTCTGAAATTAGTTTTTCAATTTTGGATTGGTTTTTTTTCATAATACTTTATCGGGAATATCTTTTAATTTTTTACCATTGTATTCAAAATAGTTGGCACCCTGATAAGCTCCACTAGTATTAAGCTCACCACGTTGTTCAAAGATCCTATATGCTAACGGTGACAATTTCCAAATCTGACCTTGATATTCTACTTCTCTTTCTCCACAAATTTTCGCACTGATATTTTTGTCTTTTATAAAGAGAATCTCATCTCCATTCTTTAATCCTTTTTTATAAAAACTAAATAATTTTCCTTGTTTTCTAATCTCTGTAACTTCATCAAATTCTTTCGCCTGGTTAATATTTTCAGGGTAAATGATTTTTCCTTCAAACGAAAGGAGTAGTTGGCGGACTAATTCTTGATCAAGAGCAAATAATTCACTTTCACCGACTCTGTGTTTTTCAAAAATATCGTGAAGTAAAGTTTCTTTATCTACATAATCATCAAGTTCAATTGCAAAAAATCTTTTTAATCCTACAACATTATAATAACCATTGGCTTCAAGAAATCTCATTCTCTCTTGAAAATTATTTATTCCAGATTGTCCGATTTTTATTAGACCAGAAACGGCAGTTGTCATTATATATATAATTCCTTTTTTCATATTATTTATTTTCAATTTCATTAACAATCTCATCAATTGCTGACCTTAACTCACTTTGTCTTTTTACAATTCTCTCAATTTCTTTATTCAGCTCTTTTATATCCACCACCTCTCTCGTATCTTTCTGCTCCACATAACTAGAAACTGCTAGATTGTAATCATTTTCTGCGATAGCTTTGTTGTCTATGATTTTTGCAAAATGTTCGATGTCTTTTCTTTCAATAAAAGCATTAAGGATTTTCTTTCGATTTTCTCCACTTAATTTGTTTTTATTCCCACCTCTCACAAATTCAGCAGAAGCGTCTATAAACAAAGTTTTATTATCTTTTTTGCTTTTCTTTAGGATAACAACACAAGTAGCAATTGTAGTACCAAAGAAAAGATCGGGCGGGAGCTGTATCACTGCATCAACATAGTTATTATCAATTAAATATTTACGGATTTTTGCTTCAGCACCGCCACGATAAAGAACTCCAGGGAATTCAACAATCGCCGCCGTTCCACTGGTAGAAAGCCACGAAAGCATATGCATAGTAAATGCCAAATCAGCTTTACTTTTTGGAGCCAAAACTCCAGCAGGAGAAAAACGAGGATCATTAATCATAATAGGATTAGCGTCACCATCCCACTTGATTGAATACGGAGGATTAGAAACTATGGCGTCAAATGGTTCATCGTCCCAATGCTTCGGGTCTGTAAGGGTGTCACCGTGAGCAATATCAAAGTTATTGTAATTAATATCGTGCAAGAACATGTTAATACGACAAAGATTGTATGTAGTTAGGTTTATTTCTTGACCATAAAAACCTTGTCGTACGTTTTCTTTACCAAGTACTTTTGCAAATTTAAGAAGAAGCGAACCAGAACCACAACATGGGTCATAAACTTTATTTACTTCTTTTTTACCAACAGTTGTGATTTCTGCCAAAAGTTCACTCACTTCTTGAGGAGTAAAAAATTCGCCTCCAGATTTACCAGCATTTGAAGCATACATGGTCATTAGAAATTCATACGCATCACCGAATGCATCGATAGTATTGTCTCCATAATCACCAAGACGAAGATCTCCAATTGCTTCAAGAAGCTTTACAAGTTTTTGATTTCTTTTTTCTACCGATCCACCAAGCTTATTTGAGTTCACATCCAAGTCATCAAACAATCCCTTTAGATCATCTTCACTGTCAAAACCTTTTGCAGAATTTTCAATATTATTAAAAACAGATGATAATGTTTCGTTTAGGTTTGCATCATTTCTGGCATTTTTACGAACATTTACAAAAAGCTCACTTGGTAATATATAGAAACCTTTTTCTTTTACCGTATCAGCACGACCAAATTCTGCCTCTTTATCTGATAGAGTTGCGTAATCAAAATCTTTTTTACCAGATCGTCTTTCGTCTATGTTGATGTAATTTGTAAGGTTTTCACTGATAAATCTATAAAAAAGTATTCCTAAAACATATTGTTTAAAATCCCAACCGTCAACACTGCCACGAAGATCATTGGCAATTTGCCAAATGGCACGGTGAAGCTCAGATCGCTCTTGTTCTTTGGTTGTATTTAAATTTGTTTTATCTTTACTCATAAAGTTATTTTAGTAATTCATTAGATGACACACCAAGAGCTTTGGCTATACTAGTAATGGTTGAAAGAGTTGGATTTGTTTTTCCATTTTCTATATTACTTATAAAAGACTTATCAACCCCCAACGCCTCTGCAAGACCTGTTTGAGTAATGTCTTTTTTTGTTCTGATTTTTCTGAGATTTTCACCCAGTTTTTTTGATTCGTCTTTCACAGATATATTATAGCACAGATCGTTGTATTAAACTACAACTAAAAAGCAAGTTATTACTAACCTGCTTTTTAGTTGCTATTCGACCCTTCTCGAGTGCTCGAACTAGCTCTCTCTTTGGTGATCCCGGCAAGAATCGAACTTGCATCGTCAGCTCCGCAAGCTGATGTTCTATCCATTAAACTACGGGATCGATGTATATATAATAGCTATTTTTTATAAAAACAAGGGTCTACCTTATCTCGTCTGTAGACAGCTCTTGATCTTGGTCTGGAGGACATACTTCTTGCCATTCAGAATATACTCGTTTTTTGAGTCCAGGAATCATAGTGTCTACATATCCGCGCGGTTGTGACAATGCAAAAATAAAGCGCGCAAAGAAAAGTGCGCGAATCTTTCGTGCCAGCCACACAAAAATCATCACACTCACAGCAATAAGAATGTAATTCTTGACCAAAGCAATACCTTGAATTACTTGAGATATACGCGCATGGAAATAATTCCCAATACCAATCATCATCGGCACATAAATAAAGAGCGCGAATGCATCCCACGCCAAAAAACGGGCGCGTGAAATATTGGTCGTCCCCGCAAGAACAGGACCCATAAAACGAAATTGCACAATGAATCGTGAGATGACGATAATCTTGATGATATGTTTTTCTACAAATTCACGATCGCGCGTAAATTTAAAGTTCTGCAGTTTCTTTTCAAGAATCGCAATATACTTGTTCCCTGAACGGGCAAGACTATAGAGAAATAGGTCGCTGATCAAAAGTCCTGGAATCACAATCAAGGTCGTCAGGTATGGATTCACTGCAGGTGCATCGCCTCCTGAAATATATCCAAGAGCGAGCAAGAATACTTCTTCGGGTACAGGAATCAAGATATTCGCCAAAAGAGACAGTCCAAAAATACCCCAATACGACAATTGACCGAGCAATCCTACAGCATCCATAAGTGTTGGAATATCTTCCATAGATAGATATCAGTATACCATACAAAAACACACCGTAGAAGGTGTGTCTGTGTATACTTATGCTTCTACTTTTTTAAGTGTTGCAATAAGTCGTGATTTTTTGCGTGCTCCAGTGTTTGCTTTGATCACACCGCGCTTGACTGCTTTGTCTATGTTCGCATAGAGTTCTGGAACCATAGCCTTTGCTTCAGCTGCATTCTTTTGAGCAACGAGCTCAACAAAACGCTTTACGGTTTGACGCATAGCACGACGGCGACGATCATTAAAGATTCGTTTTCGTTCGTCAGAGCGTACTGATTTTTTTGCTGCTTTGATATTTGGCATAACACGGGTAATAATAGCAAATATCACAAAAAAGCAAGTATTTTGCATCATAGAGTATCTACAGTATATTCCTTACCCCAATGAACCACCTCTGGACCCTGCCCGGGGTGCAGTCCTCGCTCAATGCAAGGCGTCAGAGTATTGAGAATAATAACATGACACCTTGTATAGTTCCCTTTCCTGCCGTATACTAAAGACCTATGATACGACACCTCCGCGGAACCATATATGCGCGCACAGACAAATCAGTCATCCTTGATGTACATGGTACTGGTTATGAAATCTTTGTTCCTCAGGGTATTCTCATGACGCTCGCCGAAGGGCAAGACGCTGCTCTCTGGACTCATTTGGCGGTACGCGAAACCTCTATGGAGCTCTTTGGTTTTCAAGATATGCAGTACCTTGTATTTTTTGAAATGTTGCTCGGTGTGTCAGGTATTGGACCACGATCAGCTCTCGGTATTATTGATATTGCATCTTTGGAAACACTTCAAAAAGCAATTGCGCATGATGATATTTCTTATCTCACTAAAGTCTCAGGTATTGGCAAGCGTACTGCAGAAAAAATTATTGTAGAATTACGAGACAAGATGACGACATTCAAAGACGATCGCTATGGCGCCGCCATGCACCAAGACAATGAAGTCGTCGAAGCACTCCAAGCACTCGGCTATTCGCTCCAGCAATCACGAGATGCACTCAAAGATATCCCCCAAGACATTACGAGCACCCAAGAACGCATCAAAAGAGCGCTCGGTGCTATGCGCCCATAATGAGCAACAAAAAACCGCACAAGCGGTTTTTTGTGTACGGTGATATTATTCCACCACAGCAGTAATCTGAGTAATGACTACAGAATCAATAGGCTGATCATTAGGAAGTGTTTCTACTTGAGAAATCGCCATAACAACATCCATACCTTCAATAACACGACCAAAGACAGTGTGCTTGGTGTCGAGGAAACTATTATCCGCAACATTGATAAAGAATTGTGAACCATTGGTATTAGGTCCAGCATTTGCCATAGCAATAGTTCCTACAACATTGCGATTTTGTGCATGAATTTCGTCTTCAAATGTATATCCTGGACCCCCTGTTCCCCATTGCATACGCAATGATTCTTCTTTTGATTGAGGATCACCTGATTGAATCATGAAATTTTCAATAACACGGTGAAAGACAACACCATCATAAAAACCGCTCTCTGCGAGAGTGACAAAGTTATTCACTGTTTGAGGTGCTAATTCAGAAAAGAGTTCCAAGGTAATAGGTCCGAGAGTAGTTTGTAGGGTAAGTTTTTGTGTATGCATATTGGTGAGATCAAATGATGAGCTATCGGTAATTAATGGTTGATTCGTAGTGTTTCGCGGTGCGCGTTCTTGTTTACTTGCCCATGAAAGGAGCAAGAGGAGCCCCACCAAAGCGAGAATGATGAGTGCACGCATCGCGAGTTGTCGCATATTCATGTGCATATTATGAGTCTTGATTATTGAAACGGAATAATTTTTTAAGCGCACGCGCTCCCTTCAAAAAGAGTGACGCTTCTTTGCCTTTTGATTGATGAATCGTGTGGTAGAGTTTTTCTTTTACTTCGTCAATTGCTTTCATGTAATCAGGTCCCGTAGCGCTCGCATAGAAATCCTTGCCGCGCAATACGACTTTGCAGTCTGCGCGATAGGTTTCTTCATTGTTGCGATGTGCTGTTTCTGCAATTTCAAAATAGACAAAAATATCTCCTCCTTGTGATTGCAAGAATTTACCCAAACGCGTTACTTTGTTTTCAATATAGTCGCGAATAGGGTCGGTCAATTCAATATCAGTTGCTTTGATATTGATGGTCAAGTTTTCCCATTGTGTATGTATCATATGATGTGTATTGCTTATACGAGTAATATCTTGAGTATACCATATTTCTTCAATATGTTGAGCATGAGCAATATTATACGGACCAATCTGCGTACGGCGCAAATTTGCAAGGAGTGCGGGATAACCAAGTGCTGCACCTACGGCTTCGGCAAGGACACGAATGTACGTACCACGAGAAACTGCAAAACGCACCTTGATTATCCAATACGCATCTGACGCATAACTATCAAGAAGCGACACTTCGGTCACAGTCATCTCTTTGACAGGAATACGCGGCGGTGTTATGCCTTTGCGTGCATACCAGTAGAGCGGCTTGCCGTCTACTTTGATTGCAGAATACACAGGTACGCTATAGGTATGTGTGCCACGCAATTGATCAAGAGCCTGTTCTATATCACGGTCATGTAATGGTTCTCGCACAGGGGTGCGCTCTATAATGGTGCCATCAAGGTCGCCTGAATCACTTTTCTTGCCGAGTAATATTTCTGCATAGTAGACCTTGGGTAATTGTAAATATGTATCAAGTTTTTTTGTGCCACTTTCTACACCAATAATCATGAGCCCGCTTGCGAGCGGGTCAAGGGTGCCTGCATGCCCCATTTTGCGTATCTGTAATTTTTTGCGTAATTGACGAATAACATCAAACGAAGTGATACCCTTGGGTTTATCTATGAGAATAATATCGTGCTCATCATGCATATGAATGAGTATACCACATACACAAAAACCATGCGCACGGCACGGTTTTTGTAAAAAGTTATTATTGGGCTGCCAAAAATCGAGATTGCTCTACTGGCATATTTTCAATGCGATCCATAATCGTAAAAATTTCTTTTGTATACGTAGGGATCACAGAATTGTATCGACGTAAAATACCTTGAGTATCTTTGCCTGCATAGTAATAGGCTGTTGAAGGGATTTCTCCTGCAAGGTGAGCCGTGATACGATAAATAGCTTCTTCTTTTGATGAAAAGGTTACGCGGCGCCCCCATCCAAAACAATTGTTCTGAGCAAAGGCAAATTTACATCCTGTAGATTCGCGCATACCAATCGCCGCGAGCAAGCGCCAGTCAATATGTTCATATTGGTCTGCGGCTTGCACAAAGGTCATACCATACCCTGCAAGCGGAAGATTCCATTGCGCAAAATAGGCGTCGATCTTTGCAGCACGTTCTCGCTGAGTCATGCCATCAACCATTTTTCCATAAGGATCAATGACTTCGATGATATCCATATCAGGAGCATATGCACGCGTCGTGATGCTGTAGCTCATCAGGCTCATTGTAGTCAAAAAGATGACAAATGAGGTACTCATAAGTACAGACTTGAGTATAAGTTGTATTGATTTCATGATAACTATTTTTCTCAGCCTGTCACGGAAATAAAAATACTGAGACAAATAAGGAATTCTTTAGATGTGGTCGATGATCACACCATAATAAGCGAACCCCCTCTTGAATCAAAGCGTTGTGATGGTCGTTCCATACGGAGATGACCGCAACATCTTCAATCCAAATAAAAATGCCCTTATTGCAAGGACTTCGTCTATGTTAGCATTTTTTATATAATTTGTCAAGCGTTTTACATATTATCTGCGGATTTGTCAACTCCCTTATTATCTCACCTTCCCTGATAGCTTTTGCTACAAAGCCCATAGCGATTTTGCTCAGTGAGAGGCTTTTTTGATCAAAATATTTTTATTTTTTCTTTATTTTTAATAATGTATACTATACATATGCACAATATCATTATTATCCATAGCATATTTTGGGTAATGATCATTGCCTCTATGGTACTGAGCGCTTCTTTGTGGGCGCATCGTATACGCAATGCAAAAAACCAGAGCCTGTCTTTGCTCTTTTTAGGAAATATTATATTCCTTATGGGGGTACTTGAATATCAAATCTTTGGCAAGAGCGGCCTTGGGGGTACGTATATGTATGTAGGTACTGCGAGCATGCTCATTGCATGTATCTATGTAGCAGCGGCATTTGAAAAATCATACAGAGATAGCATGTCTACTCAAATATTCCTCATACTGTACACATGTGCAAGCATTCTTACCCTAATCTTACATACTCAAAACATCCTTACCCTGCTTCAAACAATTTTGGTGCATAGCATACTTTTTGTAGTTGGTACTGGTGGTGGATGTTATTTTTTTATACACAAGATACTCATCTACAAAAACAACAAAGAACATATCAAGCAACGAAGACTAACTTTTTTTACCTTCTTTATGATTACATACACAGTAATGCATGGCATACTCACCTATGCATTTATGCACACATCGCTTGCTTATTTTTGGATCAGTATTCCAGTCATATCAGGTGTTCTTGTTGTGGGTATTGTGTATTTTATACTCCGTAATCATATTATCGAAATCGCAGAAACAAAAAGGCGCGCAGGTATGTATATTGCAAGCTTTGTATCCTATGGAAGCGCTGGAGGTATTTTGATATATACGCTACTCGTATATATTGCGCCCGAGACATTGCGCAATACTCATGAAATCATACATCTGAGCACACTCATACTCGTAAGTATACTCATTGTTGGATATACAGAAAGCTTGTGGCGCAAGCGTCTCTCTCCTTTCTTGAATCAAGGTAATTTTTCTTTGTCATATATTTTTGAAGAAGTAGATAGTATGCGACGAGAGCATGCACATCCCCAAGAAATCACAGCGCGTATCCTCAATTTACTTGAACAAGAAACTGAGGCATCATTTATTCGCATCGTCGAAGAGCGCGATCTTACACAACATCTACATACATACATGTACCCGCTCTACAATAGCGAGCACGGTGAACAAATCACCTATATACTCATTGGACCAAAAGAGGGTCGCAGATTGTACACCGAAGCTGAATTACGCCACTTTGCTTTTACGGCGCATTACTTGAGTATCCTCATGCGCGAATATGCCCTTACCCAAGAAAACAAACACCTTGAGGGTCGTATAGAAAAATATCATACCGACCGCAGATCCTATGTGCGATCTGTACATAAACAACAAAACAAAGTGATGACTGATATTGCGCACAACTTGCAAACACCGCTCACTATTGCACGCACGGAAGTGGCGCTTATCAAGCAGCGCATGGGTGCTCAGCCATGGATACATAGTTTCGAGCAAGCTCTTGAAAATATATCTTCATTTATGTACCGTCTCTTGCGCTCAACACAAGCAGATACACAGGCGCGAAACCATCGCAATGAAGCAATCAATCTGAGTATTATGATGGACCATCTCATTCGTGAATTCAAAAAAATTGCACCGGAATATCGCGCACATATACACCAAGACATTACTCCCCGCCTAGGTATTCATGGATCTCCTCAAGAAATAGAAGAAGCGATTGCTAATGTCATAAATAATGCACTCAAATACGGAAAACCCCACCAAGAAAACACTATTCGAATCTCATTAGACACATATGGCGATGATATTCGTATACGCATCAGCGATACTGGTATTGGTATTAGTCCGGCAGATCAAGACAATATCTTTGAAAAACTCTATCGATCAGAACGCGCGAGCAAGCATGGACAAGGAACGGGATTAGGTCTCTATATTGCCATAAATACTATCAAAAAACACAATGGGACGATAACCGTCGCCAGCGAAATGAATGTTGGCACGACTTTTACTATTCGTTTTCCTCAAAAACGAGCAGACGCTTGAAAATAAAGCATTTTTTGATATTTATGCTATACTGCACATACTATGAATACATCACAAAAACAACCCACCCCAGACGTCTTTGAAGGTATATTTTCTCTGGGCAAGAATGGCATTGGGTATGTGCGTAGCAAGGAATATGATCTCGTTGTAGAAGTCCCTCTCCACAAACACAATACTGCCCTGAACAAAGACATAGTACGCGTACGCATTGAAAATCGCACTGATAATACCGGTGTCGTCGAAGAAGTTATTCGTCGTGCAAAAATGGGTTTTGCAGGAACACTCGACAAAAAAGACGCGTATTATCAACTCAAGCCTTCGGATAATCGCGATCCTGAAATTATTATTCCTTTCACCGAAGTGACTGATGTGCCCGCTCCTGATGTAAAAATCATTGCGGTTATTGATCGCTGGTCAATAGAAGGACCTCTCGGTCATATTGATCGCATCTTGGGACCTCTTGGCGACAATGCAACAGAAATGGTTGCACTCGCGCTCGAGCGTGGCTTTGACGATCGTTTTTCGCCAGAAGCAGATCGTGAAGCAGAGCTTTTGAAAGAACGCGGTATTCCCCAATCAGAGCGCGATGCACGTAGAGATTTTCGCGACATTCTCACTTTTACTATTGACCCAGCTGATGCCAAAGACTTTGACGATGCACTCTCTTTTCAAGTATTACCCAATGGTAATTATGAAATAGGTATTCACATTGCAGATGTTTCATACTATGTACGTCCCGGAACCGCTCTTGAGCAAGAAGCACAACATCGTACCACGTCGGTATATCTCGTTGACCGCACTATTCCAATGCTCCCTGAAATCATTTCAAATGATTTGTGTTCATTGCGCCCGCACGAAGAAAAGCTTGCATACAGCGCTGTTTTTGAAATGGATCCCCAAGGCAATGTGGTAAGTGACTGGTTTGGCCGCACCCTCATTAATTCTGACAAGCGCTTTACCTACGAAGAAGCTCAAGAAATTATCGACAAGGGCGCAGGCGAGCATGTTGAAGCACTGGTAACACTCAATACCCTTGCAAAAATTTTGACTGACAAGAGAATGAGCGAAGGTGCACTCAGCATGGAAAGTACTGAAATTAAATTTATCCTTGATGATGATGGTGTGCCATTGCGTGTACAAAAAAAGGTGCGCATTGATACGAATAAACTTATCGAGGAATTTATGCTTCTTGCGAACAAGCGTGTTGCAGAATTCATGTCAGCGCGTACTCAAAAAAGTATTTTTGTATACCGCATTCACGATAAACCAGACATGGAGAAAACTCAAGAATTACGCACATTCTTGAAAGGTCTCGGATATGTCCTCCCTATCAAAAATGGCGTCATCCCTTCTTCTGAAATCAATGCCCTCCTGCGTGTTGTTGATGACTCTGATACACAATCAGCAATTCAAACAGCGGTGGTGCGCTCTATGGCAAAGGCTATTTATTCTACACAAAACATTGGTCACTATGGACTTGGTTTTGCATACTACACACACTTTACCTCACCTATTAGACGCTACCCGGATGTTATGGTGCACAGACTCCTGACAATGTGCCTTGAAGGCACTGAGGTCTCACGCGCAGATTTTGAACACTATGAACGCATGGTGCGTCGTTCTTCAGAGCGCGAAAAAGACGCACAGTATGCAGAATGGGATTCTATTGCATACAAGCAAGTAGAGTATATGAGTCGTCATATTGGAGAAATTTTCACCGGCACTATTTCTGGTATGAATTCTCGCAATATGTATGTCACTGAACAAGAAACACAGGCGACCGGCATGGTGCGTCTCAAAGATGTCCCTGGTGATTTCTTTGAATTTGATGAAAAAAATTATGTCCTCCGTGGCAAGAAAAAGAAAAAAGAATACCGCATCGGCGATCATGTACAAATCAAAGTACATGCGACCGACCTCAAAAAAGGTTTTATTGATTATGTCATTATTCCTTAATGAAATTCACAAGCACTTTCTATGATACAGCGTTTTTTCTCCCACAAAGCATTACCTATTACTCTCATTATACTCTCGCTCAGTATTATTGGTTTCTTGGTATATACACAAAGCGCCAGTCGCATCCTGTCACCCACCCCCGATAATGAACTAGCCAAAGAAGCAACTCCCGAAGAAATACCAGGGACAGTACGCATGATTTTTGTAGGAGATATTATGCTTGACCGCGGTGTTGCCAGCTCGGTGCGTCGCAACTTTAATAATGACTTTCATGTACTCTTTGAGCATCTCGACATGCTCCGAGAAGGAGATATTGTTTTTGGTAATCTAGAAGGCCCTATTTCTGATCAAGGACGCAATGTAGGCAGTCGTTTTTCATTCCGTATGGATCCTGCAACATTGCCTGCATTACAGCGCGCAGGATTTACCATATTCTCTCTTGCAAATAATCATATGGGCGACTGGAGCATGGATGCATTCACCGATACTATGAGGCGTCTGCGCGATACAGGTATTTTATTTACAGGCGCAGGTATGACCACTGCCGAAGCAGAACAAGCAACAATTATTGAGAAAAATGGTATTCGTATTGGATTTATCGGTGTAACTGATGTGGGACCCAATTGGCTCGCTGCAACAGAGAGTCGTCCTGGCATCCTCCTTGCATCGCACCCACGCATCGAAGAAATCATTACACGAGCAGCAGCAGAGACAGATATTCTTGTGGTGACACCGCACTGGGGTGATGAATATGTTCCTTTTAATAATCGCCAGCAAACTCTTGCGCGCATGTTTATTGATGCTGGGGCTGACATGGTGATTGGGCACCATCCTCATGTGATTCAAGATATCGAATATTATAATGAGAAACTTATTGCATATTCATTGGGTAATTTTATTTTTGATCAATATTTTTCAGAAGAAACAATGCGCGGTATGATACTTGATATTACTGTTGATGCACATGGTATTGTTAATATGACCACGTTGACGAGCGTACAAGAACGCACCTACAAACCAATTACGGTACGCCCACTCATTGCGAGTGATATTGTTAGACGTCGTATTACAGTACCGTCACTCTGCCCTCCCGCATCTGGTACCGGAGAAAATAAATGGCTCTTTCCTGTTGACCGTAATCGCAGTCTCGGAAATTATATTCCGCCCACACTTACCCATATGCCCAATCGTGTAGAAACGCGCGGTACTGCAACATGTCTCACCACAGAAGCAGCTGATGCACTCGAAAAGATGTTTCTTGATATGAATAATGCAGGCCTCAAGCCTGTTATGACTTCTGGATATCGTAGTTTTGATATACAGCGCATGGTATATACTGACTGGCTGAGCAAACAAGGAGATATTCTTCCAGAATTTCCAAGCGTTGCTGAACCAGGACATTCAGAGCATCAATTAGGAACCACTGTTGATATCAAGTCATTGCAAACGCCCGACTTTTCATATGCGGCATTTGTGCGATCTCCTGAATATGCATGGCTTCAAAACAATGCGCATCGCTATGGTTTTGTACAAAGTTACACCGAAGGCAATGAGTTTGCTCAAGGGTATATTGCTGAACCATGGCATTGGCGCTACATTGGACGGGAGCGCGCAACTGCTTTTCGTGATTCATCATTAACACTCAATCATTGGTTAGCGCAATTCTTGGTAACTGACCCTATGTAGTACATTTCTATGCGTATGTATCATATTAAAAAACACAAACATATCGTGTGGTATATTGTTCTGGCTCTCATTGGCCTCGGGATGATGCTTTATGCACTATCTCTCCAAAACCAAACATCGCCCGTAATGAGCGGGTATACTTCTTATGCTGACACCTCGCTTGAGTATACACCTTCAGTGCGCACAGGAACCCCCTTATCTCCTCATGCATTTTATACGTATCTCACGACAGTACCTACACCACGCATACAAGCACGCTCATACCTCGTAGCAGATCTTGAAACAGGACACATTCTCCTTGAAAAAGACAGTACACGCATACTGCCTATTGCATCTATTACGAAACTCATGACTGCGCTCGTCACTATAGACAGACTTCCTCGCGAAACGATTACTTCAGTATCAAGGCGCGCCCTCAATACAGGTGGAGGGTTGCGCGGAAATCTCTCCCAAGGACAGCAACTCAGTTTGAATGAGCTCATCTATCCCCTCCTCCTTACTTCAAGTAATGAGGCATCCGAAGTCATTGCAGAAACCTATGGGCGCACTTTTTTTATGGAGCAAATGAACAGGCGTGCTTCTGAAATTGGTATGTGGGATACGCGTTTTGATGATCCGAGCGGGCTCTCGGCAATGAATACATCTACAGCGCGTGATTTGGCGCTCTTGATGCATGAACTCGCTCTGTCATATGAATATGTACTTGATATTACGCGCATGCGATCATTTACCGGCACAAGGCAAACATGGGTAAATATCAGCTCCCTCACCCAAGAAAAAACATTCCGCGGCGGCAAGACAGGTTTTACCAATAGTGCAGGCCATACAAGCGCCGGCGTATATCGTATCCGCCTCTATAATGGCGCAGAGCGAGATTTTGCAATTATTATTTTAAATAGCCCTACGCGTAGTGAAGACATTGCCCGCCTCCGAGGATATCTAGAAAAAGCATTTGAATATCATGAAGGTGTAGAAAAGTTGTAGATGGGTAAGACGCATCTTCGGCACACAAAAACCTTTCTATATTATAGAAAGGTTTTTGTGTGCATCTTGTTATTTTGCAAACATTGCCGCATCATCAAAATTGACCGAGAGTAATTGCGAACATTCTTCGTTCCCAATAGTCACCCCATAAAGTACCTGAGCGCGCGACATGGTTTCGCGATTATGTGTCACCACCATGAGCTGAGAATAGCGCGATAGATTTTCAATCATGTCTCCATAACGACGACTATTCGCCTCATCGAGGGCCGCATCTGTTTCATCGAGCACCAAAAATGGCGGTGGATTCACTTGAGATAATGCAAAGAGGAGCGCAATAGAAGTAAGGGATCGTTCACCACCAGAGAGCATTTCAAGGTGTGTAATTTTCTTGCGCGGCAAATTCACATAGATTTCAATACCTGTTTCCTGGGGTTCTTCTTCGTCAAGGAGTACACTCTCTGCATCATCCTCTGCCTCGGATGATTCGGATCTCTTTCGTTTTATGATATCTACTGATTTGAGTTGTGCTTTTCCTCCACCAAACATGAGTGCAAAAAATTCTTGGAATTGTGTATTAATTTTTTCAAGCCCTCCTTCAAATTCACGTGCGAGTTCGTGCTGTAATTGTTGCATCAATGTCTTGAGTGATTGAATACTCATATCAACATCTTGAATTTCTCGCTCGAGAAATGCATCGCGCTCTTTGGTTTCTTGATACTCGGCGAGCACATCGGCGCCACTTCCCCCGCCTATTTCTTCTAATTTAATTTTTAGGCGCTCAAGTTTTTTGCGTAATACTTCTTGGGAATGACGAGAAATTTGATCATGGAGTCCAGCATCAAGCACCCCGCTTTCGCGGTAACCATCAATACGATCACCAATGAGCGCGCGCCCTTCGTTGATTTCTTCTTGGAATGCTTGGTCGGCACGCAGAGTTGCCTGGTGATGGAGTGCAAGCATCTCCATTTTTGATTCAATATCGCGTATACGCGCTTTTGTTTCATAGTATGCACGCTGTGCTTCTTGTTGAGATTGCTGATGCGTTTCAATACGCTCACGCACCATGCGCATACGCTCATGTACTCCCGATTCTTGTTGTATGTGCGTATCGAGAGCCTCTTTTGTAGATGCGTACAATGATTGTAATTCTTGGATTTTGGTTTCAAGGGCAGGATCAGGTTCTGCTATAGTAGGAACCTCTGTTTCGTATGTACGCATAAAATCGTGCAAGGTGCTGCGTACAGCATGTGCATGTGTACGCATATCTTGTAGCGATTCGCTACGTTCAAGCGCATCAATATACCCCTCGAGTGTACGAGCAAGGTCTTTTACATCATCAAAGAGAATACGGATACTCGGAGTAGGGGCATCTGGATGCTCCGCTTGATCTTTCGATGACTGAGCGAGCTCGAGCATTCCCTCAATCTTGCCTAAACTGCGCACTAATTCATTTTTCTGTTGTTGGATGACATCAAGTTCTGCGCGCAAAGTAGCGAGTTCTTGATGTTCTGGAATTTCTCCAGCTGCTTGATTCTCTGGAAGCCCCGCAGTCAATGTTGCATGCTCTGCAGTGAGCGCATCATATTCACGACGATAGGTATCATGCTCGCGTTCAAGGAGTATTGTTTCTTGGGCAAGATAGGTGTCATAACGAAGCATGAGGTCGCCACGCAATTGTTCTGCTTGTTCTATTTTTTTGACTTGCCGTTCAAGGAATTTAATGTGTGGCGCAAGTTCTCTGCGGAGCGCATGGAGTTCTTGAACATTGTCTTCGGCTTTGCTTAATTTCTTTTCGGTTTCTTTGATACGATACTGGTATAATTTGAGACCGAGCGCGTCTTCAATCATTATCTTGCGTTCTTTTGCAGATGCATTGAGTAAACGATCGGCTTCCCCTTGAGAAATAATATGATGGCCAGAAGAACCAATATGCACACTTGCAATGAGCTCTACAATATCTTTCATGCGCACATCATGGCCATTGATATGATAGGTGTTCGTACCATCAGCATAGACAGTGCGCGTGATAACAACTTCGTCAAAATCAACATTTATTTTTTCATTCTTGACATTATGGAGATGAAAAACGCGTGAAGTATTATCAAAAGTGAGCGAAACACTTGCACGATTCATTTTGGGAATATGTTGAGACCCTGCAAAGATGAGGTCTTTGCCTGATGCAGAACGAAGTGATTTGCTTGACTGTTCCCCGAGCACAAAGCGAATAGCCTCAACGGTATTTGATTTCCCTGAACCATTAGGTCCCACAATGGCGGTGACTGGTTGATTAAAGACAATTTCTGTCTTCTTGGCAAAAGATTTAAAACCATGCAATTCAAGCTTTTTGAGCATCATATGATTATTAGTATACCATTTTTATATAAAAAATATGTTGACATTTTAGGTAAAATAGTATGAAATGATAGAGAAACAGACCAAATAAATTGCACTATGAAAAAAATCTATATTCACCTCTTTATTTTCTGCAAAGACAAGGTTTTGGTGCAGAAAAATCCTTCTCTTGGATTACCTTTTTTAGAAAGAGAACAAGGACACAGCCTTGCAGAGGTTCGTAATAACATCCTCAAAAATCTTGATCCAGAGCTTTACAAAAAAACCAAAGTAGAATCCCTGTTCTTTAACGGACACAATCGCCAAGAAGACGGAGAACCTGCGATAGACTTCTTTTATCGGGGATATGTTGATGCAATACCACTACCGAAACATCTGGCATATGTAGAGATACAAAAATTATCTCATCATCTACAAGATACTACCCCGCATCTATCTCGCGCACTTCTTCAAGCATGCGCAGAACTCAAATACAATGCGGCAATAGAAACATAGTGCCGCACAACCACTCATAGGACTTCATAGCATGAAGTCCTATTTTTATTCTTAATACTCAGATACCTTCTGTCGGTTAAATAATCATGAGGTGTTCAGTGGTATGAATACACAGGTATGAATACACACCTTACTATATGAGAACTTTATGTTGAGCAAGAGCGGTACCTCAGACGTCCTCTGTCGGTCAGACAATAACTTACTTGGTGGTATGAATTGTCGGTTAAGTAATAATGACTTATTCGGAGGTATGAATACATACGCAACCACGCGAGTACGTTGTGTTGAGCAAGGGTAGCACCCCGGGCTCTGCCCGGGGTAATGCATAGATATTATTCGCATATATCAACTTTTTTTGCTATACTTGCCCTATATTAATTATTAATCGTTTTTTTTATGTCTCACACATCACGCACTGTTATGGTATTTGGAGTCTTTGATGGATTCCACAAAGGACACCAGGTCTTCCTTGAGCAAGCACGCGCACTTGGGGACAAACTCATTATTGTAGTCACCCAAGACACCACTGTCAGAGAACTCAAAAATAAATGGCCCCAAGAACCTCTTGATGTACGCATGCAGGCATTACGCGAATCAGGACTGGGTGATATTATTATTGCAGGAGATATTGTCCGCTATAGCTGGAGCGCATTACGCGCGTATTCTCCCGATATTATTGCTCTTGGATATGATCAAGCATCGCTCAAAACCGCACTTGAAGAATACCGCCAAGGCGGCGGAGAGATTGGAACTATTACTGTCCTTGAAGCATATGAACCCCATATCTACAAATCAAGTCTCTTGTATGCTGACACACCCGCAGAACTCCAAGAAAAGTTCGCGGAGCGGCAAACCGAGAAACAGGGACGCGTTGATCGTGGTGAATATTTGGCTGATTTTGTCTATGGAGCCAATGATGGCATTATCACCACCTTTGCGGTCGTTACGGGTGCTGTGGGGGCTTCTATTGCCCCTGGAGTGATTGTTATCCTCGGTATTGCGAACCTCTTTGCTGACGGTTTTTCAATGGGGGCTTCGAGTTTTCTTTCTACTATTTCTGAACGCAATCTCCATGCAAGTATTCGCCAAGAACAAGAGTACGATATTGAATATCATCCTGATATTGCACGCGAAGAAGTCCGTTCTATTTTGAAAAAATGGAATGTGCCACGAGAAATTTTAGAAAAACTCACGAGCGTCTTTACGCGCAAGAAAACTATTTGGCGCGACTTCATTATGAAGCATGAATTTGATGTCCCCGAAGAAGGTAATGACAAACCATTTCAGCATGGCCTTGCAACATTTACTGCATTTGTTATTGCTGGATTCTTGCCTATCTTGCCGTACATTTTACACATAGGAAATGAGCATCAGCGATTTATTATTTCTATTATTATGACCTGTATTACCCTCTTTGGTGTAGGTGCAAGTCAATCACTTCTTACTAATAAAAAATGGTGGCTCAAATCAGGAGGCAATATGCTCCTTGTGGGAGGTATTGCGGCATGCATCTCATACGGCGTTGGATTCTTGGTCAAGACAGTCTTTGGTATTGCATTATAAAACGCACATTCATCACATATCGCTTTATACAACATACAAAACCGGCGCCTGCCGTTTTGTATGTTGTAAATATATTTCTCATCACGTATCCGCTCCAAGCTATAATACTTTAGATATTTCCCCTATTTACCTCATCGAGCAAAGTGAGGGGTATAAAAATTCTGAAGCAGATTTATGCGATCAATTCCTGAAATGCTTGGTCAAGTTTTTTAAGTGACGCATCATCATATGCAGAAACAGTAATGACTATCTTGCCCTTGAAAAGATCTACATACCGAGCAAGGAGTGTATCGTCTGTATGTGTATCGCTTTTAGAGAGCACAATGATTTCTTTTTTGTCTGTGAATGAGGGATCATATGCAATGAGCTCGTGACGCACTACATCATAATCATGCATAGGGTCGTCACTCTCAAGAGAGATAACATGCGCTAATGCTTTGGTGCGCTTGATGTGGCGCAAAAATTTATGCCCGAGTCCTTTGCCTTCATGCGCACCCTCAATAAGTCCTGGAATATCTGCAAGGACATATCCCGCAGGCGCAACACCGAGATGCGGCTCAAGTGTGGTAAAGTGATACTCGCCCACTTTTGAATGAGCCTTGGTAAGCGCATTCAAGAGAGTTGACTTGCCGGCGCTCGGCAATCCAATCAAACCAATATCAGCAAATAATTGTACTTCGATATAAAAATTACCTTCTTGCCCAAATGCTCCTGGTGTTGATTCATATGGTGTTGTATTCGTAGAGCTCTTGAAATGTTCATTACCAAAACCACCCCGCCCGCCACGAAGAATACAGATGCGCTGTCCCACTGTTTCTAGTGAGAATATTTCTTTGGTGTCTCTATTGGTGACCACGCTTCCTACAGGGAGTTTTACGATCAAGTCTTGACCATTAGCCCCTTCGCACCCCATCTTGCCACCTGGTTCACCATTTTCAGCAATGAGTGATTTGATATTGCGATATTGATCAAGATAGGCGAGATCAGAAACGGCTTCTATGTAGACATCGGCGCCACGACCACCATCACCACCACCAGGCCCTGATTTTGGTTTGAATTTTTCACGACGCCAACGCACGACACCATCACCACCCTTTCCAGCGCGAATATATAATTGAATTTCATCAACAAATGCCATACTTATTCGTTTATTTTTGATTCAGCGAGAGATCGACTTGAGTAATACGGTTGAAGCACTTGCTCATGACTCTTGTTTTTATCTTTGCCTTGAATAAAAGATTCTTTGCCATTGCTTGCAAGATGCCAAATTTCCCAAAATGTTTTTTCTGATGCATGGTCAACAAAAACCTTACCGAAAAATCCCATCTGCCCATAAAGTGCAGCAATACCATTTGCCATCCTTTCATGTGTTTCAATACTCTTAGTAAAACGAGTTTCGGGCGAGAGTGATGGATCTGAATACGCAACGTCATATTTATTAAATTGACTCAAAATTTCAGGTATCATTTCTGAGGCATGTTCTTGCATAAATGCTGAACAGTCAGGTTCTTCGTAGAGAGATTCAAAGATAACATTTTGTACGAGAGTTTCTTCTTCTGGGGTGAGCGCAGCATCCTCATAGTTCTCCTCATTGAAAAAGTAGAGCTGCTCACCTTGGGATGATGCTGCAGACTTTTCTGGAGTTCTTTTTTTGTCGTTAAATTGAGGGAATTTTTCCATACATCTCTACATTACGCTTCTAAAGCTTTTTTTGCAAGTGCTCGAGCACCTTCCAGAGACTTAGCAACCGCCAAAAACCGTGCATTGTGGCAAAATAATGCGTCTGGAACCCCTGAAACCTCAACGAGCTCTTGATCGCGTAATCCTGCCCAATTTTCTGGAAAACGCTTGCGCAACACATATGACCCTTTTGATGTAGCAACACCTTGCACACGCCATGTATTACTGCGTTCATAAATGACATAAATAATACCGTCGTATTCATCAATAAATGGCTCCCATGGGTATTCTTCATGAAGTTCTAAGATACGCTTGTCTTCTGTTGCTTCATACACAGCACGAATCATATTGCATACAGGCGCAGTGTCGGTACATACTTTGATTTCTCTTGCAAGAATTTTTTTAGCAAGGTCAACGAGCTCGCGAAAACGCTCGTCATAAAGCGCGTCAGACATACCTTCGCACCATGTAGGGCGAAATACATAGAGCATACTCTGAAGCGTACGAGGCGCAACATCAGGTCGCACACATTCATAAATTTGCACACCATTATCATCAGCGTCAATGGGTTGCACAAGCTTATTAGCGATATGCTGGGTCACCTCAGTATTTCCAGTAAGGATATCGCCATAGTGTTTCCATATGAGACCAAATGCTGCATAAGGAATGCCATTTTCATGCTCTCCTGCCCCTCCTCGCTGGTGATGGTCATAGCGTCCACGCTCATGATCATATTCACCGCCCACATCAAATACAAAATCAGCACGCGCCATAATTGCTTCGTCGCGTGTACGGATAACTTCGGTACGATATCCTTGCTGCTCAAGTACTAATTCTAAAGTAGCGCATGAAAAAATATCATCAGCATGAAATTTGCCACTATGAGTAACGAGGAGTTTTTTCTTTTTAAGAAAAGAAAACATAGACCTAGAGAATTTGATTAATAATCCAAAGACCTACTGCCACTACCAGTGAACCGAGAATACCTCCTGCATAGGTGGTAATTTCAAATCCAGGAACAACGAGACTTGCCACCCAAAAGAGTACGGCATTCAACAGAAAACCAAATACCCCAAATGTGAGTATATTTAATGGCAATGTCACAATTTTTAAAAATGGCTTAATGAGTACATTAATGAGCCCAATAACAAACCCAGCAAGGAGTCCTGCTCCTGTAGTTGCCGCAGCAATGCCTGGGATAAAATATGGCAAGAGTAAAATAATAATTGAAAGGAGTACCCATTTAATAAGTGCGCGAAGAATCATAATGAAGAATGAAGTTAGCCGAGTAATTCTGCGACGATTTCTTTGACCAAAAGACCGTCTGCTTTGCCTTGTAATTCTTTCATGAGAGCCCCCATAAGTTGCCCTACTTGAGACTTGTCCGTAATACCGAGTTCAGCAATCTTTGCTTGGACATAGGCATACACTTCTTCGCGAGGCATCATTTTTGGCAAGTATGCATTCAAGATATCAAGCTCTGCTTGTTCGTCAATAGCAAGGTCAGGTCGACCGCCATCAGTGAATTGTGTAATAGAATCTTTGCGACGCTTTGCTTCTCGCGTAATAACAGCGAGGACTCCTGCGTCATCAAGAATATCTTGAGGGGTCTTTTTTTGTGCTACTAATTCATTAGTACATGCTGACATGAGCCCACGCAAAACCACAACCTTATTTGATTCTTTTGCTTTCATGGCTTCTTTCATGTCATTTTTAATTTGTTCGTGTAGTGTCATATATGAAATAAATAACTTTTAATATGTGCATTGTAGCATAGAATTGGGTTTTTTGCTATCACATAGCGAGATATAAACCCGTATGACGGAGTAAACAAGGCACAAGTCTCAAGATACAAGATACAAAAAAATTCGAAGCGCCAAATCACAAAATAAGGACAAAACACAAAAACCGGCAGAACCGGTTTTTGTAATTGAGTATGTGTGATTTTGTTAACAACTCATATTAATAGCAGCACGTGTGAAGGGTCCTACAATACCATCAATGACAAGTGGTGTGATTTTACCTTCTAGGAGTTGATTGAGTCTGCGTTGGAGT
>JAJOIF010000004.1 GCA_021209525.1 Minisyncoccota bacterium | reverse complement strand
AAGATCACTCAAGCAGGATTCGTACAATTTATTATGATGTTGATAGAGATCATAAGATAAAGTACCAAATTCCAAGAAACAAATAACAAACAAGGTACAAGTCTCAAATTCCAAAAACCGGTTATGCCGGTTTTTGTGTTTCAGAATCAATAGATCGCAAACATTAAAAGATTTTGAATATTTTTTCATTTAAAATTGAATAAGGATATGTATATTCATATATATGATATATATTGCAAAAATAATTGTCACAAGTTTATTATTAGGTATTGCAAGTGGTGTGCTTTTTTCATATACGCATGCAGCGTCAGTAATTATTAGTGAAATCGCATGGATGGGAACATCTCTGTCTGCAAATCATGAATGGATAGAATTGCACAATATTTCAGGGCAAGATATTGATCTCACGGGATGGAGTCTCGTATCAGTGGGCGCTGCGCCGACTATTCTTTTGCAGGGTATTTTGCCTGCGCGAGGTTTTTTCTTGCTTGAGAGAACAAGCGATGCAACAGTGCCTGGCATACCTGCAGATATTATTTATACAGGGGCCTTGAGTAATACAGGTGCGTATTTGCAATTACGCGATAGTGATCAAAATATTATTGATGCGGTCAATAATAGTGACGGCTGGCAGGGTGGTGACAATACCACCAAAGATACGATGCAAAAAGTAAATGGTGTATGGGGTACAGGAACACCAACGCCAAAAGCTCTCAATATTCACACAGTGTCATCGAGTAGTTCAGGAGATACTCCTTCTGGGAGTGCTGCGCATTCAGGCACGACAACGGGTCAGATTGCAAGTGCTCCTGTAAATCATACACAATCGTCTTTTGTGCTTAAGGACGCCCCTATACAAAAACCTGATTTCTATATTGATATTTCTATACCATCTCATGGATTTCAAGGAGTACCTCTTGATATGCATGGTATGGCATATCAAGAAATAAACAAGGAGGGTATGTGGCGTGGATATTATGTATGGCATATGGGAGATGGTCATGTATACACACGAACACCAAAACACATTGATGATTTTATGATTACACATACCTATGCACATGCAGGTACGTATATTGTTGCTCTTGAATACAGAACAAATAATTTTGATGCAAAGCAGCCTACTTTTTTACGCACACAAAGTATCACTATCCACAAACACCCTGTATCTATAGAAGCTATTGATTATGATGGATCTGTGAGCATAGAAAATCATCATACTGAAATGATAGATCTTGAAGGATGGTCAGTATCAGTGCATGGATACACACATATATTTCCCAAGTATGCATTTGTTGCACCTCATGCTCTTGTGACTATTCCTTTACAATTACCCGCAGGGTATGTTACTCATGCAGTATTGCGTGATCCAGCTGGTGGTATTGCGTATGTGTACAGAGAGTTAGACAAAACCCTCCAAGAAGAAGTACCTGCTCGTACTACTGCAGTTGTTCATCAGGGCGATACTGCCCCAGCAAGTGATGTGGCTATTCTTGGCGGTCAATCAATTTTTGAGCCACATGCCCAAGAATCGCGCCTTATTATGCAATCATCTCAAGCAAGAAATGCTGCGCCTACATCAAAAAAAGCACCTATCGCTGCGCTCTGGATAAGTATTGCTCTAGGAGTTCTTTTGCTCGGTATTGCGGTATATCGTATAGCGGTACGTATTTAATTATGTGCTTCTAAGGTGATAGGAAGAATAACTTCTCCTATGAATGATCCATCGCTTGCAAATTCTTGCCAAACAATATAGATAATATCTGTTGCTCCTGACGACATGTTTTCAAAAGGAGTAAGGGTAAGCGTTCCTTCAAATGTGGTTTGTGCTGGAATAGAGATATATTGATAATGAGTGAGTTGCTCTCGAATACGAGAAAAAGTATCTTCATTAATATCTGAAGAGATGCCTCCTGCGCGCACATCTATGAGCTCATAAGTGCGTGCGCGTTCTCCATTATGCGAGATACTAAAAACAATAGGTTCTGGTCTTTCTGGGTGAATTGTTGCTGATGGTGTTGCAAGTACCGCAGAAGATATTTTACGCAATTCACGTGCGCGTATTGTTTGTTCTTGCATGCTGGCACGAGTAATAGTCACTTCGCTTTGTTTTTCAGCTTCACGTAGTAATTTGAGTGCTGCATCAAATTCTGCATTTGCTATTTTTTCTTCTGCCGAAGTGATGAGTGATTGAATGGTGTCTCGCGTGTCTT
This sequence comes from Minisyncoccota bacterium, assembly GCA_021209525.1. Taxonomy (GTDB): domain Bacteria; phylum Patescibacteriota; class Minisyncoccia; order Phycocordibacterales; family UBA1006; genus JAJOIF01. The sequence continues at coordinate 99,708 of JAJOIF010000004.1, read as the reverse complement.
GGGTTGTTGATTCTGATGAGAATACTGTAGACATCATTGCAAGAGCGGGTGTTTCCTGTTCTCCTCCTTCTGTTGAAGTGGGAATAAGTGATTCTATGCGGGCAAGATTTTCTTTGATGGTTGAAACTTTGTTTTGCACAATAGATGCATCAGCAATGCGTACAGGAACTATTTCAATGAGATCTTGTTGCATAGCAATAACATAGTCAAGATGTTGTGCAACATCATCAAGAAGTGCTATTTCTGTGCCAAAATCAAGAGATGCTTGGGCGTGGCGTAATGCCTCGTGGCGCGGACGCAGACGTGTCTCAATACGCATATAAATATCAAGCGCTTTTTCGGTGCGTGTAATGTCATGACGCGCAAGAACAGTGCGTGTGGTAGCGATATTTTCTGTAATGAGTTCGTGAATTTTTTCAATATGTTCTGGGGTGAGTTCTTCTTTCAAGAGGAGTGCATGAGCTTCGTCGAGGCGTTCTGTCGCTCGTTCAATGGCAATGCGTGCACGCGCTTCTGGTGAGGGCTGTACATGTTCTTTGATTTCCTCAACGACATGTACTTTGAATCCATAGAGTCTGTCACCAGGGAGTGTGTTTTGAGATGCATAAGTGAGTCCTCCTCCTGCGCCAAGCATCATCATGAGGCCAAATACTGATGCGCGCATTGAAAAGATCATTATACGATGATACGGAGAAGGTGTTGGTGTAGATGATGAAGCGCCAATGCGTTCAAAGAGCGTCTTTTTGAGAGAAGCTTTTTCTAGTGGGGTGAGCCCCCATGCGTCAAAATCTTTTTTCAATTGTGTAATAAAATTATGTTTCATAGGTGTTTTTCTTTTCAATCAATTCTTTTGCTTTTTTGAGTGCGCGATGTATCCTGACGGAAACGGTATTTTCTTTGTGACCAACAAGGCGGGCAATGTCAGGAATATCCATATCTTGGACGTAGCGCAGTACGAGTAATTCTCGATCGAGTGGGTTCAAGAGCTCGAGAATACTAATAGATATCTGGGCTTCGGTTCGCTCAATCATAGAGATATGATCATGAGAACCAAAATCAATACCTTCTTCAAGGACTGCGTCTAGAGAGTATGATTTTTTCTTGCGAAAGAAATCAACAATCATATTGCGAGCTACTTGGTAGAGGAATGCGCGTATATTTTGTACGGTGCCGTTTTTCTCGAGATAGACCCATGTTTTTGCAAATGTTTCTTGGGTAATATCAAGAGCATCATCACGATTACCCACTTTGAAGTGGCAGAATCGGAAAATCTCGTCAGCATAGGTGTCATATGCTGCTGAAAAATCCTGGTATTGTGGCATATTCGTGTTCATATATGATGACGCATCACAAGTAGTATTCTTACATAAAAGCAAGATATACGAGGTGTATAATGCTTAGTATAGCATAGATATACCCAAAATGTGCAGGAAAAGCGCATAGGTGTGTTTTTAATACCCCTAAAATATGCTAATATAGTCCCCATGAATACTCATATTATTATTGTCGGAGGTGGATTTGCAGGTGTGCGTACAGCGCTTGACCTTGCACACCGTTTTCGCCATACAGACACTATCGAGATTACACTCATCAGTAATTATCCTTTTTTTGAATATTATCCTGCTATGTATCGTGTGGTGACAGGTTCGTCTCCTATGCGCGTACAAATACCTCTAGGGGATATTTTTGAACATACGCGTGTGCGTCTCGTGCATGATACGGTAGAGCGTATTGATACTGCAACCAAAACGGTTATATGCGAAGGAGGGGAAACCTATGTGGGCGATATGCTCGTACTTGCGCTTGGATCAGAAATGAATTACTTCAACATCGAAGGTCTCGAGCAAGTATCATTTAATTTCAAGAGCGTACACAAAGCACTTGAACTTAAAAAACATATTCATCAGCTCTTTGAGCGTGCTCGCCCCGAAGAAGTCGACGAAACATTAGTTGCCTTAAATTTTCTCGTCGTTGGAGCTGGTCCTTCTGGTGTGGAACTTGCTGGTGAGCTCGCGCTCTACGCACGCGCACTTGCTCAAAAACACAATATTCCAGAATCATTTATTTCTATTAATCTCATTCAGGCGTCTTCGCGTATTTTACCTACTTTTCCCGAAGAAGTATCTGCTCGTGCAACACAGCGCCTGCGTATGCTTGGGGTGAATGTGCTTCCGAATCGTACACTGATTCAAGGTAAGTCATGGACAGCACTCCTTAAAGACATGAATATGGGAACGCGTACTATTATTTGGACAGCAGGAGTTAAAACCAATAATGTCTTTCAATCACTCGTCGATCATTTTGAATTTGACGGCAAGGGGCGCGTTATTGTTGATGAGTATTTGCAAGCCAAAGGCCACGAGCATATTTTTATTGCTGGCGATAATGCGGCAACGCCTTTTTCTGGTTTAGCGCAAACAGCACTCTATGACGGCGCCTATATTGCGCGCTCTATTGAAGCACATGTTTTGGGCAAGAAAAAAACACTATACACCCCTCGTCCTGTTGCTTTTGATGTGCCGGTGGGTCCTGGTTGGGCAGCACTCGTTATAGGTAATCGTACTTTTTATGGACGTTTGCCATGGCTCGTGCGCCATATTATTGACTTTAAATTCTATCTGTCGATTTTATCCTTACCCAAAGCATGGCGCGCATTTTTTGCTCGCAATGAAATAATATAATCACCAAACGCAGCCTATGTCTCTCTATAATCATGATTGGAGTAGTATCACCCCTGACGAAACATTAGAAATTTTTGAAACAAACATATTAGGGCTTGCTGATGAGGCAGTTCTCTCTCGTCGTGAAATACACGGCATGAATACATTGCCTGAGACTTCAAAGGATTCATATTTCTTTATCTTCTTGCGTCAATTCACGAGTCCGCTCTTGTACATTCTTGTGGGAGCTGCAATTATTGCCGTGCTCCTTGGTGAAATCACTGACGGTATTATTATTGGTGCAGTGCTCCTCTTGAATGGTTTTATGGGTGCCTTTCAAGAAGGAAAAGCACAAGATGCTCTTTTTGCGCTGAAAAAATTAACCGATTTTCAAACATTGGTGGTGCGTAATGGTGTGCACGATTTAATTTCAAGCACACTGCTCGTTCCTGGTGATGTGATTATACTGCGCGAGGGAGACAAGGTGCCTGCTGACGGGCGCATCTTGGAAAGTAAAGATTTTTCTACGAGTGAGGCTCTTCTCACGGGTGAGTCTTTTCCTGTTTCTAAAAATAATACAACACTACCACTCAATGAGGAACGCATGATTACCGATCAAGTGAATATGGTGCTGAGTGGCACCACTGTTGCAAAAGGAACAGCTCACGTAGTGGTTGTTGCTACGGGTATAGAAACTGAGCTTGGAAAAATATCTCAAAACATTAAAGAAAATACCACAGAAATACCTCTGCAAGTGCAGGTGCGCAATTTGGCGCGTATTATTATTGTGGTCGTGGTGCTTGCTATTGGGTTCTTGTTTGGTGCGGGTATTTTGCTCGGCAATGATGTCTCTTATATGTTCTTGGTGGCATTGTCGCTCATGGTATCCGTTATTCCCGAAGGATTACCAGTGGTTATGACCCTGATTCTAGCACGAGGTGTCAAAAGAATGAGTGAGCATAATGCGCTCGTCAAGAGATTACAAGCGGTTGAAGCATTGGGGCAAGCGACCATTATTGCTGTTGATAAGACAGGAACACTTACCAAAAATGAATTATCAGTAGTGCAGTGTTTTATTGATGATACGCTCTATAATGTTTCAGGTACGGGATATAATCCTCAGGGCACCATTACCGGCCCTGAGGGTTCTCAGGATAGAGATCATCGCAGAGCTCTTGATTACATCACGATGATATCTGCGCTCGCTTCTGATGCAAAGATTTTTTATCAGGATGACGCTGTGACCTATGTAGGAGATCCTACAGAAATCGCCCTCATTGTTTTTGGTAAGAAAAATAATTATGATCGAGAAAAAGGTATTTCGGGTATTGATCATATCGTACACACTCCTTTTGATTTCGAAAAGAAATATTTGATGACCACATTTTCTGATCAAGGAACAGAGCGCACTCTTATGATTGGTGCTCCAGAAGTCATTTTGGATATGAGTGCTCTTGTGTGGAAGCGTGATGGCGCCGCGCCACTTGATCCAGCAGAGCGTCGTGTGCTTGATGAGCATATGCATCTTTTCTCAACACAAGGATTGCGTGTTATTGGTCTCGCTGAATCATCTGAAGATGGGGTCACCTTTGTAGGATTTGTTGCTATGCAAGACGCGCTCCGTCCCGAAGTCCCTCTCGCCGTTCAGAAAGCAAAAGATGCAGGTATGCGTGTCGTCATGATTACAGGCGATCATGCAATTACCGCAGAGGCAATTGCGAGGCAGGCGGGTATTTTTGTCGATGGCGACAAGGTACTCACAGGTCATGATATGACGCATATGTCTGATGAAATATTACAAGAACGCGTGGTGGGTGTGACGGTTTTTGCGCGCGTTGCTCCTCAGCACAAAATGCGTATTATCAAAGCATTCAAAGCACGCGGAGAAATTATTGCCATGACTGGTGATGGTGTAAATGACGTACCATCGCTCGTTGCTGCAGATCTTGGTGTGGCAATGGGTATTGTGGGTACCGAAGTAGCAAAAGACGCAGCTGACATTGTTCTTCTTGATGATGATTTTGGTAATATTTCACGCGCTGTAGAAGAGGGGAGGCATATTTATGCAACACTCAAAAAGACTTTAGTTTACCTTTTTTCAACTAATCTTGCCGAACTCCTCGTGATTATGTTTGGGGTATTGGTGATAATGCGTATTCCGCTCATCCCTGCTCAGATTATTTGGCTCAACTTGGTGACTGATAGTTTCTTGGTAATGACGCTGGCATTTTTGCCACGCATGACACAAGATCTCAATAAAGATGCTCATAAAAAACATCCACGATATATCTTAGATATGCCCACCTTTTTGAGAATGGTATTTTTCGCGCTCATTATTACCGGAGGAACACTTGCTGTCTTTATTGCTTACCTTGGGCAAGGTATTGAAGTGGCGCGTACGATGGTATTTGTCACCCTTGCACTTTTCCAGATTTTTAGATTACTCACCATTCAGTCAGATACAACCTCGGTTTTCACCGTAAATCCATTTGCGCATCGGCTGACATTCTTTGCAGTACTGGGTGCACTGGCGCTACAAAGTTTTGCAGTATATACACCTTTTATGCAAAAAATATTTGAAACAGTACCTTTGTCATTCTATGAATGGCTTATCGCCCTTGCTGTGGCGAGTTCCATTATATTTTTTGAAGAAGTGCGCAAATTCTTTGTGAGACGAAGCGAAGCATAAGAAGAAAATAGAAGAATATACTTTCCTTCGCTCTGTGTCATCCATAGTCGCATTCGACGCGACGAAGGATGAAGTACTACGACGAGCAAGCAAAATATGAAAAAGACACAAGGTACAGCTGTGACCATAGATCATTCACCGCACGTGCGTATTTTGAGATTTGTAATTTACTTGCCCTCGTGCTACCATATCCCCATATGTTCAAGAAATTACGCGACAAAGCAATGATGGCATTGCTCAAAAGACAATTAACTAAACAAGGTATTCCTGAAGCTCAAATAGATATGATTTTGGAAAAAATCCAAAGCAATCCAGCAATCCTTGACCTCTTTAAAAAGGCCGAAGAGAAAATGAAAGAAAAACAAGCGCAAGGTATGAATGAGACAGCAGCTGCAATGCAAGTACAACGAGAGATGCAGGCTGAATTCCAAAAAGCGCTCATGCAATAATCTATGTCACTCTCTATTGGTATTGTAGGGTTGCCGAATGTTGGTAAATCTACACTCTTTAATGCCCTGACTCAAAAATCTGTACCCGCAGAAAATTATCCTTTTTGTACCATTGATCCATCGGTGGGTATTGTCGCTGTACCTGACCATCGTTTGCATGCACTCGCGCAATTTTCACAATCAGAAAAAACTATTCCTGCTGTTGTTGAATTCGTTGACATTGCGGGGCTCGTTGAGGGCGCCAGCAAGGGTGAAGGTCTCGGCAATCAATTCCTTGCGCATATTCGCGAAGTAGATGCCATCTTGCACCTCATTCGTATTTTTGATATTCACGACACCACCTCAACTGAACAGCATCATGTGTACGGAAATATTGATCCACTTCGTGATGCCCAAGTCATTACCATGGAGCTCATCTTGGCTGATATGGAAACCTTAAACAAGAGACGCGCCAATCTCGCGCGCGATATCAAGCGTGGCGACAAAGAGGCACTCGCCGAAGACGCTCTCTGCGCAAAATTGCTCACAGCACTCGAAGCAGAACAACTCGCCAATACTGTTGTATTAACTGACGAAGAAAAAAAAGCGAGCAAAATCACTGCATCTCTTGACTATGAAGCCGGTCCTCTATGGATTCAATAAAAAATCAGGAGGGAATAATCTTGACGAGACTGATCCAGAAACATTCAAGAATATTGTATCTACGCTGACTGCTGATGGTTCTCATTATGTGGTTATTGATGCTGTTACAGAGCATGAATTATCAGAATTTGATGCCGAAGAAAAATCACTCATGCGCCAAGACCTTGGTTATGAAGGCGAAGGAATCGATGCGCTCATTCGTGCAGGATATGACCTCTTGGGGCTTATGACCTACTTTACAACAGGTAAGGTAGAAACGCGTGCATGGACGATCAAAAAAGGCAGTACTGCACCCCAGGCCGGCGCTGCGATTCACACTGATTTTGAAAAGAAGTTTATTCGTGCTGAGACGATTGGATGGGATGTACTCCTTGAAGTTGGATCTCATGCCAAGGCACGTGAATTAGGCAAAATGCGCACAGAAGGGAAGGAATATATTGTGCAAGATGGGGATGTGATTGAGTTCAAGATTGGGGCGTAAAAAGTGTATAATAGTGTATAATACAGAAAACTTTTTAAATATATAGTATGCAGTCTCTCAATCTTTACACCATTTATGAAATATATTCGCCCACACAACCTCTTCATGGTGTTATGTTTCGTGGTAGAATACGCAAGCTGTGTATTGAAAAGAATATCAATGTACTCGTTGAAAATGCGGAGGATAAAGACAATGTCGTACGTTTTGCAGTACTTGATCCTCGCGACGCAATCGATATTACTGATTATGTAATGTCCATTACTCCAGATGCTGAGATTTCACTGTGTCTTGAGAGGGTTCCTAATCCGATTCTATCCAAACTTAAAAATAACAATGTTAGCAGGTATACTCTCTAAAAAATAAAAGCTTAAATTTAAGTATGCGTAAAAACTTGACTTTTCTATATGCTGCATACTTTATTAGTTTAAATTTTTTAAACTTTAAAATTCTTTAAAATGTCACTAATACTCGTAACACTTTTAATTTTTCTTGTTTCTGCTCTTACTATACCTGCTTTCTGGTATATAGTGCAGACAAAAAATTTTCGATTCATTGCGGCTGCAATAATAGTTTTAAATTTTCTCGCTTTGTTTCACATTTTTGGGATGTGGGTTTGGGTGAGATTCTTGCTATCTATTGAACAATCCGCTTTCCTTTATTTCTTCTTTGTTGGAGTGGGGGGGGTTGTTTTCACTCTACTTTTCCCACGTGTTGATGGCTTAGAAAAAATAGATGTATTCATTGAACATATGAATAATCGAAAAACTAATAATTAAGCACACGGAAAGGTTTTGGAGGAGTAAAGATAATGGGAAAACATCTTGGTAAAATCAAATATGAGACTAGTCACGTCAGAAGCGATGTCAGACACTCTAGAACCTTTCTTGTATGGGTATTAATAAAATTAAATACCCTCTAAAAATCAAAGCGCGAACAATTGTCCGCGCTTTTTTATTCGAGTACTCTTATCCGTTCTTTTTAGGAAGAAATTTGAGGGTGCCTTTTTGTGTTGCCATATCAACAAAACCTTCACAGGCAATAGTATTTCCTTTATTAATAATATTACCCGTGGGTGATACCGTGGAACATAATGTTCCTTTGAAAATGAATTTTTTACCACTGCCGTCTTCTCTCATCATGTTGGTGAGGTGGATATTCCATTTGGCACCGCTCCCATTTGTAAGCGTGAAATGTTCGCCTTGGGCAAATTGTTTCAGCAATAATTCTTCTACGGTTTGTGTTGGTGTGCTTACCTGAAGTAGACTGTCAACAACTTTTTTTTCTAATGTGCTCATTGTATTTGTTTTTAAGGTTAAAAATCTTATATTATTATACAGATTTTGCTATTTTTGTCAAATTCTTGATCAGTGTGCACAGGTAACTCTATCCGCATACATATTTAATATAATGAGCAACATTACTCAAGTTTATCAAATGATTTTTTTTGCCACATAATTTTTCCTGTATCATTTTTTTCTAAATACTCATTTGCCAATGCAAAGTGATTACACCCTATAAAACCACGATGCGCAGACAGTGGTGATGGATGCGGTGCAGTGAGAATGAGATGGCGATTGGTATTATGAATATGTGGTATATATGACTGCGCATGAGCGCCCCAAAGCATAAAAACGAGATGCTCTCTCTCTTGAGAGAGGGTTTGTATGACGAGCTCAGTACATGCTTGCCAGCCAATGTTTTTATGACCTAATGCACATCCTTGAGGTACGGTTAAATAGGTGTTTAGAAGAAGAACTCCTTGATCGGCGAGGTATCTCAAATCTCCTGATCTTGGCATAGGGTCATTGGTGTATATTTCTTTCAAAATATTACGGAGCGATGGCGGTAATGGAGTGTTTTCTGGTACTGAAAATGCAAGACCATGTGCTTGACCTGGTTGATGATAAGGATCTTGGCCTACTATAATGACGCGTACTGCATCAAATGCAGTACGTCTATATGCATGAAAGATGTCATGAGGCGGGGGAAATATTGTGCCTGTACGATAGGCAGCCTCTATATCCTCAAGGAGTTTCTTGCCTGTATGACTTACAAAAAATGCCGCGATACGAGGATGCCATGAAGTGATTTCTTTTGCGTATTTCATAGATGCAGTGTATCATATTTCTATATGTTTTCTCCATTAGATGCAAAAATACTCCGCCAAGGGGGTATAGGAATTCTGCCCACAGATACGCTCTATGGTATAGTGGCGTCAGTGTTTCATTCTGATGCTATTGCGCGTGTATATGAGCTCAAAGGGCGCACGCCTACAAAGCCCTGTATTATTCTTATTGCTGATATTACTGACCTTGATCAATTTCCGATAGACCTCAATTCATTTCAAAAAGATTTTCTCAGAAAACATTGGCCGGCGCCGCTCAGTGTTATTTTAGACCTTAATCAAGATCTCTTTGCAGATATTCATCGCGGTACATTATCTCTTGCATTTCGCATACCCAAGGACGAGCATCTCCGTGAATTTTTGCGTATATCAGGACCGCTCATTGCACCAAGCGCAAATAGGGAAGGCGAAACACCAGCAGCCACATGCGACGAGGCGCGACATTATTTTCCTCGAGGCATTGATGTGTATAGTGATGGAGGTGTGATACACAATACTGAACCATCAACGATTATTCACCTGCATGATGATGGATACACACTCGTGCGGCAAGGTGCTTATACGATAGGTTCTCTGTAAAATCTCTCGAGGTGTTTTTGATGCGCGCTGCGCATATAGGCATATGATTCTTTGTTAAAGCCATATGATCCAAAAATTTCTGTAGCATGATGCGCTCCTAATGCATAAGGGGTGATAACATAATCATATCCTGCGGTGTAGAGTGTTTGAGCGTCTCTGTGATGTGCGGCAACTCCTATAATGAGACATGTAGGTTGTGCCTCGCGTAGTGCAGTGCTAATCGTGAGCGATGTTTCTATTTCGGGGGTTGTAATAATAATCATCCGTGTTTTTTCTACCAAGAGCGACTCTAGAAATGCAATACTTCCCGCATCAGCATGAATTGCATGGGCACCTGCAGCGCTCAATTCTGCAATAATATCTGGGTTATGATCTACTGCCAAATAGGATAGATTGCGCTCGTTGAAATGATGCACGAATTCTTGGCCAATACGCCCTGCACCAAAGAGAATAATTTCAGGAGAGGTGCTAAGGGGTGTCTCTGCTTGCACATTTTTTCTCTCAAATATATCAAGATACTTTTCCAAGAATACATAGATCTGATCAGAATATGTAATGAGGTATGTTGATCCAAAAATCGTAATCAGGGCAACCAGTGTCGAGAGTGACAGAATTGTCTCTGAGACATGGCCAATACGCACGCCGAGCGCGATTACAATGAGAGAGAATTCACTAATTTGCGCAACAGTAAATCCTGTTTGGAGACTCGTTTTTTTCTTGTAGCCAAGGGGCCCCATAATACTCATAAGGATAAGTGGATTTCCTATGAGGATGAGCGCTGAGAAAATGAGCGCCAATGGCAAGAGCTCTAGAATATTTCCAAGATTCATTTGCGCACCCAAAATCACAAAGAACATAATAATAAAAAAGTCACGAAGTGGTGTAAGGCGCGCATTAATTTCATGACGAGACGGCATCCCTGCAAGGGTAATCCCTGCAATAAGGGCACCACTCTCAATACCAAAACCAGTAATGCCGAAAATACCTGCAACCAAGAGTCCCCATGTTATGGTGAAAATAAACAAAAGCTCATGAGACCGTTCAAAGAATCGCCCAATGCGCGGAATGATGTACTGCGCCACAATGTATGCAATAATGAGCAATATCGTTGCCCGCGCAAAAAGAATAGCAATATTTACAAGAGAGAAATTACCTGATGCTACGAGAGGGAGCAAGAACAGAATCAAAATGGCAATAAAGTCTTGGACTAAAAGAAACCCAATACTGATGCGTCCATAGAGTGCATCCACGTCACCTTTGTCTTGGATGAGTTTGAGAATAATAATGGTGCTACTAAATGCATAGGCGACGCTTACATATATGGCGGTGAGTACTGGAAAATTGAGGAGTAATGCAACGCCGAAACCAACAAGAGAAGTAAAGAGTACTTGTCCGACACCGGTAATGACTGACACTTTTCCAAATTGACGAATATTGTCTGGGTGCAAGTGTAGACCTACGAGAAAGAGCAAGATAGCAATACCAATTTCACTAAAGAGATGGAGCACTTCCATTGAAGGCAAAATAGCAAAAAAGAATGATCCTGCAATGAGTCCAGTAATAATATGTCCGATAATGAGCGGCTGCTTGAGCAGGCGCATAATGATAGCAATGGTGGTTGCGAGCGCCATGAGTAGCGCAAATTCAAAAAATGTATTCATACGGAGTGTAGTATATCATGGAATTAAAGAAGGGTAGGAGATTGTTTTGGTAAAGGGCACTGAAATAGTACGAAAACTTGACTTGTGTAATTAATTATGCTATAAAAATGCGGATACTTTTAACATTTAAAACTAAAAAATTAAAACACATGAAAAAAATTATAGTGATCAGTGGCGTACCTGGTGCTGGCAAGAGCACGCTAGCAAAAGAATTGTATACATTTTTGAGGCGTCAAGGTAAAAACATTCTGATTATTGAAAATGATGTCATCAGAAAAATGATTACAGGAACTGAGGACAGTACGGTAAATAGTACGTATGCATGCACTCAAGCAGTATTTATTAGAGATTCTATTAAATTATTAAAAATGAGCATGGTTGAGGGAATTTTTCTCAATAATCGCACTGATGTGCTCATACTTGATGCTGTGCATCAGGATAAGGGTATGTATCAATTTCTTGAGAATCTTGCCAAAAGATATTCAATACAATTGGTTACCGTACATATAAATGTAGACCATGAGACTGCTTTGTCTCGCGTTCAAAATAGAGTGCGTACCGAAGATTTGCAGACCATACAGTCCGCTCAGCATGATCTAGATAGGCTTGATATATCATATAATTATAGTATAGATGACGGCATAGTGTCTCCTCATCATGTTGAAGCTATTATTTCAATTTAATTTTAAAAAATAAAAAATGAAAACCCGCGCTGATATGTGCGGGTTTTATTATGTCATCAGAAGGTATTCTACACTGCAACCACAGCCATAATCTCTTCGGGGGTTGCATGCTCTGCATCAAAAGTATCAGGTAAGTAGAGCCGCTTCATGCCGCGCATGAGAAAGGTTCCTGATTTAGATTTCAAGATACGCAACTCTTTTCCTGTTTTTGGATGCGCAAAAGTGCGTACCAATTCTGTTCCTTTGGGGAGTGCTTTAGGTGCGCTTAATACCTTAAGTGCTTCATCAAGGGTAATGGTATATGGGTCAAGACCGCTTGATTTTTTTAATGATGCAAAAGTGCGTCCATGGCCTACATATGGACCAAAGCGACCGATATTTGCAATGACATCATCGCCACTTTCGGGATGCGTACCCAAGGTGCGCGGTAGCGCTAAGAGGTGGAGTGCTTGTTCAAGGGTAATATTTTCAGGAGTAATATTTTTAGGAATACTGGCGCGTTTAGGTTGAGGGAGTTCTTGTGCTGCTGCGCGCGCTTCTTTTTCTTTTTTGACGAGCTCTTTTTCTTCGGCAGTTTTTTTATGACCTTTCGGGAATTGAGTAAGGGGAGGTATTTCAGGAGACTCTCCTAATTGTACATATGGACCAAAGCGTCCATCTTTAACAAAAATAGGGAGGTTGGTCTCTGGGTCATATCCAAGAGCAGTGTGGCCAGATACTTCGTATCCTTCGAGGGTGAGCGCGCCAGTACATTCAGGGAAGCGTTTGCATGACAAAAACTTACCCGCACTACCGAGCTTGATAACCATATCACCGCTACAGAGTGGGCATCGATGACGCGTATCAGCATCTCCAAGATTGGTGATTTTCTCGATGTCATTTTTTGACATGACATGCTCGTGAAATGGTATATAAAATGTGCGCAAAACATGCACATATTCAGCATCACCATGTGCAATATGATCAAGATTGTCTTCCATACTCGCTGTAAAGGTGTCATTAATATATTCCATGAAATGTTGTTCAAGGAATGATGATACGACATCGCCTGTATCGGTAGGAAAGAGTGTTTTGCCTTCTTTGGTAACATAGCCACGCTCTTGGAGTGTTTGCATAATGCTTGCATAGGTTGAAGGTCGTCCAATACCGCGTTTTTCGAGTTCTTTGATAAGTCCTGCTTCGGTATAGCGATGAGGTGGTTGTGTTTGTTTTGCTTCTGTAGAAATATCTGTGCAAGCGAGTGCGTCTCCTTGTTCGAGAGGAGGTACTTCTACGTCATCACGGCGTGCGCGCGTATCCAGCGCAAGCCAACCAGGAAAGAGGAGACGTGACCCTGTCGCAGAAAAAGGAGGAATGGTATCGCCTGTAATAGTTGCAATAATTTTGGTACGCTCAAGACGCGCATCTGCCATTTGTGATGAGAGCGTACGATTCCAGATGAGGGTGTATAATTCTCGCTCAGCTTGCGTGGCGCCTTTGGGGCTTGCAGATGCAAATGATGTAGGGCGAATCGCTTCGTGAGCTTCTTGAGCATTTTTTGAGCGCGCACGATAATTGCGCGGTTGTACATATGATGCATCGTATGCACTATGCAAGTACGCCAAGATACTTTTTTGAGCCTGCGCTGAAAGCGCTGGGCTGTCAGTACGCATATAGGTAATATGTCCTTCTTGATACAATTTTTGGGCAAGTTGCATCGTGCGCGATGGCGCAAATCCTAGATATGTTGATGCGGCTTGTTGCAGTGTTGATGTAGTAAACGGTGCGTACGGTTTGCGTGTCGCAGGTGTTTTTTTCACTTCATGAACATGCCATGGATATTTTTTTCCGGCAGCAATAATACGATCTGCTTCGGCTTGTGTTGCGGGAGTCTCTTCGCAGAGTAGGGGAAAGGCGGTTTTGTCTTTGGTGAATTGTCCGGTGATTACAAAGTAGTCTTCGGGAATGAAAGCGCGTATTTCTCGCTCGCGTTCCATGAGAATGCGTAATGCAGGTGATTGCACCCGCCCTGCAGAAAGTCCATAGCGCACCTTTTTCCAAATGAGTCCTGACAAATCATATCCTACGAGACGATCAAGAACACGTCGTGCTTCTTGAGCTTTACGAAGATTCTGATCAACGTCGCGCGGGTGTTCTATGGCATGCATGACAGCATCTCGGGTAATTTCATTAAATGTAATTCGTACGCACGGAGCCTTCACCTCATCATTATGGATGAGCTCTTGGAGGTGCCACGCAATAGCTTCTCCTTCGCGGTCGGGGTCAGTAGCGAGAAGCACTGTATCGGCGCGATGTGCTAATTGCAAAATATCGCGTACGACTTTTTTCTTGGTGCTGCTCACTTCGTATTTGGGTACGAAACCACCTTCAATATCAATGGCGTCTTTGTTCGTTTTGGGCAAGTCGCGAATATGACCAATACTTGAAACCACCTTGTACGGGCTACCTAAATACTTTTCAATGGTCTTTGCTTTTGATGGTGATTCTACAATAACGAGTTTCATATATGCACATATTAGTAGCACGCATACATTTTTTTTGCAAATAGAGCACAGATACCCATGTGCATAAGGTTGTCAGCGGATGCGTATGTAGGTGCCGTATTCTTCTTTGATATAGCCATCAAGTTCTAGTTCCGAGAGCTTGTGCAGTATCTCGACCGCAGTACTATGCGGCAAGCGCAAGAGTTCATTACGCGCCGCCGGTTGCACGAGGTGGTCAAGGATTTTTTGAGCGAGTTCATCATGATGTTTTTCAAGGAGAGATGGCGTTGTTGGGTGTATGTGAAAATGAAAATGCTCGAGAATATCTCGGGGCGCTGTGATGGGTAGAGCGCCTTGGGCAAGGAGTTGATGCACTCCTTTTGATTGGGGTGAAAAAATATTTCCTGGTACCACGAGCACATCGCGACCATAGGTCGCCGCATAGGTCGCTGTAATTTGTGTTCCTGATTTTTCTTCTGCTTCAATAATGAGTACGGCATGACTAATACCTGCCATGAGCCTATTTCTCATCGGGAAAGCCCAGTGCGATGAAGGTGTATGTGGTTCTAATTCTGAAATGAGTGCACCGCCTGATCTGAGAATATCCTGAGCAAGAGCCAGATTATTTCGGGGATAGATGACCGTATCATCAATACCAGATCCTGGAAATGCAATAGTAGGAATATTACAAGCAAGAGCCTGTCTATGTGCGCATGCATCAATACCGCTCGCTAAACCAGATACAATAACAATAGGGTATCCTGCGAGTCCCTTGATAAGGTATTCGCACACTGCTTTGCCATAAGAGGTGTATTTCCTTGATCCAATAATACAGAGATATTTAATGTCATTGCGGGCTGGTAATGTTCCGCGTACATAGATACCTTTGGGTGGTTTTTGTATGTGACGCAAGAGCGGGGGAAAGCGCGGGTCATCTGCAGGTATATATTCCATAGAATGTATATAACATGAATCTCTTCAAATTATGATAAATTATTTGACATATATAGATAACTATGCTAATATATTTATTAGGCTAATATTGGCAAAAACTTTTAAAACTTAAAAAATGGAAAAAGAGCAAATAATTAAAGAAATGGAAAATCAAGAAATTCTTGAAATGATCCATAATTCTGAAAATGATTTTTTTGCTGCGGGAATTTTTTATACTTTTGATACAGATTCAAGAGAAATAAAATTTTTAGTAGTGAATTATCGCAGAGATGGAATAGGTCCACTTCAGATCAAATTTCCTGGAGGGTGCTCAAAAGAAGGAGAGTCTCCTTTTGAAAACCTTGTAAGAGAAATGAAGACCGAAACAGGATTGTTTCCTGCTCAAAATGAAGCTGAGATCATTCAGCATCAAATTTTTCCACCTAAGAAAAATAGTGGTGCATATAATGTGCATCACAAGGTATTTTTTTTAATTGGAAAAGCTGGCGGTATATTAAAGACCGTATCAAGCGCTGATGCAGGAGAAGTATCACCTCCTTTTTGGATGAGCGCTCAAAATTTGTCCAAGGTGATTTTCCCTGGACATAAACTGGCATTTAAGAGAGCGTGCGAACTACTCTCTTTTAAAAAGAGAGATTATGCTTATGCGCTCATGAATGTGTAATAAGTATTTTCTTAACCAAAACCCCCGCCTACAATGGTGAGGGGTTTTTATTTTCTTAAAATCATAAAATTATGTATACTATATGTATATGTTAGATATCCATTTTATACGTAATCACACCGACATTATCAAAGAAGCGGCGCGCAAGAAAAATATCACTGTAGACATTGATCGTCTATTGGCTGTTGACGAAGATCGCCGGGCAGTACTTCAGCGCGTTGAACATTTTCGCGCAGAACAAAATATGGTGAGCAAAAACATTGCTACTGCAGCAACGCCAGATATCAAGGAGCAACTCTTGACTGAAATGCGTGCGCTCAAGGCGGATCTTCAAGAATACGAAGAACGCCTCAAAACAATCATGGAAGAATGGCGTATGCTCATGCTTGCTGTGCCTAATATTCCTCATATTTCTGTACCCGAAGGTCGGGGCGAAGAAGATAATGTCGAAGTGGCGACATGGGGTACGCTACCGCAATTTGATTTTCCGGTGCGCGACCATGTTGATATTATGAAAGACTTGGATATGGTTGATTTTGAGCGCGGTACCAAAGTACACGGTTTTCGTGGGTATTTCTTGAAAAAGGATGGCGCAGAATTGTCATGGGCAATTTGGAATTATGCACGTGATTTTTTTGGTGCGCGTAATTTCGAATCATTCATTGCACCAGCTGTTGTACGCAAGCCATATTTTTATGCGACAGGGCACTTGCCCAATGATGCCGAAGACCTTTTTGTTACTCAGGACGAAGATTACTTAACCGGAACATCAGAAGTTTCTATGATGGGATATTATGCTGATGAAGTGCTCGCGGCATCAGATTTTCCAAAACGATTCCTCGCTTTCTCTCCATGTTATCGCCGCGAAGCCGGGAGTCATAGCAAGGACACCAAAGGGCTCATTCGTGTACATGAATTTTATAAATTAGAGCAAGTTGTGTTGTGCCCTGCGGATCATCAAGTGTCACATGAACTCCACGAAGAAATTACACGCAATTTTGAAATGTTTCTAGAATCGCTCGGTATTCCATACCGTCGCCTCCTTATTTGTACAGGTGATCTTTCTGCGAGCAAAGTCAAACAATACGACATTGAGGCGTGGTTCCCGTCACAAAATCAATATCGTGAATTAGCGAGTGCATCATATTTTCATGATTTTCAAACACGTCGTTTTAATGTGCGCTACAAAGACGCCGAAGGTAATATGCGTTTTGCACATTCCTTGAACAATACCGCTGCTGCAACACCGCGCCTCTTGGTGGCACTCGTTGAAAATTTCCAACAAGCTGACGGAACTGTTGTCATTCCCGAAGTCCTTCGTCCGTATATGAAAAAAGACATCTTAAGTCATTCGCTCTAACATTCCTCTATGTCTACTAAAGGTCGCGTGCGCATGCAAGAAAAACAAGAAGCCTCGCTTCGTACCAATATCGTCTTTGGCGTACTCAATCTATGTGCGCTCATTGTGGTGGGTATCTTGCTCGTGATGGTGCTGCGGCGTCCTTTTTTGCAGATTGAGTCAGTCACTTTTATCGGCAATACGATGATTGCTGAATATGAATTACGTCGTGTGACGGATCCGCTCCTTGAAGAAAAATGGCTCGGGCTCGTACCGCGCACATCGCTCTTGTTTGTACCCAAGCGTCGCATGCGTACACTCTTGCCTGATCGTATTTCACGTATTGAAGAAATACGTATTGAGCGCAATGGATTGCGTCACATAGTCATTTCGCTTCGTGAATATGCGCCTGCGTATTTATGGTGTACCTATACAGAAACTGAATCTACAACAATGCGCACATCTGAAATATGTTGGTATGTGGCGCGTGATGGATATGTCTTTGCGCGTGCGCCGCTTTTTTCTGATTATGTGTATATGAAATTTCATACGCGCGAAGCTGAGTACGGAGAACCGCTCGGTAGGTATGTTTTTAATGAAGGCGACTTTGAGATGCTCCTTGCCCTACGTCAAGAATTAGAATCACGCGGTGTCTTTGTGTATAAAATATCTCAAGGCGAGCATCGTGATATTGAATTATATATTGACACCTTGGACGGACGCAGTATGCCTCATGAGAGTCATATACGTATTGCTCTTACCCAAGATCCAGACGTCATTCTCGCTGCTATTACTGCTGTGCGTGAGCAATCTCGTTTTCGTGAGCGCTTGCAACAAGGCGAAGACCTGCACTATATTGATGTACGCTTTGAAGGACGCGCACTCTTTAAATTTTATTAAGAATATTTCTGTTCTTTGCTCAAGATATGTCAGTAAAGCAATGAGTATCTCGTTGTTTTTTTTGGTGCGCATAAAAAGAAAGGGACTTGATTGTTAGCGCGCTGACCTGTAGTATAAGCGCTATATGGAATTAGGATTTTGGAAAGATTTAGAAAAACCGTACATCGTACTTGCCCCTATGGCTGATGTCACTGACAGCGCTTTTCGTCGCATCATTGCAAAATATTCTCGCATGGGAGCACCAGGTGGTGGTCCTTCGGTGATATGGAATGAATTCGTATCTGTTGACGGACTCGCTTCAGAGGGTGGCCGCGATCGCCTCATGCGTGATCTTGCGTATTCAGAAGGGGAGCGTCCTATTGTTGCGCAACTCTTTGGGGCACGTCCTGAAAATTTTACCCTCGTCGCGCGGATGGTTGCTGATCTTGGATATGATGGCATTGATATTAATATGGGATGCCCAGATCGTACCGTTAATAAACAAGGTGCTGGTGCAGCACTCTGCAAAAACCCACCCCTTGCCCAAGAAATTATTCGTGCAACACAAGCAGGTGCACCGCACTTACCCATTAGTGTAAAAATTCGTATCGGATGGACGCGTAATGAAATTGAAACATGGCTTCCGGCGCTGCTCGAAGCTGATCCTGCAGTCATTACCATTCATGCGCGTACACGCCAAGAGCTTTCCAAAGTGCCTCCACATTGGGATGCGGTAGCGCGCGCTGTAGAAATTCGCAATGCTTCTGGCAAGGAGACACGCATTATCGCCAATGGTGGCATCATGAATCATGATGATTCGCGTCATGTTGTAGCGCTTACGGGATGTGACGGGGTGATGATGGGTAAGGCTGTTTTTGGTAATCCATGGCTCTTTGATGAATCCAAGAAAACAGTGACGGTGCGTGAACGCCTCATGGTGATGCTCGAGCACACTGAACTCTTTTTAGAGCTCATTGGCGACATCAAGAAATTCTCTGTAATGAAAAAGCACTACAAAGCATATGTGCACGGATTTCCTTCTGCAAAAGAATTACGTATTGAGCTTATGGATGCGCCAGATTATGCAACTATTCAAGCGCGTGTCCAACAATTCCTTGAGGAAAGTCCGCATGCGGATGATATTATTATTTTATAAAAATATGGTATACTCTCTGCATGTCATTTCAAGCACTCTATCGTAAATATCGCCCACAAACATTTGCCGATGTCCGTGGTCAAGATCACATTGTCTCTGTCCTTGAAGGCGCTCTTGCTCAGCAATCTATTGCGCACGCCTATCTCTTTGCGGGGTCTCGTGGTACCGGCAAGACTACTCTTGCGCGCATTTTTGCAAAAGCACTTGGTACGCACGATCATGATCTCTATGAAATTGACGCGGCTTCACATCGAGGTATTGATGATATTCGCGAACTCCGTAGTGGAGTAGGGACACTTCCATTTTCATCACCATACAAAGTGTACATTATTGACGAGGTGCATATGCTCACCAAGGATGCATTTAATGCACTCTTGAAAACCCTCGAAGAACCACCTGCTCATGTTATTTTTATTTTAGCAACGACTGAACTCGACAAAATTTTGCCGACCATTGTTTCTCGTTGTCAGGTACTCCATTTTCACAAACCAACGCATGCGCTCCTTCAGGATGTCGTGCGCGATATTGCTACGCGCGAAGGATATACACTGGGCGTAGGTGTACCTGAAGCTATTGCGCTCTTGGGTGATGGTTCATTTCGTGACACGCAAGGGATGCTCCAAAAGATCATTGCTGCAACACCGGGTACGGAAATTACGTATGATGCGCTCCGTCTCGTGACCGGTATTCCATCCCAAGAAATTATTCACGAACTCATTACGGGTATTGCGCATCATGATTTTGAATCTATTACGCGCGCACTGCAACAACTCACTGCTGATCATGCAGATATTTCATTATCAGTACTATTTTTATTGCAACAATTACGCGCAATACTCCTCATTCGTTTTGCACCCCAAGCATCAGCATATCTTGCTCAAGAATACACAGATACAGACTTTGCATTTTTGAAAAAAATGAGTACTATAGAGGGCAAGCATATTAATGCACAAGCTATCGCGCACTTGCTCGAAGCGCATGCACATATGCGACACGCAGCGATTCCTGTCCTTGCTCTTGAGCTTGCATTTATGCGTATTTTAGGGCAAGATATGTAGCGCTGGTATGCACAGTAGTGCCGGGTCGTCTAATGGTAGGACACCAGGTTTTGGTCCTGGGTATCTAGGTTCGAGTCCTAGCCCGGCAGCAAACTTGAGCTAGCTCAAAGATAGAGCTAATCAGGAAATCTATACAGTAATTGCATATCTGCTGAGAGCAGTAACCAGAGCAAAAAATCACCGTCAACAAAGCGGTGATTTTTTGCTATAATGTAAAAGATGAATAAATCAGACGAACAACTAATTTCTGATTATCTTGAGGGAAATGAAAAAGCCCTTACGGTTCTTGTTGATCGTTATCTTAGCGATGCTTATACGTTCGCAGTTAAACTAACTGGCGATACTCAAGTTGCAGAAGATATCACCCAAGAATCTTTTACTAAAGCATGGAAGAATATGCGAAAATTTGTGCCAGGAAATAGTTTCCGAGGTTGGCTTTTTAGTATCATTCGCAACACAGCAATTGATTTTCTTAGAAAGAAAAAGGCAGTACCATTTTCTGCCTTTGAGACAAATACCGATGGTGAGAATGTGCTTGTTGCAACCCTTGCTGATACAGGACCTTTGCCTGATGAATTACTTGCCAGAGCAGAAGATGCGAGATTCCTCGGAATACTACTTGGACAGATCAACCCCGAGTATCGGGAAGTTCTCACGCTTCGCCACACAAGCAATATGACATTTGATGAAATAGGCAAAGTACTCAAGCGACCTCTCCATACCGTCAAAAGCCAACATCGAAGAGGTTTAGTCGCACTACGGCGATTACTTGAAACCCAGACCGCTTAATCTCAAAGAAACAGGATGCACCAAAATGCATCCTGTTTTCGTATATATGTTATGGACAGATTAGAATTACCTAAAGGACTTCGTGGAAAAATTATCGCTTCTATAAAAAGTGAAGAAATTCGTCGTGCTCGAATGTATGTATTTGTAGCACTTGCCACAATTGCAACCTCATCTCTCGGTGCGGTTTTTGCGTTTAAGTACATGCTCCAAGGGTTTTATCAGTCCAGTTTTTATAGCTACTTCTCACTCATTTTCTCTGATCCTGATATCGCAGTTTCTTATTGGAAAGAATTGTCACTGCCACTCATTGAAACAGTACCGTTTGTTGGGATAACACTTGCACTCATTGCTCTTGCGACACTTCTCACTTCAATGCGTGTATTAGTAAATAATGCGAAACCACATTTAATGCCCTCATTTAACAATTAACTTTTAAAAATATGAACATAAAAGAATACATACAATCACAGTCGTTCAAAGGTATCCTTATTGGAATTTTTATTGCAATCATCGCTCTCATCATCTTTCAATCTGGTGTAGCGGTCGGAGAACGTAAGGCATCATTCGCGCATAGATTCGGTGATAATTTTGAAAGAAATTTTAGAGATCCTCGTGGTGGAGTCTTTATGCAGAGAGGTCTCCCAGGAGGCGCGAACATGCCCAGTGGACATGGAGCGGTCGGAGAAATTATAAGCATTAACCTCCCATTAGTTGTCGTTGCCGGTCCAGATAATTTGGAAAAAACAGTGGTTGTTACTGATACCACTGAGATTCGAGAGTTCCGAGACACACTAAAATCGGATCAGCTTTCTATTGGAGATTTCATTATTGTTCTTGGAACTCCAAATGATCAGGGTCAGGTCGATGCAAAGCTTATCCGTTTGGCACCGCCTCCACCAGATATGCGCTCTAATAACGAACCTGCTCAATAATTATGAAACCATTTATTTTAAAATCAAAAACATGGGTTCTTACTCACAAAAAGACTTCTGCTGTTTTAGCACTTGTTCTAGTTGTCCTGATATATGGAGCATTTCAAATGTTCAGTAAAGGCGATGAAGAAACCAGATACGTTCTTGCGACCGTAGAACGCGGGTCAATTATTTCTTCCATCAGTGGAACAGGACAAGTATCTGCTTCAAACCAAGTAGATGTTTCTGCAAAAGCATCCGGGGATCTTATATATCTCAACGCAAAAGCAGGACAAGAGGTAAAGGCAGGAACTCTCATTGCACAACTTGATGCAGGAGACGCGGCATATGAGCTTGAGACTGCTGAGATTTCTTATGCAGAACTAGTCAATGTTGATGCCGATGATCTTCGTGATGCTGAAAGAGCTGTTACTGATGCAACTGAAGACTTAAACGATGCATATACTGATGCACGAGCATCGCTCACAAGTGCTTCGACTGACATGGCTGATGTGCTTGCTAGTGTCGATGAATTATTTAGTGGATACTTAAGTACTACAAATAATTTTAGTCTAAGTAAAACCTCAAAAGATTATATTGATCGTGCTGAGGAAAGTTATTACGCAGCCAACAAACTTCAGAAAGAATTTATTAAACAATACAGAATCATCTCTGCTTCAACTCCACGAGAAGATATTGAGAAGATGATTAGTGAGTCGTATCAAATATCTGTTTCTGTTGCTCAAGCTACAAAATACGCACAAGATGCGGTCGTATATCTTCGAGATAGAGAAGATAATAATCAAACTGAAGCTGATGAAGCATACTCCACAGTTACTGGTTTAGTAGCAGATGCAAATGCTGTTGTTTCAAGTTTGTCATCTGCAAAAAGCTCTTTGTCTACAAGTAAGAGAGCATTGGAAGATGCTGAACGTGATCTTGAAGATCTAAAAGCAGGTCCTGATACACTCGATCTCCGCTCAGAGGAATTATCACTTCGACAAAAGCGAGAAGCTCTCGCTGATTATTACGTTCGCGCTCCGTTCGACGGAGTGATTGCCTCAGTCGATGCTCACAAAGGTGACAGTATGAACAGCGGTGCAACAATTGCAACGCTTATTACAAAACAGAAAGTTGCCGAGATCTCTCTTAATGAGATTGATGTTGCAAAAGTTGAAGTTGGACAAAAGGCAACGCTTACATTCGACGCTCTTGAGGAACTGACTATCTCAGGGCAAGTCGTTGAGGTTGATATGGTTGGTACGGTTAGCTCCGGTGTGGTGAATTACACTGTAAAAATTGGATTTGATACAGACGACGACAAGGTTAAACCAGGGATGACGGTAACTGCAAACATTATTACTGAGATGAAACAAGATGTTCTTGCAATTCCAGTGAGCGCAGTTAAAACACAAGGAAATATTAGTTATGTTGAAGTGGTTAATCAGGAGATTCCACAAGGATCACAAGGTGGAACTGGTGTATTACTACCTAACCCGCCAAGTCAGGTAGAAGTGGTTACAGGACTTTCAAATGATGAAACGATCGAGATTGTAAGTGGACTTGAGGAAGGCCAACAGTATGTATCGAGAACTGTAACCACTAATTCAACAGCTACTCAGTCAACTCAGAGTGCAGCACCTAGTTTATTTGGCGGAAGCACAGGAGGCGGTCGACCTTCGGGTGGATTCGGTGGTGGAGGCGGAAATTTCCCACGATAATTTATGATCGAGATAAAGAACATTAATAAGACATATAACGCTGGGAGTGATAACTCCTTTCAGGCTCTTAAGGGAGTTAGTTTTACTATCAATGATGGGGAGTTTGTTGCCATCATGGGGCCTTCGGGATCTGGAAAGTCTACCCTGATGCATATTCTCGGATGTCTCGATACGCCGACCTCGGGGACATATTTCCTTGATGGAAAAGATGTCTCAACACTTTCGGATGACGAACTTGCAGACATTCGTAGAGAAAAGGTTGGTTTTGTATTTCAATCTTTCAATTTACTTCCACGCACAACCGTTCTTCGTAACACAATGCTTCCGTTGGTATATGCAGGTCTTGATGAAGAACACAGAGAAAAGAAAGCGATTAAAGCACTCAAGGCGGCAGGACTCGATGAAACGCACTTTCAACATCTCTCTAATCAGCTCTCGGGTGGACAAATTCAACGTGTTGCAATCTCGCGCGCACTTGTAAATGATCCATCGCTTATCCTCGCTGATGAACCTACGGGAAATCTTGATACAAAAACTGGAAACATCGTGCTTGGCACATTCCAGAAACTCAATGAAGAACTTGGTCGAACAGTCATTCTTATCACACATGAACCAGATGTCGCTGAGCATGCGGACCGCATCATCTTTATTCGTGACGGCCAGATTGTTGAAGATGGTAAGGCGCATTCAAAGAGAGACGCAAAACACCACGTATGAAAACATCAGATATTATTCATGAAACATATACAGCGCTTCTCTCTAATAAAGTGAGAACGGGGCTTACTATGCTTGGCATCATAATCGGTATTGGATCGGTTATTGCTATGGTTGCTATTGGTCAAGGAGCACAAGGTACAATTCAATCTAATATCCAATCCCTTGGTGCGAACCTAATCCAAGTCACACCAGGAGCACAGGGTGGTCCAGGTTCACAAGTAAGTCAGGGGCGAGGGAGTGCGCGTACTCTCACATATGAAGATGCTCAGGCTGTAGCAGAGGAAGTCTCAACGATTTCTGCGGTATCCGCTGAGCTTTCAGGAAGATATCAAGTAACTGGTAAAGGTACGAACACAAACACTACTGTTATGGGGGCAACACCAAATTATCCAAGTGTTCGTAATGTTTCTGTTTCAGAAGGAGTATTTCTGTCAGATCAGAATTTAAAGAGTCTTTCAAAGGTTGTAGTACTTGGTCCAACTGTTCGAGATGATTTATTCGGCGAAGGTGCTTCTGCTGTTGGTCAAACAATTCGTATAAACGGAATGCAGTTCAAGGTTATTGGAATTACAACAGCAAAAGGAGGTTCAGGATTTCAAAACCAAGATGACATGATATTTATTCCTCTAACGAGTGCACAGAAATTCCTCGCCGGTGACAATTATGTATCAACAATTGCAGCCCAGGCTATAGACGCTGACGCAATGTCGCAAGCGCAAACGGACATTACAAATTTACTTCTCGATCGACATCGTATATCCGATCCTGCTTCAGCTGATTTTAGTATTCTGAATCAAAATGACATTGTTGCAACAGCTTCAAGTGTAACGCAAACGTTCACTATTCTCCTTGGAGCTGTTGCAGGCATCTCTCTTGTAGTGGGTGGTATCGGAATCATGAACATGATGCTTACCACCGTAACTGAACGAACAAGAGAGATTGGTCTTCGCAAGGCAATTGGCGCGAAACGAAGTGATATTAATCGTCAATTCCTTGTAGAAGCAATTGTTATCACCCTTGTTGGAGGTGTAATAGGAGTTGTATTAGGTGCAACGCTTTCCTTCGGACTAACAGCGTTTGGAATTATCCAAACAAAAGTATCAGTTGGTTCCATACTTCTTGCCTTTGGTGTATCTGCCGTAATCGGCATTGTGTTCGGATATTATCCAGCTCGTCGCGCAGGCGCCCTCAATCCAATTGAGGCTCTGCGATATGAGTAATTAATAGTTTAATTAATAAAAGTATATGAACAAAAATATAATTATAGGTGCGATTATTGGTGTTTTGGTTGTTGGGGGTGGTGCATTTTATGCAGGTACCAAAGTTTCTCAATCTAGCGATAGACCAACTGGGTTCCCAGAGGGACAAGCGGGTCAATTTAGAGGTGGACAAGGCGGTCCAAGTGGAGCGCAAAGTAGACAAGGTGTGTTCGGTGGTGGCACTGTTGGTGAAATTATCGCTAAGGACGATACGAGTATCACTGTAAAACTCACAGATGGTGGATCTAAAATTATTCTACTTTCAACTTCGACATCTATTAACAAAACACAAGCAGGAACTGTTGCTGATTTGGTTGTGGGAGAGAATGTGGTTATTATGGGTCAAGCAAATTCAGATGGTAGCGTAAATGCTCAGTCGATTCAGCTAGGTTCAGGAATGCAGGGATTTAGACAGAATTAAATATCTAGTCGAGGAAAATTCTTTTCTCTTTTAGGAAAATCTTACTCTTAAAACAAGTTAGTAATTCTCGTTTCTCCTCAATCAAACCGTCTTTCAAAATAAATTTGGCGTAGTCTCTGATGTCTACGTCTTTTATTTGTATCTGCTGTTTTGTATTTAATACAGATTGATTAAAGCGTTTTATTCGCTCAACTTCATATTTGATTTTCTCTTTCATCCCAATCTCGTTGATATTTACTTGATCAATCAACTTTTCAAATTGCTGTATTAATTCAATCTCGTTTATATACCCACACTTACAATTTTTATCTTTAGATCTAGTACATCCATAATAGATATGCCTGTTTACTGACCCATCTTTTAACTTTTTAAACTTTTCATCAGCACATATTCCTGAGCCACAAAGCCCGCAAGTCATCATTTTTGTAAAAGCAAACTCTTTTGGTTCTTGGGTCCTTAAAACTTGGCTTTTTACCTGCTCTTGGACTAATTCAAAAAGCTCCTTATTGATTATTGGCTTGTGTCTTCCAGTATAGAAATTTCCACTTTTTCGTGGATACTCAAAAACTCCATAATAGAATGGATTTTGAAGTATGAGATAAATATTGCTAAGGGTAAGACCTTTGTTGCCACTACGAGTTTTGAAATTAAGATCAAACTTAAGCCAGTGATAGAGCTTTCTTCCTGACCATTTTTCATAAGCTACTTTTTCAAACATTTGTTTAACTATCGGTGCTCGTTCAGGATCTATAACCACTTCGCACTTTTTATCCATTCTCTTTTCATTAAGATATCCGACTACAGCAGGTCCAGGTCGCAATCCCATTTCACACCTTGTTCGCAGTCCTCGTTTTACATTTATACTTTTGTTATCGTTTTCGAGCTTTGCTTGGGAACACAGGATCATCAAAAGAAACTTCTCATTGGGAGAATTTTTAAAATGCTGTCCATATGTTCTTATTTCAAGAAGTTTTGTCTCGTCCATAAGGTCAACCACTGATCCTAGGTCGCCAGCGTTTCTTGATAGACGATCTGGTGCCCATGTGAGTATTCCGTTATATCTACCACGTCTTACATCCTCTAATACCTCTCTAAATACTGGTCGTTGACCGGATTCTTTAGCTGAATGAGATTCACGCCTAATATCAACAACTGTTAAGCCGTCACGGTCGGCTATGGCAAGCATTTCCTTAACCTGTGATTCAATAGATAAGGCTTGCTTTTCGTCTGATTCGGTTGATTTTCGAGCATACAGGACATACCGAATCTTGGTTTTGGTACTTCTGTCCTTACCCCTAAATTACTTATATATTGCGTCTCCATATTATATTGATGACGCAATTTGAGCGTTTTGCTAAGTCTATGCAGAACTAGCGAAATATTGCATACTCGCGACTACTTTTTTTGACCCATATCTACATAATCCCTAAAATACAAAGGTTCATCATCTCCCATCCAGTACATAAGCCATGTAGATTCTCCTGAATGTTTATCCATAGTTGAGTTAATTAAGAGAGAAAATGCATCCGCTAAGTCGTCATGCTTTTCTACTCCAAATCCAACAAGTTGCTCGATAAGTCTTTCACACCCTTGTCTTGGGAATAAAATTTTTGCTGATTTTATTGCAGTTGAAGTAAGAGCAAGTCGTGTTCTTTTGTCACCCTTAGGTTTTATTGCTGTAGCCTTAACACCATGATGTTCAAGCATTTGTGGTAGGGCTTCTTGATATGCAACACTCTCAACAAACAACTCGTCAGAGCTTCTTGTGAGCAAAGTGTTGCGAATATCTTTCATAAGATCCACCTGTGCAGGAAAGTTAAGTTTCTTTGCAATAGGGTTAGGTAGTATATAAATTCGTAATTTCTCACGGCGTGAATAAATGTGGGCAAATACCACAGCTGTGTCATCAGCTGTTTCTGAAGCTGAAATCGCAAGATCTACTCCTGCATAGGTACCACGATAGCCACGATGTTTTTCTCCTGGCAGTTCGTCATAAAACTGAATCCATTCTGGATAGATAACTTGATCATCGCTTGGAATAATACGGAGTAAATATTCTCGTTGCCACGATATTTCACTGGCAACTTTTAACTTCTCATCCTCAAGATCTCTTTCTGTTGCATATTTCCCAGACCATAAACAAACACCATTCTTATCAATCAACGGATACTCTTTGAAAATTCCTTTCGCCTTACCTTTTGCAATTTCGTCTTTAATACGCATTAACAACGAATCTTCGTGGAGTAAGTTTCCGACTATGATTAAGCGTGTATTTCTATCGCCAGCAGGTACAACCTCGCCACGGAGCCAGTTATATGTCTTTTCTCGACCCTCACGAGTTTTAGTAGATTGAACATCTTCAACGTCATCGCAGATGATGAGATCAGGACGGTGTTCATTATGACGAATTCCACGAATACTTTGCTCGGCAGAAGCTACAGTAATTCTTGCTCCGTGCTTTTTGAATACAAGAGAGAATGAGCCCCATTCGTCACTTTCTTCTTGAAAAGGTCCAAGGTCTTTTTTAAGAACGTCATTACCCTCAAGTTCAGTACGGATATTCATCATATGTTGCTTTGCTTGTGCTCGTGTCTGACAAAAGATAATACAAAACTTCTTTTGTTGTTTTCCGAGGATTGCCCAAATTGGGTATGCTGTTGTAACCATGGTCGATTTTCCTGATCCACGAAATGCTACTACATACAGATTTTCTGTGGTACTTTTTTCGAGATTATGAATAATCTCTTTTTGAAAATCTGCTGTCTCATACTTTACATAGTGTGCATAGTAAAAATGGAAGAAATACAGAAAACTATCCTTGGTAATTGATGTTCGCACTGAACGATCTTTTATCATCGTATTCACCAGTGCTTTGGGAATTATTTTAGTCATAATTATTTTTTACGATTAATATTTTTAATAGATTTCGACTTAGTAATTTTTGCGAGTTTGAGCGCCTGCTTTACAATTTTCGCTTGTGACGGTGTTAGTTCCTCGTTATCATCTTTAGTAGTAATCTCAAGCTTGTTTTTGTAATTATCATTTCGGTGACGGAGCCAAAAACTAATTGCAGGATAGTTTTTCTCTTTGATGAGCGTAAGTAATTGACTTTCACTCATGTCATTTACCAAGGCGACACCTTCAGAAAGTGCACTATCCATTTTCTTGAGAAATTCTTTATCTTCCTTTCTCCACCGATAGACACTTTGACGAGATAGTCCTGATTTCTCGCAAGCAACCTGAATGATTGGCACTTTCCGTAGCTCATCAAGAAACTGATCTTGAAATTTATTCTTTTTCATAGAAGTTCTTAATTACTTGTGCCTTATGACCAGTTAATTTTTCATAACGACGAATCGCCAAATCGCAAAACACAGGCTCTATCTCTAGGGAATAGACCTTTCGACCCAGTTGTTCTGCACAGATCATGGTGCTAGCAGATCCAGAGAAGGCATCAAAAATGATGTCTCCTGGCTTAGTGCAACGCATAATAAACTTATGGTGTAATTCAGGATTTTTACTCGTCGCATGTTCCATTTGATTTGAAGGTAGTCGTTTTGTTGCCCAGATATTTGAGATGTCTTCAAGAAGTTGGTTACCAGTTCCATAGTCTTTGTTTTGTACTTCGTTGAGATTTTTTACGAGATCTGAAATATATGGAGATCCTTTTGTGCCATACACGCAATACTCAAGACACTTATTGAACGCAACAGTTGGTGTCGGTGATGAATTGTTTTTAACCCAGACATTAAGTCTTCGGTTCTTAACTCCATTTTCCATATAGAGCGTTTGAAAAACCCACACCCAGGCTTCATCACACCAGAAAGCGACGTGTACATCTTTGGTAGATACGGTTAGTGAAGATTTTAGAACCTTGCGAATAAATTCTTTATATTCTTCAGGTGATTGATTGTCGTCAAACGTACCTCCGTAGTTAGATTTATTACCAACACCTTTGTCGTATGAAAGCCCGATATTAAAAGGTGGATCATTATAGATAGCCGTGGCTTTATCATTTCCGAATAGCTTAGTGACAGCATTCATGTCGGTTGAGCTAGCACATAGCAACTTATGACCACCCATGATGATAAGATCACCCGGCTTTGTTTGCGGTGTTTTTATTTTCTTTAACTCTTTATCGACATCGAATTTGTCATCTTTGGTATCCTTTTCTTCGTCCCAAAACTTAACTAATTCTTTTTCGTTGAATCCAGCGAACTGTAAAAGCTCAAGGTCAAAAGACTTAAGCTTTTCGAAATCCCACTCACCGTCGTTGACATTGCTTTCGATCGCAATCTTGCGACGTTCTTCGTCAGACAATTTACGATCAGGAATCAGTACATTTACTTGTTTAATACCGAGCTGTATCAAAGCAGTTTTTCTTTGATTACCTGAAATAATCGTATTGTCTGTATCAATAACAATTACACTATGAAAACCACTTTGAATGATTTTCTCTTTTAATTTTTCCATAGCGACCCGTGAGATTTTTCTTGGATTTTCTTTCCAAGGGAGTAAATCTTTGACTTCTCTAACTCCTGTTTTCCATGAAGGTTTTTTATTCATAGAGTTTTTATTTAATTACTTATAAATTTGTAGATGACTAATCTACTAACTCTATGAAATCAAAAAGGTACATAGTCATGTAATCACCACAAAATTGAGTAACATAAAGAAAAAACGCCTATTTAAAGGCGATTTTTCAAAGTTATCCACTCAACTTGGTGTCAACTTAGGAATTTACTCTTTCTCTATGTGTATTTTAGGATTAATACGATATCCAGAACCTTTCTTTCCTTGAATGAGTTTTGTCTTCTTTGGTAGTCTTAGTGTGTTTATCGCATAGTCATTAAAAGTTTGAACTATTTTTGCTACTGCCTGCGATGATGGGCAAGAGAGTATTCTTTGTAAGTCTTTTGTTTGTACATAAGCATCTCGATTCAGTAATGTTTCAAGTAATTTCTTTCTTTTTCCATTTTCAGTGAGATCGTATGAAAATAGTTTGCCACCCAAATGTCTGTCGAGCGACCCATTACTTGTGTCGTAGATGATTATATTACTATCTTCGCTTGAAGACAGAAGACGTTTGTGGTTTTTATTTAATTCTTGTAGTTCTTCCAGGATGTCATATTCAACGGGGCGACGATATACTATTGCTGGATATTCTACTGGTTCAAAAAGCTTTGTTTGTTCGCGAACACGATTCATTTGTTCAATAATAGGTTGTGCAACTTTTCTGATATTTTCAATCATTTCCGCATGTCTTTTACCAATCTCTCGAAATTGAGAAATCTGCCCCTCGCTTAAAACAGGAGAGTGTATCTTTGCTACCAGTTCACCGACAGTCATTGGTTTTTTCTGGTCATTTTCCATAAGAATATCATAGCAAATACTTGCTTTTTTGTATAGTATAATTTATACTATTTATACTATGACAAATAACCTTAGCGACAAAGACAAAAAAGCATTTGCCCTTATCCGTAACAAGATTGTTCATTATGGCAAAAGCCCTACTCTCGATGAGATTAATGAGGTTACAGGCGGTAAATCTCCACGATCTGCGAGCCTTGTTGTTAATCGACTTATCGAGGCTGGTCTAATAAAGAAAATCGGACGACAGCTTATCCTTACTGGATCGCAGACAACAGCTTCAATAAGCACAGTTGATGTTCCTTTGGTTGGTGCTGTAACTTGTGGCTCACCAGTACTAGCTGAAGAAAATATTCAAGCCATGATTCCTGTATCAACAGGGCTAGCTAAAAAGGGTTCAAAATATTTTCTATTGCGTGCTATGGGTGACTCGATGAATCTTGCAGGAATTAATAGTGGAGATCTGCTTTTGATTCGACAACAGGATACAGCGGAAGATAATGAAAAGGTTGTTGCCCTTATAAATGACGAAGCAACCGTCAAGGTGTTCAAGAAAGCGAATGGTGCTGTTGTACTTCAACCGAAATCAACAAACAAAGACCATAAGCCGATTATATTAACAGATAACTGCATCATACAAGGAGTAGTCGTTGCTGTACTTCCTGGTGATCTATACTAAATTATGGCAAAGAAAAGACACAAAAGAGTAATTAATCCTGAAAAATACCTCTCCTTAATAAAAGAGAATGAGAATTTTTATGTCGGTATTGAGATTAATGATAATTTATTTGATTTACTTAAAAAGATAGGTTTCTCTAATAATCTCAATGTGGGTGAGACTGTTCTTCCTGCGATATTTGGAAATGTTTCAGAGTTTAATGCAGAAGGTAAAGAAAATCCTAGAAAAGATCTACCAAAAGAGACAGTTTATTATCCTAGAGAATGGACATTAACTGATTGGGGCGGCTATGAACATAGTGGTGTAAATTACATGCCATATGAAAGATGGCAAAGAGAACTAGTCCCTCCTCCTAGTTTGGAGTTTCAAATTGCTGAAAATGATGCAAAGAAAATAGTTATTTCAAAGAAATTTAAAAAAGTAAAAAGTGAATATGCTGATATTAAGCATGCAATGAATTTGTTTTTTGAAATATTTGATGAGTTTCAGATTTTTAAAGAAAATTTGACTCTACCAGTCAAAACTAAAATTATTAGACTCAACTGGGAGTTACTACCTCCTGGAATAAATCCCTGGAGTAAGGTTAACGAAAGAGTAAAAGAAATTATTGAAAAAAGATCTGTTGGAGAAAAAGCAATGATAGCTGACAGGTTCAAAAAAATTGAATCTTACAAGCCTGATCAAATAGCGATAGGGTTGGGAGGTTTTACTGGGTATCTTGTGTTTGGATATAAAGATAAAAGTATTTATTTACTTGAAAGTTTGCATTATGGTAATGCTACTTACGTGTTAGGTACTGATTGGGAGGTGCTTTCTCAAATGACCAAAGCAGAAATACTTAAAAATAACTATCAAAAAGATAGGATAATACATAGCGATAATTGGTCGGCTGAAATCGATAATCTATTTAAATGATATGGCAATTCCACTCTCTCAACTAACAACATGGTCGAATCAAGGTGCTACTGTTTCAGCAAAAGCAACTCATGAATCTATTCGAACAGCACTGACACATGATCAGTCACCACTTAAAGATCGTATCAGTAATGGTTCGGTAAAAATCTATCTCCAGGGATCATATAAAAACGATACAAATATTCGAGCAGATAGTGATGTGGATGTAGTTGTCGAGTTAACAACTACATTTGGTCATAATGCACACGAACTTCCTTATGATCAGAAAAATGCTCATGATCAGGCATATGGTAGTGCTGTTTATGATTGGCAAGATTTACGCAGAGATGTCATTTCTGCTCTGACTAAATATTATGGATTACTTTCCGTTGATACAAGTGGTAATAAGTCAATTAAACTCAAACCTTCTTCAGGAAGACTAAAGGCCGACATTGTTCCTGTTATAAATTATCGAAAATATGATTATTTCTATGGTACTAATAGTCATAATGCGGAAGAGGGTGTTAAATTCTATCATCGCACAACAAATCGTGGAATCATAAATTATCCAGAGCACCACTATCAAAATGGAGTTGATAAAAATTCAGATACTCGTACAGGCGGGCGTTTTAAGCCAACAGTGCGAATTTTCAAAAATATGAGAAATCATCTTGTTGATACAGGTAAACTTACCGATGGTGTAGCGCCTTCATATTTCTTACAGTCATTAATTTACAATGTCCCTGATGAGCACTTTACTGGTGATCATTCTACAACCGTACACGCAGTATTAAAACATCTCTG
This sequence comes from Minisyncoccota bacterium, assembly GCA_021209525.1. Classification (GTDB taxonomy): domain Bacteria; phylum Patescibacteriota; class Minisyncoccia; order Phycocordibacterales; family UBA1006; genus JAJOIF01. Next base: position 65,641 of record JAJOIF010000004.1, on the reverse strand, counting down.
GTCTGCATTAGCTCTTGGTCAATGTATGTGTCAAAACCATTTTCATGAATTATTTGGTGAAAGTGAGGAGCAGTGGAACCAAGATGATGCAGTAAAAACTATTAGTGCTTTTGTGGAACTTTGGGATAATTGGAATAAATAACTATGCAAAACATACATCCATATTCAATAAACTCAGAAGAACACAAGTATGTGTCGCTTTATCTTGCAGTAATATCGATATTGCTTGCATGGGGATTATATCTATTTTCAAAAAACATCTTTCCCTTACCGTGGTGGATAGAAGCTCCTTCGGTAATTGGATTTTATGGAATTTTACATAAGTGGTTCGAAACTAATTTGTGGAGAAATAATTTTATTCGCAAAATTGCTAGTATAAAAACTCCTATCATAGACGGAAATTGGTCTGGAACCATAACATCTCATTCAAATCATGCCAACGGTCCAATACAGATAAAGAAATTTTGTATTAAACAAACATGGACTCATCTACTTATCTATCTGGAAACAGAGACATCAGAATCTTTCAGTTTTGAAGCGTCAATGAATGTCGATGAATTCGGGACGGCTAGAATACATTATCAATACAGAAACAAACCAAAAGATAATGCACCTGAAAGTATGCATATACATGAGGGATCAGCATCTGCAAAGCTAGAAGATGAAGGAGTGCTTCAAACAGAATATTACTCAGGTAGAGATCGTAATAATACAGGCTCTTTTGAAGTTAAAAAGTTACAGTAATTTGTAACTTTTATACTCAAAACTGTGTCACTTTTGTCACTTTTTATGAATCAAGAAGATAAAAGAAATCCTAAAAATTGGACTAAGGAAGAAACTGATAGAGTGGTAGCAGTTTTTCAGTGGCTACTAGATCAGGATAGAAAACAAAATCCAGATAGGTATAAACTGCCAAAAGGAGTGGTGCTAGATAAAGACGGAAACCAGGTGATTTTATAGGTGCTCAAAGACCGTCGGAATGATAAGATAAAGAAACTAAAAATGTCCTTGCAGGGCTTGACTGACCACGGTTCTGGCTCAAGGACGCCAACACATAAATATTAACACCACAAGCGACAGCTTTTGGTGTTTTTATTTATGTTGACGGATGGGGCTCGAACCAAGGACCCGCGAAGCCTGCCCTGTTTGACGAGGTCCGCCCCTCGAGCCCGCGTATCTGCGATATAAAAATATCTCAAAATTGATCATAGTCATCAATTGACACATACTTTTACACGAGTATCATACAAACAAAAAAGCACCTATGGAAAATATAATAGAAATATTCAAAAAAAGATTCGATCATATCTTTATTGATCGCACCGTTGATGAAAAATTTTACCTACAAAAAGACTTTGAAAAAATCATCATAGATATTGTTCACCATTATGATCAAGGTCATTTCAAAATTACCACCGATCCGCGTACCGGGAATGAGATTATGATTATATCCACAGAGCCGGAACAGCAAAATGGTGAGCGCCCCTTTGATTTCATGCAGTCACATCGTGGTGTGCGTATTGCAACACCACATGGCAAGGTATTGCTCTATAACATGCGCGGCAAGATATGCCTTGATATTAATAATAGTTTTGAGGATCGTATATGGCCACAAGGCAGCAATGGATTCTTGTGGGATGTTGAGTATGCAGAGTAAGGGTAAAGAAACAGTTCTGGAAGGGGCTGTTTTTATTTTTATATGAAGTAGATTATATTATATTTAATAAGCTATTGAGCATGATTATTTTAATATATTTAAATATGTATGAAAAATATTTACCTCGTGAAAAATTAGAAAAATATGGAACACGAAAAATGCAAGATTATGAGCTGCTTGCTATTTTGCTTAGCTCAGGAATTCAAGGGATTAATGTGCTTGAAATTTCTCGTAAAGCGCTCCGGGTAATTCAAAAGAAAGGAGTCCAAGATATTTCCTTGAATGATTTTTTAGATATTAAAGGATTAGGTAAGGTGAAATCATTACAAATACTTGCAGTTATTGAATTAGGAAAACGCTTTACTCAAAATGATCAAGTAGAAATACTATCCCCAAAAGATGTTTGGCTGTTGTGTTCTGACATTAAAGATTCCAAAAAAGAACATCTAGTGGTTTTTTATTTAGACACACAAAGTCGATTAATTGAACGAATCATTGTTTCCGTCGGAATTCTCGACGCATCCTTAGTGCACCCACGAGAAGTTTTTGAACCAGCTTTACGATTACATGCTTCGAGTATTATTATTACTCATAATCACCCCTCTGGATCATTGGAACCTTCGATAGAGGATGTTGAAGTAACTAAAAGACTCGTAAAGGCGGGGGAATTATTGGGCGTACAAGTGCAAGATCATTTGGTTATTACAGCAAAAGGTTTTACTAGTATAAAAAGTGAAAAAATGCTTTAATATAACAATATGGCAAAAGAAAGTCTTAAAAAATTAGAAGAGCGATTGTGGGATGCTGCAAACTCATTGCGAGCAAATTCTGGTCTTACCGTTCATCAATATTCTCAACCAGTTCTAGGGCTTATTTTCTTGAGATTTGCTGAATTTAAATTTGAACACGCGGATAATGAACTGAAGAATACTAAAAAAACAGGAGCTTCTCTGGTTCGCGAGAGAAAGATCGGTCCTGAAGAATATCAAGCAAAAGGAATTATGTATATTCCTGAAATCGCTCGCTTTTCATATTTACTCAATCTTAAAGAAGGTGTAAATATAGGAAAAGCAATCAATGATGCGATGAAAGAAATTGAGGAATATAATCCCAACCTCAAAAGCGTATTACCAAAAACATACAACAAACTTGAAAATCATATTTTGATTGGACTTCTTAAAACTTTTAGTGAAATCCCGATGGATGTAGAAGGTGATGTTTTTGGAAAAATTTATGAATATTTCCTTTCAAGTTTTGCTATGGCAGAAGGTCAGGGTGGAGGAGAGTTCTTTACTCCGACTTCACTTGTAAAATTGATTGTAGAAATCCTCGAACCGTACCAAGGAAAAGTCTATGACCCTGCATGTGGATCAGGTGGCATGTTTGTACAGAGCGCGGAATTTGTAAAAAAACACAAAAACAGCACTCAAAATATTATTTCAATTTATGGACAAGAAAAATCAGAAATAAGTGCCGATTTGTGTAAAATGAACCTTGCAGTACACGGACTCGAAGGGCAAATAAAACAAGGAAATACTTTTTATGAAGATTTGCATGAAAGTGTGGGGCAATTTGATTTTGTCATGGCAAATCCTCCGTTTAATGTCAGTGGTGTAGACAAGGAAAAAGTACGAGAAGATAAAAGATATAGACTTGGTATTCCAACAGTGGACAATGCAAACTATCTGTGGATTGAGCATTTTTATGAAAGCTTAAACAAAAACGGACGCGCAGGATTTGTTATGGCAAATTCTGCGAGTGACGCACGAGGAACAGAACTTGAAATTAGAAAAAAGTTGATCGAGTCAGGTGTGGTAGATGTGATGGTTGCGATTGGTGGAAATTTTTTCTATACCGTAACTCTTTCTTGTACACTTTGGTTTTTTGATAAAGGAAAAATAAATTCTAATAGAAAAGATAAAATTCTTTTTATTGATGCAAGAAATATTTACCGACAAATTGATCGAGCACATAGAGAATTCACTCCAGAGCAAATAGATCAAATTGCAAATATTGTTCGTGCGTATCGTGGCGAAAGCGGGGCAGGGAAATACGAAGATGTAAAAGGACTGTGTAAGGTTGCAACATTGCAAGAAGTTGCTGAAGCTGGATATTCGCTCAACCCAGGGCGATATGTGGGTACTGAAGTAATAGAAGAATCAGAAGAGGATTTCCAAGAAAAAGTCAAAAATCTTTCAAATGACCTAGAGAATCTGTTTAAAGAATCAGCGGTTTTAGAAAAGAAAATCAAAGAAAATCTGAAGAAAATACTGTAAAAAGCCTTATTTTACAATTCAAAATCAGAATATGTATAAAATGTGTATAGTTTATGTATAATTATACACATTTTTGGTATTTCACTTTTTATACGAAATCATATAAAAAGTGAAATGCCAAAAACTCAATATCAGAAATGTGTTAAAAACTCTTTAAAATAAGGATATAAAGGGTATTTACTTTTTGAAAACACTAGGATATAATCAGAAATGTGATATGATTATATTGTAATATGAACAAAAATATTGAAAAATTCTATATCGAATGGAAGTCAAATTTAGATCAATATCTAAAAAGCTACTTTCAAACACCTGAAGGGAAAAAGAGAAAAACTCGTTCCTCTTATTTAATGTTACAAAAATATGTAAATAAACTTATATCAGGAGAATTACCCGAAGAGGAAAAAATAATTATTCTACCAGGTATTCGTGGTGTTGGTAAAACAACCTTGTTATCTCAATTATATTTTTTTGAAATAAATAAACCAGTAAACCATTTATCTAAAGATATTAACACTACGGTAGATGAAAGGATTTATATTTCTGTTGACCGTTTGCTTTCTGAAGATATTTCTTTGGGTGAATTCATTGATTATTTAGAAAAAAATGTTTGGGGAAATTTATTGCAGAATAAAAAGAAAATTCTTTTACTTATTGATGAAATTCAATACGATCCAAAGTGGGATTTGTTCTTAAAATTACTTTTTGATAAAACAAAAGGAAACAAAAATATTCTTGTTATTGCAACAGGATCTTCTGCAATTTTCCTTAATCAAAAAAACAAAGATTTGGTGAGAAGGTCAAAAACAGAAAGGGTTTTACCTACAAAGTTTTGTGAGTATCTAACTTTACATAAAGATATCTTTCCAGAGAAAGATTTATCTAAAAATCTAGCTCGAGCAATTTTTCATAGCAAAAATGCTCAAGAAGTTTTTGATAAAATAAAACAACTACAATCAGTAATTATTAAAAAACTTTCTACTATTACAAATTTAAACGATCTCAAGAAAGACTATTTTTATAGAGGCTCTTTTCCATTTTCTGCTGAAATGATTAACGAGTCAGAAGCCCTTGAAAGAATAAAAGCAATGATTCTGATTAATATTGTGCAAAGAGATTTGATTTTGCTTAATGACTTTAATGCAGAGACTCTGGTAAAAATCCCAAATGTACTTTTTCTTCTTGCAAATAGTGATGAGATAAGTATAAAAAAACTATCGGAAACAATAGATTTGGCTCCGTTAACTTTGAATAAAATTCTATCCGCTCTCACTGATGCTGAAATTCTTTATGAATTAAAAGCATACGGACAACCATATAAGCAAGTAAAAAAAAGTGGGAAATACCTCTTTATGAGTCCTAATATTAGAATAGGTCTTTTGAGTGGTGTAATAGGTGTTGATATAAAAGGAAAAATTCTTGAAGATTATTTGGCTTTACTATTTTCAAAAGAACTCTATGGACAAGTAGACGCATACTATGATTATGGGTCAGGCGGAGCGGACTTTATTGTTCGATTTAAAGACAATACAGAAATTGTATTTGAAATTGGTTTTTCAAAGAATGAAATAAACCAAGTTCAAACAACTATGAAAAAAACAAAAGGTCGAGCAAAGTATGGAATTGTTTTTGGTAGTGATTCTTTAGAATTATCAGAGGATAGTATAGTGAAGATTCCTTTAGATTATTTGTTATTACTATAAATACATGACTACACAAACGACACAAAAGAATAGTGGGGAGAAAACTCGCAAGGCAAAGTGGAAAAGGGTGAAGTTGGGCATTTTACTTAAATTTAATTTTAGAAAATAATATGGAAATACCACAGGATATTAAAAATAAAATTATGGTAAGAGAAGACTATCTAGAATGGTTAGAAAAAGAGCCTGTGGTTTTTGTGTATTTGGATTTAACAAATATGTTCCACTGGCAAGATGTTTTGGGTTGGAAATTTAGAATAGAAGACTTGATAGAACAACTAAAAACATATAAAAATATTCAAGAAATAAAAGTTTACTATGGTTTAAATACCAGAGATTTGAAAAACTCAAAAGCTTTTCATAAAAGAATTTTAAAAACTGGTGCAATCCTAAAAACAAAACCAATGAAGTATATTCCCAAGACAATAAAAGAAGGAATGTTTTTTCAGCGTAAAACTATGACTCTTTTTGATGATGGTGTAAAAAGTAAAATTGAAGAACTTGTAGACGAATTACATAAACCAGGTATTTTAATAGAAGAACCAAAATGTAATTTTGATGTAGAGATGACTATGGACATATTAGATGATGCAAAAAAGTTTTCTGCAGTTATTTTGTTTTCTGGGGATTCTGATATGCAGGGTCCTTTACAAAGATTGAAAATTGAAAATAAAAAGATTGGGATTTGTGGAGTGAGAAATCAAGTCGCAGAAGAACTGCATAAAATTAAAGATAAATATTTTGATTTTGGGCGACTCTATACAGGAAAAAGAAATTACGAGCCAAAAAGCGAAAATCCCGCAAAAGCGGGACCGCGTGATTAGTAGGAAAAACCTACATTTACAATATATCAAAAATGGTCAAAAATGTAAATAGTTATCCACAAACAAGAATTTATGAATAAAACACAAACAACACAAAAGAATAGTGGGGAGAAAACTCGCAAGGCGGAGTGGAAGAGGGTGAGGTTGACCGATTTAGGTGAATTAAATAGAGGTCGCTCTCGTCATCGTCCAAGAAATGATTCAAGTCTATATGGAGGTGAATATCCTTTTATTCAAACTTCAGATATAAAATCTGCTAACTGTTATATTTCAGAATATTCCCAAACATATAACGAAAAAGGACTCGCTCAAAGTAAACTTTGGGAACCTGATACTCTTTGTATTACAATTGCGGCGAATATTTCTGAGAGTGCTATTCTAAAAATACCAGCATGTTTTCCCGATAGTGTTGTTGGATTTAGGTCTTATGAAAATGTTTCTGGTGTAAGATTTGTAAAATATTTGCTCGATTTGTTTAAAAAAGATTTTCAATCTATTTCAAGTGGTGCTGCTCAAGATAACTTGAGTCTTGAAAAAATGCTTTCTATTGATTTTTTGGTTCCAGAATATAAAGAACAAAAGAAAATTGCGGAGGTGCTTTCGGCGTATGATGATTTGATTGAGGTGAATCAAAAGAAAATAAAAACCCTCGAAACCCTCGCTCAAACCCTCTACAAAGAATGGTTTGTAAGACCGGTAAAAGATGGATTACCTAATGGGTGGGAGGTGAAGAAAGTTGAGGATTTGATTGAAAGAGTTTCGGTTGGTAAAAAATACGACAATAAAACAGCTTTACCAATTGGAAATGTTCCTATTTTAGATCAAGGGAAAAGTGGTGTGATTGGTTATCATAATGATGAGCCAGGTATAAATGCAAGTACAGAAAATCCTGTTATTGTTTTTGCAAATCACACATGTTATCAAAATTTGATTATGTTTCCGTTTTCAGCTATTCAAAATGTCTTGCCGTTTTATCCTAGCAAAGAAAATTATAGAAATATTTTTTGGTTACATTTTGCAACAAAAGATTTAATTTATTTCAACGACTACAAGGGTCATTGGCCAGAATTTTCAGCAAAAAAAGTTTATTTACCACCAGTGGATTTGTGTGAAAAATTTGGTGAACATGTAAAAGAGATGATGATTGAAAAATATAATCTTGAAAAACAAAACCAAAATTTACAAAAAACAAGAGACATCCTCATTCCGCAGTTAGTCGGCGGGAGAGTTGAGGTGAAATAAAATTATGGGCTTAAGTAATTACGATCCGACAGAAGAAGATTATGTTTCAAATAAACATGAAGATAAAATATATACTTCGGATTTTCCTAATGGAAAAATACTCTCTGTTGTTTCAGATGATTTTCAGAGCAAAGAGGAGATTATTTACGAGACAGGTAGAACTCAAATTAAAGCAACTTTTATAAGTCAGAAGGACCAAGTTGTTGAATTAAAAATACAAAAATTTGAAATTAAAGCTGGTAAACTTGTACCCGCTTCTGAAGTGAGACTTGATACAAAAAATTTAATAACTTTAACAAATTTTTTGAAATTTATTACTTCTGCAAATCTTTCTTCTGTTTCTGCTGGCAAGCTTTCTTTTGAAGATAATTTAGAGCTAGACGAAGATTTAGATAAAAAATTAAAAACTCTTGTTAGTGATGAGAAAGGAAAAGAAACTCTTATAAAACTTTTTGAAGATGGCTACTTAACCTCTGATTTAGATGTTCCTGATTTAATAAAAAAAGGTTTAACAAAAAATAAAATTCAGGAGAAGCAAGAAAAAATAAAAGAATTTAAAAAACTCATAGAAGATCCAAACGTAAAAGAGGTTTCAGATATTCAAAATTTCTTAAAAAATAATCCATGGATTTTTGGTCCTGAATATAAGAATTTAGATTTTAGAGATGCAGGTTTTAGTGGTCATCCTGATGGTAGGCTTTTAAGAATAGATGGATTATCAGATATTTTAGAAGTAAAACTACCTTCAGAAGAATTACTAAGAGCTGATGATAGAGAAAGACAATATATTTCACCTAAATTAGCAGAATCTCTTGGTCAATTAACAGGTTATATGGAATATTACTATAGTGAATATTCTCATGAAAGAGATGATGAAACAGGTCACGAAATACTTGAAGATAGATATGGGAAATACTATAAACCAAAAGGTATTTTACTTATAGGAAGACGCGGTAAAGAATTGGTAAAAAATAGTACTTCTCAAACTATATCTGCAGAACCAAAAAACTTAAGAAGGCTTCTTTCTTATTTTCATTGGGTTGAAGTTTTAACTTACGATGATTTAATAGAGAGAGCTGAAAACGCTTTAAATAATTTAATAAATTGATTATAGTATAAATATGAACCCCTTCAACGAAGACAATCTCATAGAGCAACCCGTAATCCGGCTTTTGTCGGAGCTTTGGGGTACCGACGGCGAAATGGATTTTGTAAATGCCTATACTGATGAAGGTGATGCAAAGCTTGGGCGAGAACATCAGGGTCAGGTTGTCTTGGTTTCTCGTCTTCGGACTACTTTGGAGAAATTGAATTCAAGCATTGCAAAAAGTGCCATTGATGATGCAATAGAAGAAATCACCAAAGACCGCTCAAAAATGAGTATGGTCAAAGCGAATAAAGAAATCTATGAGCTTTTGAAAAACGGGGTCAAGGTGGATGTGGTGAGCGGTGACGGAACTCGTGATGTGGAAACGGTGCGTGTGATTGATTTTGATAATCCAGAGAACAATCATTTTACTTTGGTATCGCAAATGTGGATCTTGGGTGATATGTATAAACGCCGAGCGGACTTGGTGGGGTTTGTGAATGGTTTGCCTTTGGTGTTTATCGAGCTTAAGGCTGCGCACAAAAACTTGCGAGATGCCTTTGATGGTAATATTCGAGACTATAAAGACACAATTCCGCAGATGTTTTGGTATAACCAGCTTTTGATTATTTCAAACGGACTTGATGCAAAGATGGGTTCTATTACGAGCGGATTTGAACATTTTTCTGATTGGAAAAGAATTAGTGATGAAGAAGAAAAAGGAAGGGTGGATTTGGAAACCTTGCTTCGTGGTATGTGCGACAAAACGCGTTTACTTGATATTATTGAAAACTTTGTATTGTTTCAAGATACAAACAAAGGGATGATAAAATTGATTGGGAAAAATCATCAGTATTTGGGAGTAAATAATGCGATTAAATCTTTTGAAAAGCGAGAAGAAAACAATGGGCGAATTGGGGTCTTTTGGCATACACAAGGAGGAGGAAAAAGTTATTCTATGGTATTTTTCGCTCAAAAGATTTTGCGAAAATATGAAGGGAATTATACTTTTCTTGTGGTAACAGACAGGCAGGAACTCGACAAGCAGATTTATGCAAATTTTGCCGGTGTGGGTGCAGTGCTTGAACCAGAAGAAATGGTACGTGCAAGCAGTGTGCAAAAACTTCGCGAACTTTTAACCGAAGACCATCGCAATATTTTCACCTTGATTCACAAATTCCAATTGCAAGAAGGCGAGACGGAATTTCCTGTACTTTCAGAGCGAAGCGATATTATCGCGATGACTGACGAAGCACACAGAAGTCAGTATGACACTTTGGCGCTCAATATGCGTCGGGCTTTACCGAATGCTTCATTTATTGGTTTTACCGGAACACCGCTTATTTCTGGCGAAGAAGAACAAACCAAAAGCACTTTTGGAGATTATGTCAGTATTTATGATTTTAAGCAGTCTGTGGATGACAAGGCAACAGTGCCTTTGTATTACGATAACCGTATTCCAGAGCTGCAGATTGATTTGGAGAGTTTAGGGCAGGATTTGGGAACAGTGCTTGAAACTTTTGAGCTTGATGATGATCAAGAGAAAAAGCTTGAACGAGAATTTAATACTGAATATCATTTGATCACGAGAGAAGAACGATTGAACACTATTGCCCGTGATGTGATTGAACATTTTAACAGCCAAGGGAATGATGGTAAGGCGTTGTTTGTGGCGATAGATCGACCAACTGCGGTGAAAATGTATAACAAAATGAAAACGCAGCCAAACTGTCCTGATATTGCGATGGTGATGAGTTCGACTCAAAACGAAGTGGATGATTTCCGAAAGCTTGGGCTTGATATAGAAACTCATCGCCGAAGAATGATCAATGAGGATTTGGAAAAAAAATTTAAAGATGTAAATGATCCTTTGAAAATTGTGATTGTGTGTAATATGTGGCTGACTGGATTTGATGCTCCGATTATTTCGACGGTGTATTTGGACAAGCCAATGAAAAATCATACTCTGATGCAAACCATTGCTCGTGCAAACCGTGTGTGGGGCGCAAAAACAAATGGATTGATTGTGGACTATATCGGAGTATTTCGAAGTCTGAAAAAAGCATTGGCTATTTATGGAGCGCGAGGTGATGAAGATGCAAAGCCTATAAAACCAAAAACAGAACTGGTAAATGAATTACGAGGAGTTTTGGGCGAGCTTGATAAATATTGTAGTGAATATGGAATCAATATTGTGCAAATTGGTGAAGCAGTAGATTTTGAAAAATTGGCTTTAATAGAAAATGCAGTTGATGCTATTTTGACCGATGAAGAATCAAAGAACGAATTTTTGACGATGAGTAATCGTGCGACGAGTCTTTTGGGGGCTATTATGCCAGACCCAAGCGCGAGTGAATTTTTCAATGTGGTTAAATTGTATCGAGTTTTAGCAGAGAGGGTGCGAATTCTGACTCGAAAAGATGTGAATGTAGAAGACGTTGCAGATGCTATTGAAGAGCTTCTTGATAATGCGATTACTGCTGAAGGGTATGTGATTTCTGAAGATTACAAACCATATGATTTGAGTAAGATTGATTTTGAAAAATTGCGAAAGTATTTTGAGAAAAATAAAAGAAAAGAAGCAGAAAAATTGAAGCAGTCCTTGAAAGAAAAACTTGAAGAATTGGTGAGGTTGAACCCGACTAGACAAAAACTAGTAGAGCAATTTGAAAAATTACTTTCAGAATATAATTCTGGCTCAAAAAATATTGAAGAGTTTTTTGAGGCTTTGATGAAATTTGCTGAATCTTTGAATGATGAGGAAAAAAGAGGAGTGAGAGAAGAGTTAATCGAAGAAGAGCTTGCGATTTTTGATTTGCTTTACAAAGAAGACTTGAAAGAAAATGAAATCAAGGAAATTAAAAAAGTTGCAAAAGAGTTACTTAAAACACTAAAGCAAACAGCATTTGTTTTGGATTGGAGAAAAACTCAACAAGGCAGAGCAAAAGTTTTAGTAACCATCAAAGATGTTTTATATGATGAACTACCTGAGCCGTATGATGAAGGCTTGATCGAATCAAAAACCTCAAAATTTTGGATATGTGTATGAGATGAATGAAATAGTGTTAAAATCATGATTCATCACCATTCTCTAATTTACTATGCCCACCTTCACCCAAAAAGTCCTCCATGTCGTATCAAAAATACCCGCAGGCTCTGTCATGACCTATGGCGAAGTAGCACGCGCCACAGGAAACCCCAAAGCTGCGCGCGCAGTAGGAACGATTATGAAAAATAATTATGATCCAGCAATTCCATGTCATCGCGTAATTTTGAGTTCAGGAAAAGCAGGTGCCTACAATCGCGGCGGCGAAGACGCAAAGAAAGAGTTATTGCAGCGAGAAGGAGTGGAGGTGTAGGTGATTTTATTTATATCAATCCTCGCGAAATATGGTTTGCTAAAATCGGACAAAATATTGGTTTTGAAGAAAAAGGAAAAGATAATTTCCTGAGACCGGTTCTGATATTAAAAAAGATAGTAAATTTGTTCTTTACAGCAGCCTTAACAATAAAGGGCAAGGATAATAATTTTTACCACAAGATTTCTGATGTTGAATTACACAACCCTAAACATAAGAATTCGTCATATGTAATTCTTTCGCAAGTAAAGGTTATCGATAAAAAGCGATACACTGAAAAGATCGGTAATGTGCCAAAGAAAGAATTTGGTAAAATAAAAGAAAAACTCAAAACAGTACTGTTCTGAGTTTTTCTTATTTCCCTCTCTTGAAAACAAGAGATGGATCCCGAAAGACATTTGTGCATAGAGTATACATTATTTCTGAAATATTTGTAAGTAAATGTATAGTTAACCATATGAGGTGACACTCTTCCTCCTTTGGGGTGACAAAGGGTAATTCACAACAAAACCCTCCGTGTCGGAGGGATTTCATATTAGTCATCACGCTTGCCAGGTGCTTTTTTGATCGTCTCTATAATGAGATCTACATCGTCAGTGATGATATAGAGATCCAAGTCTTCGGGACTAATTGTTTGATATTGTTCCAGAAGTGTTTTCTTGATGAATGCATCAAGTGGTCTCCAGAAATCTTCGCCAACAAGAATAATAGGGAACCTGCTAATTTTTTCTGTTTGCACGAGTGTCAGAATTTCAAAGAGTTCATCCAATGTTCCAAACCCTCCGGGCATATAGATGTATGCTTCTGATGCATAGGTCATACATACTTTACGTGAAAAGAAAAAGTAAAACGAGAGCTCATCAGTCATGTATGGATTACTCGTTTGCTCCATAGGGAGTTTGATTGAAAATCCAATAGAGCGACCCCTTGCATCATGTGCGCCACGATTGCCGGCTTCCATCATACCAGGTCCGCCGCCGGTGACGATAGCATATCCGAGATCTTGGACAATGCGTCGCGCTATAGTGCGAGCGAGATCATAGTAAGGGTCAGTTTCCGGAGTGCGCGCAGAACCAAAAATGGTTACAGATGCGTCATAGGTTTTGATGAAATCAAGCCCTTGGCGGAACTCTTCATTGATGACACAAATACGCGTCTCGTGTTCGTCGCCATCGGTCAAGAGTACGCATCCTTCGCGAATTTCGTCAGTGGTTAATTTTTTAGGTCTGTAGTGATTGTTATTATTCTGAGACATATGGGGTATTGTAGCATAAAAGAGGTGAACGTTACAGGTCGAGCAAAGCAAGATGCAAGATACAAGGTACAAACAAGATGCAAATCCCAAATTTCAAAAATAAACACAAAACATAAAAATCTACAGAACCGGTTTTTGGGGTTTGAGATGTATTGTCTGTAGTTTACTTTTCCGGCTCGGCGGGACTTAATCCCGTTTGATGCGCTTGTGTTTTTGGGCTTGTAATTTTGTTCGTAATTTGGAATTTGTAATTTGGAATTTACCCTTGATATACCCCCATATCTTTTCCACAGCACTTCAAGAAATTTTCTTGAAGAAAAGACTTGCATATTTTTTTTATATGAGTATAATATTCACCGCACCTAGAGAAAACTCTCACACAGGTGCGTTGCATCACAATACTTATGAAGAAATACTAACATACAATTTGTAGCGGTATATCTCCTAAGTGTCTGTGCCTGCAGACATTTTACTTTGTAAATCAAATACGAACCATCACTTATGTGATTTTGTGAATTTTTTGTTTCGTTCTATGGAATCCATTTTATGGATTTTCCAGTAGAGTTTGATCCTAGCTCAGGATGAACGCTGGCGGCGTGGATAAGGCATGCAAGTCGAATGGGTTTAGACCCATGGCAAACGGGGTAGTAACAGGTAGGAACGTACCTTCAAGTCAGGGATACACTGGAGAAATCCAGAATAATACTTGATAGTCCCTTCGGGGTAAAGATTTATCGCTTGAAGATCGGCCTGCCTCGTATCAGCTTGTTGGTAAGGTAATGGCTTACCAAGGCAACGACGCGTAGGGGAGGTGAGAGCCTGACCCCCACCATTGGCACTGCGACACGGGCCAAACACCTACGGGTGGCTGCAGTCGAGAATCTTCCGCAATGCAGGAAACTGTGACGGAGCGACGCCGCGTGGTAGACGAAGCACTTCGGTGTGTAAATACCTTTTATAGGGGAGGAAGTTTATTGACGTTACCCTATGAATAAGAGGCTCCTAATTTCGTGCCAGCAGGAGCGGTAATACGAAAGCCTCAAGCGTTATCCGAAATCACTGGGCGTAAAGGGTGCGTAGGTGGTCATATTAGTCGTATGTTAAAGACCGGGGCTTAACTTCGGGAAAGCATACGAAACGGTGTGACTTGAGTTTGGAAGAGGTATATGGAACTCTCAGTGTAGGGGTGAAATCCGTTGATATTGAGGGGAACACCAAAAGCGAAGGCAATATACTGGTCCAAAACTGACACTGATGCACGAAACCCTGGGTAGCGAATTGGATTAGATACCCAAGTAGTCCAGGGCCTAAATGATGCAGATTAGCTTTTCGGAGTATCGACCCTCTGAGAGGCGTAGCTAACGCGTTAAATCTGCCGCCTGGGAAGTACGAGCGCAAGCTTAAAACTCAAAGGAATAGACGGGGACTCGCACAAGCGGTGGATCATGTGGTTTAATTCGACGATAAACGAAAAACCTTACCAAGACTAGACATCCAGACGAAAGATCTAAGAAACTAGATCCCTCTTCGGACGGCTGGACAGGTGATGCATGGCCGTCGTCAGCTCGTGGCTTGAGCTGTACCGTTAAGTCGGTTAACGAGCGAAACCCTCGCTATATGTTATATTTGTCATATAGGACTGCCTGTTTTTCAGGAGGAAGGTGAGGATGACGCCAGGTCAGCATGTCCCTCGATGTCTTGGGCTACACACGTGATACAATGGATGCTACAGCAGGTAGCGACGGGGCAACCCTGAGCCAATCTCCAAAAGCATCCCTAGTTCGGATTGGGGTCTGAAATTCGACCCCATGAAGTCGGAATCGCTAGTAATCGCGAATCAGCATGTCGCGGTGAATACGTTCTCGAGTCTTGTACTCACCGCCCGTCAAGTCAAGGGAGTCGGGAGTACCCGAAGTCTGCGCATAGCGTGGCCGAAGGTAAGCTCGATGACAGGGACTAAGTCGTAACAAGGCACGGCTAGCGGAAGCTGGTCGTAGATCAACTCATTTGCCAATACTATACGAGTCTTTGACCGTTAGTATATTGGTCGATGTTGTGTCTATACGCAACGAACAATTGTGCTCAAGTTCGAAAATTGGCACACGTTCCTCTTCTGCGTTAAGAAGAGGCAAAAGCCTGATTGTGTATATCAATTGAATACATAATGGGTCATAGAACGAAACAAAAAGTTCACAAAGTAAAAACAAAAAACACTTCTCTTTTGAGGGGTGTTTTTTGTTGGTGGATTATTTTAGATGAGACGGAATTCAAACATATCACTTACCATGCATATACAAGTATGCTATACTCATAGGCATGAAATATCTCATTGTTGCTCTTGGAAATAAGGGAGATAAATATACATATACCCGCCATAATATTGGTTGGTTGGTATGTGATGCGCTTTTACCAGAAGCGTCTTGGGAGTATGACAAATATGCAGATGCCCTCACATATGCCACATCAGATGCGCTTTATGTAAAACCACAAACCATGATGAACCTCTCTGGTCATGCAGTGCGCATTCTTGCGGATCGTCATCATGTAGCGCATGATCATATTGTTGTGCTTCATGATGACCTCGATATTTTTTTTGGGTCATTCAAGATTTCCTATAATCGAGGTGCAGCAGGGAATAATGGCGTACATTCTATAGCCAGATCTCTCGGCGGGCTTGATTTTGTGCGTGTACGCATTGGTATTAGTCGATTAGGGCAAGATGGTCGCATCATTAAACCGCCTGTGCTCGGTCGTCATCCTGATGATGAATTACAAGAAATTCCTCATATTGCAAAGCGTATTGCCTCAGCGCTGGCAGTTATTATAGCAGAAGGCCATGCTGCCGCTATGAATAGATACAATGAAGCACACTCTTGAACATATACTTCGCCACATGAGAGCATTACGCTGAGTAAAGGTGATACCCCATGCTCTGCCCGGGGTACTGTATATTATAAAAATAGAGGTATAAAAAAATACCACCCTTGATGAGGGTGGTATTTTCACATGCGAGAATATTATTTCTTTGCGCCTGTGTATGACAAGGTCATTTTTTGTTGTTTTGGTTCAAATACATTGATTTTGAATGGATAGCTCTTGCCAATTTCAAGATTATTGCGCAAGGTTGCTTCGTCGCCAAATTCACTTACGTGTACGAGGCCAGCAACTCCTTCTTCAATAGCAACGAGAGCTCCGTGTTTGTTGTGTTTAATAACAACACCAGACACTTCTTGTTCGGGAGCATATTTTTGTGATGCTGTTTCCCATGGATTTGCTTTGAGTTGCTTAATAGAGAGAGATACTTTACCATCTTTGATTTCAATGATGCGTGCATGTGCAGTATCGCCAACTTTGAAGAGTTTCTTTGGGTCTTCTACGAGTGCCCAATCGAGTTCAGAGATGTGCACCAATCCTTCGAGACCTTCTTCGAGTTTGATAAAAATACCAAAGTCTGTGGTTCCGGTAACGGCTCCTTCGATAGTATCACCTACTTCGTATTTCACCATACGTTCTTGTTTTTCAGCCTTGTCTTTTCCTTTTTCTGAGAAGATAAGTTTACCTTCTTTTGGATTAACGCCGATGATATTGAGTTCAAGTTTCTTGCCCACGAGTCCTTTCAATTCTTCAAGGATCTTGTCTTTGTCGCCATCAGCAACGCGTGGGTAATTGTCTTGAGAGAGTTGTGATGCGGGAAGGAAGCCTTCAACACCTTGCCAGTGAACGAGGAGTCCACCTTTGTTGGCTTCTGCAATTTCAAGAGCAAATTGTACTTTGTCACGCATTGCCTGATCTGCTTCTTTCCAAATAAGTGCCTGTTTTGCTTCTTTCAAAGAGAGTTCAATGTACCCGTCTTCGTTTTCTGCTTCAACTACTTTTCCTTTGATAGGATCGCCAATATTGAGGTTGCGGATAATATCGCGCGCATTCATATATTCGCGTCCGTAAATAATTCCTGTACCGAGGTCGCCGAGGTTGATATATACTGCGCGTCGTTCGAGCGCAACAACAGTTCCTTCAACGAGATCGTCTGGTGCAATTGCGCGGTCTTTGAGGTCAACAATGAGTTGATCCATAAGCGCAAGCACTCCTTCTGATTTGTCTGTTTGCATAAAAAATAAAAGTCCGCATATAACGGACACCTATAGTGTTTTTGCGGGTAGGTGACTACCAGCAAAAGGTTAAGCTATAGGTTATCTGTCTAATAAAATGCTTATACAGTATACCTATTCACAAGAAAATTGCAAGATTGCTTGCACTTTGTATGTATATATTGTATTATACATTTCAAATATTGTTCACAAAAAAACTTAAAAAATGATGACTGTAAAACAAATTACACCGACAGTGAGTACAGGAAAGAAAAAATACTCATCAGAAGAACTCGCAGAATTCAAAACATTAATTCTTGAGAAAAAAAATCAATGCCTGGCAGACATTAAAGAGTTCGAAAAACAAATCAAAACTGATTATTCTGGAGATGCTCTGCGGAGTGAAAATGGTCTCGACTTTCAAATTGCAGAAGACCAAAAAAAACAACTCATTGATGCTACTAATCGTCAAAAGGAGATGATTGCGCATCTTGATAGGGCGCTTCTGAGAATAGCAAATGGTACCTACGGTATTTGTGTAAAAACAGGAGAGCTTATTCCTGCGGAGCGTTTACGTATTGTGCCGCATACCACGCATACTGTGGAGGCAAAAAATGCCAGAGATGCTGCTAAAAAATAACGCATCTGTATTTAAAAGGAAGTCGCACTATGTGCGGCTTTTTATTTTTACGTGAATTAGTGTATACTATACATATATGATTATTACGCATCACGGCAAACAATTCTTTAAATTACAAGTAGGGGATACCATTATCGCACTTAACCCTATCGGCAAAGATACCGACTCTGGCAAGGTGTCAAAATTTGGTGCTGATATAGCACTTTCAAGTGTACAGCATCCTCTCTATCATGGTTTTGAAAATGTTACCTATGGCGACAAAGAACCCTTTACTATAGATAGTCCTGGATCATATGAAGTGCATGGGTACTTTATCCAAGGGCTCATGACGCAAACTATTCTAGATGGGCGCGAATATATTAATACTATCTACTACTTTACCTTTGACGATATCAAGATTCTCTTTTTAGGAGCATTAACGAGCAAGGAAATCCCCGCCGCCGTCCAAGAAGTCATCGAAGATGTAGATATCATCTTTGTTCCTGTGGGGCAAGGACTTTTGATGCCAGCAGAAGCTCATAAATTAGCGGTATCATTTAATCCTCACATTATTATCCCTATGGGATATGACCAAGAATCACTTACTCAATTTGTCAAAGAGGGTGGTGATGCGCAAGTATCCGCAGAACCAAAACTTACTCTCAAATACAAAGACCTTGCAGGTAAGAAAGCAGAAATTATACCGCTTGCATAATCCGTTCTCGCCTTATGGATTTCTTGAAAACATTACGCACGAAAACTCATACAGAACGTCGCCGTTATGCACTCATTATCTCGCTCGTCATATTGCTGTGTATTATAGGCATATGGATAGCCTTAATTGCTGGACGCTTTGAAGATAATCGCAGGGAGCGCTCTTCGGCTGCTCGCCCAGTTCAAGCCTTGCGTCAATCAATCTCTAGTCAATTCAAAGATTTTCAAGCACATAGACCAAGTGTCCGCAGGGACGCCGCGGAACTCTTTCAAAATATTGGCACCGAAGAACTTACCCAAGAGGTTGACGAGGCGGCATTTTTTGAACGACTAGAGCAAGAACGCCTGCGTCGTATTGCAAATGAAAATCAAGAACAGCTCGCCGCAGAACGCGAACTCACTATTACAGACATTACCGAGACATCCGAAACAGAGCTTTAAACTTTAATTAATTATTCATTTGTAGTATACTTGTATCATCTATGGCTAAAAAAGAATCACCCGTATCAACACCTCACGATCATATTGAACCAGTACCTATTGTCCAAGAAATGAAAGATTCATTTTTGGCGTATTCTATGTCCGTGATTACTTCGCGTGCGCTTCCTGATGTGCGCGATGGGCTCAAGCCGGTACATCGTCGCATTTTGTATTCTATGTACAAAAACAATTTGACCGCCAGTGCACGCTTCAAAAAATCAGCGACTATTGTAGGGGATGTGCTCGGTAAATATCACCCGCACGGTGACTCTGCCGTATATGATTCTATGGTGGGTATGGCTCAAGAGTTCTCATTCCGGTATCCTCTTGTTATTGGGCAAGGGAACTTTGGTTCTATTGACGGCGACGCTGCTGCTGCGTATCGTTACACTGAAGCAAAAATGTCAAAGCTTGCAGGAGAACTCATGCGCGACATTAACAAAGAAACTGTTGATTTTCGTCCAAACTTTGACGGGTCTACAGTAGAGCCTATTGTGCTTCCTGCGGGAGTACCAAGCCTGCTCTTGAATGGAACATTGGGTATTGCGGTGGGTATGGCGACGAATATTCCGCCACACCATCTCGGTGAAGTGGTTGACGCTACGGTAGCACTTATTGATAATAAAAATGCGACCAATGAAGATTTGATGCAATATGTACAAGGGCCTGATTTTCCAACAGGGGGTGTCATCTATAACAAAAAAGATATCGCTCATGCTTATGCAACAGGGCGTGGCGGTGTTGTGACGCGTGGCGAAGCAACCATAGAAGAAAGCGTTCGTGGTGCATTCCAAATTATCATTACCTCAATTCCATATCGTGTAAACAAGGCGAATCTGATTCTCAAGATTGCGGATTTGGTGCGTGACAAGAAAATTCAAGGTATCAAAAATTTGCGTGATGAATCAACACATGATATTCGTATTGTTATTGAACTCAAGACAGGTATTAATCCGCAGCGTATTTTGAACTATATTTATAAACATACTGACCTTGAAAGCAATTTTAACTTTAACCTCGTTGCTCTCGTTGATGGTGTGCCGCAAACATTGTCACTCAAAGACATTCTCGTGAACTTTATTGATCACCGCCGAGAAGTCATCAAGCGTCGCGCAGAATTTGATTTACGCAAAGCCGAAGCGCGTGCGCATATCTTAGAAGGTCTCAAAAAAGCTCTCGATCATATTGACGAAGTTATTAAAACCATCAAAGCATCACCTGATACTCCTACAGCCAAAGCAAACCTTATTAAAAAATTCAAATTCTCTGATATTCAAGCTCAGGCTATTTTAGATATGCGCTTGCAAAAACTTGCCGGCCTTGAGCGCAAGAAAATCGAAGATGAATTAGCAGAAATGCTCAAACTCATTAAGTCGCTCAAAGCATTACTTGCGAGCCCTGCAAAAATGCTTGCAGTCGTCAAAGACGAATTACTTGAACTCAAAGAAAAATACAATGACGAGCGACGCACACGTGTCGTAGCTCGCGGTGTTGCTGAAATTTCAGACGAAGACCTTGTCCAAGACAAAGAATCAGCACTCGTATTTACTCAAGGAGGATATGTAAAACGTACTGATCCATCTGAATACAAAGCACAGAAACGCGGTGGCGTAGGTGTTGTTGATATGGAAACCAAAGAAGAAGATGTCGTGACGCATCTCTTGGTGACGAGCACTAAGAGTGACCTCCTTTTCTTTACCAATATGGGTAAGGTCTATTCGATCAAGATGTACGAAATTCCCGAAGCAAAACGCGCAACCAAAGGCAAGTCAATTATGAATTTCTTGCAACTGGCTGATGATGAAAAAGTCACCTCAATTCTTGCTATTCCTAAAACAGAACAACAAAAAACATTGTCATTCTTCTTTGCAACTCAAAAAGGTATTGTCAAAAAAGTAGCCGCTGATCAATTCAAAAATGTCCGCAGAAATGGGCTCATTGCACTTTCGCTCAAGGGTGACGATCTCTTGCTTGATGTGCGCCTCTTGTCAGAAGACGATGACATTATTATGTCGTCTCGTAATGGTCAATCAGTGCGTTTCAAGAATGCTGATATTCGTCCTATGGGGCGCGGTGCCGCAGGGGTCAAGGGTATGGCACTTAAAAAAGGTGACACGCTCGTGAGTGTAGATGTTATCACTCCTGTAGCTGCTGAGATGCACATGCTCGTGGTAACGGATAATGGTTTTGGTAAGCGTACACAGCTCTCTGAATACAAGGTGCAAAATCGCGGAGGTTCAGGCATTAAAACCGCACAACTCACCGCAAAAACAGGTCTCTTGGTGGGTGCTCGCGTGGTAGATGCTTCGTATACTGAAGTTATTGTAATTTCTAAAAAAGGTCAAGTGATTCGTACTGCCTTAGAAGATATTTCAGTGCTTGGTCGCGCCACACAAGGGGTGCGTATTATGAAATTGCGTGCAGGTGATGAAATTGCTTCGCTCACGCTTTTGTAGTCGCAGCGCACATACGGCGATAGAAAGAGGTATACACAGGTGTATGCTACAAAAAGGAATTGATGTGGTACAATAAGGAACAACTTATAATATATCGTATCGTATGCAAAAATTAGACTTTCAAACAATCTTTCTCATTATTTTTGGAATAGGAGCCTTGATCGGTTTTGCACTTTTTGCAACATCAGGGAGCCAAGGCGGAGGAGGGAGGAATGCCGGCCCTTCAGGTGCTATCGTTGTGTGGGGTACCTTACCTCAAGAAGGCATGGCACCGCTCATTACAACTATTGATGATTTGTACCCCAATCTTTCAGTTTCCTATATTCAAAAAGATGCACAAACATTTGACCGTGAATTATTACGTGCCCTTGCAGAAGGAAGAGGCCCTGATCTCTTTTTTGTGACCGATGAAACACTCCTTGCGCATCGTAATAAATTATTTGCTATTCCTTTTGAAAGCTATCCACCAGAAACAGTGCGCGAAACCTTTATTGATCAGGCGGAAATGCTTGTTGACACCGAAGGGGTTCTTGGTTTTCCTATTATGGTTGACCCAATGGTTATGTATGTAAACCGAGATATTCTCGCATCTTCTTTTGTCGTAGATCCTCCTGTTTTTTGGGATGAGTTTTTTGCTTTGGCGCCTCGTATTGTACAAAAAAACGACGCAGGAGCACTGCGTCAGTCTCTCGTGGCAATGGGTACATTTGCAAATATTACGCATGGGACCGATGTGCTTGAACTCATTATGCTCCAAGCGGGTAATCCTCTCGTGGGGCGTAACGAAGCTCGTGAACCCGTGGTTGTTTTTCAAGAAGGAGGTGTTGCAGCATCTGCGGTTCGTTTCTACACAACTTTTTCAAATCCTGCGCAGCCAGCGTACTCATGGAGCACCGCTCAAAAAAATGATCAAGACGCATTCATTGAAGGAACGCTTGCTCTGTATTTTGGATATGCAAGTGAAGCGCGATTATTACGAGAACGTAATCCGAATTTGAATTTTGATGTGCGTATGATGCCTCAAATGCGGGACACACAATTACGCGCAACATCAGGTCGTCTCACTTTTGTGGGGATAAGTCGTATGTCTCAAAATATCCCAGGCGCATATTTGGTCGCACAGCAATTTGCTCAACCATTTGCAGGGGCGTACCTTCGGGATCAATTCTTTGTGCCACCAGTGCAGCGATCATTATTACGAGAGACACCCACAGATCCTCTATGGCTTATGTTTTATAATAGTGCTATCAGTGCAAGGTCGTGGCCCGATCCAGACCCTCAAGCGACGCGTGAACTCTGGCGCGCTGTCATTCAAGACACGGCATCAGGTAGAGTTCGCGTAGACGATGCAATACGTCGTATGCATGCAGGATTAGTTCAATTATTACCATAATATTATGTCATCTCATTCTTTCATTACTACATTTTTCAAAAAAGGATTCTTGCTAGCAGTTGCATGCGTTGCGATTTTTGGTGTGATCGGCGGCTATGTGCATGCGCAATCAACATTGCCAACTGACCTTATCACCATTGATTGGACAGGTGCAAATACGCAAGGTTTTCAAGTTCCTCAAAAATTACAAACGGGACATCGTTTTATTACTCCGGATACAAATTTCTTGCATACGCAACAGCAAGCAAATGGTACTGTATTCACTGCCGAGGTTTTTGAAAATTATATTGCTGTATCTCCGGCTATTTATTATGCCGATGCTGCTCTTGCTCAAAATTATGTATTAGAATTCCATCTCGAAGATATGCAAGGGGAATTATGGCACCGTATTCATGAAGTTCCCATTGCCGCGGCATTTGATGTGAATGGTGATAATGTTATTCAATTCCGATCCTCCATTCAACCACTTGATGCTATTGTAATTGATGAACGTGGTGTGCGTGCTGACAATAGCCTTAATCCTGCAGCTATATTACCTCAAAATACACCTCTCGTAGTTCGTGTAT
This sequence comes from Minisyncoccota bacterium, assembly GCA_021209525.1. Taxonomy (GTDB): domain Bacteria; phylum Patescibacteriota; class Minisyncoccia; order Phycocordibacterales; family UBA1006; genus JAJOIF01. The sequence continues at coordinate 41,925 of JAJOIF010000004.1, read as the reverse complement.
ACATACGTGGCAATAATGTACCTCGAACACTTTTTAATTCATACACATTAGGGTCGTATGCATTTCGACAAAGTCCGGGCGAAGCGCTTTCTTCATCTTGGTCATTTATTAGCCAGCAGGCATTTGCCTCTGCAGTGCCTGGGCCACTTCCTTTTTCAACAGGACAAGGAACGCTCTCTACAACATCTTCTGGTTTTACGCAGATTACAGAAACAGAATCATCTTCATTTCCTGAAACAGAATCAGGGTCCTATTTTCGGGTAAGTTATCGACCATTTATCCGATGGCTCATTGATGTAGAACTTGATGAATATGATGATTATATTTTTGATATTCTTTTGCAGGGTGATTTAGGTGATTTCCCTGGGAATCAATCAGAAATTGATATTGCTGTAGTATTGAGCGAGACACCAAACTTTGCGCAGCATAATTCAAAAATATTGATTCGTGAAGTACTCTCATCACCATCTTTTTATTACTATAGAACATATGATCCGACACAGCATAGTGATAATTTTGTGGTGCCAGGTCAAAAATATTACCTTGGACTCTATGTAAATGGCCAATTGGCTTCATTTCAACAAACACCCGCATTTGCAGAACCCGCAAATGCTATTGATGTAAAATTTGAAAGTCAGCAATTTGCTGGCTTTATAAGCCGCACGCCTGATTTTCAAAATGTAATCAGTTATGCGGTGGATATGCGCACGCCTCGTACAGGAGTGGGGCGTATTGATTTTAGTATCGGTTCATCATGGACAAGTCAAATTATTACCGATACTGAGCGTGTCTATGGTACAGGTAATAGATCTTTTGCTTTTAATTTCTTTAGTAATTATGAATCAATTGACGGCACACAAAGAATTCCTATCACTATGAACAGAGAGTATTTTGCATTAGTGTACGAAGATGGAGTACCTATTGCAGGAACATCTTTAGGGATGATTTTAGATCCAGAGTCAATATCGTCAGGGGATATTGACAGCAGTGCCTTTTCTGGAAATGTAACTGGTCCGACCTCCGGCAGTATTGACAGCGGTGCATTTGAAGGAAATGTAACTGGTCCGACCTCCGGCAGTATTGACAGCGGTGCATTTGAAGGAAATGTAACTGGTCCAATTTCTGGTTCTATTTCAGGTTCAGGGCAAGGTAATATTGGTGAGCCGCGTGCCGGCAATCAAGCTTTTGCGGGTTTTTCAACTAATACGCAATATGCAGTTTCAGAAGTAGGATTGGTACCATGTGGACACTCAGGTCTCGAAGATTGTGAATTTAAACATATTATCATTCTCATTCAAAACCTTATCAATTTTGCATTTGCGCTCATTTTCCCAATTGCAGCTATTGCATTTATGTATGCCGGATTCTTGTATATTACCGGTGGTGCCAGTCCAGACAAGAGAAAACTCGCAAGCAGTATTTTTGGAAAAGTAGTGCTTGGAATTATATTTGTTATGGCAGCATGGCTCATTGTTAGTCTGATCCTTTCAACGCTTGGTGTCGATCAAGCATACCGCTTCCTTGATTTCTAGGTCATAAGTGACGTACAATAAGAAAGATTTTATTCATAAGAGATATATCATGAAATACATAACCATTACCGCAATTAAATATTTATTCGTGCTTTTCGGAGTATTCTTCTTGATTGGAGTGACTCCGCAATATATTGTGCATGGACAGATTTCCGTTTCAGATACAATAGGTGGAGGAGGGACCACCTCAACTCCAGCCGCGGGCGGAGGAACTACAAATGATCCTGATACTATGGGGCCTGGCGATACATCAAGTACTCGTGGTGCTGATTTTGCATATCTTAAAAACCCTCTCGAAGGGTCGGTAGATAGTATTCCAAGTCTTGTGAGCACTATTTTAAATATCGCTCTACTTATTGCTGTACCATTAGTGGCACTCGCTATTATTTATTCAGGCTTTCTCTTTATTGCGGCTCAAGGAGATCCTAATAAACTCAAAGAGGCCAAGCAAACATTCCTCTATGTTATTATCGGCGGAGCGCTCGTGCTCGGAGCTGTGATTATTGCAAATGCTATTGCCGGTACGATTAATCAATTACGAGCTTAATATGTCCCAAGCTATTACTTCTATGAAATACTTCACCAGACTACAACAATCACTTTATACCACAGGTTTTGGCGCAATTACACTGCTCGGTATGCCGCTTGTCACGTATGCACAACAAGGGCAAAGCAATACATGTGCCGCACAATTTAATACTTTGGGAGATATTTTTGTGTACGGCACGTGCCTCCTTAGTCGAACTATTGTACCCCTCATTATTTCTCTGGCGCTCGTTATGTTTATGTTTGGTATGGTTAAGTTTATTGCAAATGCCGGAGATCAAACAAAGCGTGAAGAAGGGCGTCAGTTCATGTTGTGGAGCATCATTGGGTTATTTGTTATGATTTCTATTTGGGGAATTGTTGCAATGCTCACCAATACTTTCGGCCTCAGTGTTTTTGCTATTCCACAGTTTCGATAATATATTTTTTACCCCTTCCTCTTTACCTTTCCCAATACTCTGTAGTATAATAAAAGGTACACATTATTAGATTACATGTCGTTTATTTATAATTAACATCATTCATAACTATGAAAAAATTTTTAGGAGCCCTTGCAACACTTTTGACACCATTTGCAACATTTGCTCAAATTACCGTATCTACAGGACCAAATGCAGGAAATATTTTACAAACTATTGGTACGCTCTTAGGTAGAATTATCCCTATTTTGATTACACTTGGACTTGTGTACTTTATTTGGGGAATGGTTAATTATATCATTGCAAAAGATGATACCAAAAAAGCAGCAGGGCGGGATGTAATGCTTCAAGGAATTATCGCGCTTTTCTTGATGGTATCTATTTTTGGAGTGATTCGTATTGTTAACAATACCTTTGGTATTCAGCAAGGAGGAACTCTCGCGCCGTCACAAATCCCTGGTGTTGTACTCTAGTATTTTTTATGTTTCCACTTACCGCATTTGCACAAACACTTGAAGATAATGTAGGAAATTTTATGGCTCGTGTATACGAAGTCATCATTAATCCGCTCATTGTATTCTTTTTTGCGCTGGCACTCGTCCTCTTTTTAATTGGTATGCTTCAATTTTTTGTTTATAAACAGGGAAATACTGAAAAAGCTCAAGAGGGAAGGCAGCATATGCTCTGGGGAATCATTGGTATGTTTATTATGGTTTCAGTATTTGGTATTATGCGTATTCTCATTAATACGCTTGGTGCTGATATTAGAATCTAATACACAATAAAAACCGCTCATCTACATGGGCGGTTTTTTTGTATAGAAAAAATCCTACGCAATACTGCGTAGGATTTTGTTTGTAAAAATTAGGATTACACATTATTAATCAATCCGCCTCCTTTTCCAGAAGTGTGGATGATTTTAACGTCTTTGCCTTTGATCATGTTGGCATTTGCCACCGCGATCTCGTAGGCTTCTTTTTTGTTGATGGTAGGGTCTTGTGCTATCATGCGATTAACCATCGCATCAACTAATTCAAGGGTGTGATTAGCCTCAGTACGCTCGGCATCCCTTTCAAATTCTTCGATTTTCTTTTTCTCGGCTGCTTTTTTAAACGCTTCAGATAAAATAACATCTCCGATTTGAATAGCAAGTACTACAAATCCGTATTGCTTGCTTTGTTCTAAGATTGACATTGCGTATTCAATGCAAATTTTAATATCATCGGCATGAACGCCAATGTCTTCAAATTTTTTCTCCAGCTCGGCTTTGATTTCTGTCTCCGATTTATTTTTGTCAAAACGGAGTCCATTCGTCAAATCCTTTATCCCGGTAACTTTATCCCACTCAAGTTTACTAATCACCTGGCGTACAAAGGTAAGTACATTTGACTCCAGGTCTTTCTTGAGTGTGTCAAGGTTGACATCAAGAGTTTTCAAGATATTATCCTTGTCTAATTGATAGCGTATTTCTACATTATCAATTGATAAAGGAATAGTATCTTTTGATATTGCATCTACTTTGTCTTTTGATGCAATACTCTCAATTAAAATACTCCTAATAATAATATCAAACACCTTTTTCTTGAAAGGAAGAAATCTGTCTCCCGGTTCAAGGATGGTTTCGGTTGGTTGACCAAAAAAGGTTACAATGTGAACCTCTCCCACCTTTACCTGGTGAGCCCAGTTTTTCATCTTGCCCTTGAATACCATGATTCCCATAAGCGCAAGGCCTATGCTGATCCCAGTTTTTACCTCTTTGGGAATAATACCTCCCAAAGAATCCGTAAGTTCACCAGCTATTGTTATTACAACATAGCCAATGAGTGCACATATGAATCCTACACCTGCAGCAAGTACTGATGAGATGAGGTAATTACTGGCAATGTCTCCACCAGCAAATTCTCTTGTTGTTTCTTTCATTTTTTATTTTTTTAGTGTTAGTGAATATACTACCAACGAAATATCACGGGGAATATATTCACTAGCACATCTTTGTTAAGGCTCTTATTTATATGTATTATAACATATATAAAATAAAAAAGCAAGTCTTTTGACTTGCTTTAATTTTTACACAGAGCTACTTAATTTCTATACAGAATGTTTCACCTGTATATTTTTTTTCTTTTGCCCATACATAGAATTTATTTCCATTGATGGGCAAGTAGGGCTTGCCGGGCCCTATTTCACCGATAATGATGCCGTACTTGTCGGCAATCACTATATCTATGTTGGGTACACGCCATACTTGTGTCTTGCCCGTAGGCAGGGTCACATTATAGCCTTTTTTCTTGGCCTGCTCTTCGCTTTTGTACAGCGAAAAACAAAAATCACCAGGAGAAAGACCTCTGCCCTCATATTCATCTTGAATATGAGAAATTTTTTCTATACTTCCTTGACCAAATGGTTTGATCAAGAGGTTTACCGTGAAGATTCCTAGAAATATCACAGCGATGATTGTAAATATTTTCATTTTTTATTTTTTTAGTGTTAGTGAATATACTACCAACGAAATATCACGGGGAATATATTCACTAACACGCATTTTCAAAGTCCGTATTTAAGTATATTATAGCATAATTAGGTATAAAAGTCAAATTTTATAACCACCCATTCCCGGAATACGCAAGCATGCCGCATTGGCCTCGCCTAACCCGTCTGACGGGGCTGATGGGGTAAACGCGGCAAATGTAAAAGTTCTGCAAGCTATCGCTTGTAGAAGTAACCACGTCAAATATATTTATGTAACGTAAAACACGCACATAGGGATCATATCATCTGTGACACCACGTGGCGTGTATTTTCTGTGCCGAGGACCCGCTGAGCGGGCCAGGGCACTTTAAGCTGTGCCGAGAGCGGGAATCGGTCACCCTCATGGCTCTCGCTTCGCACATAAGTGCTCGCTGCGAGCTCATTCGCCTGACCACGCCGTTCGCGCCGTACTCGCTCTGCTCCGTGCGGCATTGCTCACTTTTTTTGATTCCCGTCTCAACACGAAAATAAAAGTTCCACAAGCTATCGCTTGCAGAACTAATATTTTCTGTGCCGAGAGCGGGAATCGAACCCGCACGCCATTGCTAGCAAGGGATTTTAAGTCCCTCGTGTCTACCTATTCCACCATCTCGGCATATCTACAATGAAAAAGAGCTCGCCCTCAATGTATACTCTAAAGAGCATACAACCAGATGTACTCGTCATTCCTCTCGTCATGACATGTCCATCTGGGAGGGCTCGAACCTCCAACCAATTGATTAAGAGTCAACTGCTCTACCATTGAGCTACAGATGGAAATAGGGAAGATAATCTTCTCTATGGGTGCCGGAGACTGGACTCGAACCAGCATGCCCGAAGGCACTTGCTCCTAAGGCAAGCGTGTCTACCAATTTCACCACTCCGGCAAGTGGGTGTGTCTGATAGAGTGAATGAATCACTCTGAGGCGTGGGCGGGAATCGAACCCGCGCATGGCGGTTTTGCAGACCGCAGCGTTACCACTTCGCCACCACGCCACGATCTTGAACAGATCGATGTATCTTGAAAATACAGTACTATATTACGTTTTTTATACCAAGAGGTCAATACGTTGTCTGTTTTTCTCTCCCTCATCTTTGATAAAGGTGATACGAGGCACTACTTTTCCTTTGATGCGTGACTTCAAAAAGTCGTACATATCTCGTGTTTTTCTTTCAAGAAAGACGAGAGCCGCTTCTTCTTTGTCGTCAGGAAATACCGATATGTAGAGCGATGCATTTTTAAAATTAGGTGCAATATCTGCTCGTGTAATAGTGATGAGCGATGTTCTATTTGATATTGAGTTCAGATATTCATTAGCTATTTTAATGAGCTCTTTGCTCATTTTGAGTTGTCTGTCAGTCATATTATTTTTGAGTTTTGATAAAGGTAATAATCATATCTCCTGGGAGAGGTTCTTCATTGCATTCAAGCATAAGCCCACATTCATTGCCTGCATGTATAACAGTAGCTTCTATTTTTCCTTGTTGCAAACCAACGAGCTTTCCATAGCTCACCAACTCATCTTTGCGCATGAGCTTTGCTGACTGGTTTACTGAGAGAGATCCTTCTTGAACACTACCACCGAGAACGTGCTTGTTTTTCTGTGAACTAAATGTTTTAAGTACACGGAGCACTCCTTGCGTTTCTTCTACTTCTTGACGGGGGCGACGCTTTTCCGCTTCGTCTTCGAGCCATTCAAGCATTTTATAAATGATGGTGTGTGTTTGTATGGTGACGTTGTCGATGCCATTAATGGTGTCAATTTTTTTGTCTGTGTTCACATTAAAACCAAGAATAATAGTCTGAGGATCGCTGATCGCTAATTGCACGTCTGATTCATTGATAGAACCTACGCCTGTTTTGATTACTTTAAAGACAATTTGATCTGTCGCACGTTTTTCAATTTCGCTTTCAATGGCTTCTGCGGTACCTGCAACATCTGTTTTGAGAATAATAGGAATGAGGATTTGATGCGCGTCTAGTGTAATAGCTGCGCGAGCTTCGTGCATTTCTTGGGCAAGACGATTGTATTCATCTGCACGCGCTTCGGCTTCTTTTTTGTTGCTGTAGGTTTCAAAGAATGCGCCTACTTCGGGGAGGGTGTCAAATCCGGTCAAGATAATAGGGGATGAAAAGGTTGCTTTTGAAATAGATTCACCTAAAAAGTTTTCCATAATGCGTGTACTCGCAAGAGCGCCATGTACAAGGACATAATCGCCCTTTTTGAGTGTTCCATTTTTAATAATGAGTACCGCTGATGTTCCTCGTTTTTGATCAAGATGTGATTCAACAACAAAGCCTGATGCGGGCACATCTGGTGATCCGCTAAATTCTTCGAGATCAGCAACGAGCAAAATAGTTTCAAGGAAATCATCAACACCAATACCTGTTTTTGCAGAAATTTGCACATACGGTGTATTGCCGCCATATCCTTCAAGGAAAATACCATGTTCCATGAGTCCCATTTTCACGCGCTCTGGATCGGCATTAGGTTTGTCGATTTTATTGATCGCAACAATATAGGGAACTTCTGATTTTTTGATAATATCAATAGCTTCAATAGTTTGTGTTTTGACGCCGTCTTCTGCAGAAACAATGAGTACGGCAATATCTGCAATATGAGCACCGCGACTACGCATACCACTAAATGCAGCGTGACCAGGGGTATCGATAAAGGTAATACGGCGTTCAGTCCCTTCTTTGGTGGTGTGATGCACTTCGTATGCGGCAATGTGTTGGGTAATACCACCAGCTTCTCCTGCTACTACATTGGCATTACGAATAAAATCAAGTAATGTTGATTTTCCGTGGTCAACGTGACCCATGATGGCAACAACCGGAGGTCGCGCCGTTTCTGATTGTGTAGTAGTATTCATAAGATGCAAAAAGTTATAAGAGTATTACTCTATAGATTGCCTTGCTTCGGCAAGGGCACGCTCTTCTTCGGTGCTCAGGGTTTGCGTAGAGGTAAAATTATGTATTGGCTTGCCAAATACACTCATACGATCACGCGCAAAAAGCGTTGAAAGTACTATACCACTTCCTGCTTCATTAATCAATGCTGCTGCAAAACTTTGATTACCTCCCGTATCTTTGAAGGCATTAAATCGCACCATACTCATACCGCGCACACTCGTACTCATTTTTTGTTGCAAGACGGTGTGTTCTTGGGTAAGAAGATGGTGACGCTTTGTAATTTTATCTTGAGTATCCAATATGGTGCTGAGCACCCCTTCGAGAGATGTTCCATTTTTGCCGCGCATGAAATGGGTAAGTTTTCTGTATAGAATAAAGAGAGTAATACAAAGAACAAATACGACAAAGACGAGAACAAGTACAATAATGGTTAATAGGGATGTATCAAGTGTAATCATATGCATCATAGTATACTGTAAAAAATAAAAAAGAAGAAGAGAAGGTAAAAAATACAAGATACAAACAAATTCCAAATTTCAAGACACAAGACATAGACAATCGCTTATGCATGTTTTCGTTCCGCTGTTGCGCGCAATGTCTAGAAGGTGCGAGCGCTGATAATTCATTCCCGGGACAAGATTTATTAAATCACGCAGGGTAAAGGGCACGTCTTGGAATTTGATGTTTGGGATTTGGTGCTTACTCCTCTTATGCTATACTACCCCTATGTCACCATTGTTTCCATTCCAGAAACCCAAGCGTATTTATTTAGACCATGCAGCTGCAACACCTGTTGATCCGCGTGTTATGAAGCAGATGCAATTATATTGGCAGGAGTATTTTCATAATCCGCATGCACTGTACCGAGAAAGCGTTCATGTGCACAGAGATCTTGAAGACTTACGCGATCGCGTAGCGCGTATCTTGGGCACATCATCAACGTCTGTATTTTTTACAGGTGGGGGGACCGAGTCAAATAATATTGCATTACAAGGTTTGGTGCAACAATACCGCAAAAATAATCCAGAGGTAATTCCTCATATCATTACCACCACCATAGAGCACGAGGCTGTATTTGATCAAGTCAAAAACCTCGAAGAGCAAGGACTCATCACAGCAACATATATCCCAGTGAGCAGTGACGGGCTCATTGATATGGCGCTCCTGAAAAAAAGCCTGCGCCCAGAAACTATCTGTGTCTCAGTGATTTATGTGCATAATGAAATTGGTGTTATTCAACCAATGCGCGAAATTACCCAATTAGTGAGATGGTATAAAAAACAACAGGGGAGTCATGTATATCCACTCGTGCATACCGATGCTATTCAAGCGCCGCTCTATGTGCCGATTCGCCCCGACACGCTGGGCGTTGACATGATGAGTTTCTCAAGCGCAAAAATATATGGCCCCAAAGGGGTAGGAGTGGTATATGTGCGTAACCCTAAACTTGTCGAGCCAATAGTATTTGGTGGTGGCCAAGAATCAGGGCTTCGTTCAGGTACACCCAATATGCCACTTATTGCAGGATGTGTTGCAGCGCTTGAATATGCAGTACACGACCAAGAAAGATATGCAACACACCTCAAAGAACTGCATGATTATTTTCATGCATACCTTGAAACAAAAAATATCCCAGACATACGCCACAATGGATCTCGTATATTTCGCACTCACGCCAATGTTAATATTTCTTGTGCGGGTGTCATGAGTGAAGAGCTCGTTATCCGTATGGATGCGCGGGGAATTATGTGTTCGTCTCAATCTGCATGCAGTAGCGACGATGATACATCTCGTATTATTGAAGCGCTCTATGGTAAAGAACAAGACGCGCGCATGGGGTCATTGCGTTTTACCTTTGGAAGATCAACCACAAAAAAAGACCTGCAAAAAACTATTGATGTTCTCGTTGAGATTATTCACAGTATTCGGGCTAATAATCAATATTTCTCTTAGTATATCTATGATATACTGATTACAGATATGATTATTTTGGTTAAGTTTTTTGCGGTCGTAAAAAACTTGTCAAAAATATTCACATGATATATTATTAGGAGGTACATACATTATCAGAATTATTTTATAGAAATACATATGATGCCAGCATTTAACAATTTCACCACAAAAGCAAAAGAAGCAATTCGTAAATCTCATGAACTCGCTATTGAGCGCGGACAAAATCATGTGAGCACCTTTCACTTACTCACCGCTCTTATCACTCAAGATGAGAGCATGGTATTGTCTCTCTTGGAAAAGATGGAGGTAGATACTATTTTGCTTGCTGATTCATTGCTCGAAGTTATTGAAACCCCCGAAGGTGGCAGTACTATGTCACCATCATATCAAATTTATTTGACCCCTGATCTCGCGCAAGTCATTGAGCATTCTGTAAAAATCGCCCAAGAGCTCGGTGATGAATTTGTATCTACAGAACACTTGTTCATTGCAGTTCTTGATGTCCCTGGGCAAGCTCAAGAATTACTCACACGTTTTCGCATCAAAAAAGAAACCACTCAAAAAATCATCAAAGAACTCAAGGAAACTGGTTCGCCAACTATGGGAGCGAGCAAGAAATTCCGCGTGCTTCTCAAATATACGCGCAATCTTACCCAACTTGCCCGCGAAGACAAACTCGATCCTGTTATTGGTCGCGACAAAGAAATTATGCGCATTATTCAAATCTTGTCTCGCCGCACAAAGAACAATCCTATCTTGATTGGTGAACCTGGAACAGGCAAGACTGCCATTGTTGAAGGATTGGCATTGCGTATGGCAAAAGGGGATGTGCCAGAATCATTGCGTGGCAAAGATCTCGTAGTGCTCGATCTCGGGCTCTTGCTCGCTGGTACCAAGTATCGCGGAGAATTTGAAGAGCGCTTGAAAAAAATCATGAAAGAAATCGAAGCTGCTGATCGTCAAGTAATTCTCTTTATTGATGAAATTCACACCATTGTTGGTGCAGGCGCATCAGAAGGAACTATGGATGCTGCGAATATGTTGAAACCTGCCCTTGCTCGAGGAGAATTTCGTGCTATTGGAGCAACAACGCTCGGCGAATATCAAAAGCACTTTGAAAAAGACCCAGCTCTTGCACGTCGCTTCCAGCCGGTATTTGTTGATGAGCCAAGCGTTGAAGATGCGCTCGCTATTATGCGCGGACTCAAGCACAAATACGAACTCTATCACGGGGTGCGTATTACGGATGATGCGCTCATTGCTGCTGTGCAACTTAGTTCGCGCTATATCACAAATCGTTTCTTGCCCGACAAAGCAGTAGACCTCATTGACGAAGCGGCATCATCACTGCGTATTTCACTTGAAAATAAACCACCTGAACTCGAAACAGCGCACCGTACTATCATGCGCCTTGAAATTGAACGCGAAGCACTTGATAAGGAATTTGAATTAGGAGGCAACAAAAAGAAAGCCCAAGAACGCATCAAAGATATTGATCGTGAAATCGCAGAGCTTCGAGAAAAAACAAAAGAGCTCGAGCTCAAGTGGAAAAATGAAAAAGAAGCACTCGTTGATATTCGTAGCATCAAAAAACAAATTGAAAGTTTGCGTCTTGAAGCCGAGCATGCTGAATTACATACAGATCTCGGAAAGGTTGCTGAAATTCGTTATGGTAAAATTCCAGCACTTGAAACGCAACTCAAAACCAAAATGGACAAGCTCAAGAAACTTCAAAAATCACGCCAAATCTTGCGCGAAGAAGTTACCGAAGAAGATATTGCGCATGTAGTAGCGCGCTGGACTGATATTCCTGTATCACGCATGCTCGAAGAAGAGCAATCAAAACTAGCACATATGGAAGAAACCTTGCAAGCAGATGTCAAAGGTCAAGATGAGGCTATTCAAAAAATTAGTGATGCCATTAGGCGGTCTCGTGTGGGTATTGCCGATCCGCATCGCCCTATAGGATCCTTTATTTTCCTTGGGCCAACAGGAGTAGGGAAAACAGAATTAACCAAAGCACTTACCAAATTCATGTTCAATGACGAAAAAGCACTTATTCGTGTTGATATGTCAGAATACATGGAAAAGCACTCTATTTCAAAATTGATTGGATCTCCTCCTGGGTATGTAGGTCATGAAGAATCTGGTCGCTTTACCGAAGCGGTGCGTCATCGTCCATATTCAGTAATTTTGCTTGATGAAATTGAAAAAGCTCATCCTGATGTCTTTAATCTTTTCTTGCAAGTGCTTGATGACGGGCGGCTCACTGATGCAAAGGGCCGTGTCATTAACTTCAAGAATACCATCATTATTATGACATCAAATATTGGTTCACAGCATATTCAAAAAATGCAAACCATTGGATTTAGTAGCAATGACATGGCTGACGATTATCGCGACACCAAAGAAAAAGTCATGGAAAGTCTCAAGCATCATTTCCGTCCAGAATTCTTGAATCGCCTTGATGATGTTATTGTCTTTGATGTACTCTCTCAAGAAACACTGAAACAAATTGTTGAACAACGCATTCTAGATGTACAGCGACGCTTGCTCCACAAAGAAATTACTCTCGATGTCACTCCTGCAGGATATGCACTCCTTGCGCAAAAAGGATTTGATCCACAGTATGGTGCGCGCCCATTGAATCGCCTCATTCAAAATACACTCTTGACCAAAGTGGCATCGCTCATGGTGAGTCAAGAACTTGGGCAAGGAGGTGTTGTGCTCGTTGACGCCAAGGATGATCAATTCATTATTACTGCAAAGAAAAAGGGTGTACGCGCATCTCGCGTGGCTACACCACTCAAAAAAACATCTAAAAAAGTGGCAATTTCTTAGGTGATATGCTATACTCTTCGTACATTTTTATAGACACATAAGAATGTACGAAATGCGTCGATGGCGGAGTGGTCAATCGCAACAGACTGTAAATCTGTCGGCAGTAGCCTACGTTGGTTCGAATCCAACTCGGCGCACATACAACATTATCTCTCAAAGCGAATGCTTGAGAGATTTTGTTTTAGTGAGAAGAGGGAATTCGAACTAAGGGCGCGCGAAGCCCGCAGACTCTGAAGCGGATGCGAAAGAGTCGAGGAAGCGCCCGCATAGGGGCTGATGGAGCGAGGTCGCAGCAAGCGCAAAGCGCGTAGCGAGACCCGCGAGAGTAGTCGAATCCAACTCGGTGCACATACAACATTAATTCCCAAAATAGCATTTTGGGAATTTTTGTTTAAGCTGCAAGAGCTACTACTTGGGTTCTCGTTTGTAAGTAATGAATAACCATTTTTTATCGTAATTTGTGAGGCAATGAAAAAATATACAAGACTAAGAATCTTTTTATAGTACTTTTCTAAAAAAGAAAGAGTAGTATTTGGTGTATTTATATTTCATGTAATTATTGCAGATATATTGCTGCAATATTCTTATTATGATACACTGACAAAAAAGATCTTTATGAAAACATGTATACATATACTTATTTGGTTTTGGAGATTATTTCAGTGGATTATTTCGGGTCTTGGTCTATTTGATAGAGTGCTATACCTTAAAAATGGGTCAGATTTTTTGCCAACCTTATCACCTTATTCTCTTGGAGGTATTCCGAGAAAACAATTTCTTCAACTGTATTCTCTAGGCAGAGTTCCTGTAGAAAAAGAGCACTATCAAGCCAAATATGGATGTAATACCTATAGACAAGTGAGTCGTGAAGCTTTTTTAAAATCTCACCAAAGATCAGCGTATGCGTATCGTTATTTTTTGTCTCCCTGGCAAAAAGATCATAATCACAACAGGTAAAAAAGCGACAAAACTATACAAAGTCCTGTTTACAAAACGGGGCTTTTTACTTGCTTTTTTTATTGCAATACGCTATAGTATATCCACTATGTCACAAGATAATTTGATTAAATTGGTTCACACCATCCAAGATGACAAAACGGGCAAGAAAAAAACTACCCACACATATTGGACACGCAAGAACAAAAAGAAACTTGCTAATCACAAAATTGAGCTCAAAAAGTTCAATCCTGTGCTCAAAAAGCATGTTATGTACAAAGAAGCAAAGAAATAAAACCCCTCAAGGGGTTTTATTTTTGAGTGGATGTGCTATACTCATATGCGCATGGGCCTATAGTTTAGTGGTAGAATAGCGGTCTCCAAAACCGTTGACCGAGGTTCGAATCCTCGTGGGCCCGCCTTCGCTCACCCCCGCTCAACGTAGCCTGCCTCGTTTGACGGGGCGAGCTGCGGCGAGTATAGCCCGCATACTAATGCTCTTTTGGAAAGAGTTCTCACTTTTTGATGTAATAGTGTAAAATGAACTTATGAAAGAAATTATTAACCACATACACAATCTGGAAAATTCACTCTTACGGTCAGATGCTCGCGCATCTTGTGCAGAACTCGATACATTACTCTGTGATGATTTTATAGAATTTGCAAGCTCTGGATCGGTGTATACTAAAGATGACATATTAGCCAGACTTCCAGAAGAAGCATTTCTGGTGAATTATATACTGCAAGATTTTAAAGCAGAGGTGCTCAGCAACAATATTGTGATGACTCATTTTAAAACGACACATACCAAAAACTCAGTCATGGTTACCGCGTTGCGTACATCATTATGGCGCAGAGAAAATAATTCTTGGCGTATCTTTTTTCATCAGGGAACAAAAATTTTATAAACTCCGAAAAACCTCTTGTGGTAAAAACTTCTTGAACCACGTTCTCTGTCTTTTGGCAAATTGCCATGTTTTTGTGTCGAGGATAGTGACGAGCTCTTCTTTATTCTTAATAAGCCCTTGAATATAGAGCAGGGTATATCGATATTCAAGCCCAAAAGCATGGAGTCTCTCAGGTGATATTCCTTGGTCAAGAAGTCCTTGTACTTCATCAACAAGCCCACCGTGCACACGAGTAATATTTCGATCATGAATACGTTTTTTGAGGTCATCATTGTCTCGATCAATATATTCCCAGTGAATGTCATAGAGGAGTTTTTTTTCTGGCTTTTGAGGAATGTGTCCAAGTGTTTCAAAAATCTCAAGAGCCCGCACGATACGTACTCTATTATGGCGGTCTATTTTTTCACTTGATACAGGATCTTGGTGAGAGAGTATTTTATAGAGATCTTCTGTTGGGGTGTCTTGATAACGCGCACGGATATGTTCTTGTGGAGGCACCAAAGGAAGAGATTGATCATAAATAAGGGTATCAATATAAAAACCAGTCCCACCAACAATAATAGGAATCGCTCCACGTTTGTGTATGTCATTGATACAGCGCTCACTCGCTTCTTTAAACAGAGCTGCACTGTAATAGTCTTGAGGATCAACAATATCAATCATATGGTGAGGGATGCCATCCATTTCATCTTTGGTGATTTTTGCAGTTCCTATATTGAGGTCGCGATACACTTGACGACTATCAGCAGAAATAATTTCACCACCTATTTCGCGAGCAAGCTCAAGAGATCGAGCTGTTTTACCTGTTGCCGTAGGTCCGCAAATAATGTATATGGGTAATTTTTTCATAGGGTAAGTATAGCATATGAGGGGCAAGTTTCGTTAGGTGTGAGAAGATACAAAATGCAGGTAAATTACAAATCCCAAGATACAAGATACAAACAAGGTACAGGTCTCAAATCTCAAATTCCAATTACTCACACCTTGTATCTTATGATTTGTAATTTTGAATTTGTTTGTATCTTGTATCTTGCTTTGCTCGCCGCAGCGAAGCGAAGGAGAGTTTCTTGTAATTTGTTTGTACCGCTGAGCGGGGGATAATATCCTTTTTACATATCACCCTGCAAGCTTTAAAAATCAAGCAGTATGTGCTATACTTCTATCATTATTCTCAGTAAATAAAATATATCATTATGGAAGATTTTGAAACCTTAGATTTTGAACCATTAGGTATTGGTGAACAATTACCTGAAGGTATTATCCTGCATGCATACCATGAAGGAGCAGAAAAGCACATTGACCTTGATCAAGAGTATGCAGATTCTTGGAAAGTATTTGTATTTTATCCAGCGGACTTTACCTTTGTGTGTCCGACAGAACTCGAAGAACTTGCCCAATTATATCCTGAATTCCAAAAAGAAAATGCAGAGATATTCAGTGTGAGCACAGATACAGTGTTTGTACACAAAGCATGGCATGATCACTCTCCAGCAATTGCCAAGATTAACTACCCTATGGTCGCTGATCCAACAGGAGAACTCTGTATGCTCTTTGGTACGTATATTTTTGAAGAGGGATTATCATTGCGTGGAAGTTTTATTGTAGACCCTAAAGGATATGTGCGTACTATTGAAATTCACGACAATAATATTGGACGCAGTGCTCGTGAGCTCTTGCGCAAATTGCGCGCAGCAAAATTTGTTGATGAGCATGGTGGTCAAGTCTGTCCTGCGAGCTGGGAGCCGGGAAATGACACTCTAGAACCAGGAATGGATTTAGTAGGGAAGATATAAAAGAAAAAATACAGCCTTATACAGGCTGTATTTTTTATATATAAGTAATTTTATGATCTCTCTGTTACCCAGTATCTCGGTCCTGATGCACAAGGTCCTTCATCTGGTCCAGCATTATCATAATCACACCAATTCCACAATGAGCCATTTAACGATACTTCATAGTGTTAATATTCTCAAATTGAAATGGCATATCTTCGATTTCTCTCAGTACATAGAGACTAGTCATGCTGCCTTGGGGAATATATGACCCTGTGAGATTAATGCGTGCAGTAGTGCCATCTATAACCAATCCACCCAAAGAGAGCCCATTGTAATTATTATTGTGCTTTTCAAAAAAAGCGACAAGTGTTGCAAGAAGAGGATTTTCCGTTGCAGGAATTTCTTGTTCTGTATATACAATAGCAAGAGGACTTACTTCATCGTCAACCCAGGTAAGTTCTGGAATAAAAATGGTCATTATTTCATCTCCTTCCAAGAGGTCTCCAGCATCTTCTCCAAAAAGATTATTGCTTTCACTTTGTTTAATTTCTTGCAAGTTTTGATTTTTGTTTGCAAAAAGTACAAAAGCACCTATTGCCACAATACTAATCAATAATGCGATAAGCGTGTTTTTCATAATGATATATTGTTAAGGTCTGTTAATATGTGCCGGAAACTGGAATCGAACCAGCACTCCCGAAGGAACACGATTTTGAGTCGTGCGCGTCTACCAATTCCGCCATTCCGGCAAGGAGGGCGCAGGTGTAGAGGTATTTCTACACAGGCACCCCTATTGTACACATATTTAAAAATTTTTCCACAATTCGAACAAAAGATTTTTTTATGATAGAATACATGCATACATTTACGAGCAATTTATAATTACGCATACACAGCACTTCATCATCATGTCTCAACTATACAGCGACTCAATATTCTGGATTGAAACAGAAAAAATTAACCCGAATCCATATCAGCCCCGCAAAGAATTTGACGAAACCGCACTCCAAGACCTCGCTGACTCTATTCGTCAATACGGAGTATTACAGCCGCTTGTAGTGACGCGCGTTGAAATTCCAAAACCAGACGGCGGTATGAGTGTTTCGTATGAATTGATTGCCGGAGAACGCCGTTTGCGTGCTTCAAAATTAGCAGGACTCCAGCAGGTGCCGGTGATTATTCGTCGCGGAGAAGACTCCAAGATGAAGCTCGAGCTCGCAATTATTGAAAACTTGCAACGCGAAGACTTGAATCCTATTGATCGTGCGCGTGCTTTTGCGCGCCTTGTTGATGAGTTCGGATTGACTCATGGTCAAATAGGCAAGAAGATGGGCAAGAGTCGTGCATATGTTTCTAATACGTTGCGTCTCTTGCAATTACCTCAGGATATTATGGACGCGCTTCAGGCGGGCAAGATTAGTGAGGGACATACGCGTCCGCTCATGATGCTCACTGATCGCCCTATGGAGCAATCAACACTCTTCAAAGAAATTGTCTACAAAAAGATGAGCGTGCGCGAATCAGAACATATTGCACGCACTATTGCTTCAGAAAAAGCACGCAAACCAATCAAAGAGCAAAATCCACGCATGAAAACCTATCAAGAACAACTCGCCGAGCGTCTCGGTACACGTGTTGCTATTGAAGAAAAAGAAGTCGGAGGCAAGATTGTCATTGATTTCTTTTCTCTCGATGATATTGAGAGCATTGTGAAAAAATTCAAAGAAGAAAGCGCCCAAGAATCTATGCTTGATCGATACATTGCAGATCATACTCAATCTGCACCTCAAGAAGAACCTCGCATAGCTCATGATTTTCTTTCGGGAATGCCCCTAGGTTCAGATACTCCAGTTCAAGAAGAATCAGAAACGCTGCCTTATACTGAAATACATCAAGAGTCTCCTCTAGGTATCCATCTTGCTGATTCTCTTGACGCAGTAACTGAAGCGCAGACTGATCCGCTCATGAATGTATTTGAGAACAATACGCAAAACCCATCTACAGAAACATGGTATTTTGAAGACCAGCAAGAAAAAGTTCCCGAAGATACTGATGATGATCTCTATGGAATGAATAATTTTGACTTCTCTTCATAAGGACGCAAAAAAAAATCACCCTGTATGGGTGATTTTTTCTAGAGATATTATGACCACCATTTTGAAAATCCTGATCCGGTTTCCTTGAGGTAATTTTTAATATGTTTTTGAGCCATAGTGGTTTTACACCAGTCGAGCCACTTTGAGGTAGGGAAGCTATCTTTTTGTGTTTCTACGATAACAATGTCGCCATTGTTGAGCACTGTCTTGAGAGAAGAAAACTTGCCATTTACTCGAGCTCCTTTTGCGTGGAGGCCAATTTCACTGTGCACGCGGAATGCAAAGTCAATTACTGTAGAATCTTTGGGGAGGTCAATAACGTCTCCTTTGGGGGTCAGAATGAAGATACGATCTTCAAAAAAGTCAGTTTTTAAATTCTTTAAAAATATCTCGTTATTTTTTTCATCACGCTGTGCTTCGCTCAATTCTTCGAGCCAGCCGATATGTTTGAGGAAATTCATTGCTTGCGGAGATTTTTGTTTTTCTTTGTAGATCATGTGTGAGGCAATACCGTATTCTGCTTGAGCATGCATTTCTGGGGTGCGGATTTGAATTTCAGCAATACCTCCGTCACCGGTAAAAATGGTGGTATGGATACTTTGGTAGCCATTAGGTTTAGGAAGGGCAATGTAGTCTTTGATGCGACCAGGGAGCGGGCGCCACATATTGTGAATAACCCCAAGGAGGCGATAGCAATCTTCTATGTGTGGCACAATGGCGCGAAGCGCAACAATGTCATAGATTTTCTCGATATCCATGTCTTTGCGCTGCAGTTTTCTCCAGAGGCTGTACATGCGTTTTGTGCGATAATCGGTATTAATATCTTTGATGCCATATTTTGCCATTTCTTTTTTAACAGAGCGATACACCTTGTCCATGTATTTTTTGTCGCTCTCCTTGCGTTGCTTCAAGAGTTTTTCAACCATAGCATATTCTTTGGGGTACGCATAAGGGAATGCGGCATCTTCAAGCTCCCCGGTGAGCTTGCGCATACCAAGACGATAGGCGAGCGATGCATGAATCTCGAGTGTTTCAAGAGCGATACGCTTTGCTTTTTCTGGTTTGACATGCTGGAGTGTGCGCACATTGTGCAAGCGATCGGCAAGTTTAATAATAATAACACGCACATCTTCGGCGCTGGCAATAAAAAACTTACGCAAGCTCTCTACATGGCGTTGTTCTCCAGTATATTTCAAATGACCAAGTTTGGTGACACCATTGACGAGGTAGACAATTTCAGTACCAAATTCTTTCCAGAGCTCTTGTTCTGTGACGGGCGTGTCTTCAATACTGTCGTGCAAGAGGCCAGCCGCAATCGTGGTGGTATCCATACCAAATTCAGCAAGATTTTTTGCTGTTTCTACAAGGTGAAAAAAATACGGTTCGCCACTGGCGCGTTTTTGATCGCGGTGCGCATGTTCAGCAAAAGTGTATGCTTTTTCGATGAGAGCTTTCTCTGAGGCTGAAGGAGTATGCTTCATGGCGTCATAAATTTCTTGTATTTTATGCATATCTATCATTGTACAATTTTTGCACAAAGAGTAAAGGATTTCTATGTATATATCACACAAAAAAAAGAGGGTAGAGAGGTGGTATTCGTCTGATGGCGCATTTGATGTTCGCGTTTATTTGATGTACTATAGAGTATATTTTTAAGTAATACATCATATGCAAGGATATAATCATCACGAGATAGAAAAGAAATGGCAAGATATGTGGGAGCATGAACGTGCTCACGAAACTCCTGACCACCACCCATCAAAAGAGAACAAATTTATTCTCACCGAATTTTGTTATCCTTCAGGAAACTTGCATGTGGGACATTGGTATGCTTTTGGTGTCACTGATATCTATGCACGTTATCAGCATATGCGTGGATACAATGTTCTTTTTCCTGTGGGATTTGATTCTTTTGGCTTACCTGCAGAAAATGCCGCTATTAAAAATGGCGGAGACCCTCGGACATGGACCTATGCCAATATAGAAAAAATGCGCGGCCAATTACGATCTATTGGTGCACGCTTTGATTGGTCGCGAGAAATTATTACAAGTGACCCTGAATACTATCGTTGGACGCAATGGATGTTTGCTGAATTTTTCAAAAAAGGGATTGCATACAGAGGTTCTGCAATGGTGAACTGGGATCCTGTAGACAAGACGGTCATTGCAAATGAACAAGTGCTTCCAGATGGTACTTCTGAACGATCAGGTGCGCTTGTTGAGCGCAAGGAAATGTCCCAATGGATGTTGCGTATTACTGATTATGCAGATCAACTTGATGATGACCTAGAATCACTTGATTGGCCAGAAGACATCAAGGCATCTCAGCGAGCATGGATTGGGCGAAGTAAAGGTGCTGAAATTGATTTTATAGTTACCGCCGCCTCAGGTGTGCATCCTATTACCATATTCACCACGCGCCCAGACACATTGTATGGAGTAACCTATGTAGTACTTGCACCAGAACATCCTCTCGTCGAGACATTGCTTGAGCATGTTACCAATAACCAAGAAGTCCGAGCGTATCAAGAATCTGTGCGCAGTCGTTCAGATCTAGAGAGACAGCAATCAAAAGAAAAAACAGGCGTACCTCTTGTTGGTATCTATGCGCAGAATCCTATCAATGGTATACAAATACCTGTATGGATTGCCGACTATGTGCTTCCTGATTATGGAACAGGTGCTGTTATGGCGGTGCCGGCACATGATGAGCGCGATTTTGCATTTGCTCAAAAATACGAGCTTTCTATTCAAATGGTCATCGACAGCCCTATTGAAGCTGTTCCGTATACAGAGCACGGCACCTTGATTCACTCAGATGAATTTTCTGGCATGCACTCACAAGAAGCTCAAGATGCTATGGTTGCAAAAGCTGGGGGTAAGAGAACAACCACATATCGTATTCGTGATTGGGGTATGAGTCGTCAGCGATACTGGGGATGCCCTATTCCTATTGTCTATGATCCAGAAGGGGTGCCGCACGCTATTCCAGCAGAACATCTTCCGTGGACACTTCCTGATGATGTAGATCATACACCTGATGGTACTGCGCCTCTCGCGCGATCACGAGAACTCCACGAGAGAACAGAGCGTATTTTTGGTGCTGGATGGACACCAGAAGTTGAAACTATGGATACATTTGTTGACTCATCATGGTATTTCTATCGATATCTTGATGCGCATAATCAAGAAACATTTTGTGCGTCAGACGCCATGCATGCGTGGATGCCTGCTGATATGTATATGGGAGGAGCGGAACATACTACCATGCACGTACTCTATTCACGATTCTTTAACAAGGCGCTCCATGCTCTCGGGCATGTGCCACACCCTGAGCCATACACGGTACGTCGTAACCGAGGATTGATTTTAGGTACTGATGGCAATAAAATGTCTAAATCAAAAGGTAATGTTATTGACCCTGATGAACAAGTGCATTATGTGGGTGCTGACTCAGTACGTATGTACTTGGCATTTTTAGGTCCTTTTGGGGTGACCCATAATTA
The DNA here is from genome assembly GCA_021209525.1 of Minisyncoccota bacterium. Taxonomy (GTDB): domain Bacteria; phylum Patescibacteriota; class Minisyncoccia; order Phycocordibacterales; family UBA1006; genus JAJOIF01. The sequence continues at coordinate 19,988 of JAJOIF010000004.1, read as the reverse complement.
TCCATGGGACACAAATGGATTGGTGGGCATGCGTCGCTTTATCGAAAAAGTATGGCGTCTTTCAGAAAAAATACAACCATCTGATAATCTTGCGCCGCTTGTACACACGACTATTCGTGATATTACACATGATATGGAGCGCTTTAAATTCAATACAGCTCTTTCTAAAATGATGATTTTGGTCAATGCTGCAGAAAAAGAAGGTGGCATTGCTCGGCATCATTTCGAAATACTCGTACAATTACTTGCTCCTTTTGCACCGCATGCAGCCGAAGAACTGTGGCGAGGGCTTCTTGATCATGATAGTTCAGTACATAATGAAGCATGGCCTCTCTACGATGAGACTCTTATGGCCACAGAAGAGTATATGCTTCCCGTGCAAATCAATGGTAAGGTGCGCGCACAAATCACTGTACCAACAACTATTACCGAAGAAGAAGTACTCGCATTAGCAAGACAACATGAAACGCTTGCGCAGTGGACTGACGGCAAAGATATTAAAAAAGTTATTTTTGTGCAAGGAAAAATTTTGAATATTGTCATCTAATACAGTATGGTAAATCGTCTTATTACTATTTTCTATAAAGAATTTACCACTATTAACCAAGCAGCTATTTTGCTTGGGCTCTTTACCTTTTTCTCTCAAATTTTAGCATTGGTACGCGACCGCCTGCTCGCTTCTCAGGTGGGGGTAGGTATGACATTGGACGTGTATTATGCGGCATTTCGTATCCCTGATATTGTATTTGCTCTCGCTGCGTCACTTGTGTCAGTAACTATTCTCATTCCTTTTTTTACAGAAGCAAAAACAAAAGATACTGATACCGATAATCGCATCTCTCAAAAATTCATACAAAATGTTTTCTCTGCATTTTTTATAGGAATGATCGTTTTATCTCTGGTTGTGGCGCTTCTCTTGCCGGTGTTATCGCCTATGATTGCCCCAGGTTTTGATGCTGAACAAATACGATTACTCGTACAGATGAGTCGCATTATGCTCATATCTCCTATATTGCTCGGTATCTCTAATTTATTTGGAACTATTACTCAAGCATCAAAAAAGTTTTTTGTATATGCTGCGGCGCCTGTGCTCTATAATTTTGGTATTATTCTTGGGGTGATTGCATTTTATCCGTGGTTTGGCCCACAAGGGCTTGTGTATGGGGTTATTCTCGGAGCTTTGTTGCATATGGGCCTTCAAGTGCCCGTAGTCATCAAAGAAGGGTACAAGGTATTCTTTACTATGTCTATTGACTGGTCATCTATTCGCAACATTGTTGCAATTTCATTGCCGCGCACCTTTACGCTCTCTGTTTCAAAAATACTCATTGCTGTATTTGTTGCGCTTGCATCACAAATTGGATCTGGATCTGTTTCTATTTTTAATTTTGCATGGAACTTGCAAAACGTACCACTTGCACTCATTGGTATGAGTTTCTCTGTTGCCGCATTTCCAACATTGGCGCAATTTTTTGCACAAGACGACCGTGAAAATTTCTTGAAACAAATTATTGCTCCTGCGCGACAAATTATCTTCTGGTCTATACCGGTTATAGTTTTTTTTATAGTATTGCGTGCTCATATTGTGCGAGTTATCTTGGGAGCAGGATTCTTTTCATGGTCTGATACACGATTGACAGCGGCAGCGCTCGCACTCTTTGTGGTATCTGTTGCATTTCAAGGACTCATTTTGCTCTTGGTGCGTGGATACTATGCTGCAGGCAAGACGTGGCGCCCTTTATGGATAACATTGTGCGGGGCAGGGGTGAGTATGCTTGCTGCATTTTTCTTGCTCCATCTCTTTAATACCAATGCGACATTTATGCTTGCTGTTGAAAAAATGCTTCGCGTACAAGGTGTTCCTGGTACGCCAGTGCTCATGCTCGCGCTTGCCTATAGTATTGGTGAAGCAATTCGATTTTTGATTATGTATACATGGTTCAAGAGAGAATTCATGCAAGGATATGTGACACGATTGCGTGTTGTATTCTTCCAGAGTGCTATTGCGTCACTGTGTATGGGATTTGTTATGTATCACTCATTACAATTCTTTAATATGTTCTTTGATATTAATACATTCAAGGGTGTGTTTATGCAAGGGTTCTTGTCGGGGGTTATTGGTATTGCTGTTTTGGTGATCGGATTATACATGCTCGGCAATCAAGAAATCAAAGCGCTCATATTTGCATTGCGTGATAAAGGGTTTTGGAAAATACAAACTCCGGAAACCAGTAAAGAAGAAGTTTTGTAATATAAAAACCCCACAACAGTGTCGCAGGGTTTTGGATTTTTGATATAGGTAATTATAACAGCATGCTTGCTTTATTGGCCAAAGAAGATCTTTGTCCATGAGGTAGGTGGATATGAATAAAATCATCTTCGTCTTTCATTTTAGTAATGACATAGGATAAACCATTATTATCTTTGTTAAGATAAGGTGTATCAATTTGTTCAATATCACCACATAAAATGATTTTAGTACCTTCACCTGCACGAGTAATAATTGCCTTTACTTCTGCTGGAGTGAGATTTTGGGCTTCATCAATAATAATAAAAGTATTATTAAAAGTTCTCCCTCTAATGAAGTGAATAGAGATAAATTCGATAATTCCCGTATTAAACCAGTTGTGTTGATTAGTTTTATCTAACCCTTGAGCGATTTTCTTCATAAGAGGATCGGTATTAGATAAGGCATTTTTGATTGCATGAATATTGTCATGGAATGGCGCCATATAAGGAGCTATCTTTTCTTGAAGATCTCCAGGTAAAAATCCATGCCCTTCACCGATGCCTACTACAGGACGAGCACCTATAATTTTAGTGTGTGTTTTGTTTGCAACACTTTGTAGCGCAACCGCAAGAGACAAAAGCGTCTTGCCTGTACCAGCGTGCCCTGTAATCGTAACTAAAGATGCTTTGGGGTTCAGAAGAGCGTCTAATGCCATGCCTTGAAATATATCACCGTGTTTAGGTTGTATTCCAGCAGCGCTGAGTTTTGAAATAGCTACAGATCGAAATCCTATAGCTTGTTTACCATTACCAAAAATGAAGTGACTTGAAGTGTTTTCTGCATAATAAAAATTATTACTAGGAATAATTTTTTTTGTTGGAATACCGATTTCTTTTCTTGAAACTTCTCCATTAAAAGATTTAGGTATATTAGGTATTTCATCTAAGGCAGTAAATCCTTTAGGTAATTTTTCGGATTCAACTTTGAGGGCTTTATACTCTTCAGCCTGAATATTCAAAGGTTGCGCCTTAATAAGCATACCCTGATCATTAGTTACGAGGCGAATTTCTTTATAAAGTAACGCTATTGCTCTATCCGCCTGATATCTTTTTGACAGATTTTCAGACTTTTGTAAAAAAGAAATTTTTTGACATATGTCAATAAATACATGATCATTTTCTTTATGAGAATACACATCATTTGCTGACATCCCTTTCGGAAGCGTGAATGCATTCATGTCTCCGATCAAAAGATTTCCCTTACCTTTACCTAAAGAGTACTGAGTAAAAGAGCCATTGCGTACTCCTTCATTTTTTGAATTAATGATTTCATAGATTACTCTACGAGCAGCTCGGGCTGCTCTTGAAACTTCATTTTTACTTGAAACAAGATTTACTAACTCACTGATAAGTGTGTACGGCAGTAGAATGTCATAATCCTTGAATGCATACATTGCATTTTCGTCATATATGAGCACTGACGTGTCAAGTACGATAAGGGTTTTTGTGCCTACTACTGCTGTATTTTTTTTCTTGGTGAGAGATAGGGTCTGAGGGGGGTTCTGTGACAATGCCGCAGAAGATCCATTTTCATTACTGCGCATGTTAATTTTTGTTGCTGTCATAATTGTAAATTTTAAGTTTTTAAAGAAATATTATTCTTAATATACAAACTTATAAAATATAAGTCAATATCTTTATTTATATATAAAATCTGATACTATAGACTGCATGAATGAACATATTCGCAATTTCTCAATTATCGCCCATATTGACCACGGCAAAAGCACCCTTGCTGATCGCATGCTTGAGGTTACTCACACAGTAGAGCAACGAAAAATGCAGAATCAAATTTTGGATTCTATGGAGCTTGAGCGCGAGCGGGGCATTACTATCAAGATGCAACCTGTACGTATGAATTACACAGTAGATGGTATTGTCTATACGCTCAATCTCATCGATACACCTGGTCATATTGATTTTTCTTATGAAGTATCACGCGCTCTCAAGGCTGTAGAGGGCTCTATTTTGCTCGTAGACGCCACCCAAGGGGTTCAGGCGCAGACTTTTACGACTCTTGATATGGCGCGCGCTCAGGGGCTTGTTATTATTCCAGTAGTCACCAAAGTAGACTCACCCCTTGCTCGTCCTGATGAGGTCAAGCTTGAAATTGCAGAAATTCTTGATGTTGACCCAGATACTATTTTAGAAGTTTCTGGAAAAACAGGTGAAGGTGTCCCTGAACTCTTGGAACATATTGTGCGCACACTCCCTGCGCCTCATCAAGAGCGCCAAGGGCTCCTCCAAGGGCTCCTCTTTGACTTTGAATATTCAAATCACAAAGGTGTCATTGTCTATACGCGTATTATGCAAGGATCGGTCAAGAAGGGGGATCAGCTGGTTTTTGCGATTTCACAAAAGAAATTCCACGCACTCGAAGTAGGAGTATTGTCGCCAGCACCAACACCAACAGGTGTACTTAATGCAGGTGAAATTGGATACATTGTGACCGGTGTCAAAGAAGCCGGTGTTGCCCATGTAGGAGATACAGTAACGCATCACAAACAATCCGCAGAACCACTTCCTGGATATCAAAAACCTGATCCGGTTGTTTGGGCATCAGTATACCCAGAAGACGCAGATGATTTTGACGCACTGCGTTCAGCGCTCGGACGATTACAGTTATCTGATTCATCATTTTCATACGAAGAAGAAACCTCTGGTATTTTGGGGCGTGGTTTTCGTTCTGGGTTTTTAGGAATGCTTCATCTTGAAATTATTACTGAACGCCTCCGTCGTGAATTTCACTTAGATCTCGTCGTGACAACACCAAGTGTTACATACGAAGTAGACACAAAACGTGGCCAAACGATTACGGTATATTCGCCGCCTCTATTTCCTGATCATGGAGATGTTGCTGCGGTGCGTGAACCATGGGTGAATATGCGTATTATTACACCACCAGAATATCTCGGCGATATTGGTCAGCTTCTTTTTTCACACGAAGCAGACACTACGGCAACACACAATTTTGGTGATGGGCGAACAGAGCTCGTTGTTGAAATTCCGCTCCGAGAGCTCATGCGCAATTTCTTTGATGAATTAAAATCTATCTCTTCTGGATATGCTTCTATTTCGTATACATTAGGCGCACTGCGACCTGCCGATGTGGTACGTCTTGATATTCTCGTTGCAGGGGATCCTGTGCCAGCATTTACACGCATTGTCTCACGCAAGCGTGCCCAAGAAGAAGGTGAGCAAGTAGTAGAGAAATTACATACCGTGTTGCCGCGCCAAATGTTCGTCGTCAAAATACAAGCAGAAGCCCAAGGACGCATTATTTCATCTCGCACCATCAAAGCCTTGCGCAAGGACGTAACCGGGTATTTGTATGGAGGTGACATTACGCGCAAAATGAAATTGCGCGAAAAACAAAAGAAAGGGAAGAAGCGTATGGCAGCACAAGGCAAAGTACACATCCCTCAGGATGTGTTTATGAAGATGATGAAAAAATAATCTGTATCTTAGAAAAAGATAGGCGTATAAATGAGAATCATACCAATAGCCACGAGTATCGTAACTACAATAGTAATAATTTTCAAGAATTTTTTTGTACGTTTTCCAAACATAGACCCCTAGTATAGCATGAAAAAGATACAAGTAAAAAAACAATATTTCTGGTACGATAGCCCGCTCATAGCACTTGGTATTGTGGTGCTCGTTATTTTGGTGGGTATTTCTGTTATTCGCTTTAAACAAAATTACGATCGTGCGCGAGATCGCTATCTCGATCAGCAAGAACAATTACAACGCGTCCAAGAGCAAGAAGCAAAACTCGAAGAAGACCTTATGTTTTTTAGGACAGATCGTGGCAAAGAAGAGCTTATACGCACTCAATTTCCTGTTGTTCGCGACGGGGAAGAGATGATTCTCTTTATTGACGAAAGCAAGGGTCTGCAGCAGTAGAGATCAGACGGGATCAGACGTGGCACGCCCCAGAGCAACTGTCTGAATGTTAGCGAGTTTTTACTCTTACAGGATACGAGCAATATTTTTAAGAGCAGAGGAGCCGGCTCGAGAAGCTTTTGTTTCTTTTTTGCTAAAAAAGAAAGAGTACCTTCTGTGTAGTATGGGGTTATGGTATGAATGAATCAATAGAGTGTAAAAAGTTACTCACTCACAAATTCTGCGAGTGAGTAATTGCAGTTATCTTGTTTTTTTGAGATTTGGAATTTGCTTGCATCTAGTGCCATAAAGAATTATCATATAACCTGCTCATAAATTTATTGCATTACAGTATACGAATAGGTATAATAGAGTTATTACAAGTTTAATAGTATATATATATGAAAAAAGTAGAGATTTACTCAACACCAACATGTCACTATTGTAATCTTGCAAAAGATTACTTTGACTCAGAAGGAGTTGAATACACAGAATATAATGTTGCCGAAGACATCGCAAAACGCCAAGAAATGGTAGAGCGTAGCGGACAAATGGGAGTCCCGGTAATTTTCATTGAAGACGAAATGGTGATTGGTTTTAATCAGCCACGCATTGAAGGTCTTTTGGGGACTTCATAAAAATCCCAATATTTGGTAGGATACAGCACGGGCATATCCGTGCTTTTCCTTTGCTGCTATAGTTTAACAGGATAAAACAGCTTCCTCCTAAGAAGCGGATCTAGGTTCAAGTCCTGGTGGTGGCACACAGAGTATTCTATTCATGGTATTTTAATAGACATCTCGCATAAAAAATAACACCCCCATAAAGAGGTGTTATTTTTTTGGTGCTGGGAGGCAGACTCGAACCGCCGACCCTTTGCTCTTCAGGCAAATGCTCTAACCAACTGAGCTATCCCAGCATATACTACTCTGCATTGTTGCGATTAAAGATATTTCCAATGAATGACGATGCTTGTCCAGCGCTATTTTGTACACTTTGTGTAGTGGTGGTAATAGAAGTCACTGATTGATTGAAACTATCATAAGCTTCATTCAGTCTCTGAATAAGAGGGTCAATAATATAAAAATATCCTCCAAGAACAATAAAGATAATGATGATCCAGTATATAACCTTGCTGTAGCGGCGCACTTTTTCATAGCGCTGTAATTGCTTCAGTATCTCGTGATTTTCTCGAGATAATTTGAGATTTTCTTGTAGTAATCTCTGTATATCTGAATCCATACCATCTATTGTAGCATAAAAACAAAAGTTGTACAGTCTTAGTGTACTTTAAGTTTTGCTTGGCGTTCTTTGTCAATAAGTGGGAGCACAATAGTAAGGAGACCGTGTTCTTCTTTTGCTTTTGCTTGATCGACGTCAATTTCTTCGGGTAAGGTAAGGGTGCGTGAAAAGGTTCCCCAATAGAGCTCCTGGTAGTAGTAAGCGTCTTTGTCGACATAGCTATCATCGTGACGCACACCGCGGATGGTAATAGATTCGCGAGTCAGTGCAATTTCAAGATCGTCTTTGCGTACACCTGAGGTCATTGCCTTGAGGACGAGTGCATCGCCTTGACGGTAGAGATCTACAGTGAGTTCTCCTTCAAGGTCTTCGTCTTCTTCTTCAAAAAAGTCTTGCTCCTCTTCTTCGGCATGAAGTGCTGCGTCAAGTGCTGAAAAATCATGAGGCACTATCATATCGTCATCATCTTCGAGCATGTCGTCATGCATGCGCATACTCCCGGTGAGTTTTTCAAAAAAAGATTTTTTGCGTGTCATATGTAAAAATAATTATGAATAAAATATATTATACGGTACCCCTATAATACTTCATTTGCTTTAATTTTTCAAAGAGGAAAAGAATAATAACAGCTGCAAACCATACAAATCCAAAAATAGTGAGGATGTTTTCAAATGTTGCGCGTAAAATAAAGTAATTAAAGAGCCCGTGCACCACTGTTGCCACCAAGAGCCCCATGCCGCCATAGAGGTATTTCATAGGCGTACTCTTGTAGAATGCGAGCCCCAAAGAAACACCCACAAAAGCACTCGCAATAGCGTGAAGTACCGTTGCTCCCAAGAAACGCAAATTACCTGTGTAAAAGGTAATAGCAATATTTTGCGCAGAGATTGTCTCGAGAAGGAAAAGTGTGTTTTCAAGAGCCGCAAAACCAAGTCCGCCAGTGATGAGATAGAGCGCATAATCACGAGGCTCGTCAACAAATTGAGTTCCAAATGCAATAAGTGCGACCACAATGAACTTACCAAATTCTTCAATAAATGCATTAATACCGAGGGCAAGTTCGGAAGAAAAAAGGGAATTGTAGACGACATTTTCTATAGGAATAACAAGAGGTACCACAAGCATACCTCCAATAAAAGTAAGCATGAGAAGAAAGGGGGGTTCAGGGTCTTTGGTGCTATCTTCGCGCAACCAGAAACTAAGCCAAATAATGGTAGGGATAACGCCTCCTAGGAGTGCATAGAAAAATATTGTTACCGATATACCATCAAACATACATCGTACAGTATAACACTATTTTTGAGGCCATGCTTGTACCATAAGCATATGACTATTATCTTTGTGGTGATCAGGAATGAGTTGCCAAATTTCTTCGGTAATGTAGGGCATGAATGGATGCAGCGTCTTGAGGCATGTGCTCAGTGTATGAATAAGGAATTGCTGTCGTGATAATTTCTTTTGGGTATCATCTGCGGCAAAGATAGCCTTGCTGTCTTCGATAATATCATCCGCCAATGTGTGCCACATATAGTGGTAGAGTTTTTCTCCTACGAGATAATATTTATAGTTACGCATCTCTTCGGTGATTTCAGTAATGAGTGCGCGTTGTGCATCAAGGAGTTTCTGATCATCTGCGTGATATGTATAATCAGGTATATAAGCCACTTCATGTGTTTGTTCTAAAATGAAACGACTAATATTCCAGAGTTTGTTTGCAAATTTTTTATATGCTTTGATTTTATTTTCGCCTATTTTTGAATCTTGACCAGGACCTGTACCAATAATGAGCGCCATGCGCACAGCATCAGCCCCATAGTCATTAATGAGTTCCAGAGGGTCAATATTATTACCCAACGATTTACTGATTTTGCGTCCTTGCTCGTCTCGTACGAGTCCGTGGAAATAAACGGTCTTGAATGGCACTGTACCCAAGAGATATGTCGTCATAAGAATCATGCGTGCCACCCAAAAGAAGATAATATCATACCCTGTTTCAAGAACACTTGTCGGGTGAAATTCTTTGAGATCCTGACTACTGTCAGGCCACCCCATAGTTGAAAATGTCCAGAGTCCAGAAGAAAACCATGTATCAAGCGTGTCTTCGTCTTGAGTCAAGGTTTCGTCAGTAGGGTAATGAAGGCGAATAATTTGTTCGGTTTCTGTGTGTGATAATTCCCATACGCCATGTTTTGCAAGAAAATCTTGCGCAGGAATATTATGCCACACGGCAAATACCAGCGAGGTAAATGTGCTATGTCCAACAAAAAGAATGTCCTCGCTGGTATTCATGTTTTTAATTTTTTCTACCACAATGCGAGCGCGAGCCTCGAGTTCTGCAAGTGTTTCTCCGGTTCCTGACTGGATAACATATGCAAGTGTGTCGAGCGTTTCGTGATGTGGCGCACCAGATAATGTTCCCGCATCAATTTCACGAAGCTCGGGCCATACCTCTACAGAGAGACCAAGTTCCTTGGCGATAATGTTTGCTGTCTCGTGAGCACGATCAAGGTCAGAGCAAATAATTTTTGAAAATGAAGTACCTACAAGCGATGCCGCTGCAGTGCGTGCCTGTTCTCGCCCTGTTTCAGTAAGGGGCGCATTGTACTGTCCTTGGATTTTACCTGCTACATTGTACTCGCTTTGGCCGTGGCGCATAAAGACGAGTTTTTGTTCTTTGGGTAAGACAGGTGCGCCTTCTTTGGTGTACCATACAGGAATACGATGACCATACCAAATTTGACGAGAAATATTCCATGGACGCAACTTTTCAATCCAGTGGTAATAGACTTTTTCAAAACGATCAGGGAGAATGTTTGTTGCGCCTGACTGTACAACATGAAGCATTACTTCTTTGAGTGAATACGGTGTCTGCGGATCAAGTCCTGGAATAGTATTGTGAGGAATAATAATTTTCTTTTCTGTATCAATCCACCACTGCATTTTAGGAAGTGGTTCAATAATACCACCGGTGCGTTCCGCAGTAGATATATTTTGAGTAATGGATTCTTCTTTTTCAAGGAGTCCTTGCTCTCGTATCCATGCAACAATAGCTTCTCGTGCTACGGTCGTTTTTTGACCGAGAACACCTTCCATACCCACAGTCATTTTTGCATATTCATTAATGACTTTTTTCATGGGTAAGTCATGTCTCTCTGCGATTTCCCAGTCAGTCATGCTATGCGCTGGTGTGAGACCTACAGCACCTGTTCCAAATTCAGGATCAACAGCTTCGTCGGCAACAATACGTATTTCAAGTTCTTGCCCAGCAAAGGTGCATGTATATGTCTTGCCAATATATGCTTGGTAGCGAGGATCATTGGGGTGCACTGCAACACCAGTATCGCCGAGTTTTGTTTCAGGACGCGTTGTTGCAATAGCAATAGGGAAATCAGCGCTATACTTGAATGTATACATCATTCCCGCGCGCTCTTCGTGAACGACTTCATCGTCTGAAATAACCGTTTGTCCCTTGGGGTCCCAGTTTACAATGCGTTCTTTTTGGTAAATGAGTCCGTCATGATACATGCGTATAAATGCGGTATGTACTGCTTTTTCGCGCTCATCATCAAGAGTAAAGGCAAGGCGTGACCAATCAATAGACGCCCCCATTTTTTTTACTTGATGCAAGATAGTTTCTTGAGAAGCGTGCGCAAAGGCTTGTACGTGCTCTAAAAATGCATCACGCCCAAGATCGTGTCTGCGAATATTGTCTTTGGCAAGTAATTTCTCTACTTTTGATTGTGTGGCAATAGCGGCATGATCGGTGCCGGGAATCCACAGTGTTTTCTTGCCATCCATGCGATGAAAGCGCACCATGATATCTTCAATAGTGAGCATTCCCGCATGGCCGAGGTGTAATTGCCCAGTAACATTAGGTGGGGGGAGTACTATAGAGAAGGCTTCTGCCTTGGGGTCAGTTACCCCCATGCGTACTGCGTGATCAGGGTTGAACATACCGCTTTCTTCCCAGAGGGTGTAGATGCGGTCTTCGGTATCTTTGGGGTTATAAGGTTGTAAGAATTTTTCATGCATATGAGGATAGTATAGCATGAGGTAAGGGGAAGCACCAAATATAAAGCACCAAGCACCAAGCACTAAATTCCAATGAAAATCCTGAGGTATTATCTGTGCTCACAGGAAAGTATTTTCGCCGAATAATAGAAATTATTTTGATCAATGCAGAGTGCTAGGATATTGATAAAAAACCACCGCGGTCGCAGGTGGTGCGACTACAATAAAAAACTGTATGTGATTTTTCTCACCCAAGCGCCAGATTTCCATCTGCTGTAATAGGATTGATTCGTGTATGGTCGCCTCGCATATATGCATCATATGCAGCACATGCAATCATGAGTGCATTATCAGTTGCCAATGCTTTTGGTGGAAAAATAACGGTGCATTTCGGATTATATGCATGTATGGTTTGTATAAGTGCGTCTTTGATGTGAGTATTGGCAGATACACCCCCTGCAACAATAAATGTTTGTGGGTGATAAGTTTCGCATACACGCTTGGTTTTCGTGGCGAGCACATCTGTAACAGCATCTTGAAATGCGCGCGCAATAGATCCCTTGAGCGTGTCAGTAATTGTCCCATGAATATCTTGGACAAAATAACGCACTGCTGTCTTGAGTCCAGAAAAAGACATGTCGAAATCTTGGGTGTGGAGCATGGGGCGAGGAAATGAAATATCGTCAAGGACGCCTGCTTGCCCAGCAGCTTTTTCAATATGCGGACCTCCTGGATATGGGAGTCCGATGAGTCGAGCCACCTTATCGAAAGCTTCACCCACAGCATCATCGCGCGTCGCGCCGATAACACGAAATTGATTGTGCGCATGCATTTCTACAAATTCTGTATGACCTCCGGAAATAAGGAGGGCGCAGGCAGGGTAGATGCATGGCATGCGTTTATGTCTCATGCCATGTTCGAGGTTTGGTATATATGCTGATGCTATGTGCCCCTCCATGTGATTTACAGGAATGAGCGGTATATTCCAGAGCACAGATAATGCTTGCGCAACGCTAATACCAACCCAGAGAGCAGGTTCAAGTCCAGGCCCGTAGGTTACCGCAAGAGCATCAATATCAGGAATTTCTGTATGTGCAAGATCTCGTTCTAAGTGCGCTTGTGTTTCCGGGTAGCGTTCCAAAAAAGGTGCCATAAGGCTTGTGTCGAGCGAATTCCCAGAAGTTTTTGTTCCAATAGGATACCCTGCATCAAAGAGCGCCTGGGTAATCATTTTTGGTAAGTGTTCTGCGTGAGCGCGTTGAGCCACAGCAGGAAATACACCCCCAAATTCTTTGTGGAGATGTATTTGTGACCAAATACTATGTGCGAGAATAGTGTAATGAGTATCATCAATGTCCACAATACTCACCGACGTTTCATCGCAACTTGTTTCAATAGCAAGAATGCGCATAGAAGTACCCATCAGCATAGCACAAAAATAGGCTTATGCAATATATGTGCACTATAAAAAATACCCGACACTATATGGTCGGGTATATCTCTACGCAGAGGGTTTCTGTTAGGGTTGAAGCTGAGTATGAGCCATCTTTAATGCGGTAAAAAGATCCTCAATGCTTTCTCGTGCAAGTTTTATCTCAATAATGCGAAACTGATCATCAGGAGGTAATTCTTTCAAGATCTGCATACTATACCCATGATCTCGACAACGTGAGAACACATGACAGAGTTCCAGATTCTCTTCAGTATGCGAAATTCTGATATGTCCGTGGTGGGATCGCTCAATTTTGTCGAGCACATTTTTTAATGCCTGGGGAATTTCTGCGCGTAATTGAGGTCTTGTATAAATAGGCCTCATGACATAATCTACTGCCTCAAAAAATACAAAGACATCTTCTGGTTCTGTAATTGATTGAGTGTATTCCTGCTCGTAATCAATGAGCCACTGCAGGGATTCTAAAATAGTTTCGCGCGCATCTTTTTTAGGCTTAAAAATTTTTTTCAAGAATTCTTTCATGTTTGTTTATTTTATTTTATAAGATATGTTTATTTAAAACATAGATTAACACATTTTTTAAAAAAGTAAAGCAGACACATATTTTTTATTTTGGTGTATACTATATGTATTATTCATCAAATATGTATTTGTATGTCATTTATATCACCACATTCTTTTTTTAGCGCACTTCGTTTTCTCATGGGATTTACATTCTTGTGGGCATTTCTAGACAAAACATTTGGTCTCGGACTCGCAACACCATCAGCGCAAGCGTGGGTGTCTGGAGCTTCACCAACCACTGGTTTTTTACTTGGTGTACAAGGGCCTTTTGCAACATTCTTTCAAGGACTTGCAGGAAATCCCATTATTGATTGGATATTTATGCTCGGACTCCTCTTTGTTGGTGTAACGCTTTTAGTAAATCGTTGGGTGCGACTTGGAGGGCTTGCCGGAATGGTAATGATGCTCATCGTGTACGCTGCGGTATTATGGCCAAGTCATAATCCATTTATTGAATATCAGCTCATCTATGCGGTGGTACTTGGATACATAGGCATGAAGAGTTGGGACTAATTTTTACACATTATTTTTATGAAACATCTTATCTTGAACAAAAAAACATACAGTATTGCGCTCGGTGTTATTATTATACTCATTGCGGTTTTTCTCATGATCACCAAGAGAACGCCTTTTCATAATCAAGGCGATGATTATGCTCGCCTTGGTACTGAATCTCTCTGTTATTTTAGAAATGCACCTGCGGCATTTGAAATGTATGATCGGTCATGGCTCATCCTTAATCTCTCCCCAGAAAATATTACAGGATTGTATGTCAATGAACCGAGCATGACCGACAGCCGGCATACAGAAATCTTGAATCTGGAATCATTACTCGTTCACGAAGACATGCTCCAAGCAGATCTCACCACTCGCGTCACAGCAGAAGGTATGACAACAATAGAGCAATTCTTTGTGCGCTTCAATGCACTACGCGCAGATATTGCATTTGGTGAAATGGAGTACCGCTCAGAAACAGATGATTATCTCTATCGAAATCCGGGAAATCTCTTTTGGCAAAATTTGAATACAATCCCTTGTGATGATCTTGATGATCATATTATAGTCACTGACTATGTGCGCAAGAATATTGCCACGATTGCACCTGTTGACGCTGTGCATGGAGGAACGTGGTATGTGACAGCGGTCACCCTTGACCCGTCAACACAAACAGGAATGGTTCGTTTTGAAGACGGACACATACTCGAATCATTACCTTTTGCGTATGATCGAGCAGAATCATCTGTGCGCATTTCTTGGGATTTGAATTTGTAAGCACCATACTCTCTTTTGGGTAAGCATTTACGGTATGTAGATGTAAAATGAGTACGTACTGATAACATCATAATGTATACCCATAATAAAAGCCCCGCATGTACGGGGCTTTGGTATTTCTGAGGATTATCTCTTTAATAGAGACAGCTCTTTATCAAGCTCATTATCGAGAAGAGCAATTTCTTGTTCTATCATATCAAGTTCTTCTTGATGCAAGGACATGCCTTGTATGCACAGAGATCTCTCTGCGTGATTTGCAAGACGGAAATCTTCTGAGCTGACTGGATCAAATAAGGAACTTTCTTTGATGAGTTTTTTCTGAAGATTGTTTTTCTGTAACAAAATAAATTGATAGTACGCATCATGTGCACGGTTCGGGCTTGTGTAGGTGTAGATGGCAGCGGAACATATAAGGAGCCAGAGCGCGAGCGTGACTCCAAGGAGTTCATGTGCAATGGTATGTGTAGATGTTCCAAATATTCCAAATATAAGGAGCAGGGAAACGATGACCATCATGCGCACATAGGAGAGATGTTCATACAGAAACAATTCAATGCGATGCTTTCTGAAAGCTGATCGATACTGAGATATATTCATAGTGTAAAAGTTTAATGATTATTTCCACTGTAGCATGTCTGTGTGCACAATGTCAAAAAAAAAAGAGCATCCTTCTGTTGGGATACTCTTTGGTGATATGCGAGAATGTCTTATGATCCTTCTATTTTGACATAAGGAGGCACAATATCCCTAAACACTGAATCAAGAGATTCAACTTGGCGAGCCAAAGAAGAGCTAATGGATTCATATTTTGGATGAGCAAATACGAACAAAGTAATGATGTCTTTGTCTATAATGTGATTAAATTTGTAAATCTTTTGTTCATAGATCATATCCTGATCATCTCTGACTCCGCGTATTTGAATACGTGTCCCAAATTCTTTGATCATATGCGCAGTCATTTTTTGTTGCGGCTTGATAAAAAATACACGACCCTTCATATGGTCGGGAAGTAATTTCTCGTCAATAGAATACTTACCACGCAAATGATCCTTTTCAGGATTGAATGCCTGCATAACAAAAATACGATCAAATATATGCAGATATTGCTCAACAACAGATTCATGTCCTTTAGTAAAAGGGAGAAATGATCCAGAGAATACTGCCCACTTTTGTTTTTGAACGAGCACATAATCAATCCACTCAACGCAAAGCGATACATCAAAAATATGTGCTTTCTCAGAATATGCGGTATCTATAACAAAATCAGATTTCTGTATGTACTCTACAACTGAGGGCTGTTGCGAAAGTATCGCATGAACCTCTTGCTTAGACAAATGTGTGCGGTGCTCGAGAATTCTTTGTATATGCAATTCTTTATTGCTGCAAATAACACTGATTGTTGCATCAAAAAAATTAGCACGATTGCTATAAAGGAGGGCGGATTCAATGAATATGTGCCCTGACCCATTCCGATTTCTAATGATTTTTTCAATTTCTGCATACACTAAAGGATGCACTATATCCTCAATTTGTTTTTTAAACGCATTGTTTTCAAAAAAAATCTGCCTCAGACGTGCTGTATGATCTTCGTTCTCGTGATCATACATACACCCCAAACAAGTGCTCAGTTTTTGACGCACCTGTGCATCGTTTTTGATAATTTCTTTGGCGATACTGTCGGTGTCGATAAACACTGCATCTGTAAAAAGTGATCGCAGTATGCGCATCAAAGAGCTTTTACCTACTCCTATTTGTCCGGTGATTCTGATAATTTTTCTCATAGGTGATTATTTAGTTTTTAAAAATGTGTTTACACATACTATACATTTTTTCGGCATATGTGCAAGAAAAAACCGCCTCAAAAAGAGGCGGGGTACTATGCGTGCGAGCATCTTTATTACATTTGAGGATACGGGAAGGATTCTCTATGGTAATGATAATATTTAAGGTTAGCGCTGAGCGCATATTCAATGCCGCAGGTACCTCCTTTAAATACTTTCATGCGAATAGTTTCGCCTTGATGGGTAAGTGTTATGACAATATGGTCTTTTTTCTGTTTGGTTTTCAAAAGACCGTTTTTCATAATTGCCAACAAGGAATTCTTTCCCATGTCATTAATCCGATCATCGTGCTGAACAATATACCCGGCAATGTCTACGTGCAAGGATTCATTGAATCTGCTGTACAAGATCATTTTTTCTGGCTGTTGATAGATGATGATTTCGTCAGGAGCAACGAGCACTCCTTCGGTTTCGGTTAATGCAATTTTTTCGAATGCATATGCATTCGATGCGCTCATTATGCCTAGCATAATGAAGAGGCTCAGATGTACTAAAGTTTTTTTCATAGTTTCTGTTTTTTGTTTTTAAATTTTTAAAGATTAAAGAAATGAATTAAATTCTGAGCTATGATACACAAAAAGGGAGGATGGGTCAAGGCGGGGTGCTTGTATATGTGTTATACTAGAATATATGCAACTATGTGACGATATGCCTTATAACTACAATAAAGGATATATTTTTTTACCGCTCGATGATACCGCTCTTCAGAATCTGCAAGAATCTATAGAAATAAGAAATATGCGTCTCTTGAAAAAATCAAAATTTCATGTGAGTTTAGTATGTGTTAAAAATATAGAATCCGTACAAGAGGGTATAGGTGATCGTATTATAGAGCTCTTTTGTAATTTTGCGCAGAAACATCCTTTTTCATTTCAAGGGTATACCGGAGTATTTCGGTATGTTGTAGACAAGTCAGGAGAGAGGCGATCTCTGGTAGCAATGTGCAAGCTAAGTAACCTCGATGTATTTTTTGACCATGTGAATAGGGAATTAGGATTATCTATTCCGTATCAACCAACACATGTAACGCTGTATACATTGAAACAAGATCAAGGTATTGGATTAAACTCTCAAGAAGATATACAAAAGATGACTGAGGACGTCACCTCTGAATTATCAAAAGATTTTATTGATGAGATTACAAAAAGCTAAAAAACACCGTATGATGTTTTTTTTGTTTAATTCGATTCCTGGAAAGGTGCTCGATTTCTGATTTTTGAAAGTGTTGCAAAACAAAGACTTTCGAGCGCTTGAGCTATCGCTCGTGATGGTGACTCCACGGAGAATCGAACTCCGATTTCCAGGATGAAAACCTGGCGTCCTAACCGTTAGACGATGGAGCCTAAAAAGGCATAGGTGCTGTGACAGCACGGTCTATATAATAGCAGATGTAATTTAAAAATCAACTCTTTTTGTATATTGCCTCAAATAATTTTATAAGTACAATAGATCTATATTATGTACGATTAGCTCAGTTGGTAGAGCGTCCGCTTGACTCGCGGAAGGTCAGAAGTTCGAATCTTCTATC
The DNA here is from genome assembly GCA_021209525.1 of Minisyncoccota bacterium. Classification (GTDB taxonomy): domain Bacteria; phylum Patescibacteriota; class Minisyncoccia; order Phycocordibacterales; family UBA1006; genus JAJOIF01. The sequence goes on along the minus strand of JAJOIF010000004.1, from coordinate 1,903 downwards.
GTACACATTTGAAAAAGACACACAATATCGTATACTATAGGTATATGGAATTATGGATCAAAATACTCTTTGCAATGCTCATGCTCCCAGGGTTATTTATGATGCTCACACCACTCTTGCCAGGGATTCCGTACATGTTCCTCATGGCGACACTGTACGGCGTTCTAGATGGTTTCCAAAGTTTCTCTCCGTGGATGATTGCAGTATTTGGGGGATTTGTCATTCTCGCTGGGCTCGTTGATTATTTCGCAGGGGTGCTTGGTGCACGATATGGGGGAGCGCGATCATATTCTCTGAAATTAGGATTTATTGGGATGATACTAGGAACAGTGATTGTGCCACCATTTGGCTCATTTGTAGGGCTATTCTTGGGTATTGTTGCCGGAGAGGTATTTCGTATCGGGTGTCCGCCTTCTCGGTCTTCTTCACTCAATGTCCTGCTTCTCTCTCCTTCCGGAGGGCCATGGAGAAAACACGCTCCTCCTCAAATGCCCATAATCACTTTCAAGTTGGGAAAATTCCCATGGATAACCATATTCGAAAAACTCTTGATCCTGTCAGTCCCACTCATTTCAACGGTCTCTTCGATGATCTTCTCCAGGCCTTTGATCAACAAGGCGTCCTGGAAGCCATGTGGGCCCGCCCTGTCCATCATTCCCAGCTCATTGCCCTGGACGGTACCTACTACTTTTCCTTTCAGTCCAACAATATTCACTGCCCTCACTGTTCCTCCACCCACCATCCAAATGGATCAGTCACCCATTACCACAGTGCCATCACTCCAGTGATTGTCAGTCCAGGCAGCTCACAAGTTCTGCCATTGCGCACGGAGTTCATCACTACTTAGGATGGCCATGACAAACAGGACTGTGAAATCGAGGCCGCTAAGCGCTGGATCGCCAACTATTCCCCCCATATGCCAAAAATAATCCAACTCTGCTGGGGGATGATCTTTAAGCCCATGAGCCACTCTGCCGGATGGCCATGCTTTATGGCTTTCACTTTCTTTTCACCTGCAAGCCCGCCTCCCATACCCACCTGGCTGGCTGGATCGCCGATTTGGAGCTAGGAAAGGAGTTGCCAGTGCTCAAGAAGCGGGTTCGGATCAAGAGCAACCGCTATGAAAATCAGGAGAAAAGCTGGTTCCAGGGAGCCCCGCTTACCCTGGGAGCCGATGCCCTCAAAGTCAACCGGTTCTCCGTGAGGATCCAGGATGATCAGGGCAAGGAGTTATGCTGGTGTTCATGGATAACTGATTGGCCTGTGGATGTCACTCATTTAGCCAAACTGGTGGCCTCAGCCAAGGCGCGATGGAAGACTGAGAACGAAAATAGCAATGGGTCTCAACACCAACGGGTATCATTTGGAGAGCAACTTTGGGCATGGAAAAAAGCATTTATCTTCTCTGCTGCTAACGATGAATATCCTGGCCTTTGGATTGCATACACTGTTGGAGTTAGCCGACAGCAAAAAACCAGCTGGTGCGGGAAACCTTGGGACGAAGGGATACTTTTTCGAACATATCCGGGTATTGGACCCAGTACATGTATTTTGAGGACTGGGAAAGTCTGATGGACTTCATGATCAAAGGACTGGAAGTAGGTCCGTATGCGAAAGAGGAAAAGAAAAAGAAAAAGTAGTGGATCGCACGTGGGGGCGACAGCTTTGTAGCTGACGCCTGGCGGAGCTTACACAAATGCCATGTCGACACACTTTAAACTGAAGATCTACTAACCAGCCTTATTCTTTTATGTGAACTAAATAGCCACCCTAATCCTTAAGAATTAGAATTGCTGACAGGATCTTTGACACCAAAGAGAACGCTCAAAACCTGAAGGACAAGGGGGTGTTCAACGCACTGTGTGATCGCGGCGGGGCGAAGATGCGTGGAGGGTTGGAAAAA
>JAJOIF010000005.1 GCA_021209525.1 Minisyncoccota bacterium | reverse complement strand
AGTCTGCTTCAAAGGTAATGGTGATCGTATTACCTGAGATAGTGAATGATCTGATGATGGGGTGGTTTTGGAGGTTATTTGGTCCTTCGTCTATGTCTCCTGCGTCATTGGGGTTAAGGCCGATGAGGGTGAGTGCGCTCAAGTCAAAGTCCCCTGTTGGGTCTACGATAATATCAAAGATAGGTGCATTGTTTGAGTGGATGATATTACTAGAGAGGGTGTTGTTGTTTTGAAGGGATGAGGGTGCAGGACCGATGCCGAATAGTGCGATGGCTGCGTTTTCAAAATTATTATTGGTGATAATGTTGTTGGTGATACTTGTATTTGAGACAAGGGCAAGGAAGATGGCGGAAAAGCCTTCTGATTGAGTGATGGTGTTGTCTGAGATGGTGATGTTTTGTGATTGGAAAAGGAGGAGAGTACCAAGATCATCGGAAATAGAATCGAGTGTATTTGAAGTAATGGTGATGTTTTGAAGACTGCTAAAATTCATACCGCCAGTATTTTCAAATATATTATTATCAAATACAACTGTATCGCTTTCCCCGGAAAATACAGCTAATGTTTGGGGTGACAAGTTGTATACATAATTTTCATAGACTAAAACACCTTGACTGGTATTTACAACGAGAGCAGCTCCTGTACCAGATGCGTCAATGTTAAAAATGGTGTTGTCATATATTTCTACACCCTGAGAATCATTAATATGAATACCAAATCTGTCTAAAATATTTGAGATGGTGTTGTCTGAGATGGTGATGTCTTGTGAATCGCTAACTTGAATACCTGAAGCTTGCTGTATATCTGAGATAGCGTTGTTGGTGATAGTTATATTTTCTACAAAAGAAACACCTGTGCCACCGCTTTCGGTAATTGTGTTATTATCTATGGTTATATTACGCACTATCTGTGTTTGATTACCTCCTATACTAATAGCTGCATTTATTCCTTCTTGAGAAAATGGACACGGAGATGAGGAGAGAGGATGGCCAACATTATGAATTACATTATCTGCAATGATAATGTTTTCTGAAGATGTATTGGTGTCAGACGATATATTAATTGCTCCACCCTGTGTACCTAACCCTAAATCAATCCCTCCTGAACCTCTATTAAAATAATTTCTTTGTATAGAAGTATTTGTGAGTGGTTGTCTATCAAAAAGCAAGTAAGGCCCACACATTTCTCCTCGTCCTCCAAAAATATTGTCTTCAATAGTGAGATTATTAATAACAAAACCTCCTTCATATACTCCTTGAATATGTGACCAAAATGGTTGCGTGAGAGATGCTGTAGTTCCTGACGCATCAACACCAAAGTGACTACAGGTAAAAGAAATGTTATTACGAGAATCAATGAGACCGATAATTCCTAGACCACTACTTATCATAGAAAGTCCTTGAATAGAGATATTATCGCTTTCAATGCGTAGTGTTTCTGTGATGTGAACTTCAATCAACAAATTTCTATCAGAAAAATCTGACTGTACCCCACAAGAAGCTCCTGCTTGTGTAGTTCCATCAATCACCACAGGTTGATTCAAGTTAGGCAATCCTGATAGTGCAGTAATAGTATGCGGTCCCGCGCCTGGTATATCAAAATGTATACGATCATTCACACCAAAACCATCACCTGAGGTATCAACACAGGTAGATACAGGTGCTCCTGTATTAATAGCATTAATAGCATCACGTAGTGAACACTCTACCCCGCTATTGTCTGAGTCATTCGTAGTGTCTACAACAAGCGTTGCCCCAAAAACAGTTGGTGCAATAAAAAGGCCGATGAAGGCAATGATGGTTACTAAGATGTATTTGAGTGATGTGGTCATAATGATGTGCGTGTTACTAAATAATAAATAATGGGTGTATTGTACCATAAAGGTAAAAAAAAAAACGATATGGGGGGGGGTAATAGAAAAACCGGCATAACCGGTTTTTGTAATTACCACCCCTTCCCCAGAATTTTCGAAGCGTCAAGCGTAGAAAATGTCTGAGGTCTCGTGGCTGTGGTATGTATGCAGCATGTGTGTAAAATGAGATCTCAGACATTTGTTCGCAGGCTCACAAATTCCGAGAATGGGTGATGATTTGTATCTTGAGATTTGTAATGTGCACCTTGTTTGTCCCGCTCAGCGGAGTTGTATCTTGCACCTTGTATCTTGCTGTATACTTACCACCACTCTCCTTCTCTCGGTTTCATTAATGGAAACATCTGCACTTCACGAATAGGTTTGTCTACCAAGAATGCAAAGAATCGTTCCCCTACACCAAAACCACATGCGGGAGGCATACCATGCTCGAGCATTTCTACGAATTCCCATTCAGGCATCATAGCTTCTTCGTCACCTGCAGCAATGAGTGCTTGTTGGATTTCAAAACGTTCTCGCTGTTCCCGCGGATCATTGAGCTCAGAGAAACCATTCCCTACTTCTGAACCAGCGAGAATTACTTGAAAGCGTTCGGTAAGTTCTGGATTGTGCATTGTTGTTTTTGAAAGCGGAGATACAATTTTGGGATGATGCATAACAAAAGCAGGACCCGAAATTGACTTGCGGCAATATTTCCACAATGTATCAATGAGGCGTTCGCGTGTTGTTCCTTGATAGGTCACACCGAGTTCGCGAAGTTTTTGTTCCATATCATCAGATGATGCGGTAATAATATCAATACCTGTTTGACGCAATACTTCGTCTCGATAGTCTATTTCTTGCCATGTATCTGCTAAGTCAAAACTATGTCCACGTGTTGTAAATGAAGTAGTGCCAAAAACGCGCTGCGCGAGCGTGCGATAGAGTTCTGTCACCAATTGCATACCATCACGATAGTCAGCATATGCCATATAAAATTCCATATTGGTAAATTCTTGGAGATGGTCAGGACTTGAGCCTTCATTGCGATATGCACGACCAATTTCAAATGTCTGAGGAATTCCTGCAGCGAGCAATCTTTTTTGCCAGAGCTCTCCTACAGAAATACGCAAATACACATCCAGATCAAAATCTTTGTGATGCGTCTTGAAAGGATTGGCTTCGGCGCCACCAGTCGTTACCTCGAGTGTTGGTGTTTCTACTTCTTGAAAACCGCGCTCAGTTAAAAATGATCGCATTTCTGACCAAAATGCAGCCTTTTTTTGAAAGAGTATATAGAGTTCTTCATTCATGAGAATATCAAGGTAACGCTTGCGGTAGCGTTCATCCGTATCTTGGAGTCCATGCCATTTTTCAGGCAAAGGAGCCAGAGACTTAGAGGCCATAACCCATGCAGACACGAGCAAACTATTCTCGCCACGCTTGGTCACAAAAGGCGTACCCGTTACTGACAAGGTGTCGCCAATATCAACAGCTTGTGTAAATAATTCAAAGAGCGCGGAATCGAGTGTGTCTTTTTTAAAGACAACTTGAAAGCGGACATTACCTTCTTGAAGGATAACGAAATTAATTGCCCCTTGTCCGCGAATTGCCATAACACGCCCTGTAATTGATTGTTCATTCCCTTGAGCAAGGTGGGCGTCAAAATGATGCACCATATCATCAAGAGACAAGTCACGCGGAACACGCGCAGGAAATGGCTGCATACCATATTGTTCAAGGAGTGCTATTTTTTCATGACGCACTTTTTTAATTTCATCAAGAGTAGACATAGAGATTACTTAGGATACTTTTTTAATATACCATTCTACAGGACCTTGGGCGGTATCTACAGTTACGGTATCGCCTGCTGCGGCACCCATCAATGCTTGCCCAATAGGAGACTCGCAAGAAAGCTTACCGGCCGCCATATCGGCTTCGGTTGCGCTAACGAGCACAAATTCACGGAGTGTATCATCGCCTACTTTGTGTATAGTGACTTGTGATGAGAGTTGAATATGGTCGCCTGCCTCTTTGGTGACAATGCGCGCATATTTCAACAGTGCCTCTATTTCTTGGATGCGGGACTCATTCTTGCCTTGTTCTTCGCGGGCAATATGGTATTCAGAATTTTCCTTGAGGTCTCCGAGAGATCGTGCAAATTGTACACGCTCTGCAATTTCAGGACGGACTTCTACTTTGCGTCGTTGCAATTCTTGCTCGAGCTCATTCTTTTTTTCTTGGCTCATCAAATATTCTTCGGTCATAGTATATGTACTATATATGTTTTTTATATGAAGAGCAAGATGACGCCTTATTCAAAATATTGAGGCGCATGATCTCTTATCCAGTCAAATGTTTGTCGTATTGCCCATGTGGAACCAACATTGTCTCGAGCCGGACCTTCTTCCATAACAATAGTATACGCATACCGAGGATTATCAACTGGCCAGAAACCAATACTCCACGCATTAACGCGCGTATTCCCTCGCGTCTGCGCAGTTCCTGTCTTTACAGCAGCTTGCACATACGGCACATTGAGTATCTGCGCAGTTCCTGCGGTGACCGTTTGACGCATTGCATCATGAATAATTTCATAATTTTGAGCAGAAATACCATGTACTGAAGTCAGGGTAATGGGTTCGTGCAGAGAGAGACGCGGATTAACTAATGTGCCCTTGTTAGCAAGAGCTGCAGTAGCACGCATCACTTGCATAGGGGTAACCTGCATACCAAATTGCCCAATGACTGTGTTATAGGTATCCCCTACGCGCCATGTACCATCTTTGAATACACGACGCTTCCATTCAGGATGAGGAATAACGCCGGAAGGACCAGCACCGAGCACAAATGAAGTGGGTTCACCTAATTGAAACATAGTGAGGTATTCATGAATTTTTGAAATACCTATCCCCTGCCTCCCTTGAAAACCGCCTCCAAATACATAGAAAAATGTGTTCACCGAATCAGCGACCGCGTGATATATGTCTGTAGCACCATGCCCTTCTGGCCGCCAATCACGAAATACTGCTGGCTGAGCAGGGTTCCATGGATTAGGAATTTCAATACGGCCAGTACTTGATACTGTAGTTGATGGTGTAATAATATCCTCTTGGAGCATGCCGAGCGCAATGAATGGCTTGACAATAGATCCAGGCGTATAGAGTCCTGACACCGCACGATTAAGAGAAGGCTTTGTTCTGTCTTCAAAATAGCGACGAATCGCCTCAGTGTCAGTACCGCGAGAAATAACATGAGGATCAAATTCAGGATAGCTCGTGAGCGCAATAATGTCGCCTTCTTGAATATCCATAATAATAGCAGTGCCTCCAGTATATGAAAACTCATTCACCATGCGCGCCATATTACGATGCAATTCCGCCTGAAGCGGTCCGTCAATAGTGAGGTGCACATTCGTGCCATCTACAGGTTCAGTAATGGCACCTTCTGAATGGATAATGCGACGAGCGTCTACTTCAACTAATTTGACTCCGTGTATTCCTTGAAGCTCTTGATCATAAAGGAGTTCTGCACCGCTCGCTCCCTCGAAATTAAAGCGCCAAAAAAATCCAGATGTGTCACGCCTTGGGTAGCGCACAAAACCAAGCACATGGGCAAGTCCTGGATCACGGTAGTAGGCGCGATATGAAAATGGCTCATCGTCAGATCCTGGAACATTCCATGCAAGCTCAACACCATGACGATCATAAATAATTCCCCGCTCACTAAAAAGTGTCGTGCGATGCAAACGATTTGATTCGCTTTGCGCAAAAAAAGCTTCGCCGCGCTGTATTTGAAGAACACCTAATCGTATAATAAAAAATGCCATCACTAGTGCAAATACGATAACTATCAATGTAAAGTTTATTTTTGAAAGTGGGCGCTCAATAACCCCCTCGAATTGCTGTGTGTTAAATTGGGGCAAGTTTTGTGAATCCAAAAAAATTTCATCTGGATCCACGTCATGATATGTGCGTTTTTTTCTGAAACCAAACATAGACTACTAAGAAATAAATGCGAGATGTTTCCGCAGGTAAGGAATGCTTGCAATAATAATCAATGCCCCAACAAAAAAATAAAGCGTGAATCCTGAGGCTGCGCTACCATACACCGTATCATACCATAATGCAATAATAGGTAATTCTATATAATAATCAAAAAGGATAACCCCCACCAAGAGAACACCTCCCAGGATCCACCACGGGAAAAAATATACCCCCACACATGCAAGAAGAGCAAAAAATATTCGTAGTGTCAGAGATTGCGTCCGGCGATGCATATATACCATATCATAGCATAGTGTTTCTTTTTTTTCTATGGCGGGTATTACAGGTCCCAATCAGGGCGACGTGTCAATATTTTCCAAATTCCAGACAATATACGAAGTACGATAATTCCGAGTATTCCATAAAACATCCACGCAGTACCAAATACCCACACCCCAATTTGCCACCAAGACAGTGCAATAAATACAGTAAGTACGGATCCGCGATCATCAAATCCTTGCCCTTCACGCAATAGATTCATGCGATTATATGCGTCTGCTCGTTTTGCATCAATGCGCGTAAATGATTGAGTGCGGAAACGCTCGAGAAAAAAGTGGACTTGCTCACCTTGCGTGCGCAATGTTTCTTGAATACGATCTCGAGAAAGAGATTCTGATTGAGCAAAAACATGTGTCGTGCTCGCGCCATACGCTACCGATATACACATTATGATAATCATCATACTGGTGAAGAAGTGTGTTCTTGCCATATATATCAAGTATATCATGAACATATTATTTTAAAAATACCAAATCACCCCACTTGTATATAGAGCACTCCAAATATTGACTTTTTAATGTGGTATTGTTATAATGTGGTGTATTATACATATCTATTATTATTTTGTATTTATTCTATGCCTCGTACAAAAGCCTTAGCTCAGGAGCTTCCTTTTATTTTTTTTATAGGAAAAGTAGCTTCGCCAGAAAAAGTACTCGCTCAATTACGATCACATACCGAAGGCGCACGGTATCGCTACGGTATTCTCTATCATAAAAAAAGTCTCACCGATCATGAGCAGGCTCGCTATAATGAGTTTTTTGATGTTGCGCTCGAGGCAAATTTTAATAATCCTATTAGTATCGCACAAACACTTGCGCCTTATTATGACGACATCGTAGGGGTTACATGCCGTAGTGAAGCAAAAATTCCAGACTTTGCAAAAATTGTACCCTACTTCCCATATCTTAAAACACCCACTTCAGAATCATTAATGTGGTCTGTAGACAAAGTGAAAATGCGCAGACGTTTTCATGCATACAATCCAAAAATCACACCGCGCTATAAAATAGCAAAAGACGCCACCAAAAAAACACTTGATGAAATTGAACAAAAGGTGGGCTTCCCTCTCGTTATCAAACCATCTGGACTTGCGCAAAGTCTCTTGGTAACTATTTGTTACCACCAAGAAGAGCTCGAAACAAATCTCAAGAAAGTATTCCGCAAAATTAAATCACTTCATAAAAATTACAAAGACGCAGACGATCTCCCTGAGGTTATTGTTGAACAATTTGTTGATGGCGATATGTACTCTATTGATGGTTATGTGAATGCAAAAGGAAAGATTTATTGGTGCCCACCCGTACACATCACCACAGGGAAATCTATTGGATTTGATGACTTTTTTGGATATCAACAAATCACCCCAACCACACTTACCCCATCGAGTATCGACGAGCTCAAAGAGACTACCTTGGACGGCGTACATGCCCTCGGCCTTCGTAGCTCAACATTTCATGCTGAACTCATTAAAAACAACAAGGGCTGGAAAATCGTAGAGATTGGTCCACGCGTAGGCGGATTCCGAGACACTATGTATCACCTCTCTTATGGTATTCATCACGGACTCAATGATGTGCTCATTCGTATTCCCAAAACCCCAATTCTCCCTAAAAAGACCCTTGGACATACCGCGGTGCTCAAATTCTTTGCACCCAAAGAAGGTATTATCACCACCCTGACCGGTATTAAAAAAGCGCGCGAACTTGATTCGTTCTATCATATTGACGTTAATAAAAAAGTCGGTGACCGTGCATCATTTGCAAAAAATGGGGGCAAGAGTGTCTTTAATATCACCTTTCACAATAAAGACCGATCAAAACTCCTTGCCGATATTCGCAGGCTTGAAAAAATGATCAAGATAGAAACAAAAAAGACGACCAAGAAATAATACACTCTAAAAAACACACACCCTTAGGTATGTGTTTTTTATGTATGCCATACAGCGGTATATATTATTTTGATTTCTTTTTGTTTTTTGCAGCCTTGATAAATCCAGTAAAAATAGGATGTGGCGCAAGAGGTCGTGACAAGAATTCTGGATGGAATTGTGTACCCACAAAGAATGGATGTTCTGTAGCTGGTAATTCAGCAATTTCCATAAGCACACCATCAGGCGATGTTCCAGAAAATACGAGACCTGCCTTGGTGAGTTGTTCAATGTATTCTGGATTCACTTCGTAGCGATGACGATGGCGTTCGGTAATGACGGTGTTTTTGTACATTTTGTATGCCTGTGTTTTAGGTTGTATGTGCGCAATATAAGAACCCAAACGCATCGTGCCTCCATAGATTCCTTGCTCAAGATGTTCTTTTTGCGACTCCATAACATTAATGACTGGATACTGTGTTTTTGGATCAACTTCAACAGTATGCGCACCAGACAGACGGGCAACATGGCGGGCATATTCAACCACCATGAGTTGCATACCATAACAAATACCAAAATAAGGTATTTTGTTTTTGCGCGCATATGCAATGACGCTAATCTTACCCTCAATACCTGATGCACCAAAACCTCCAGGAACGAGGATGGCATCATAATTTTTGAGATTCTTGAGTGTTTCAGGACGATCTTCAAAATCTTTGACATTAATCCAATCGATAATTGGCTCTACCTGTTCATGATATGCTGCTGCTTTAATTGCTTCAATAACAGAGATATAGGCATCAGAGAGCACAAAGTCTCCTGTATCAAAATACTTGCCCGGAATAGCAATGCGAATGGTGTCCTTGGGATTGTTTTTCTTGGACAAGAATCGTTTCCACGCATGCAATGTGTCGTCTTCTTTTTTGCGCGGCAGTCCAAGGAGCGAGATGAGCGCCTTGCCGAGTCCGTCTTTTTCAAAATTAATAGGCACTTCATAGATACTGTTTACATCAGGGGCAGAGATAATATGTTCAATGGGCAAGCTACACATGTAGGCGATTTTTTCTTTGCGTTTTTTGTCGATAGGTACTTCACTACGGGCAATAATCATATGAGGATTCATCCCATATGCATTGAGCTGACGCACTGCATTTTGTGTAGGCTTTGTTTTCATTTCGCCTAATTTTGCAGGCATAGGCAAATAGCTGACCATAATGTTAATGACATCATGTGGGTGTTTCAATTTCAATTGACGCGCTGCTTCGAGAAAGATAGCATTTTGATATTCTCCAATAGTACCCCCAATTTCTACTACCACCACTTCGGCATCCGTCTTTTTTTGTGCAATGGCAATACGGCGCAAAATTTCTTCGGTAATATGATAGGTAGGCTCAACGCACTTACCCTTATACCCAAGAGCCCGCTCTTTGTCGATGACGTATTTAAATACCATACCATTGGTCATATAGTTCTCTGGAGGCAAGGTGCGATTCAGGAATCGTTCATAATTTCCCATATCCTGATCTGTCTCGAGACCATTTTCAAGCACAAACACTTCACCATGTTCGGTGGGATTCATGGTGCCTGCATCTACATTCAAATACGGATCTGCTTTCATCAGTGTGACACGATACCCTTTTGACTGGAGTACCGTTCCTATAGACGATGCAGTAATCCCCTTACCAATACCTGACATAACCCCACCCATAACAAAAATATATTTTGTTGCTGGCTTTTTTGTTTTTGTTTTTTTGCGTGATGACATAGTGTGTAGAAATAAATTTTATAATTCGTGCTCAAGACTTATATCGACAATTTTTTGTGCAATAATATCTGCTGCATCCGTATGAGCAAATGCATGGAGCGATGCCACCATGTCATTATACAGATTTTCATTACTGAGTATGCGGACTATTTCTGACAAGAGAATCTGAGGAGTCATATTTGCTTCTTCGATTACTATTCCTCCTCCGTGACGCGCATACGTAAATGCATTCGTGGTCTGATCACGACTCAGATCAGGCGGTATAGGAATAATAATTGAAGGTGTTTCCCATGCTGCAATTTCAAAAAGAGTAGACCCGGCTCGTGTAATGATAAGTGAGGCACTACCAGCAGCCATACTCATCGCCAAAGGATTTAAAAATCCAAAAACTTTATAGCGTGAGCGATGTTCTGAATTTTCAAGAACAGTACTCAGGCGCAATTGAAATTCTTCTTCATTGAGCGTTCCTACTTGATGAATAACTTGATAGCGCTCCACAAGCATTGGTGCTATATCAAGAAAAGCATCATTGATACGCTGAGCACCCTGAGAACCACCGAGAATCACGAGCGTTGGAACATCTTCGCGAAGCCCTAAATATTCTTTGGATCCATGAGTGGTGACACGCATCACTGACTGACGCATAGGCTGGCCTGTATGAGCTACTTTTTCTTTTGGAAAATACGTAGCAGCTTCTGCGTACGACAAGGCAATATGACGCGCGAATTTCCCTGCCCAAATATTGACGCGACCTGGCACAGTGTCTGATTCATGAATAATTACAGGAATACGCAATATGCGAGCGGCTACAAGTGTCGGAAAACTATCATATCCACCTTTTGCAAATATAACATCAGGAAATACATCAAAGAGTTCTCTGAGTGCTTGGAAAATACCTCCCAGCACAGAGAACATACGCACAATATCTCGAGGAGATCCACCTAAACTCATTTTGCCCGAAGAGACGGCGCGAAATGATATGCGCTGTTCAAAGAGCGCTCGTTCGTCATAGGCTTTTTCACCAAAATAAAAGAGTTCTGCTTCGGCAATGTTTTTCTCGTTAATAATTTTGTTTAAAGATTCGGCAACAGCGATGAGCGGATAAAAATGTCCTCCTGTTCCCCCTCCTGTAAATACAACTTTCATATCTGTATCATACTCCTTTTTTGAAAAAAACTCTAATCAAAAATATGTGATTATATGTGTTTCTTTTGTAGGCGTGATAAATTCAAAATAATACCTGTCGACACCAAGGCAAAAAAGAGCGCTGTCCCTCCTTGACTGATAAAAATAAGAGGCATACCACTCAAGGGTACAATCCCCATCATGGCCGCCATATTAAAGAATGACTGCCCTACGATAAGCAATACCAACCCGAACATGAGGAGTCTTGCAAAAGCATTTGGCAAACGAAATGCTACGACTGCGGCACGTAATAAAAATAATGTATATAAAATGAGCACAAAAACAGATCCTACAAAACCAAATTCTTCTCCAATAACGGCGTAAATTGAGTCCCCTGCGGGCTCTGGTAAGTAACGAAACTTTTGCACACTCTTGCCCCATCCGCGACCTAGCAATTGCCCTGAACCAAGTGCAATACGCGCCTGCTCAGATTGCCATGCCTCACTCAATACATTTTCTGAAGGAGCAAAGAAGGTTTGTATGCGAGACATCACATAAGGCCTCAATTGGATGACAATCAAAAAACCAATAGTAGCAATGACGAGAAGTATCAAGGCATCACGCATACGCATACCCGCCAAGTAGTACAAAGCGACTCCTGCTGCCCCCATGATTAAAATGGTTCCATTGTCAGGTTGTATGAACAAGGCAAGTACTGGTATTGCGGTAATAATGAGAAATGGCGCCAACCCCCAGCGTATTTCTTGCACCTTGTCCTTGACCCAAGAAAACCATGCTGCGAGATACATCACATACGCAACTTTTAAAATTTCTGCCGGCTGAAATGAAAGCGGACCCAATGAAAGCCAGCGCCTTGCGCCTCCGTGCTCAAAACTTAAAAAAGGTACTTGTACCAAAAATGTGAGCACTATTGCAGTAATAAAAAATGGTAGTGCATATTTCTTGAACACGGTATAGTCAAGATACAAGAGCGCATACATAATTGCACCTCCGCCTATTAACCCAAGCCCAATATGACTTATCAAGACACGATAAAATTGAGCAGGATTTCGTGCCAAAAAAGAAAGTGACGCCGACAGAAAAAAAATCAAACCGAAAAAGACGAGCAGACCAACGAGCACCAAGAGCACCTTGTCAACTTTTTGAAAAACAGATCTAAATTGAAACCGTGTAGTTTTTTTCATAAATACTTATCCAATGAGTACAATCACAATACCTGCAAATGCACACATAAGTGAAATAATCCAATAACGCATCGTCACTTTTTCAGATGACCAGCCAAGTGCTTGAAAATGATGGTGGAGCGGAGCTATCAAAAAAACTTTCTTGCCCCCACGAAGTGCGCGCGATGTTTTTTGAATAATAACTGACGCAGAGGTGATTACGAGAGGAAATGCAATGATTGGTAGTACAAATACTTGATTCGTAAGAAATGCAATCAAGGTCAGTGCAACCGTGAGCCCCATCATACCTGTCTCCCCCATATAAAATCGTGCGGGCGGTATATTAAACCAAAGAAATGCAAGTATTCCCCCAGTAATTGCCGCCGAGAATGCAGCGAGGTCAATTTGATTTTGGATAAATGCAATAAATGCATACGATGCAAAAATAGTAGCGAGTACTCCTCCTGACAATCCATCAACACCATCAATAACACCCCCAGAAAATGTAGCAAGCATTACGACCATAAAGAACGGAATGATGAGCCAGCCAATAAATACATTTCCAAGGAAAGGAATAAAGACACTACTCATGCCGAGCTGCACAAAAAACCACCACCCCGCCAGAAAGCCAAGAAGTGCAATAATAGCGATGCGCTGAGGACGAGAAAGTCCGTCAATAATTGCGCTGCGCGATCCATATACTTGCAAGAGATCATCAACAAGCCCCACCAGAGATGCTATGACAAGCCCTGCCAGTGGAATCCATGTTTGGTTACGGCTCACAAATACCAAACGATCAAAGAGTTCTCCCTCGAAAATATATTGCGCGAGCACAAAAATAGCTACAGAAATGAGTACGGAAATCCATATCACCACACCTCCTACTCGCGGTGTTGAGAGCTCCTCAGCACCATTGTGAATCTTTGAAAACTCTGCTGATATGCCAGGGTTTTCTTTGTGATTACCGCGATCAGATCGTTTCCATAAACGATAGGTGTACATAATATGAGACAAGAGCGGCGTAATACCAATACCCACCAAAAAGGTTACAATAAGAGGGGCGACAACTTTAAAAATAGCGATAGACATATGTGTTCTAGTATACGAGATTATGAGATATTTTCAAAATTATATATATATTCAAAAAGTGTGTATGCAATATATTCAGCATCAGTAAAGCGCCCCGTAAATGTTGATCCTAAGATAACTACATACACAGGCGCTTGCGGAGCTCGCTCAAAGATAAATACGAGACTTCCTCCTGCATCTTGAGTAAATCCTGTTTTTGAAAATACATATGCTGGAATACGATTAATGATCTGATTCGTATTCTCTGCTCGCACAGAATCGCCCGAGAGCGGTGTCATGATAGTACGAGGTAATGTTGTTGCACGCATAATGTCTGGATAGCGCTCATATGCAAAACGCATCATTGCAAATACATCGCGAGCTGTTCCCATGGTTGAACGAACTCCAAATTCATCAAGTCCTGTAGGATTGGTAAAGACGAGAGATTCCCATCCTTGATTTTGTGCATACGTATTCATACGCTCCACAAAATAAGCCCTACCCTTTGCCGAATCCTCATGAGACATAAATGCTTCTGCAATTGCTGCCGCAGCATCATTTGATGAAGTAATAAGCATAAATTCAATAATGTCACGAAGTCGCCAAATAGTTCCCTCCACCAGACCATGATCACCAATTTCTTGAAGAGACTCAGCAGTAATAGGCACAGGAAAATCATCTGGATGATTTTCAAGAGCCACGAGTGCTGTCATAATCTTGCTAATTGACGCAATACCAAAAAGTGTATCTTCTTGGTATGTAAAAATTTCTTTGTCACGAGCGGCGTCATAAATCAAAATACCTCGCGCACCAAAATCAGTTCCACGAAAAAGTTGCTCATCATCAAATAATTGCATAGGTAGCGCTGGTTCTACTTGATAGGTATTCCAAAGATGTACGCGGTATAAAGACAAGAAAGCGACACCGCTTATAATGAGTGTCGAGAGCACTCCGTACACGATCATATGATACCAATACGCATGCGCACGCAAAAAACGCATGAGGGATTGTATCTTTTTTTTGTATGATGACTTGGGTTGAGACATATATTATAAATCAGTAGTAGAGATTTCATTAATGTGCTCATTATGAGCAATACTTTCAGAAGGCATGTCTTGCTGTAGCGCATCATGGTCTTCAGAAGACGCATCATCCTCTTGCGGATATTCTTGAAGCGCATCTGCAATTTCAGAAACAATACTATCGTATCCGGGTAATTCGCCCGCATGGGTAATACCCAAAAATGCAAACATATCCATGGTCGGACGATAGAGCGGACTCCGTTTGTCTTCGGGATTAGGAATACGCTCCACGAGACCACGAATGAGTAAGTTGCGAATCATAAACTGCGAATTCACACCGCGAATATAATCGAGTTCTGATTTAGTAATACCATTACGATACATAATTATGGCAAGTGTTTCGAGTGCCGATTTACTGAGCGGTGTTGCACGATCTTGTTTGCGCATGGTTTCAATCAAAGGAGCAACGTCTGGATGCGTCGTCATCATATAGGTGTCATCATGTTCAACAATAACCATTCCTCGATCTTGATAGAGAGCGACAAGTTCACGAAGCGCCGCGCGTACTTCTGATTCTGATGACTCACATGTGCGCACCAGAAATGGGAGAGAAAGCGGTTCTCCTTTGTAAAAAAGTAATGTTTCTATTTTTTGAATAAGTGTATATGACATAGAGCGTATGTGTAATTATTTTCTCTCGTGAATAATAATGTCTTGGAAAGTATGTTCTTGGGCGACACTCAAGAGTCCATTTCTCACCATTTCAAGTAATGCCAAAAATCCAACCACCACCTCTACTTTGATTGCGCGCGCTTCTTCTTTGGTGCGAGGTGGGCTGCTGCGTTTAGTCAAGAGTGATGAAAAAGTAAATTGGCTACCGCGTTGTATTTCTCGCTCGAGACGCTGCATCATGTCTTCGATACGCACCACAGTAGCAACATGTGCGGTTTCTAATTTTTCTGGAACAGGTACTTCTTTGACGATGTCTCGAACGAGCGCATAGAGCATGTCGGCACTGATCGCAGGATCAGGGGTAAATACAATTTCAACAGGAGGTGTGGGGCGCATATAGAGACGCGCCTTGCCCCACCTTTCTTCAATAAAAGGAACCTTTGTCTGAAAGATTTTGTACATACGCACACGACGCTCGAGGTCATGAATACTCTCCTCTTCTTCTTCGGTGAGTTCAAGTGTCGGTAAGAGTGATCGAGACTTGATAAGTACTAGCGTTGATGCAACTACCAAAAATTGCGTGCTCTGATGGAGCGATATCATACCCTGTGACTGTGTCATGCGCACATAATCATCAGCAACAAGAGCGAGCGATATATCATTGATGGGTAATTTTCTCTGCTCAATGAGGCGCAATAATAATTCGATAGGACCTTCGAATACGGCGCTCTGTACATGATAAATAGTAGATTCCATAACCTGAGCATTATCATACGATATTTTTATATAAAAGTGAAGAAATGTAACATTGCAGCGTGCAATTGACATATATGCATAATGTATATATGATAATGAAAAACAAACCTTAAAATCAATCATATGAAAAATCAAAAAACGATACACCAGCTTGTTGTTGAGCATTTTAACATCACCATACCTCAAACAACACCCACATATATACCATTATCAAAAGATTTTGGTATTAGATTTATTTACCAAAAACAATCACATGATGAAGGAGAAATCTTGACCATCAGAACTGTCACAGGCATGGAAGACGCAGTAAAAACACTTGCCGTAATTACTCATTCGTTTGAGAAAAAATTACCGCAGAACAAACTACGCCTCCATATCACGACAGCCAATACACTTGGTATATATGAAAAAGGATATCCCGTGTTCAAGGAATTCCTTGAATCCATCAAAGGATTATCTGAGTACACTGAAGATAATACGCTATCGCATCAAAAGAGCTCATGCTCATAAAATGAGCGATGCATCAAAAAAAATGCACCCTTACAAAAGGGTGCATTTTTATATTTCCGAAAAAGCTATTCTGATTGCTTGCGCAAAACAATACCTAATTCATCTAATTGTTTGTGATCTATAGGCGATGGTGCATCCATCATGAGATCGCGACCACCGCGTGTTTTGGGAAATGCAATGACTTCGCGAATATTAGGTTCATTTTGCAAGATCATCATGAGGCGATCAAATCCCCATGCAATACCTCCGTGCGGAGGACACCCTGAGCCGAGCGCTTTGAGCATGTGCCCAAAATTTGATTCTATTTTTTCGGCGCTATGTCCTAATATTTCAAGAATACTACGGAGAATTACTGGATCATGAGCGCGAATACTTCCCCCGCCTATTTCATAACCATTCAAGGTAATATCATATTGCGCCGCCATAATACTGCCAATATCTTGTTTATTCACCAATTTTTCTACATCCTCTGGTTTTGAGAGCGAGAATGGATTGTGGGTAAAGGTCCATTCGCCTTGCGCCTGAGGATCATCAGAGTCTGCAGTTTTTTCAAAGAATGGAAAATCAACAATCCACAAAAATGCGAGAAGGTTTGGGTCTTCTTTGTCTTCGCGAATATCTGGACGATCATTGCCATATGTTTCCATAGCTTCGGCATAGGTCATGCGCGGAAATGGAATTTGTTGAATGCGTTTTTCTGGATAAAATTCTGTGACCACAGAAATGAGCAGCGCTTCATTGAGATTCATAATATCTTCTTCGGTAACAAAGCTCATTTCCATGTCGACTTGAGTAAATTCAGGCTGACGATCACCACGCAAGTCTTCGTCGCGCATACACCGTGCTAATTGAAAATATTTCTCAATACCTCCAGCCATGAGCAATTGCTTGTATTGCTGCGGTGATTGTGGCAGCGCATAGAAATGACCTGGCGACATGCGTGCTGGCACAATATAATCGCGCGCACCTTCTGGTGTTGATTTGGTAAAGAGAGGTGTTTCTATTTCAGTAAAACCTTGTTCGTATAATTGCGTGCGCACAAATTGTGCAACGCGTCCACGCATGCGCATATTGTTTTGCATGCGCTCGCTACGCAAGTCAATATACCGCTCGGCGAGACGCACTTCTTCGCTAATGTCAGCCGTTGATCCGGTAATATCAAATGGCGGTGTCTCTGCTTTGTTCAAGATGGTAATGTCTGTAATCTCAAGTTCAATATCACCATTTACAGCGCCTTCTTTTTTCATATTTTCAGGACGCTCATGCACTATACCGGTCACGGCAACCACCCATTCAGGACGCAATGTTTTTGCAATTTCAAGTACTTCAGGCTTACCAAAGACAACACCTTGAACCATGCCGGTCATATCACGAAAATCAAAAAATGCGACCTTGCCCTGATTACGCGCAACATGCACCCATCCAGCAATAGTGACTGATTGTTCTTTATAATCGGCAAGTGTATGTATATAGATTCTATTCATATTGTTTATGCTTTATTTTTCTTGTACAGGAATCCCGCAACGAGTGCAAAGAATATTCCTACGAATAAAAGTGAAATACCATCAACGAATCTGTGTTGCTGCTGATTCACAAAACGAGTGCGCGCATCACCGAGTACGCGATCGCGACATGCAGCCACGGCTTCTGCGTCATCGCTCGGCACATATTCTGAAACACCTTTCATATCATCAAAAACATAGGTGCCTCCACAGTCTCGGAGTTCATACGTATAATCATAAGACCCTGTTTCAAAAAATGCGAGCTTGAGTCCGCTATTGAGGGCAAGGGTGCCACCTATTGCAATGAGCACAATACCGGTGAAAATACCGAGTCCAATAATGAGACGAATCAAATAATAACTGAGTGTTTGCATGGTATTCATAAAAAAAATAATAAGTAAATAAAAACCCTCCATGCACGCAAAGCGTACATGCAGGGACGATTGAGGATAACCGCGGTGCCACCCTGCTTTCTCTGAGAAACAGAGACTGCTCGGAATTCTATTGTTGGCGACCTCAATCTCTGTCACAGGAGATGTCATAGGTACAAATCACAGTATAGCGCATCTGTGAAAAGAGAGCAAATAAAAAACGCCCCCTATTATAGAAAGCGTTTTTACATTAAAAATAAGACTAACCTCTGTTCTCATCCAAGTCGCAGAAGCACACAAGAACGAAGTCGGAATTCCAAGAGTACCCGAAGTCGCCAAGGTGGAACTCCCAGTCACCGTCCGAGTTCCGGTTCACGTTAGGCACCCTGTGGTTGCCGTCAGCGTACCGCAAGCAATGTACATAGTACCTTCTATGTCACCGAATCCAGCACCTGCTAGATTCTGTATTTTATTTGGAGACATGCTTCTCTCTAATACCATGCACCGACTTATATCTATTTTTCACCCAAGATCATACTCGTTATTAAGACATATCCGAACAATACTGATGATTACCTTGTGCGAGAGTAAGGCGGTGCACAATCGTAACCGTACACATCACCTATATCCATATTTAATCATAGCATTTCTAGAAAATATTGCGAACAGAAAAAAACGCTTTCCATACGGAAAGCGTTTCAAGGGTCAAAGGACCGTAAAATTTTAAGTGACTAAGCGCCCAAGGACTATAAGTCGCAGAAGCAAACAAGGACACGGTCAGAATCCCAAGAGTCCTCGAAGTTGCCAAGGCCGAACAGCCAGTCACCGTCCGAGTCCCGGCCCACGCCAGGCACCCTGCGGCCGCCGTCAGCGCCTTTCCAAAGCGCGTCCTTTTCATCAAAGGAAGCCGTCCATTTCCCTTTTGGGAAGATGTCAGGTTGGTTTGATTGCAGAGCAGTGATACCGTGAGCACCAACCAATACGTTACCTGGTTCAGCTTTCAGTCGGTTCAGGCAGTCTTCGCTGCTGATATTACTTTCTAAAATTGGAAATATTTTGATAGCGTAGGTTTTTCCTGGCACCAGCTTGTTCGTTGCTTTGGCAAAGTTTTTACTCGTCAACGCATCATTGTAATAATACGTTGATTTCAGATCTTTGGTTTTTGCACCAAAGTCATCTATCTGGGTATCGTGGTTGTAGTCAGCAGGTACCGTAAAGGCTCCTTTGCCATTCAGTAAGTCCTCACCAAATTGGTGAAACTTTCTTTTTACTACTTCCATACGTCCCGCAAGAAAATCTTGCATTCCTTGCTCTCCGCCTAATTTGTTGATCAAGGCTTCGATTTGTCCGAGTGTTACGTTATTGTATTTCATTTTTAAAGATTTTTTGGGCTGATAGCCCGGTTTTTAATTGCTTCCGGCAATTACGGTCGATAGAACATGTATCAATACTATATTAGCATTTTTTATTTTATTTGTCAAACTCGTGTGGTAATGTGTACACTCTACACCAATCCAGCTTTTTTACGGAGATCCGCCATAACCTGACCCGCACGTTCACGTACACGCGCACCACCCTCTTGCAAAATTGCATCAACAAGATCAGGGCGTTCTTCATAATATGCACGGCGTTCACGCATGGGAGTCACCATCTGAATAATTGCTTGGGCAAGTAATTTCTTTGCATCACCATATCCCATACCTCCTTTAAGAAAACCTTGACGCATAGATGCAATCTCATCAACAGATGCAATGAGGCTATACAATTTAAAAATAGTGTTCGTCTCTGGGTCTTTGGGTTCATCTGGAAGTGCACTATCAGTCACGATACCCATCACCGCTTTGGTAATTTCTTGATCAGTACCAAAGAGCGGAATCGTATTGTTATATGACTTGCTCATTTTTTGCCCATCTATTCCAGGCACCACGGCAACATGATCATTAATGAGTGCTTGAGGTTCAATAAATGATGTGCCGTATACTGCATTACACTTGCGTACAATCTCGCGCGTCATTTCAATGTGTTGACGCTGGTCTTCACCAACAGGTACGACATGCGCGCCCGGCAAAACAATATCTGCTGCTTGCAAAATAGGATAATCAAAAAGTCCTACGCTCGGTTCAATACCTTTGCTCTCTTTATCTTTGAAGGCATGCGCACGCTCAAGCCACGGAACCGTAACCAAGGTATTAAAAATCCATGTGAGTTCAAATAATTCAGGAATACTCGTTTGTGTGTAGAGCGTTACTTTTTGAGGATCAAGCCCTATCGCCAAGTAGTCAAGTACGACATCGCGTGTTTGCTTGCGCAAGAGTGCTCCATCTTGGACCGTTGTCAAAGAATGATAATTAGCCACAAAAATATGTGCATCGTACATATCTTGGAGATCTACAAATTGCTTCATAGCACCAAAATAATTACCAATATGGAGACGACCTGTTGCTTGAATCCCTGAAACGAGGACTTGTTTTTCTTGAGATGATGACATATATATGCATTGTATCAGAAATATCAAATATTTCCACAGTATATCCACCGCTTATCCTCTCTTTTGCAAAAATAAGCAGATGCCTCATTTTTTAAATGTGCTACAATAGCATTTCATGAAGACTATATCAAAAACATTACGCATCCCACCCCAAGACCTCGATGCAGAAAAGGCATTGCTCGGTGCTATTATGCTCCGTCCTGCAGGTATTCACGACATTAGCGATATTGTTTTTCCTGATTCTTTTTATGCGGAAAAACACAAAATCATCTATCAAGCAGCCCAAGATCTCAACAAAAAACATGAACCTATTGATGTGGTAACTCTGGCAACCAGACTCAAAGAAAAAGGCCAGCTCGAAGAAATTGGTGGTCGTGCATATTTGTCAGAAATTGTACATCTCGTACCGTCTGCAAATAACATTACGCAATACGCAGAAACTGTATCACGCAAAGCAGTACTGCGCGAACTCATCACTGCGGCTGATTTTTTGTCTGAACTCGGTTTTGATGAGCAAAATGATATAGAAGAAGTCATGGATCAAGCAGAAAAAAGAATCTTCTCTGTGACCAATACTTCTCGCTCAAAACAAAAATTTATAGGCATCAAAGAAGTATTGCCACTCACCTGGGATACCATTGAAAAACTCAATGATCCCAATCATACCGCTGTGCGCGGAGTACCTACAGGATATCGCGCACTTGATAATAAACTCTCAGGACTCATGCCTTCGGATCTCATTATTCTGGCGGCGCGCCCATCTATGGGTAAGACATCTCTTGCGCTCGACCTTGCGCGTAATGCTGCTATGCGGGCAAATATTCCTGTGGGAATTTTCTCTCTTGAAATGAGTGCGCAACAATTGACCGATCGTCTCTTGTCAGCAGAGGCGGGTGTTGATTCATGGAAAATGCGCACAGGAAAAGCACTCACCGAAAAAGACTTTGAGCAGATTCGTGATGCCATGGATCGCCTCTCTAAAGCACCTATTTTTATTGACGATCAACCAGGTAACTCAATTCTTCGCATGCGTTCAACTGCGCGCCGCCTCAAAGCAGAGCACGGTCTTGGTTTTATTATTGTGGACTACTTGCAATTGATGACCACATCAAAAAACTACGACTCTATGGTGAATCAGGTAACTGAAATCTCTCGCTCCCTCAAAGCCCTCGCTCGCGAATTGAATGTGCCTGTGCTCGCCCTGTCACAATTGTCTCGTGCTGTTGAGTCTCGCGGAGGAAAGCCGCGCCTGTCCGACTTGCGTGATTCTGGCGCTATTGAACAAGACGCCGATGTCGTAATGTTTATTCACCGCGAAGATAAATACGATAAACAATCCGATCGTCCCAATATCGCTGAAATTCTTATTGAAAAACACCGTAATGGCCCTACAGGATCTGTGGAATTATACTTTGATGGTTCTAAGACATCATTTATTGATATTGAAAAAACCGACTTTAGTGATTATGGTATTGAGCAGCAACCTTTTCATGATCCTGGTAATTCATTTGAACCCTATGATCCTTTCACTCCTTTTGAGTAATACCTATGGCAGATTTTATTGAAACACTTACCCAATATTTTGCCCAATTTCCAGGCATTGGTAAACGCCAGGCACGTCGCATGGTGTATTACTTGTTGCGCAAGAATAAAACATACACTGATGGACTCATTCATCAATTAGAACATCTCCACGATCAGCTCGGTCTCTGTAGCGAGAGTTATCAATTCTTTTACAAAGAACACCCTGATGAGACCAAGGCACCCATTGCGCGCAATCCGGATCGCGATCGTACCACTATTATGATTGTTGAAAAAGATATGGATATTGAAGCCATGGAAATGAGTCGCGCATATCACGGCACGTATTTCGTTTTAGGTGGACTCTTCCCTGCGCTTGAAACAAAATATAATCCTGTACGTACCGACGAATTGATACGAGAGATAACACGGCGCGCCACCGAAGAGACATTGGGTGAAATTATTTTTGCTTTGTCGGTGAACCCAGAAAGTGAGCATACGCGCATGATGCTCATGCAGCACTTGAAACCGCTTGCACAGAAATATGAATTCAGTATTTCTCAATTAGGACGCGGGCTTTCGACAGGATCAGAGCTTGAATATGCTGATGGTGACACACTTGCCCACGCACTCCATAAACGATCTTAGCGTCTATGAACATGTCTCACTTAGCTGAATATATTATGCATGACATTATGCATGATACATCCGATATTGCCGTACGGAGTATGTTTGGCGGATTTGGGCTCTATCATCAAGGAGTCTTTTTTGGCATTATCGCAGACGAGACATTGTACCTCTATACACAGGCGCCCCATGATCATGATAATGTTTTTACCTATATGAAAAAAGGAGTTCCTGTATCCCTGCGTCACTATGTGCATATTGATGAGTCATTTCTAGATGACCCTGAATCTGCGTATGAGCGTATTGTGGAGGCAATACAGGAGAGTAAGGCTCGTTCGCATTGATGAGCAAAGTCGAACGAGGCTGGGTAGATACCGCCGTGGGTTATCATCTCTTCCTCGTTTCCTAACGTAGTGAAGAAAATGTCCGGGACCTCGGCACGTCAGACGTGCCTCGTTTATTGTTAATGAGTGTACAGCATACGTACCACGTCCACGAGATCCCGGAGATACGCTCGTTTCCCCCGTCAAACGCGGCATGCTCGCGTATTCCGGGAATGAGTGGTTAATCTGGCATTCCAGCCATGAATACCTCCTCAACAAAAAACCCTCTCATTATGAGAGGATTTTTTTATGCAATACTTTTAATTTTTACTTTCATTTCGTGTTGGCGATGCCCAAACCGACGAGTGTATCGTGATTTTGCACGGAAACGAATACCGTTGATTTTTTTGCCTTTGCCTTGGAATACAAGTTCTGAGGTAACAGTTGCGCCTCCTACATATGGAGCACCTACAGTAGTTGATCCATTTTTGTCTGTGAGGAGTACTTTGTCAAAAGTAATAGTATCACCTTCATTGAATTCTCCATCGAGCTTTTCAATAGTGATGATATCGCCTTCGGCAACTTTGTATTGTTTTCCACCTGTTTCGATAACAGCAAATGTTGATTGGTTTTTTTCCATAACAGAGCGTATTATACAAAATTACAAATTTTTTGCAAGTATTTGTATGTGTATAGAAATAAAGCCCTAGAGAGTATGTTATACAGGCTTTTTCTCTATTTTCCACGACCTATGCTATACTAGAACCACTATGCCACAGTACTATAATACCCTTACCAAACAAATGGACACTTTGAAACCGCTGCGTGCCGGCGTTGTTGGCATATACTCATGTGGACCAACAGTATACGGCCCTCAGCATATTGGAAATCTACGCTCTGCTGTTATTTGGGATGTGCTCAGGCGGTCTCTTGAATTTCAAGGATACACCGTACACCATGTTATCAATGTAACCGACTTTGGACACCTTGTTTCTGATGCCGATGATGGCGAAGACAAAATGGCAAAAGGACTACGCACAGAAGGACTTCCTTGGACATTAGGAGGTATGAAGCAACTTGCCCAAAAATATACGGACAAGTATCTCGCTGATAGGCACGCTTTGCATGCGCTTCGCCCGTACCGCCTCCCTTTTGCAAGCGATCACATCCAAGAACAAATTGATCTCATACGCATACTCGAAGCAAAAGGTTTTACCTACACCACTTCAGACGGCGTATATTTCAGCACAGAAAAAGATCCTGGATATGGGAGACTCCATGTATGTCATCACGATCAAGAAAACGAATCTCGTATTGGTATTTCTTCGGAAAAGAAACATCCTTTTGACTTTGCATTATGGAAATTTAATGATGAGCTTGGCTGGATGAGTCCTTGGGGGCAAGGATTCCCAGGATGGCACATTGAATGTTCTGCAATGAGTATGAAATATTTGGGCGACACATTTGATATTCACACAGGAGGCATTGAGCATATTGATATTCATCATGAAAATGAAATAGCTCAGAGTCAAAATGCTACCGGAAAACCTCTTGCCCATATATGGATGCACAATGACCACCTCTTGATGAATAATGAAAAAGTTGCTAAAAGCAGTGGCAATAATGCGTATCTTGATGATGTTATTGAGCGCGGATATGACCCGCTCGCACTACGCTACCTCTTTTTGCAAGCACATTACCGTTCTTCTCAGAATTTTACATGGGAGTCTCTAGGGGCAAGCGCTACGGCGCTCAAACGCTTGCGTGCGCATGCGCATCAACTGCGAGAACATATGTCATGGTTTGATACATTTTTCGCACAGAAAAACCAATCATATACCAAACGATTCACCGACGCGATTGCAGATGATTTAGACACCCCCAAAGCACTTGCCCTCATATGGGAAATGCTCAAAGACGATACACTCTCCCCTGCTCAGAAATTCAAAACACTCATGCATTGTGATCATGTGCTCGGTCTTGATCTCGGGCGCATAGAAAAATCTAGTGTCCCGCACACCGCAGCCCAAGACCCGCGCGTCGCAGAACTCCTCAATGAGCGCGCTCGTGCTCGCACCGACAAAGACTGGGTAACATCAGACCGTATTCGAGACGAACTCAAAGAAATGGGTCTTATGGTGCATGATACTGATGCGGGACAAACAATAAGTCCGCTTTAAAATACTCTCTACAGCAAGCAATGAGATATGTCCTGTATACAAAAAACATTTTTCGCAAGAAAAGTGTTTTTTGTATATTTAGATACCTTCTGATTGCAGTATTTCTATTGCTTCTTTTGCTTTTTTGGTGATTTTTTTAGGCATCACGAAATGAGTACGTATATAGAGATCTCCTTTGTGAAAAGTACCCCGATCTACCCCCTTGCCTTTGACACGCAAGACTTCTCCTGATGCGAGACCTGAGGGTATGGTCACCTTGATCTTTTTTGTATCAGGTAATTCTATATCATACTGAGCACCCAAGAGCGCATCGGTTAATTTCACATCAAGGTCCATGACAATATGATCTCCTTCACGAGTAAAGACAGGATGCTGCTCTACGAATATCTGAAGTACAACATTCCCTGGACGACCACCGGTCATTTCTTCGCCATATCCTTGCAATTTGAGACGCTGCCCATGCTCTACACCAGGAGGTACGGTCACTTCAATTTCTTTATTATTTCCTGTATCAACACCATCTTTGAGAACGGGTATGCGTACCTTTTTTTGAACTCCTTTGAGCGATTCAAGAAACGTGAGCTGTACACTCAATTGAATATCGCGCCCTTTGCGTACACCATATCCACCCCCCATAAAGGTTTCAAAAATGTCGCCCAAATCACCAAAATCAAAGTGTGCACCTCCTTGTTGGAATTGAGAAAAATCAAATCCACCAAAACCATGTGCCCCATGAAAGCCGCCCTGAGGTCCACCTGTCGTACCAAATTGGTCGTACTGAGCTCTCTTGGTTTCATGAGAGAGTACTTGATATGCCTCATTAATTTCCTTGAACTTTGCTTCATCGCCACCCTTGTCTGGATGATACTGATGGGCAAGTTTGTGAAATGCTTTTTTGATCTCTGCTGATGTTGCAGACTTGGAAACTCCTAAAATTGCGTAATAATCTTTTGCCATATATGCATTGATTATTTGTCAGTATCTTCATCGACTTCTGCGTCGCGCACATGGTCTTCGACTTTTGCGCCAGCTGGATTGACATCGGCAGTATCTGCTGATTCTGGAGCAGCACCTGCTTTTTGAAGGTCTTCGCCAATTTTTTGCATAGTTGTTGAAAGTGTATCAATAACAGCAGTGAGTGTTGCCATATCATTTCCTTCTTTGGCTTTGTTGACAGCTTCTATTGCGGACTGTACTGCTGTTTTAGTTTCTTCAGTCACTTTGTCACCATTGTCTTTGAGAGCTTTTTCTGCAGTAAAGACAGTTGCATCAGCAAGGTTCTTTGCGTCAACGAGTTCTTTTTTCTTTTTGTCTTCTTCGGCATGCAATTCTGCATCTGCTTTCATTTTTTCAATTTCTTCTTCGGTAAGCCCTGAAGATCCTTCAATGCGAATTGAATTTTCTTTATTCGTTGCTTTGTCTATTGCTTTGACGCTCAAGATACCATTGGCATCCACATCAAAAGTTACTTCGATTTGAGGAATACCGCGTGGCGCTGGCGCAATACCATCCAAGATAAATCGTCCGAGAGATTTGTTATCGCTTGCCATAGGGCGTTCTCCTTGCACAATGTGAATTTCTACAGAGCTCTGATTATCAGCAGCTGTTGAGAATACTTGCGCATGAGACGTAGGAATGGTTGCATTTTTTTCGATAAGCTTTGTAGCAACACCTCCCATAGTTTCAATACCGAGTGACAATGGAATCACATCGAGCAAGAGAACGTCTTTGACATCTCCTTGAAGTACTCCGGCTTGCACAGCGGCTCCTGCGGCAACTACTTCGTCTGGGTTAATGGTGCGATTTGGTTCTTTACCAAAAAGTTTTTTCACCTCTTCTTGAATTTTTGGCATACGTGTTTGCCCTCCTACCAAGATCACTTCATCGATATCGCTTGCAGAAAATCCTGCATCTTTGAGAACTGCACGCGTAATATCAATTGATTTATCTACATATTCGGAAGCGAGTTCTTCGAGTTTTGCACGCGAAAGTGACATATTCAAGTGCTGTGGCACACCGTCAACTTGCGCAATAAATGGAATATTAAGGTCTGTTTCATTGGTGGTTGAAAGTTCATGCTTTGCTTTTTCTGCAGCTTCTTTGAGGCGTTGCAATGCGAGTACGTCTTTGCGAATATCGAGACCTGTTTCTTTTTTGAATTCTTCTACGATATGAGTAATGATTGCTTGATCAATGTCTTCTCCACCCATGTGACTATCACCGCCTGTTGCTTTTACTTCAATAACAGATTCTCCTACTTCGAGGACTGAAATATCAAATGTTCCTCCTCCAAAGTCGTATACTACAATCTTTTCGTCTTTCTTTTTGTCGAGACCATATGCAAGCGCCGCCGCAGTAGGCTCATTGATGATACGCTCAACTTCGAGGCCGGCAATTTTTCCTGCATCTTTGGTTGCTTTACGTTGTGAGTCATTGAAATATGCAGGCACGGTAATAACTGCGCGAGTTACTGGTTCTCCGATTTTTGCCTCAACATCAGCTTTGATTTTAGCGAGTACCATTGCAGAAATTTCTTCTGGGCGATAGTCTTTGTCGCCAAGAGTTACTGACACACCGCCGTCTTTGCCTTCAGAAATAGCATACGGGAGTTGATCAACGTGTTTTTGTACAACATCGTCAGAAAATTTATGTCCAATGTATCGCTTGACCCCAAAAATAGTATTTTTCGGATTGGCTACTGATTGACGTTTTGCAGTGAGTCCAACCAAGCGGTCTCCTTTTTTATCAACAGCAACAATAGATGGTGTTGTGCGATTTCCTAAATCGTTTTCAATAATTTTTGGCTGACCACCTTCCATGATGGCAACAGCGCTATTTGTAGTTCCTAGGTCAATTCCAATTATTTTACTCATAGTGATTATAGATTAGATAGATTAATAAATTATTTCTGTGATTCGTATGTATAAAAGCTTACTTTTGCGGGACGCATAACTTTGTCGCCGATAGTATATCCTTTTTGGAGCACATTGATGATTACTGCATCTTTGGTTTCATCATCTGTAGGCACTGTCTCAAGCGATTCATGGAGCACAGGATCAAAGATATCTCCTGCTTTTGGCTCTATGGCACGCACATCATGTTCTTCAAAGAAATTCTTGAATTGCCCATAAATATACTCGATACCAATACGCCATGTTTCATCGACTGCATGCCATGACTCTTGATTACTCATTGCCATTTCAAAGGTATCAAGAGGTGCGAGCAAGTCATGAATAATATCTTCGGTGATACGCTTGCGCAGATGTGTCTTTTCTTCGGCTACTTGTTTTTGTAAATTACTGTAATCAGCTCGAGCCCGCTGCCATCCATCAAGATTTTCTTTTGCTTCTTGTTGTGCGGCGCGTAATTTCTCACGAAGTTTTTTGACTGTATCTGCAACATGTTCTTCGTGCTCTATTTCTGTATCGGTCTCAAGAACAATGTCGTCTCCGTATTCATCGTGTGTGGGTTCATCAGACATAATGTATATGTATTAGCTTATATTACTGGTAATAGTACGATGCAATCATGCATCTACCCTATATTATAATCATATATATTTTTTTGACAAGTTTTTTGTGGTCGTAAAATTATTGTCAAAAATAGATTTTGTGCTATACTATGCTTATATGGCAAAAATAAAGGTGCAAAACCACATACTCAATCTCCTTTTCCAGAAAAAGGCCGCCTACACTGAGGATATTATTGCCTATGTAAAAAATTATGTTGACCCGCTTGAAAAAATAACCCTATCCTACAAAGTACATCGTACTCTTAAAAAACTTGCAGATAATGGTGATATTTCTCTGCAATCTCTGGGAGGACGCACTTTTGCATTTATTACTCGCGAAGGGCGTCACAAGCATCGCTCGCTCCAGCTCTCATCAGATACAGGAATGATGTCTATGGCATGGGATGGTCGGTGGCGTATTGTTATGCTCGATGTTCCAGAACAGGATAAAGAAAAAAGAAATGCGCTTCGCTATATTCTTAAAAAAGCTGGTTTTGTATGTCTCAAAAATGCAGTTTGGATATCCCCTCATCCATTTGAGCATATGCTTGACCGCATGAAGCAAGATCTCGGTCTCACTCATGAGCTTATGATTATTGTGAGTAATACACTTGATGCTCAAACAGAATTAGAATTTAGGAAAAGTTTTTGGGGAATTTTTGAGTAATGAGTTACCACCTCTTCCTCGCCCGTGGTACTTGCTCTGCATACATTCCACATACACACGAGCGGTTAGCCTCATTCATCCTTTGCATAAATCACAAAAACCGGCAGAACCGGTTTTTGAAATTGAGTATGTGTGATTTTGTTAACAACTCATATTAATAGCAGCACGTGTGAAGGGTCCTACAATACCATCAATGACAAGTGGTGTGATTTTACCTTCTAGGAGTTGATTGAGTCTGCGTTGGAGT
>JAJOIF010000011.1 GCA_021209525.1 Minisyncoccota bacterium | reverse complement strand
TAATAGTATGCGGTCCCGCGCCTGGTATATCAAAATGTATACGATCATTCACACCAAAACCATCACCTGAGGTATCAACACAGGTAGATACAGGTGCTCCTGTATTAATAGCATTAATAGCATCACGAAGTGAACACTCTACCCCGCTATTATCTGAGTCATTCGTAGTGTCTACAACTACTGTTGCTCCAAATACTGTTGGTGCAATGATGAATGCAGTGAGTGTTGTGATGATGGTAATAAAGTATTTGATGGTTGTGGTCATAATGATGTGCGATTAATGATTAATAAATGCGGCTGCAGTATAGCATATAATGATGTATGAGTGATAGTGGATACAAGAAAAAACCTCGCCAGGAGCGAGGTTTTTATTATTCTTCGGTAACTTCTTTACCTTTCTTTTGAACTTGAATTTGAGAGAAGTCAATTTCTGCAGCACCTTCTTCTTGAGATTCATCACGAAGTGATGAAATAACTGCTACTACTGATTCTCCGTCAACAGTATATGATCCTTCTGCAAGAGGAATATCTTTGAGCAAGATTTGATCTCCAACATTTTCTAGTGAAGAAATATCTACAATCAATGATGATGGGATATGCGCAGGAAGTACTTCAACTTCAACTTCATGCATTACTTTGGTGAGTGTACCAGCGCCTGATTTTACGGCAGGAGATGTTCCTGAAAATTCAAATGGAACAGTTACTGATACTGCTTTGTTTTTCTCAACCACTTTGAAGTCAACGTGAATTACCTTGTTTGATACAGGATCTTGCTGCATATCATGCACCAAAACAGATTGAGTTCCTTGATCAGTAATAAGATCAATAACATGAGTCTCCCCTGCTTCTTTATAAAGTTTTACAAAATCATTATAATGAACAGCAATAGAAACAGCGTCTTTGCCAGCACCATAAAAAACAGCGGGGACAAGGCCTTCTTGACGCAATGTATCATTGTCTGTGTGCGCATCGCGCATGTGTGTTTTTAGTTCAAATTTCATAACAGGATTGTATTATATACAGAAAATATAAAAAGTAAAGAGGGTTTCTGTGGGTATATATATCATTATCTAATTTCATACCCTTCTTGGGTTAAAGCATTATATACAGCGCTCATAGACTGATCGAGTTCTGTATCGGTAAGTGTTTTGTCAGGTGCTTGAAATACAATACGAAATGCAAGGGATATGCGGTCTTCTTTTGAAAAAACATCAAAGAGATCCATACGGAAACAATACGGACCTGCATGCTGTCGAATAATAGCATGTACAGTCTCTTGCGACACATGAGCAGGTACCCAGACCGCAACATCACGAGTACTATGCGGATAAGGCGACAGCGAAGTAAATCGTGTATGACGAAGGAGTGCCGAGGTATTTCCATATGTGGACACCTTGTCCATAGACAGAGCAAGTTTAGAAATATCTATTTCATGAATATGGTGTTCTGATTGAGGAATATATACCTCGTGAATACCGCATGCATTATACATATCTTGCAATAATTGCGTGAGTACTTCGTGCTCTGGACCATGAATTTTGCGCGCTTTTTTATCTGTGTACCCAAGACCAATTGCCAATGAGCGTTTTTCTCCTTGCACGGTAAACACTTTCCCTATTTCAAAGAGACGAATAGTATCAGCAGCAAAGAGATCCGCATAGTACATATTCTTATCCAGAGATTCTTGCATCCCTTCTGAGAGATTTGTGCGAAGTGCAGGCTTGTCTTTTGCTACGGGGTTGAGCATCGTAATATCACCTTTTTTTCTAAATGTATAAGTCATAATTTCAGACCATCCACGATCTACGAGAAATGATCGCATACGATGCATGAGCGCTGTTTCTTGATGCACCTCTGGAGTATAGAGATTATGAGGAAGAGGTTGCGATGGTATACGATGATATCCGTACATGCGCCCAATTTCTTCGATGATATCTTCGGGAATATGTATATCTTTGCGGTAATATGGCGGTGTCACTAGGAGTGTATCATCAGATACTGTATACGTCATGGAAAGTCGTTCTAAAATATCATGAATTTCTGCATGAGTAATTGCAACACCCAAGAGTGATTGAATATGATTATACGTAACCGATACAGCCTGAGGATCAGCTTCGGCTTCTCCATACGAAACAGCCGGACTCATACGCAATGTATCGGTACCAGCAATTTCCGCCTCAGCAATGAGCGCTGCCAGCACATCAACTACTTCATCACACATACGATTGTGAAAGGTGTTCTCAAAACGCTTTGCCGAATCAGTAACTAATCCTGTTGCATTGCGCGTCCGTCTGGTAATCATTGGATCAAAATGAGCAATTTCAACAAGAATATTTTTCGTACTCGAAGTAACCTCAGCAGCAGTACCTCCTTTAATGCCAGCAAGGGCAAGTATTTTTTCTTCGTCAGCAATGACGAGCATAGACGCATTGAGAGTCCGCTCTTGTTCACCAGAACCGAGAAGTGTACATGTTTCTCCATCGCGCGCATAACGGACATGAATATCGCCTACCACTTTGTCAGCGTCAAAGACATGGACTGGTGTACCACGATCAAGCATGATGTAATTAGTAGCATCTACAAGCGCATTAATAGACTTTTGCCCTACAGCACCAAGTAATTGCACTAACCATAGAGGAGATTCTTGCACATTGATATTGTGTATGAGACGCACATGATATCGCGAACACGCCTCTGTATCATGAATATGTACGAGAGGTGGAACAAGGGTGTCGTCCACTTGTGGTGTAGTATACAAAGGAGCGCGATAATCAGACCTCTCCAATAATGCTGCAATTTCACGAGCAGCGCCAGCGTGCGACAATACATCATGTGCACGGTTAGGGAGCACGTCAATTTCAATAACTGCGTCATCTCCATATATTGACATTCCTTCTGTTTCAAAAGAATGCACCACAAGAGCCGCCTCAATTTCAGCAAGAGGAGGTAGTGGTTCTGTAAAATATTTTTGAAGCCATGTATGTGATAATTTCATAAAGATATATTAGAGCAGTTCAAGACCATTATGGAGTCGCATATCACCTTGATACAAGAGACGAATATCATCAATTCCCCACTTCATCATTGCCATACGGTCAATACCTATACCAAATGCGAATCCAGAATACTCTGTAGGGTCAATGCCGACATTACGGAGCACATGAGGGTGCACCATACCTGCACCAAGCACTTCAAGCCATGTGTCATTAAATTTAAGATCCACTTCAAAACCAGGCTCAACGAAAGGAAAATATCCTGGACGCAAACGAAATGCTACATCTGGACCATAAATTTTTGCAATACATGTTTCAAGAGTTGCCTTGAGGTGCGCCACGGAAATATTCTTGCCTACTACTAATCCTTCAATTTGATGAAATTGTACCTCATGGGTTGCGTCAGTTGCTTCATTGCGGTACACCATTCCTGGTGCAATAATTTTAAAAGGAGGTGTATGATTTTCCATAAAACGGATTTGCACATTTGAAGTATGCGTACGCATTACATGTCCCTCCATACCACGAACAAAAAATGTATCTTGCATATCACGTGCCGGGTGCGTTGGAGGAATATTGAGTGCATCAAAATTATGAAACTCGTCTTCCAGATGAGGGCCGTCGGCAACTTCAAAACCCATCTCGACAAAAACAGAGGTGACAAATTCTATCATTTCAGTGAGCGGATGACGTCGCCCAGGAGTAGGTGATGTATCTGGTGTATTCATAAGCAGCTATGCATTCAATAGTTCTTTGAATAATGATTCGGTAAGTTCTGGGTTTGCGCTCCCTTTGGTTTCTTTCATAACTTGCCCAACAAAAAACTTGAGCACATTATGATCTCCGTCTTTAAATTTTTGAACGACACTTGGATTATCTGTAATGATTTGAGTCACTAATCCGCGCAATGCTTCGGGGTCATTATTTTGGATAAGCCCAAGTGATTGAGCAAGATCTTGAGGACTTCCTCCTTGTATTGCAAGGATACGCAAAATATCTTTTGCGCCACGAGAATTTAATTCTTTTGCTTCAATCATTTTCATGAGTTCTACAAATGAAGCAATGTCTGGGATACGCGCACCCTTGTCCTCCTTGAGTATTCCCATAAGGTCAGATGTTACATAATTTGATGCGGTATGGTACATATCAGCAGAAGAAAGTGCCTCTGCAACTTGTTCAAAAACATGTGCAAGTTCGTGGTGATTAACAAAGATTTCAATAGCTTCTTCTGAGATACCATAAGCGGCGCGATAACGATCACGTTTTGATGCTGGTAATTCAGGCAATGCTTGCTTCATACTCTCAAGGTCAAAGAGTTCATGTAGATAGAGTTTAGGAAGATCAGGATCTGGGAAATACCTATAGTCAGCAGCATTTTCTTTTGAGCGTTGCGAGATAGTGATACCACGCGCGTCATCCCACCCTCTTGTTTCTTGGACAATTTCATCGCCGCGCCCCGCACGAATAAGTGCTGACATACGCTCAATTTCATAGTGAGCTGCTTTTTCTGCAGCCTTGAATGAGTTAATATTTTTGACTTCTGTCTTCGTGCCAAGGAGTGACATATAACGATCACGATCAGAATGATAGAGCGCTTTGACCTCATCCAAAGACATATCGGTTTCCATGAGAGACAAGTTAATTTCAATACGCAATTCCCCTTTCTCCATTTGTGCATCCGAAGCATCGAGGTATTGCAACAAGAGCTGCAATTCACGACCGAATTGTGCGGCTTGCTGAGGACTATGAATAACCGGCTCTGTAACAAGCTCCATCAAAGGAACACCTGCGCGATTAAAATCAATGAGTGAGCCGCCGTCTTCGTGCTTGCTTGTTCCTGTGTCTTCTTCGAGATGAACACGAGTGAGCAGTACCCCAGCAAGAGATCCCCCTTTCACAATAGGATGTTTATATTGAGAAATTTGGTATCCCTTGGGGATGTCGGGGTAGAAATAATTTTTGCGATCAAATTCAGTAAAATTTGCAACAGTGCCATTAACAGCAAGACCAATACGCACCATATGTTCTACGGCTTTTTTATTGATAACAGGGAGCGTCCCCGGATGAGCCATACTCACCGGATCAATGTTCACATTAGGACGTGATTCATCGGGGTCATTTTTAGCTCGTGAGAACATTTTAGTGTTTGTTTTTAGTTCTGCGTGAACTTCAATACCGATAACAGGAATCAAATTTGTTGACATATAGGTATAGTATACAGGATTTTAAGGTGAGAGCAAGAAGAGTAAGTGAGTCTCAGGATACAAGACACAAGATACTCTTCTCAAAAACAAGAAAAGCAACCAAAAAACCGGCAGAACTGGTTTTTAGAATTACCACCCCCTTTTTTTTCTAAATTTTTGGAGCGCTCACGGAGAAAATGTATGGGCTTTCGTTTCTTGTTAATGATTTGCCAACATACGCACCACTTATCTATGAATATGGAATGTATACGGTATATATGCAAAAACTTTGATATCTCGCATATTTGTTTATTGATTCTTCGCTCCTATTTTCCGGGCATTGTCCGCCTTAGCGTAGTGAAGACGGGAATGATTTACCATTTCTTGTATTCTGTATTTTGCTCACCATAGTGAGCTCAGTATTTCATAGCGAAGCGGAGGTGTGCATGAGTGTTTAATCTCATGTAACCTTTGCATACGACAAAAAAACCTGCAGAAATGCAGGTTTTTTATGAATTACTTTTGTTGCGGGGGGTGGATTCGAACCGCCGCCTTGAGGTTATGAGCCTCACGAGCTACCATTACTCTACCCCGCTCTATGTTTTCACTCTATCATAAAATCACAATATGAGCAAGTTCTCTAAAATAAAAACCCATATACATAATATGAGTTTTTATTCTATGCGCACCGGACGAGACTTGAACTCGCAACCTCCCGCGTGACAGGCGGGTGCTCTAACCAGTTGAGCTACCGGTGCAATGAGGCCAAGTATACTGTATTTATATGAAAAATACAAGATACATGACTCTGTGTCTCGAGGGTGAGAATCGAACTCACGACCTTGGGTTTATGAGTCCCACGCTCTAACCATCTGAGCTACCCCGAGATATATGCGCCTAAAAAGACACACCATAGCGTAGCATTTTTTTCTTTTCTTTTCAAGACAAGAAAATTATTCTCATACAAGCACTGCTACGCCCACGCTTTTCTTAGATAAATCCTGCTGCCATAAAGACTTTTTCATAGAGACGAAATACTCTATTTTTTTCAAAGTCATCTAGGTGAAATTCCATACCCTCATGAGCAATACGATTGCGAATCAAGTGGGCTTCCCATGCTTCTTTGAGGTATGGGAAATTACCCGGATCAATATTTTTCATTTTTTCCCCAAGACTCTCGCCTTGATACCCAAGACTGGTTACTAATTCTTCAAGAAGCGAATCTGCTTCAATGATAGCAATACGCCAATTTGCAGAATCAGATGACATAAACATTTCAGAGACCTTGTTCCACTTTTTGTTTTGAGGTGCCTCAAAATCTTCTTGCTGACGTTTGTAAATACGCGCGAGATATTTTTGCAATTCTTGGTCACGCACATCAGCAATTTGAAATGAGGTATATACATACACCAATACCAAAGCAATAGTGACCAAGGGTACGACAACTCCTACAAAAAAGGCAAAAGCATTTCCAAAACCTTGAAGAAATTGCATTCCTGAAAAAAATACATTATCAGAAAACCCTCCTGAAATTCTACTGAGGAATGAACCCAAGCTATTGAGTAATCCTTGCTGTTCAATTGTGACGATATACGGATCCATACTATCTATGATTGAACGCGTTACTGATAATGTTATGCCTGCGCATCGCGCATGCGCTCAAAGTCTTTACCAATGGCAAAGAGCACGGACTCTTGGAGATATCCTGCGGTGATATGTAATCCAAGAGGCATACCATTACTGTCTTGCCCTGAAGGCACAGAGAGCGCCGGCACGCCAGCAATATTTGCAGGTACGGTAA
This sequence comes from Minisyncoccota bacterium, assembly GCA_021209525.1. GTDB lineage: Bacteria > Patescibacteriota > Minisyncoccia > Phycocordibacterales > UBA1006 > JAJOIF01. Next base: position 25,280 of record JAJOIF010000011.1, on the reverse strand, counting down.
AAATATCTGACATATACATTTCCAGAGGATTATCTCTTTTTTCACCAAAACGAAATGCACCTGTCGGAGTAGTAGGTGTTACAAAAGCATCAATATCAGCAAAGAGTGTTTTAAATGCTTGCTCAAGCGCACCGCGCAAATACATTGCCTTGTTATAAAAAGCATCATAGTACCCATGAGATAATACATAGGTGCCGAGCAAGATACGACGTTGTACTTCGGGGCCAAATCCTTGCGTGCGTGATTCTTTGTACGTATCAATGAGTGTATCTTGTTCAACGCGCAATCCATAGCGCACCCCATCAAAACGAGCGAGATTACTCGAAACTTCTGCAGGCATCAAAATATAGTAAATGGCAAGCGCATGCTCAAGGAGCGGCATATCAATATCTACCAATTCATATCCGGCTTGTTCGAGGAGCTTGAGACTTTTTTCAAAATCAAGACGCACGTCTTCGCTAATACCGTCTTGGGCAAGGAATGATCGAGGGACCCCTATTTTTTTAGGTATGCGAGATGTCACCGCATCTCGCATAGACTGAGGAATGCTCGTACTATCATTTTCATCATGACGCGCAAGTGCGTAAAATGAACGTTCAGCATCATCAACATTTTTGGTGAGAGGGCCAATAATATCAAGAGATGACGCCATCGCCATAAGACCTGAACGAGAAAGAGATCCATATGTTGGCTTGAGTCCTACGAGTCCACAAAATGACGCAGGTTGACGAATAGATCCTCCTGTATCAGATCCGAGACTGATGAGTGCCCCATCCATTGCAAGAGCTGCAGCTGCGCCACCAGAAGAACCTCCTGGTACACGCGTCATATCGCGCGGATTTTTAGTAATACCAAATGCAGATGTCTCTGTAGAAGAACCCATAGCAAATTCATCCATATTGGTACGCCCTATAATAATAGCCCCTTGGGTAAGTAGATTATCGACCACATCAGCATTATACGTTGCTCGATGATGCTCAAGCATACGAGAACTCGCAGAAGAAATCTTGCCCTTGTAGAGCATATTGTCTTTGATAGCAACAGGCACGCCCGTCAGTGGATGTATATCTCCAGATGCAATCATTTGCTCTGCGCGATTCACAAGATCATCTATGTCGTCAAAAATTTCAAGATATGCATTCATCTCTGGATTTACTGCTGCAATATGAGCGAGGTAGTCATCTATAATTTCACGCACGGTAAAATCCTTGGAGAGATATCCTTGGTGTAATTTTTCTATAGAATCGATATGGCTGAATTTCAACATATAATTAGAGTACTTTCTTGACGCGAATATAATCCCCTTCTCTGTCTGGTGACTGATCGAGGATGTCCTGGGTGAAACGACCTGATTCATACGCCTCATCATCAGACCTCATAACATTTGCAATATCATGTCTCGTGTGACCAGTATTCCCTGTTTCAATATTTTGAATACTACTTACATATCCAACAATTGCTTGGAAATCTTTTTGGAGAGCTGGTATAGATGCAGCATCTATGCGCAAGCGAGATAATTCTGCAAGGCGCTCAATATCTTGTGGTGACATATCATACATATATACCTAGTATACTCTATATATGAAATGTTTCAAGGCATCCTATATCTGCTTTTTACATATGGCTAAAATGCACCCCTAAATCCAGTTTAGAGGTATGTTACTTACCTTCTCTGAGAGTCCACTAAAAACACCGCATGCGGAGCGGTGTTTTTGTTCATATGTATATTTTTTATTTTTGCATCGTAGTAACAACATGCTCAATCAGCGTATGTGTATATCCCATTTCATTGTCATACCATGCGAGCACCTTGACCAGATTACCATCAACAACACGCGTCATTTCAAGATCTGCAATAGATGCAAATGATGATCCGAGAATATCTGTTGAGACGAGAGGTTCTTCGGTGACAGTGAAAATTCCTTGCCAGCGATCTTCTTCGGCAGCATCAGTAAGTATTTGATTTACTTCATCTCGCGTCACGGGACGCTTTGCAATAAAAGTAATATCTACAATAGATCCCGCAACAACAGGAACACGAAGTGATATACCATCAAACTTACCCGCTAATTGAGGAAGTACTTTGGTTACTGCAATAGCTGCGCCTGTTGAAGATGGAATGATATTCTGAGCCGCTGCACGCCCTCCGCGAAAATCTTTTTTAGCGGGGCCATCAACAATAGCTTGAGTTGCGGTATACGCATGCACGGTATTTAAAATAGCTTTTTCAATACCAATTTTTTCATCTAAAATAGCCATAAGTGGCGACCCTGCATTGGTAGTACATGATCCATTTGATGATACATCACATGTTGCCAAAGCGTCAGTGTTAATACCCATGAGTACTGTTTCTCCATGCACAGTAGCGCCATCTTCTTCTTTTGCAGGAGCAGAAATAACCACCTTGCGAGCACCACCCTGAAGATGAAGTGCTGCTTTGTCGTATGTCGTAAATATTCCTGTTGATTCCACGACCACATCAACACCTGCCTTGCCCCATGGAATATCCTGAGGATTCATTTCTTTGAATACTTTGATGCGATGCTGTTGGGCGGCTTCGTGATCATCAAAAAAAGTAGTGATGATGAGTTCGTCGCCTTCAATATCAACCATGAAATCAGCTGGCCCATATGCAGTGTCGTAGCGTAATAAATACGCAAGATTCTCAATATCACCCAAGTCATTGATAGCAATAACATCAATATCATCTCGTTCAAGCGACAACTTGAGAAAGGCCCGCCCAATACGACCAAAACCATTAATTCCTACCTGTATGCTTTTTTCCATATATGTATATTTTATGTATAGTGATTAATAATACTCATAACACAGCGGTTATATACTTTCTAGTATATCACACGCGCGTCTAAAATTCTTGCAAGTGATTCAATACGACCAGATGCAACAAATGTAGGAATCCCGAGATAGCAATTCTCTCTAACTAAAATAGCAGCGCCACCAGAATTACCTCGTTCAACTTTTGCTGAAGTGATGTAATAATCGCCCTCATATCCAGAAATAATACCTTCAGTCACTGTAACCGTACTCTCTGCTCCAATACTTGGATATCCCATAATAATAATCTGATCGCCAGCAAGAGCAGGTTCTTCACAAAGCGAACGAATTGATGCTGATCGTTGTATATATACTTCAGGAGCGTTAGTCATATCCACAAAAGCAATATCGAGAGATGTACCCTGCGACTGGACTGCATCTGCACCAAAAATAAAGAGTGGTGTCTCGTCACCAAAACTCAAAGCACATGTTTGTAGTATGTACCCTGCTTCCTCGATGATATGTCTATTCGTAACAAGACGAAGAGATCCGTCAGAACGAAACAATGTACCCGCACCGCGTGTTGTTACAAATTGTGTTTGTCCTGTGTGCATTTGTTGAGCAAAAGTACAGCGTACAAGCGGAATACGCGGTGACCATGTGCGAATAGTGCTCCGTAATTGACCAGATTGAATAGCCAATGTTTCTTGAATTGAAGTACGCGCATCTTCAATTTCATCACGCGCAGCGATCAAACGCTCTTCGGTTTCAGTACGCAGGTGCTCAAAACCAATCTCTGATGATTGTTCAAAAAAACTCATCCGGTCAAGAAATACTGATTGATTGAGTGCTAATTGCCTCATCTCGCGCACGGCAAGGTCTTGAAATTCAATGTGAGCACGCTTGGTTTTTTTAAATTGGATAAGTGTAATGACGAGAAAAATAGTGAGTACCGCAACCATGCCTATGAGGAAAAACACAAGATACTCTTGTATGGCTGACGCATGATAATGTGTATACATACGCTGTATTTTTTTGAATATATCTGTAATTTTGCGCATAAGTACTCTCATAAGTATATCATATTAAAATCCTCGCAATGCTTGTACCAAATCACCATAGTCACACACTGCATCATCACATGGCTCATTCCAGAATGAAAGATTCATAATTTCATCAGCAACACGAATAATAGTAGCTTCAAGCTCTCTGGTTTCTTGCTCTGAAATAGTAAAGGTGTGGCGTTCTATCTTGCCGTTTTCGTCAGGTTCTACAAATTCCAGAACCCCTTCGGTCATACGATACATGCCGTTTTTATATCTATCAAGGAGCAACTTGTAAAAGACGAGCTGACGATAATAATCACCATCACTGTTTTTGGTATTTCCCATGATCTCATTGCGTGTTTTATGCTTGCCTGTTTTATAATCAACAACCGTTACTGTTCCATCTCCATGCAATTCAATTTTATCAATATCTCCTTTGATCATCACATCGTCGCGCAAGAAGATACCGCGAATGCGTTCTTCGTTAATAGTGTCTACATGCCACACATCTTGATGGTATGCGTACCACTCAGAGAGCGCGCGCAAGCTCTTTTTCAGAAGTATTTCTTTTTCGCGGTCAGTTGCCTGCAGGCGCGCAACATGAGTACGCGCTAACTCAAAGAGAAAATCAGTAGAAGGAGCACCTCCATTTTTGAGATGATTAAAAAAATCTTTGAATACGGCATGCATACTATTTCCATAATCAAGAGAAGCTGTTTTGGTTTGCGGTATTCTCATGAGGTTACGATAAAAATACTGCCATGGAGACTTGAGGTAATTATTAAGCGCCGACACTGATAATCCTTGCGCTATAAATAATTCACGTACAAATGCAGGCGTAATCGTACCGTACACCCCTTGTGGTTTTTCCGCATAGAGAGTTGGTCGCTCTTGTTTGTAGAGTGCTTCTAGGTCAGTAGTGTCAATGTATTCTTTGTGATCATCGCTAATCATATCAATATATGCTGAAGGGAGTTGCTCTTTGCCGTCATCTCCTTGCCCTGCATAGGTAATAGTGATGCCGTATTCAGCACGCGTGAGTGCAACATAAAAAATACGCAATTCTTCATCATGATCTGGAAAAGTTTCGGTCATTATTTCTTTCTTGGAAGCATCGTCAATGAGTGCATAGACACGCGGCAAGAGCGGTAATCTGTTTGGTGATTTTGTATTACCCCATACCCCATATACCGCATGCACAATATACACATAATGAAATTCGAGTCCTTTGGATCGGTGTGCTGTCATGAGGCGCACTGCAGATTGCTCTCCTTTGTGTTTTTTCTTTTTCAAGAAAATCTTGTGCTTGCGAATCATTTCAATATGAGCAATGAGATCACGGAGTGTCGCATCATTTTTCTTTGCTTCAAGGGTGCGCACTTCATCAAAAAATCGATCTACTGTATCGAGACCACGCACAGGCTCGTCACTTGCCATAATTGCAGCGAGCATCCCCGAAGCCCGGAGCGCATGCTCGAGTGTGCGTGTAATACGATCATTGTATCCATACTCATGGAGATCAGCAAGTGCTGCACCTGCCCGCATACACGCATCCTTGTTTTTCAGAGAAAGTGTATCAAGAATATCAGAGCGATGCAGTATGTCGTATATAGTGAGTACCCCATACGCTTCATGACGAGTACCCGCTGTGCGGATTATTTGAAAAATATCAAAAGGATCCAATCCTAAAAAGTCCACATGGAGCGCTTCGCCCATATATCGATCATTTTCAGGATACGCAGCTGCGTACATATAAGTGATGAGTTTGCGAATCAAGATATCTGAAAATAAATCTTGATCTGATTCAATAATGCATGGAACACCCAATTTTGCGCACATATCAGCAAATGCAAATGCATCTGAGTTCTTGCGATAAATAATAGCTATTTTTTCTGGAGGCACCCCATCTCGTATATGTTTACGAATACTTTCAATAACACCAAATACTTCGGCATTGGTTTCCTGAAATGGCATAATGCGTATTTTGTGTGCATCATATGCATGATGTGCTTGTAAGTTTTTACTGCTTGGAATAATAGATTCGGCAGAATCTAAAATGAGCTGTGACGAGCGATAATTCGTACGCAAGGTAATGAGCTTTGCTTGAGGATAGAGATATTTGAAATAGAAAAAATTTTCAAGCGAAGCGCCTTGAAAGCGAAAAATTGACTGCTTTTCATCCCCCACCACAAAAATATTTGGCATATCATGAAAATTCACCAAGAGTTCAAGTAATTTATTCTGCCCATTATTACTATCTTGATGTTCATCAACGAGAACATAGTGATATTGTTCTTGAATACCAAAGAGGAGTTCTTGATTGGTCGCACATGCGCGCACTACTTCCATAATCATATCAGCAAAATCATATTTCTTTTCTGCGTGGAGCATGTCTTGATATGCGCCATATATGGTGCAGAGCTCTTGATTTTTGGTGATTTGTTTTTGTAGATCAACATATTTATTTTTGATGCGCCCTTTGTACGCCCCTTTTTCATGATAGAGGTCATCACATGTATCAAGGTCATGTTGTTCTTGATCAATAATTGCTTGAAAATCTTGCACAGAAACACCTTCGCGTTTAAGGTTATCAATGCGCGCTCGTATATCTCCGACATACAAGAGCGGATCCCCAAAAGGAGACAAGTATTCAAAATCATGCGTGATAAGAATATCTTCTATGATACGCACGGCATCAACATCAAGCATAGGCTCTGAACCAATGATTGCAGGAAATGCATCGGGATTATCTTGGATGATTTTTTGAGCAAAGCCATGAAAAGTGAAAATACCTACGCGATACGCATCAGGCCCCATGAGTCCGAGCAAGCGCTTGCGCATATTCACCACTGCTGATTCTGTAAATGTGAGTGCGAGAATACTGTCTGGTGTTGTATCTGTAGTCCGCACAATGTTAGCAATACGAAGTGCGAGAATTTGCGTCTTGCCTGTTCCTGGGCCTGCGACCACCATCACTGGACCTTCGATACTGTCAACAGCGTCTCGCTGTTCAGGATTGAGTCCGGTATAGGCATTTTGGAATTTTTCTTCGTTTGATAGAGACATATGTCAAAGTATATCAAATAGAGATATAAAAAGCACTGAGGTGAGCATTTAAATATGTGTCTTTTTACTTTATCTTATCCACATACTGAGGATATTTTTGACGAAGCATTTCTTTGTCTGCGCTGGTGAGACCGTTTAAGAAAAGACCTCCTTCAATACTTTGTGGCAAGGTGAGGCCTTCTGCGCTGGTGAGACCTCTTAATTCAAGATACCCACCAATAGATTGTGGTAAGGTGAGGCCTTCTGCGCTGGTGAGATTGCTTAAGTAAAGATACCCTCCAATAGATTGTGGTAAAGTGAGGCCTTCTGCGCTGGTGAGATTGCTTAAGTCAAGATCTCCTCTGTAATACACACAATCACCACTGAGGGCCTCCTCTTGTGTAATAGCAATTTGATCTGGCCTACAATTAAAGAGGACGCCAAGGTCTTCTTTCATATTTCTACCATCAAGTATTTCTTTAATACGTGGATCTGCTTTGTATCCAAAGCCTTGTATATTACCATCTATCTCATAGAGAAATCGTAGATCATCAGAAGTGAGTGCTTGCCCAGTTCTGTATCTTTGGGTGATGTCAGTCATGCGTTTCATATCTTCTGATTTTTTAAGATAACGCTCACCTTCTGACCCAAATTCACTGAGTTTTTCATCGAGTACTGGTTGAATGTATTGATCGATGTTTTGGTCTTTTTCAATACCGCGCACTTCGGCAATAGTATTGGTACCTCGCATACGCATAGCAAGGCGTGGCACTACTGCTTCGCCGTCATTGTTTTGTGAATAATATACATAAAAGTCACCACCTTCTAAGTGTGTTCGTGCTGTTGAGATATTGCGGGTGCACCATTCAAGAGGATATCCTTTGAGTGAATCAACGAGTTCTTGTGGATCTGATTTATGTTCATATTTCTTCCAATATCCTTTGATGTTTTCTAGGTTCTCCCACGTGAGACCACCGAATTGCTCAAGATAGTGAGTATATATCTTTGCAAAGTTTTCTGTGGTAAGGAGAGTGCGTGTTTCTTCATTGTGACCTAACTCCTCCATGAGAGCATGTTCTTTATCAATGCGTTGTGGGTCATCTTCTGATAGGCCTGCTATCTCTACATGTTGTTGTATGTGCCCTATAGTATCAGCAAGACATCCAGCATTGAGTGTCGGGAAGGCATGTACAGTGTCTTTTTTTCTTGTACCAAATTTCTTGTCTTTCTTGGAGTATCCTCCCATTTGAGCCATTGATCGAAATGCCCAGTACTTTGCCCAGTCAGGATACATGGCATCAGGTGACGTAAGGTAGTCAATCCATGTATGGAGTGATTCTTTTTGGTCTTCTTGAATTTGCTTGATTTTTTCTTGTTTGAATTTTTCAGTAATAGCTGGTCGTCCACGTCCCCATTGTTCCGCAATGTCTTGTTCTAATTCAAATGCACGATAGGGTACATTTTCTGCTTTGATGACAAGTTCTTTAGTGAGAACTTTTTTAAGGGCTTCAATACCTTGTTGTCGGTCTTCTTTGTCAGTACGATTGAGTATTTCATTGAAGCGATTGAGGTAGTTTTGTATACGTACTTCGGGGTTTTCTGATACTGACTCACCTGTTCTTTTTTCTGTACGCTCTGCAGCACTTTGTACTTCAGGGCTTTTGTGGAGATTACCGTACTTTTGTTTGAGAAATTTAGGATTTTCCATATATGGTTAGTATATATGAATGTGCGAGGAGTGTCTACCTATCCACCAAAAACACCCTCCGTCCTGTCATGGTAATAAATCCCTCGCGCTTCATATCATCTAGAATACGGGCGTAGCGGTCTTTTTCTGTACCGAGCATGGTATAGAGACGGGTGCGCGATAGTGTCTGATGTTCAAGCAATAGAGCGAGTATCTTGCCCCGTATTTCCCTATCGCTGCCTTTGAATTTCTTTTGCTGTGTGTAATGTTTACTCTGCGTATTACTATTCTTGCCAATTCTCTTGGGCAAGTGAGACCCATAGTCCATGAGCGCCCAATACCAATGCGTAGCAACATGAGGAATAGTATGATCAGCAAAGAAAGGATGGTCTGGTAGATTTACAGGAAATGTTTTTTCGATCAATGTGTAAATATCACGATCATGTACATTTTCTTGATCGGTAAAAAAATGATGCAAGAAAATTCTGCGAATATTTGTTTCAATGCATATATCCGGCTCGCCACGCACAAAGATACGCACAGCGCTCGCTGTATAAGGACCAATACCTGGTAATGCCTCAAGCGCTACTGTGCTCATTGGTATGTTACCTCCGTGAGCATCCATAATAATCTGGGCAAGTTTCTGCAGACGCAATGCGCGGCTATTATATCCGAGCCCCTTCCAATGAGCGAGGACATCGCGCTGACTCGCCTGACTCAATTTTTTGAGTGATGGAAATGAGCGCATCCATTTTTTGAAAAATGGAATAACGCGATCTACTTGAGTTTGTTGGAGCATAATCTCTGAAACAAGAATACGATATGGCGTAATATGGGTACGCCACGGCAAATCATGACGCCCATGGCGTATATAATAATCCCAGATGATTTTTTGGAATGTGCTTTTTTTCATGTATATATACTACCACACCCAAATAAAAACTCTCGAGGCAGAGCATCGAAGCATAATCCTTACTCAAAGTAAGATATATTCACCAAATAATAGGAATTATTCTATGAATGTTTGCGTCAAGTTTTCATGCGGTGAGTTATATGTTCACAATACTCCGAACAAGTCATTATTATTTAACCAACGCATATCGTCGGAGTATTGAGAATAAAAGTATGCTATACTGTTATCGTATGGACATATCACATCAACTCATTTTTCTTGACACAGAAACAACTGGAAATGGACCTGAGGACCGCCTCATTCAAGTAGCCTATACGAGTAATGATGACTCGCCTTTTGTAGACGAGCTCTATACAGCGCCCGTACCTATTACCATAGAAGCAATGTCTGTGCATCACATTACCCCTAAAATGACCGAGGGTAAACCTCCTTTTCAAGGTAGCAAAGAATTCCATGATCTTGAAAAGCGTTTTCAGGAAGGCGCCATTATGATTGCCCATAATGCACCTTTTGATGCTGAGATGCTGAAACGAGAAGGATTACATGTGTCTCGCATGATTGATACTCTGAAAATAGCACATTACCTCGACCCCGAAGGACGCGTATCTTCGTACAAATTACAATTTTTGCGCTACTTGCTCGGTATTGAAGTTGATGCTGTCGCTCATGATGCAAAAGGCGATGTGCTCGTGCTCGAACAATTGTTTTATCGCTTCTTGAAAAAAATCATGGAGCAAGAAAACCTTTCTCAAGATACTGCTATTGAGCAGATGCTCCATATTAGCGAAACACCTCTCGTTTATAAATTCTTTCCTTTTGGTAAATACAAAAATACGAGCATCACAGATGTGCTCCAGAGCGATCGTGGATATTTGGAATGGCTCTTGCGCACCAAATTACAAGAAGAGGTGCGTGACGAAAATTGGATTTATACATTAGAACAAGCGCTGGGTATACACCAGACATCATAATCATCTACTCTTATGGAAACTTTTTTTATCATCATTATCATTATTAGTATTCTCCTCATTAGTGTGCTCATTACTCTCGTGATGCGCCTCCAGAAAAAAATAGACGCACCTGTACAAAAACAAGACGATCAATCACTCGCGCTCTTGCTTCATCAAATGAATGCACTATCTCGCGCTGTTGATGAAAAACTCGGTGACACACAACGAGAAATGAGTAATTCGCTCAAATATCAATCAGAACGATCTCATGAACTCATCAAAGAAATTACTCGAGAAATTACTGAGGTCAAGAAAACAGGCGAGCAGGTTATGAGTTTTACTGAGCAATTGCAAGACTTGCAAAATATGCTCAAAAACCCAAAACAGCGCGGTATTTTAGGAGAATACTATTTAGAAACAACACTCAAAAATGTGCTCCCTCCTGGATCGTATCAAATGCAATATACACTTACCAAAGAAGACATTGTCGATGCTGTAGTATTTGTCAAAGATAAAATTATTCCTATTGACTCAAAGTTCTCTCTTGAAAATTATACACGCATTGCTGATACTACCAATGAGAGCGATCGCCTCACCTTGGAGCGCGCATTTAAAAATGATCTCAAGAAACGCATTGACGAAACGAGCAAATATATTCAACCAGAACATGGCACTATGGATTTTGCATTCATGTTCATTCCTCACGAAGCCATTTATTACGATCTCTTGGTTGCAGAAATTGGTGGTATGAAGATTAATACCGCAGATCTCATTGAATATGCATTCAAGAAAAAAGTACTCATTGTCTCCCCTACTTCATTCCTCGCATTCTTGCAAACAGTCCTCCAAGGACTCCGCTCATTGCAAATCGAAGAATCAGCAAAAGAAATTCAAAAACGTGTCGCAGAGCTCGGTAATCACTTACAAGCATATGAAACCTATATGCAAAAACTCGGTAGCACACTCGGCACAACAGTGAATCATTACAATCATGCCTACAAAGAACTCAAAAAAGTAGACAAAGATGTCTTGCGTATTACCGGAGAAAGTCTCGATATTGATCCTCTGCTCATTGAAAAACCTACTGCAGAATAATCTCTCTAGAAATGTAGCACCCCGGGCTCTGCCCGGGGTACTACTCTTGCTTAAGGCGATGTTCTCGTGTGGCGAAGTATCATGTTCATACTACCGAGAACAAGTTATTATTTTATTTAAATAATAAAGAGCGCCTGATGAGTATTGAACATAACCCCTTGAAAAAACAAAACTCACCATTGCGGTGAGTTTTGTGTATGTATAGTATTTTAATTGTGTCCTCCCCCAAGGGTTTGTGCAACCAATTGCTCGAGCGCTTCGATATGCGCCTTTTTGACGCGAGCCATATCTTCAAAGAGTTCTCGTTCTTGATCTGTCTGCGCTTCGGGAATATAGTGTTTTTCTATACGCCAGAGACTTTTCATTTCTTGGGTAAGTTGATTCATGAGATTGTAGGTATGATTGTGTGACATAATGATATGTATATATAAATGAGTAATACATATAAGTATACCACATACTTACCTAGACCCTACAGACTGCGCAATATATTGGACAGTATAGATACTCACCAAAGCAATAGATCCATAGAGCAATGTTACGAACAACATATACGGATCAGTGTGTGCATGAAAAATCTCAGCAGCAACAATATGAGGTCTCGTTATGACATCCCATGAATTAAGGCGAATATATCGCCCTATATAAATAGCGAATCCACTCATATATGCAATAGTCACTACACTTATCAAAAAATTCCAATGATATGTGAGCCTCTTCATATGACTGGCGAGTTCCCGGGCAAGGATGTACCCAGCATATGCACCCGCGGCAATACCGAGCGCCGCCAAGAGAAAAAGCAGTAATTCACTCATCCATACATTACCTCCTGCAAGCATATCCCATTCATATCGCACAATAGTAACAGCGCCGTCTGGTTTTGGATGAAGCCAAATGAGATGACGCACATCAGTGAGAACATACCATGCATTAGGAAGAGTCACCAGCGCCAAGAGCCACAATATCACGCGTATAGAGAGTATATGCACAGCGAGCATTCCCAAAGCCAAGGCAAGTGGCACCGCCACCAAAAATAGATTCCAAAGCATAGCAATCCAGAATCCAGACTGCTCTCTCGGCAATAGGGCAAGTACGGTAAATACGAACGCATAGCATATCCACAAAAACACAAAAGGGTGCGCATGTCTTGCTGAAAAAAATTTCATATATACGTATACTATCATAGAGTATGACGAAAAAATACAGAGAAGAGAAAATATGCCTACATTGCAAAAGACCATTTCATAATAGAAAAAAATGGGCAAGTCGCAATATGTGGGATCGTATTATGTATTGCGGAGAAGCGTGTAGAAAAGGACGCTATCCAATCACACCTGCGTCATAAAGATCCACAAGGGTAAGCACAGGATCATTGCTCACAGTACGAGCATGTATAACACGCGCATATGCAATAGCATGATCTGCGGTTGTGTCCTGTATATCATATATTTCAAGGTCAATATATCCAATACATCCTTCAAGTACTGTCCAAGAATTATACATATGAGTATGTTCTGTTATTTTCTTGTTTTGCATTTTGCGAGGATGTTTTTTTGCACTCTTTTTGCCGAGCAATGGTACATATGCGATCTGGTCTTTGCTCAGTAATTGCAAGCATGCACGACGGTCGCGCACAACATGATCATATGTTGCAGTTCCATAATATACACCTATGATGAATTCTTTGGGGTGCATAGATATAGGAGTGACATAGGTGCATATATTCATATGAGCGTCACCTTTTTCGTCTCGTGTGACGAGACTCCATACAGGATACGGCGCATGATTCCATATTTTTCTCATAGAGATTGAGTATAGCATAAGAGCAAAAAATCCCAAGCACTCTCGTCAAATTACGCCAGACAGGGCTGATAGGTTTTGTTATTTGGTACTTGCTACTTGTTGCTTGGTGCTTGATACCTGAGATTTCTCACCCTATGCTATACTATATACATGCAATCAATTGGTATTATCTTCCCTCACCAACTCTTTCCTTTTTCGGAGCACCCAATTATGCGCTCTGACATATCACTCGATCATATATATCTCATTGAAGAATACCTCTTTTTTTCACAATATCAATTTCATAAACAAAAAATTATGCTCCATCGTGCAAGTATGCGTGCATACTATGACCAACTCATTGCTCAAGGATATGCAGCAACCTATATCTCGGCATATGAACTCAAGAAAAGAGGTGATTGGCTTGCACATATTCACCACACAAACCAAGACACTATTCATATTGTTGATCCGACTGATACATGGCTCAGTCAAGATATTGAAAAACTTGATGCGCATATTATTATCCACGAAAGCCCACTTTTTCTGACACCATTAGACACATGGCATGCGTGGCACGATACACAAAAAGGCAAGCAATTACGCATGCATTCATTTTATATATGGCAACGCAAGCGATTAGGTATTTTGATTGATGCCGAAGGAAAACCCGCAGGTGGTCAATGGAGTTTCGATCACGAAAACAGAAAACCCTTACCAAAAAAAGGCATCTCTCTCCCCCGTACGCCATGGCTCAATCATCAAGACATATATCGCAATGAAGCCAAGGCATATGTTGCACAATATTTTGATCACCATTACGGTGACACTGCAGATCTTCTCTATCCTATTACCGAAGCGGAGGCACTCGCGTCTCTGCATATGTTTCTGCAGGAACGATTTTCGCTCTTTGGAACCTATGAAGACGCCTTGTCACATACACACGACACATTATTCCACAGTGTTATGACGCCCTATCTCAATATTGGACTCATTACTCCGCAGACAGTACTTGAGCATATTATGACGTATGCACATGACCATACCATTCCCCTTTCTTCGTATGAAGGCCTGGTGAGGCAAATTATAGGCTGGCGAGAATTTATGCGCGGCATGTATGTCTCGCATGGAACTCATATGCGTTCTCAAAATTTTTTCACACACAGACGACCATTACCTCAGGCATTTTGGAAAGGAAATACTCATCTCACTCCTGTTGACTTTACCCTTACCAAAATAATACGCACAGGATACGCGCATCATATTGAAAGACTCATGGTACTCGGTAATATATTTCTCCTTGGAGAATATGCCCCGCACAATGTCTATCGTTGGTTTATGGAAATGTTTATTGATAGTTATGACTGGGTCATGGTTCCTAATGTCTATGACATGAGTCAATTTGCAAGTGGTGGTGTTTTTGCCACCAAGCCCTATATGAGCGGATCAAACTATATACGCAAAATGGGTGATTATCCTCGCGGACCATGGGAAGCGGTGTGGGACAGTCTCTACTGGTCATTTATTAACAAGCGTGCTGCATTCTTTAAAACTCAAGCACGCATGCCTTTTATTATTGCTCAATTATCTAAAAAAACACCCCAAGAGATTGCGTACTACCATGCGACAGTGCGTGATTTTCATAGACGCCTTAGAGATGCATCTGCACAATAAAAAAATCACCGCACGGGTGAGATTTTTTATTCTCAGTACTTCGAGCATGAGAACATTGTGTTGAACAAGGGCGGTACCCCGGGCAATTCATTTATTTATTCTTGAATATTTGGTTGTCGTGAAAAAATAATAGAACCTGAATCATATGGCAGCAAGAGTACGAGATTGTCTGCATCGTCAAAGAATACCTGATCTGCTACAGAAACCATATCCATAAAATCACGCTCTTGTGAATTTTCGCAGAACATCATTGTTGAAAAGAATTCACTTGTAGAAATTTTTGTGCCGTCAAGTGTATACGATCCTCCAAAACCATTACAGTCAGTCGTGCCGTAGATATTGCCATCATTGGTAAAAGTGAGCGTAAATGCACCAGCACGAAGAGGCTCAAAGAGGTCATCATTATTCATTTGAGTTTTTTCCCAAACCCATACAGCGCTGGTAAGTTTTTGCGTGACTGCATCTGATCCTGCAGATAACCCAGCACCTCCGAGTGCTGTTCCTTCAAAGATAATTTCATCATTCAAGAAAATAGTAACACTATCGCCTTTATTCCAAAGCACCAATGTGCCGTCTTCGCTGGTATAGCGCGCCCCAGAAGCAGATGAAATACTCATTAGTGGGAATGAGGTGCCTTCTGTGGTTTGAATAAGAGCCATATTGTCTTGGAAAATAACTGAGAGCGATGCACCGAGCGCGTCATTTACAAAGACAATAGGTGTAGCGTCTGTGTTTTTAGCTTTTCTTTTTTGAGTATCAGGTGAAACTAATGTAATAATCACCAATAGCGCAATAAGAATTGCTAATGCTTTTAAAATATTTTTGATCATAGGTGTATTGATTATGCTCATAACATATGTAGTATACCACAATTATCCACCACACAAGGATATTGACATGATTTTTTATTATTGCTAAAGTGATATATAGACATTTTTTAAACCTTTAAAATTTAATACTTATGCACAAAAACAATGTAAAAAACGATCTCGGACTTCAATTCGCTGACACAGATGAACTTCTCACAGGAAAAGATGTTGATAAAGAAATTACTCGTCTTCAAAACATCCAGAGACCTGCATGGAAATATGTATTCCTCTTTTACAAAGCCATAGACACAAAAAAAGGAATCAAATACATGAGATTGTGGCCGGAAGAAGACATGCGTAAAGTTGCTGAAAAATATAATCTTGCACAAAAATCACATGACTATTATGCAGCAAAAAAGGATTCTGATTTTCAGAAACAATCTAAAATTTGGGAAGAGGTATATATGTATGTAACCAAATACAAAGAAGAAGTGTTGACGAGATCAAATTTTTAAGTCGCCACAGATCAAAAAACCCCGTGAATATTCACGGGGTTTTGTTGTAGGCGTGTTAGATATACACATACAAATCATAAAATTTGATACTTGCAAATGATATAAATCGATAGGGATTCATATAACACTGCTTTTGATGTATTTTGTGCCAATGATACTGAAACGGGTCTTTCTCTGTCTTGGTAAAAATAACACCGCAGTTCTCAATACAACATACGGCAGAAAAACTAATAATGCAACCATTCACAAAATGTTCTTTGACAATATCAGTAATCAAATGTGGCGTAAAGCCAAAATATCTATGATCTTTCTTGATAGAATGTATATAATGCTGTTTTTCATCAGCATGATAGAGGAGCACACGATCACCCTTGAGAGGTGCGCGGCGTGCTGCACATGATGGACAAAACATGATTCGCGACATCTCGGTCGGCAAATCATATAATAAGGATTGCGCAATGAGGGCATGACTTTTTTTATTTTTCATAAAGTACGAATTATGATGTTTGTCTCTATAGTACTCTTCTGCCGTAAATAATCAAGAGATACATTCTATGCGCCGACACTTTTTTGCACAACCTGTCTCTCACCTATGTCCGCAAGGTCACCTCAAAAGCACCGTCGCCACCATGCTCAATGCGCGCAGGACGAAATGAAAAATTATGCCCGCGCAAATATTGCTGCACAAATGATCTCAAAATACCGACACCTTCGGGGTTGTGATTTCCCTTACCTGTAATAATGCGCACTGTTTTGAAATCATACTGAAAGCATACATCATCAAGCATATACCGCGCTTCTTCGCGTGTGCATCCATGGAGATCAATAATATGGTCAGGTTCGCGATAATATCTATTCATAAACATAGTATACTCCTTTCATACATAAAAAAAACTTCCCGAAAGGAAGTTTTTGTGTTCTCTGTGATGTTATTCACATGCAATACAAATATTTTCAGAACCAGGATCAACAATATCTGATTCAAGGGCTCGCTCTGCATCTCGTTTACGACGAGCTGCTTCGAGCATTTCTGGTGTAATTTCAATTTTCATATTCATATATAAACACACGATATACTTATGGCTAATATGTATACAGTATACCATATGCATATACAAAAGTTTTTCCACAGGAGGTATTTTTACTGATACACCATATGTTGTGCATTGTGTATATGGTATACTTGAGCACATATGAATCAATCAACATGGTATGCGCTCTTGGAAAAGCCTAGCTGGGCACCACCAGCATGGCTCTTTGGTCCTGTGTGGAGCGTGCTCTACATACTCATTATCATATCATTTGGATATGTCACCTATCTCTTCTTTAAAAAAGAAATTTCATGGATTATTTTCTTGCCCTTTGCATTAAATATTGTATTCAATCTCCTCTTTTCGCCTCTACAATTTGGTTTGCAGAATAATTTCTTGGCGATGATTGATATTTTTCTCATCTTGGGAACACTTATATGGGCACTCATAGTCATTTTCCCTATTGCACGATGGGTTGCTTTTATAAATATCCCTTATCTCCTCTGGGTAAGTTTTGCAACGGTACTTCAAGTGACGATTACTATGATAAATTGGTAATTTTATAGAATGTTTTTTATAAAGAGGCATGATAATAGTCATGTAAGTATTTACTTATTGCCGCAGTGAGCACATCGCAATCCGCTTCTGTATAAAAATTATGTTGCTGATTTTCAAGAATAATAAGTTGTTTATTTTCTTTATGTGGTAAAGCGTCAAAAAAAATATTTTGATGCTCTGCTGGACAGGATGTATCTTGATCTCCAACAATAACAAGCATAGGCATACTCAAACTATTTATATGATCCAAGAGGTCGTGATTCAGTCTTTCTTGAAACTGAAACCAATGTTTTGTTTTTATATACCCACTATGAGAAGTTGTTTGCAATAAACCTTTTTCTTGATATTCTTTAAATTCTGCGGGTTTGTATTTTTGATATGCTTGCACAGAAAGCTCTCCTTAAACAACAGGAGCAAGAGCGACGACGCCATCAATGCTATGCGGATGCGCTGCAGCATATCTACATACTGCATATCCTCCTTTTGAATGACCTGAAAGCCAGAGCGGCCCTATAAACCAATCTTGAGATAGTACCCAATCAACAACATCAAATAAATCTTCTGTATGTAGTCCGAGTGTTGATTGCTCAAAATCACCATCACTTTCACCAAAACTATTCGTTGTATCGAAAACAAAAACTTGAATACTGTTTTCAATAAAAGCTCGAACCATTGCTTGTATGGTCGCATGTTTACGCGTACCTCCCCACCCATGCTGTAGAATACAAGTTCCTTTTATATTCTGCTCTGGTTTATGTAAATCACCTATAATCATTAACCCTTTTCTATTGTAAAGTGTATACGTTATTGCCATACTTCTTATTTGTCCAACCACTCCTTCTCCTGTCTCACTAATAAATCATGACGTCGTTCCTTGTCTTTCAGGAGCCCATAACTCACCTTTTCTAAACGAACCCCTTGAGATGCTTTGACCAAAATAGTATCAGCAGGTTCAATGATATCAAGCATATGCGCTAATGCCATATCAGCATCGGCAGCGTGAAATACAATAGATTGCGGCAATCCATGTTGCAATGCAGCTTGACTACATAATTCAGCGCGCGGACCTACGGTAATGAGGTAGTCAACGAATGTAGCAGCGCGAATACCTGCATCACGGTGCGCATCATCGGAAAACTTACCCAATTCTAACATATCACCAATAATAGCAATTTTGCGACCCTTGGTATCGAGTTCTTTGAGTGTATCGAGTGCATGCATAAGTGCTGGTGGAGATGAATTATAGGTATCATCAATGAGTACCGTATCAAGAACACCTTCAAGAACACGCAAGCGCCCCGGAGGCGGTACAAGCGTATCAACAATATCTTGGAGGTGAGGGTGTGCACCAAACAAATCTGTATATACTGCATATGCAGCAGCGAGCGCATAATAAAAACTCTTGCCCAATGTTGCTGTTTGCTCTACTGACTGCGCAGTATTTCGCCATACCAGATCCGCTCGTGTACCTACTGGTCGCCCATCAGCAGATATGTATGCGTAATTACTGATAGCAATATCTGCATCTTCGTGAAAACCAAAAGTAATCACCCGCTGATTTTCGGTACGCCTTTTTTTGAGTGCATATACACGCTCGTCATCTCTGTTGAGTACTAATACCCCATTTGGTTTGAGGACATCAATGATGGCAGATTCTTCTGCCCATACTGCTTCTTCGTCTTCAAAAAATTCAACATGTGATGGCAATGATCCAAATGCAGACACGACCACCATATCTGGACGCACCCATGTCTTGAGCTCATCCATATCACCCGGCTTGCCTACCCCCACTTCAAGTACGAGCCATTCAGGATATGCACCCCAAGGACGCAGCATTACCCAAAAACCTTTGATCATATTACGCAACCACTTCAAAATATCACGCCATCCTGTAGGCGCACCAATAATGGTGAGCGGAATACCTATGCCACTATTAAAACTTTTGCGACTGCGACGCACATGAGCTTGCTCAGAGATGAGCGTATATACAGCATCTTTGGTTGATGTTTTGCCGACGCTACCAGTGACCGCAATAATTTTGGGTTGATATCTTTTGATAATACATCGTGCTTGCCATTGAATAATCGTAATAATGCCTGATCGTAATAGAAACATATGCCTTATAGTATACCACATTTATAGAGATTGTGGCTTGGGTGCACGATCTGGTGGCACATTGTAGTAATTGAGCAGATAATTTGCCATATCAAAAAATGGAGAGGCAAGTGTTTGTGAGGCATAGCGCGCACCTTTGGGGTGAATAGTGTACAAGAAAATCAAAAATTGCGGATTATATGCAGGAAAGTATCCAAAAAATGAGTGTAAATTACGATCTGTATAATACCCTCCTCCAGGACTTGGAATTTGAGCGGTTCCTGTTTTTGCGGCAATAGAATAATAATCAAGAGCGGCATTACCATTCAAGAGAGTTGAGTCAACTACTTCTATCAAGATACGTGTGATTTCATCTGAAGTCTCTCCTGAAATTACTTGAGGACCACGAGATGGTGTCATATTTTTTGAAAGCCCAGAAGGACGATCAATGCGATCCACCACATGAGGCGTCACTAAATACCCGCCATTACCGAGCGCCGACAATGCGCGCACCACAGAAATAGGCGTCACTGCAATTCCTTGCCCAAATGAAATGTTTGCGTATTCTACATCGCGATTTGTATTCAAGTTACCAATGAGTCCTGTTGTCTCTGCAGGCAAGTCAATTCCTGTTCTTTCCCCAAAACCAAATGCGAGCATATAGTCTTTGAAGTCCTGTTTAGACATTTTTTGAGAAATGAGCACCATACCTGTGTTCAACGACTGATTCATAACATCTTGCATAGTCACTTGCCCGCGCCCTTTGCGGTCAAAGTTGAAAATGGTGCGATTACGCACTGTCACGGAACCTGAGTCATAATATGAAGTATTTGCAGAAATAACACCGACATCAAGAGCTGCCGCCATAACGAGAGGCTTCATAATAGAGCCCATTTCAAAAACATTTTCTACGAAAGTATTTCGAAACACTGACTGACTCGGCACGGATCTAAAATTATTGAGATCATATGCGGGTGTTTTTGACATTGCATACAGTGCTCCGGTCTGAGGATTGATGATAATAATACCTGTCTCTTGGGCAGACCATCGTTCTGAAATAGAAGCAATGGTGGTTTCAGCAAGTGCTTGCACGGTAGGCTCAATAGTGAGCACAATATCTCCTGAGGTGCCTGATCCTTCACTAACCAGTGTATGAAGATTACCAAATACTTCTGCAAATGGATTGACACGCATTCCTTCTCTGTTACGCGATAATACCTCGTCGTAAAATCGTTCAACACCATATTGACCAGTGAGTACATTGCCGTCACGCCCAAAACCAACAAAACCAATCACATGTGCGGCAATAGTGTCTCCGGGATATGATCGCCATTTTGTGCGGAGTACTTGGACACCGCGTATGCGGAGTGCACGAATACGATCTGCGGTTTCTGTATCAAGTCTCGTATGAATTTCTTGGTAGACACTTTGTGTGCGACCAGCCTTTCTCATAAAGTCATCTTGGTCAAGCGGAATGATGTCATGAAGTGCTTGATATACCGACTGAGGATCGGTAATCATTTGAGGATTAATGGCAAGCACAAATCCTGTCGTCATAGTTGCGGCAGAAACGAGCTCGCGATCTTTCTTTTGAAAAAAGATACTCCCTCTATCAAAAACTGAAGCAGCTGGTGTAACATATTGATTTTCAGCCGCTTCTACATAGTAGTCTCCATGGACAATTTGTATACGAAACAAAGTGTACACCATAAAAAGAGCGATGCATACAAAAAACACCAAAATCCAGTACAGGCGATTTTTGGTGTTATCACTAAAGGGATTGATAATACTGATCAGGTTGCGAATCATAGAATGCATGAAAGCCTTATTCGGTACGCAAGGCAAGCGCTGTTGGTTCTGGATTCAATGAAACAAAATTAGTTGAACGCACTTCGGTATATCCAAGCGCAAAAATTTCTGAGCGGTGAATCGTATTTTGTAGTGTTAAAAATTCTCGTTCGAGATATGCAATACGCGTGTGCGTGTCACGAATCGCTTGATCCATAACATGACGCTTGCTCACATATGAGGTCGCCATACCAATCATAAACACATAGAGCGCAATACCTGTAACAAGGAGCATGCTCCCCACGACAATAGTCATGCGTACGCGTGAGCCCTGTACCAAGGCGGTGTAATAAGTATGAAATGATGATGCGAATGTGTTCATGGTAATATGGATTATATTTTTTGAATAATGCGAAGCTTGGCACTTCGTGACCGTGGATTAAAGCGTTCTTCTTCCAGAGATGGCACAATAACTTTTTTATTGAGCCACACTACCTTGCCTGATTCTTTGAGTGTTTGAAATACATGTTTTACAATTCTGTCTTCGCCACTATGGAACGTAATGACTGCTATTTTCCCAAGCGGCGCAAGGAGCGCATATGCTTTTTCTAGAGCTTCGGTAATGGCGCCATATTCATCATTAACAACAATGCGAAGCGCTTGGAAAGTTCTCGTTGCTGGATGCAAGCGTCCATGGCGATATGCATGAGGCACTGATTGTTTGATGATATCTACCAACCCTTGAGTGCTCTTGATTGGCTGTATTGCTCGTGCTTCGACAATACCTCGCGCAATGCGACGTGCATAGCGTTCGTCACCAAAAGCGTAGATAATGTCTGCAAGTGTTTCCTCTTGCCAAAAATTGACCACATCATACGCAGTAATATCTTCGCGAGATGGATTTTTTTTCAAGGTCATCGTGAGTGGTCCATCATGCATAAATGATAATCCTCGTTCTGGGTCAGCGATTTGATCTGAACTCCAGCCGAGATCAAAAAGGAATGCATTAACTGAAGTAATGCCGTATGTAGCGCAAGCACTGTCCAAATTTCTAAAATTGGTCAAGTGCGTGTGCGTGACACATGGAAGTAATGCAATGCGTTCTTTCGTGCGCGCAAGCGCGTCTTCGTCTTGGTCAAGACAAAGAAGTACTCCTCTCTTGCCAAGATATGCACCAAGAAGAGCGCTATGCCCTCCTCCACCAGCCGTGGCATCACAGAACACATCTCCTTCTGATAGATTGAGATATTCATGTATTTCTTGTAAAAGAACGGGTATATGTACACTCTCTCCAGGCGGTGAGTATACACGTTCATCATCACGAGCGATATGGGGTTTGTGGGAATGGGTACTCATTATGATGAAGGTATATACTCATTAGATCATGCCAATGTCTCCAAGTTTTTCTGCGAGCGCATCGGCTTTCTTTTCGACACCTTGCGTATAGCGTGTCCATGCTTTTTCGTCCCAAATCTCAATACGATTATACAGACCAGCGAGAACAATTTTTTGATCAAGCGATGCAAATTCTTTCAAAAAATCTGGAATCCGCATACGTCCACTTGCATCAATATCTACTTCAAGGGCACCTCCGAGTAAAAAACGATTAAATGCACGCGTATCAGCTTGCCCCATAGAAAGCTCTCCTAATTTTTCAGAGAATTTTTTCCATTCAGCAGTTGAATACACAAAGAGACATTGATCAAGTCCGCGCGTAATGATTACCTTTTTTCCAATTTCTTTGCGAAATTTTGCAGGTAGTGATACGCGCTTTTTGTCATCAAGTGTATGTGTGTATTCGCCGATAAGCATAATAAAGGGTGGATGGTGAGGGATAAAATTATCCCACTTCATCCCACAATTATTGTACTACATCCCACACTCTTCCACAAACATAAAATATGTGGATAACTCTTTCGGAGGCGCACAAAAAAAAAGCAGTTCTCAAAAGAACTGCCGGTGATTTTTTTGGGGCATTTATGTATGCATGGGGATGCATTTTTCGCCATGCCAATACACTTCGTATACTTCTACCCCATCAGCAAATTTTTTATATTGCTTGCCGTGATATTCTTCATTATGATCATAATGAAATATTTCTTCTTCGCCACTAGAATAGTATATATGCTCTTTTTTAATTTTATTATCAAGCGTATATATCTCAACAGACTCCAGGGGCCCTACGGATTCGTATCTCTGTACCGGAACATCATGTTTATCGTGCATATATATAGGATACATGGTTATTTGCCCTTGATCCCTCCAAGTATGATAGTGGATTTCATTGCATGTATGAATCTTTGCGGATTTGAGCAAATGATTATCGTACCATTCATACGAACAAATTTCTTTTCCTAATGCACAGAAACGATCATATGATTTTTTAGAACCATCTGCATGGTACTCAACAATCTCTACAACCATGCCGGGATATCTATATTTTTCAATATACGAAATGATTCCGTTTGGGTGAAATTGTGTATGTAAAATACATGCGCCAGTGTCATTATATTCCTGTTCGCGCTTCAGCGATCCGTCTGGATACCATGCACGATCAAGTATCTTTATTCCTTCTGCGGTGCATATTTGTTGTGTGCAAGATGTACCATCTTCGTACCAAGACTCTTTGCGTATGAGCGCATACGAACGAGCGTCATCCGTGAGAATACCTGTTTGTCGTTCTTGTATACTTCCTGACGCATAAAAATGTTCTTTGTATATTTTCCCATCTTCTATTCTCTGACTAAAAGTGAGCACTCCTTGAGGATTCCACACCTGCTGTTCTATTAATACTTCATCAGGACGATAGTGATTGATTACAGCTCTTTGTTCAGCGGAATGCCACATTTCTATTTTTTGAAGTACACCCGCTGAAGAATGCGTTTCGAGTACTTCTTGGTACTTTTTTTTGGAATTATAGATGCCTTTTAGAATTGGCTTTCCGAATATTCGCGCAAGTATATTGCCCAAATAACTATTGTGTAATTTTTTCATTATGCCGTTTTTTATGTTCTTGATTTATACAAGAGTAACACATCTTGATGCTTTTGTACATCAGGTGCATACCAAGAGCGCTGACAGTGTGATGTATTATGAAACAAGCATGCGGTCTTTTTCTTCTTGCATTTTCTCAAGGGCTGCATACCACATATCTTCTATTTTTTCATGATACTCATGCATTAATTTTGTATGAAATTGCAAATGACGAATAGTTTCTTCTTGAGTTGCGTAGAGTGCGCGCAAAAGGTCTTGTTTGTCTTGTGATGATAGGTCCATATATGAAAAGTTAAACGTATAATGACATAGTATACGGATTATCTATGAAGAAAAAGTAAAGCATTACTGAGTAAAATTCAGGAATGCAAATCCCAAGCGCCCAACACAAAAACCAGCATAACCGGTTTTTGGAATTTGAGACTTGTACCTTGTTTGTTATTTGTTTCTTGGAATTTGGTACTTTATCTTATGATCTCTATCAACATCATAATAAATTGTACGAATCCTGCTTGAGTGATCTT
>JAJOIF010000015.1 GCA_021209525.1 Minisyncoccota bacterium | reverse complement strand
TCAACCCATGGAACCTTCGTCAACCAACAGGACTCTTCTATCAATCAACCAGTGTACGCCTCAATCGTTCCCTTGGATGTGAAGATTCAAAAACACTCGACAATGGTGTCTTTGTAGATGGAGTGAAAGCGTTTTAATAAGTATCAGCTACTCAATTACAAAAACCGGCTCTGCCGGTTTTTGTTTTGGGTGCAAAATTTAGAGAACTTGTAGTGTCTGCGGGGGAGTGGAGGTGGATTTCTTTATAGTATTTACTGGTACGATATGCTACACTGCGATTATGAAGATTCAATCAGCAGAATTCATCAAAGGCGTCATTCAAGATCGCTATCAAGGAATTGATACAACGCTCCCTCAAGTTGTTTTTTATGGGCGCTCAAATGCCGGCAAGTCATCCACTATCAATGCTGTAGCCGGACGCAAAGCACTTGCCCGTACATCGCACACTCCAGGAAGAACGCGTGAAATCAATTTTTTCCTGATGGATCATGCATGGTATCTCGTTGATATGCCGGGGTATGGATATGCGCGCCTCTCTCACAAAGAGCGCGCGACATTGCAGTACTTGATCAAGTGGTTCATTACAGAAACACATGCAGATGCGAGATTGTCTGTACTCATTATTGATAGCAAAATAGGACTCACCGAGAGTGATCGCGAAATATTAGACCTCCTCATGAGTCAAAATGAGCGTGTGATTATCTTGATGAACAAAATCGACCGACTCAAACAATCCGAGCTCGCGCACTCTATCAAACGCGTCGCTCAAGATGTACCTCCTCTCGTAACCGTTATTCCATTTTCTGCAAAAACCAAAAAAGGCCTAGAAATACTCTTTGCAAAAATAACAGAGACAGAATAAAAGCCTTGCATATACATGCAAGGCTTTTTGAAATGTTGATACCTACTTGTTTTCCGCAAGTAACTCTATTTCTTTGTTTATAAAGATATTTTCCCACATCTTTTTGTTTTTGGGGTGAAGGTTTAATACCTCGTATCCAGTCATTTGACTAGGAAGTATTTGATGGCAAGCATCAATCACACTCTGGTTGAGTGGATTCGATGAATAATCTTCAATACCCCCTGTAAGGATGAGTATTTTTGCTATCACTTCATTTTTGCCAGTTTTGTCTTCGGCATCAATTTGTTGGATTGCTTGTTGAATGGTTACATCTTCTTCGATCAAGAATTTTGCTAATTCCTCTTGCGAAGACTGGAGATATTTTTGGGTAAAGAATAATTCGTTCTCTACTCGCAATACCTTAAATAAGTGTGCTGTGTTCATTTTTTTATTTTTATGTGAAGAAAAAAGTTCTCAAATACTATAACACAATATTCATATCTATGCAAGTTTTTACATGCACGCACTTGAACAAAATAATAGGTAATGTATACTCATATATATGCATACATTCAAAAAATTATGGCCGCTTTGGCTCGTCTTTGTGGGTATTATTGCAAGCACGATTGCTATCGCTCTTTTTACTCAGAGATATGATGCAGATTTTTTAATGCGCATGTTTATGGCGAGTTTCTTTATTGTCTTTGGTCTGTTTAAGGTGATAAATCTCAAAGGATTTGTAACGGCATATCGTATGTATGATATTCTTGCGCAAAAAATAAAACCCTATGCATATGCATATCCATTTTTGGAAATAGGACTCGGTGTACTCTTTATCTGGTATATGTGGCCGCTTGCTATACTCGGCATAACGATTCTCTTATCAGGTATGAGCGCATATGGTGTGTGGAAGAAATTACAAAAAAAGGAAGAAGTACCATGCGCATGTCTCGGGGCGCTCTTTTATGTGCCTATGACCTATGTGACTCTTGTAGAAAATCTCCTCATGGTGATTATGGCTCTCGCAATGATTATTATGATATATGTCTAAGGTATATATTCCCACCCAAGCAGCAGGTGCGCTCATATGGTATATGGCAGATAATGTGCCACGATTTTTGCTCATACAATCACGAACAGGTAATCACTGGGCATTTCCCAAAGGACATGTAGATGCTGGCGAATCATTGATAGATTGCGCCATCCGCGAAGTTCGCGAAGAGGTGGGTATTGATATTGCGAATGTCATGGTGTCCTCGTATATTATTACTGACACATATCACTATCCATCATGGAATCATGATGGCGAACATATTCTAAAATCCGTAGCATATTTTCCTTGCCCTTTTGATAACAAACCTGATGTTTCTCGTCAATTTCTCGAGGTCAAGGAATACCGCTGGTGCACACCAGACGAGGCATTAGAGCTCATTACACATCCTCATACCAGAGATATGCTCGCTCATTTTCTTGAAGTCTATCCTGTGTCTAGAGTATAATACAATCTATGATTACGATACTTGGAAAAATTGAATTACCAGAAAATAATCGCAAGAAACGAGAGGTGGACCCTGCTCTTGAAAAATTGCGCACACGCCAAGACATTGATCGACTCCTTACTGAATCTGCTGCGTATTGGAGTAATCGTGCGAATGAGCGTTTTGCGGGATGTCGCGAAGGCAAGGCACCGCTCCTTGATCATGGGGGAAGTATCATGGAATCATCATTTGCTGATGTCTACGATCAAGAAACAGTAGATTTTGATACTGAAAATGTTTTTCAACAAAAGCGTGGATTTTATAATACTTACAAAAAAGAAGTCCAAGAAAAATACGGTACTTCTGATGAAAGGGAAATCGTCAGCCGTATTGAGCAAGAATCTCGCACGCGTGATGGCGCACTTGCTGAGTCTATGCTCTTTGTGCTCTTGTCCAAGGGATTGCCGGATCGCTATATGGTGGTGCGCTCATCCGCGCACGATGATTACATTAATGGAGCAGATATGCTCTTGCTCGATACTGAAACAGGGAGCGTCATTTGCGCATTTGATGATACGGTAGAAGGACATCAAAGTCGTCTTGATCACAAGGTGATGCGTGCCAAGAAAAAACTTACCCAAGGCAGAGGCGTCCCAGTAAAATACGGTATTTCTATTACACAGCGTAATAATGAACCACATATGTATCGCGGTGTATTGCGTGATGTGCCGCCACTCTTTCTTGCTGTTGCTAAAAAAGAATTAGAGCATATTATGCACACATCAGCTATTACAGGTAATACTCTCGATAATGCCGAGAAAAATTTTCTCCAAAAAATTATACAGAGCGCCGAAGGACTCATTGATGATCTCGAAGATGCATCTACTGCGCGTGTCTCTTATGATGCGGTGCGTACATTTGTAGCGAATACTAAAGCACATCTCGCACAGTAGATTTTTTGTGTTGTCTATGGTATGGTAATATAAATATACGTACTTATAAAAACAAACAAATATGGAAACAATTTCTTGGTGGGGATTACTCATACTTGCGGTACTCCTCTTTATGCACTGGCATATGTCTATTATTGTTCATTCATTAGTGTTGCACAGATTTGCAACACATGAACAATTTATTTTCACAAAAAAGATATATATAAAAATTGCCTATATACTTCTTTTTCTGATCCTCGGGCCTTCGTACTTATCTGCGCGCGCATATGCTATTATGCACACATTACATCATCGCTATGCAGACACGCACAGAGATCCGCACAAGCCCCATAAAGGATTCTTGGGTGTTATTACCACTCTGTATAAAACCTCCAGAGTGTATTCTGATATTTATCACCAGAAGCCCGTCATGCATATTGACGGTGTTGCTATTGGGATAGGGCAAGAATATTTTGTACCTCGAGTGATGGACTGGCCTTCTTTTGACGCATATGCACATCATCCTATTACACGCATTGCATGGGGTGTCCTTTATGGTGTTGGATATTATATGATACTCGTGTATTTTCAATTACCGCTATGGCTCATGCCTCTGGTTGTGGTGCATATTCTCATGAGTCCTATTCATGGGGCGCTGGTGAATTACTACGCACACTTGTACGGTGACCAGCCGCACAGTATGCAAAATACATCGCGCAATATTCCACAGTATATGCAGTGGATACTCATGCTTTATGGCGAATTGAATCATAACAACCATCATCGTTACCCTCATTCGCCCGACTTTTCATTGGGTAAGGGAGTTGATGGGGGATTTATTGTTTTGAAGGTATTGCGCTATTTAGGTATTATTCAATTTGTAAACAAATAAATTATACACCAAGGAAATATACACAAAACGCGTCTCTATGGGACGCGTTTTTTCTATGTAAAATATTTTCTTTCTGATAGTATACTCAGTATACCTATGAAGGAATCAGAAAAACACATATCGCATTTTGATATAGTAGTGATTGGCGGCGGCGCATCAGGCATGATGGCGGCGGGCACTGCTGCTGCCCGCGGCAAGCGTGTATGCATTGTTGAGAAAAACAATGAGCTCGGCAAGAAACTCAAAATAACAGGAGGAGGACGGTGCAATATTACAAATGCTACATATGATATTCACGCGCTCCTCTCTATGTATGGCAAGGCGCATAAATTTCTCTATACACCATTTTCTCTGTTTGGGGTGAATGACACATTTCGTTTCTTTGAAGAGAGAGGGCTGCCTTTGGTGGTAGAAGCGGGCAATAGAGCATTTCCTCATACACATAATGCGCATGATGTTTTTCGTGTTCTGGAAAAGTATTGCATAGATAATGGTGTTGTCGTAATGCTAGATGCCCCTGTTGAGCGCATGGTGATGTGCCGCACAAAAGCGCGTATTGATGCTATCGAAACATCCAAAGGAAGCATTACTGCTCGTGCGTATATTTTTGCAACAGGAGGCGCATCACATCCTGAGACAGGGTCTACGGGAGATGCATTTCATTGGCTCAAAGATATGGGACATACGGTCACTCCTCCTTCTCCCAATATTGTGCCACTGCGTACTGCCGAGTCATGGGTACATACTCTTTCTGGGGTAAGTGTGGATAGTATGAAAATTACTTTTCTCGTAGATGGGGTCAAAAAATTTCACAAAACTGGCAAGATATTGTTTACACATTTTGGGCTCTCTGGTCCGCTCATATTAAATAGCGCACATACCATTGCCGATATGCTTCACGAAGGCGTGGTCACGGCTTCTGTTGACGTAGTACCTCACCTTGCTCATGGTGATCTTGATAAACATATTCAAGAAATTTTTTCAGAACACAAAAACAAGAATTTTAAAAATGTTGCAGAGTACATAGCGCCTCATGGTATGGCGGTAAGCCTGATGATGATGCCAGGTATGCCGCTCTCTGATACCAAGGTGCACAGTATTACCAAAGAAGAGAGAAAACATATTGTGCACACACTGAAAGATATGCGCTGTACGATTACCGGTCTTATGGGTATGGACAAAGCAGTTGTTTCAGATGGCGGAGTACCTCTGGGTGATATTGATTTAAAAACTATGCGATCTCGCTTGGTGGATAATCTGTATATTACCGGAGACTTGCTTCACATTAATCGTCCGTCAGGAGGATATTCTTTGCAATTATGCTGGACGACCGGATGGATTGCTGGGTCTTGTGCGGAGTAGAGAGAGGCGATAAAATCACAAATACTCAATTACAAAAACCGGTTCTGCCGGTTTTTGTGTTGTCCCCATATCGTTTTTTTTTTTACCTTTATGGTACAATATGTCCACATTAATCATTATAGAATTATAGTTATTATGACATCATATCAATCATACATCATACGAAGTCTGACTCTCATTACCATATTCGCTCTGGTATTTTTACCAACAGTACTCTTTGCTGGACCAGCAACCCTCGTCTCTGTCAATGAGGCAGGTACTGACAGTGGAAATGGATCTTCATACGCTTACCATATCACCCCTGACGGCCGCTATGTAGTCTTTAATTCAGATGCCTCAGACCTCGTACCTAATGATACAAGTGGCGCACGAGACGTCTTCGTCCGTGATCTGGTCACCAACACCACCACCCTG
>JAJOIF010000002.1 GCA_021209525.1 Minisyncoccota bacterium | reverse complement strand
ACCTGTTGAAAAAATGAGTTGCTCGAGTTCTTTTCTATCCACAGAGAGATACTCCTCGCTCTCTGGATACTTTGCAAAGAGTACGCGCGTCACCTGATTCACACGATCATCAGTACATTGGGCAGACAAAATAACAGCGACCAATAATTGCCACGGCGAAGCATACTCAAGCTCGGTCACTTTGACAGGATACATACGCTGCATGCGTGTATAGAGTTTGGAAAATATTTTCTTTTTCTGTTGGAGCGTCTGATGACCCATAGATCTCATTATGGACGAACGAGTTGTGTGAGGTTAAATGAAGAAACTTTTTCAAAAGGACGCGGACTATCACCGAGAGATTGGGTGCGCATTTTCACCACCAAGGTGTGATTTTCTTGGAAAATAGCATAATCAATAATTTCTCCACGAGACGGCACAGAGCATTGCATATACGCAAGCGGAATACCTGATTCGCGGCGTGCATTATAGGTCAAGCGATTACGCTCTTCGCAATTCCCTATAATAGTACCGAGGCGAAATGGATTACGCAATGTCACAGGAATACCATCTCGACGACGAGAAAAATTATCCAGTGTCCACGCGAGGCGTGTGAGCGGTATACCTACACCTGGTTCATCATCTGCTTCGACAATCCACTTGATACCATCGAATGAGTAGGTGAATTCCCCTTCTGTGAATACTTGCATAGGGCGCGTTGGGATTCCTTCAAATCCATCAACGAGTTCTTGTTCTTGATCGAGGTCAATAAATTCAGGAGTATTTCCTGAGCTTTTTGAAAAGACGATAATGAGAATAATAACGAGTATTACAAGGAGTACGCCTGCGACAATGAGGGTATGCGTTTTTTGAGTAAGGAATGTTTTGAGTTTCTGTATATATGTATGCATAGTCTTCTGAGTATAGCAAATGAGGTAGTGGTAATGCAATGGCGGTGAGAGGTTCGTATATGCGTTTTTTTTACGAAGAAAGAGTGCATCATGTCTTGCGTATTTCTAAAACCTCTTATTTGTTTTCCGAGAAATGTTTCTTAATGAATGGATTCTTTTAACGCTAATGATAAAAATGTAGGTACCGCATTTCCGATTTGTAAATTTTTATCACTCCTTGAACCAAAAAAATATAATCATCAGGGAAACACTGTATTCTTACACCTTCTCTTGTTGTGGGAGGTCTTGGTGCTTTTGGGTGAATACACCTTGAAGAAAAAGGGGTACCTTTCATATTCCTTATGAATATTATAACTTTTTTACCAACATTATAATAGTATGATGGTGTGCATAACTTATTCACAAAGAATGAATCACGAGGTTTTATCCCCCTACTTCCTCCACTTCTTGATAGCATTAATACGCGCCAAATTGCTTTCGAGCATTGCTTGCATAGCAGCAAATTCAACATCTGCCACATTTTGCTTTTCTTGCATATATGCACGCGCGCGATCATATGCAGCTTGGGCTACATCAGCATCAATATCTTCGATAGCTTCGGCAGTATCAGCGAGCACGGCAACAGTGCCATCAGCGCGTATTTCAAGAACTCCCCTATCACAAACGAGCGGTAGCGTATTCCCATTTTTTACGATACGCATTTCCCCAGATTGTATAATACTGACCAGCGGTGCATGATGCGGCAAAATAGTAATTTCTCCGGCCGCCGTAGGAATTGACACTTGCTCAACATCATCATGATAGACGACACGATCAGGTGTTGAGATTTTGAAATTAAATACAGACATATTAGAGACTTGCTTGATAATCAGCGATCACTTCATCGATAGAACCCTTCATATAGAACATTTGTTCTGGAATAGCATCGTGTTTTCCTTCGAGGATTTCTTTGAATCCGCGCACTGTATCAGCTACAGAGACATAGCGACCATCAGCACCCGTAAATTGTTTTGCAACAAAGAATGGTTGTGACAAGAATTTTTGAATTTTACGAGCACGAGACACAATCATTTTGTCTTCGTCTGAAAGTTCATCCATACCCAAAATAGCAATAATGTCTTGGAGATCTTTGTAGCGTTGGAGAATTTTTTGTACACCACGAGCAGTATCGTAATGATCTTGACCAATAACATCAGGTGCGAGCATAGTTGATGTTGAGTCAAGTGGATCTACTGCAGGATAAATACCGAGCTCAGCAAGTGAGCGGTTCAAAGATACTGTAGAGTCGAGGTGGGCAAATGTTGTTGCAGGTGCCGGGTCAGTAAAGTCGTCAGCTGGTACATACACTGCTTGTACTGAGGTAATAGAACCTTTGTCCGTTGAAGTAATGCGTTCTTGGAGAGCACCCATGTCTGTTGCCAGAGTTGGTTGATATCCTACAGCAGATGGCATACGCCCAAGGAGCGCCGAGAGTTCTGATCCTGCTTGTGTAAAGCGGAAAATATTGTCCACGAACAACAAGAGGTCGCGTCCTTCGGTGTCGCGGAAGTGTTCCGCCATAGTGAGCGCTGTCAAAGCAACACGTGCACGTGCTCCTGGCGGTTCATTCATTTGACCAAAGACGAGCGCTGTCTTGTCGAGTACGCCAGCTTCACTCATTTCTTTGTACAAATCATTTCCTTCGCGAGTACGTTCACCCACACCCGCAAACATTGAGTATCCTCCGTGATTAGAAGCAACATTGTTGATGAGCTCTTGAATAATCACTGTTTTCCCTACTCCAGCACCACCAAAGAGACCTACCTTACCCCCTTTCAAGAATGGACAAATAAGGTCAATCACCTTGATTCCTGTTTCAAGAATTTCTGTTTTTGTTGACTGGCTTGCAAATGAAGGTGCTTCGCGGTGAATAGGCAATCTATCTCCTCCTTGAATATTTGGCTTGCCGTCAATAGCTTGTCCGGTTACATCAAACATGCGTCCGAGTACTGCTGAACCAACAGGTACAGAAATAGCTGCCCCAGTGTCAATGACTTCTTGGCCACGCACGAGTCCGTCAGTAGTGCTCATGGCAATAGCACGTACTTCATGAAGTCCCACATGTTGTGCAACTTCAAGGGTAAGTACCTCACCATTATTGTCTGTGGTGAGCGCATTATAAATAGCTGGTAGTGCTTCGTCGAATCGAATGTCAACAATCGGTCCGATAATTTGGGTGATGGTTCCTTTGTTGTGTGTCATAAAAATATTCTGTCTTGTAAATTATATACTCATAAGTGCGAATAATGGAAATGATCTGGCATACTTGATTCCAGATCTTGATACACAGTGTGCTGTATCTCAAAATCCGAAATCAAGGCGTCAGGATATGCTACATGAGAGCATTGGCTCCTGCTGAAATTTCTGCAATTTCTTGCGTAATGGCAGCTTGGCGTGCTTTGTTGTAACTGATAGTGAGTTCTTTTTGCAATTCTCCTGCATTTTCAGTTGCATTTTGCATGGCAAGCATACGAGAGCTGTGTTCTGCAGCATATGCATCAAGGAGTACTTGGTACATAACGGCGCGCAATAATTGCGGCACAATAGTAGCAAGTACTTCTTCTTCGCTTGGCTCAAAGAGATAGAGCGCTCGTGATTCTGCAGCATGGAGGGTATCCGGAGATGCTTCATCAGTAATCATCATATAGAGCGATTCAGCTTGGACAGGAATGAGAGGTTTTACTTTTGGTGCATAGGTGAGTGCTTTGATGAATTGTGTATATGCAATATGAATCTTTTGATATGTTTCATCTCGCTCGTAGAGATCCATAACTAATCCCATAATTGCTTGCGCATCTTCGAGGTGCCCAAAGTCTTTGAATTCAGTAAAGCTCGCCACTACAGTGAGATTGTTTCGGCGCGCAATTTTCTCTGCTTGCTTGCCAATACATACTGCGTGAATGTCTACATCTCGATTGTCTTTGCAGTATTCTGTCACCTTTTTTGAAACATTGATATTGTATCCTCCCGCAAGACCTTTATTAGAAGCAACGATAACCATCAAATGAGCACCCGGAGTCGTGCGTTCTTGGGTAAAAATATTTTCAGCACGTGCTTCTTCTGCAAGGTGCACCAAAATCTCGAGAGCAGATACTGCATATGCACGCGAAGCAAGCGACGCTTCAACAGCGCGACGCATTTTGCTCGCAGCAACCATTTCCATGGTCTTGGTAATTTTTTTGATATTACCTACTGCAGATATTTTTTGTTTGATGTGTTTTGCTTGAAGTGCCATATAAATGCGAGAGAGGTGTGCTTATGCAACTGTTTGTGAATAATCAGCAATTGCTTGTTTCAAAGTGTTTTCAATATCTTCGTCCCATCCTTTTTCAATACGGCCGAGCAAATCAGCATGACCGCTTTTCAAAAATGCATAGAGTCCTGATTCCCATGAAGAAATTTTTTCAAGAGCAACAGCGTCGAGGAATCCTTTGTTTACTGCATACAAAATTGCTACTTGTTGGGCTGTAGGTACTGGTTGGTATTGGTTCTGTTTCAGTACTTCAACGACACGACGACCGCGTTCAATTTGTTGTTTGGTGCTTTCGTCAAGATCAGAACCGAATTGCGCAAAACTTTCAAGCTCTCTGAATTGGGCAAGGGCAAGTTTCATGGGGCCTGCATTTTTCTTCATAGCTTTTCCTTGTGCCGAACCCCCTACGCGAGAAACTGAGTTTCCTACGTTAATAGCAGGACGCACCCCTTTGTAAAAGAGATTTGATTCAAGGAAAATTTGACCGTCAGTAATTGAGATAACATTTGTAGGAATATATGCTGAGAGGTCTCCTGCTTGTGTTTCAATAATAGGTAATGCAGTAATAGAACCACCTCCATGTTCTTGGTTACGACGCGCTGCGCGTTCAAGCAAGCGTGAGTGCAAGTAGAATACATCCCCAGGGTAAGCTTCGCGTCCCGGTGGGCGACGAAGCAAGAGAGAAATTTCACGATATGCTACGGCATGTTTTGAGAGATCATCGTATACAATGAGCACGTCTTGCCCCTTATCCATGAAATATTCAGCAATAGTTACTCCTGTGTATGGAGCAAGGTATGAAAGTGACGCAGGGTCTGATGCACCAGCGAGCACAATAGTGGTGTATTCGAGGGCTCCCGCTTCTTTGAGTTGCTGCATAACGCGCATTACTTTTGATTTCTTTTGACCAATAGCAACATAGACACATTTCATGTTTTGGCCTTTTTGGTTGATGATAGTGTCAATAGCAACCGTTGTCTTGCCTGTTTGACGGTCACCAATAATGAGTTCACGTTGTCCGCGACCTACAGGCACCAATGCGTCGATGGCTTTGATACCGGTTTGCATAGGCTCATCAACAGGTTGACGAGACATAACACCAGGAGCAATCTTTTCAATAGGACGCATTTCATCTGCGCGAATATCGCCCAAATCATCAACAGGTTGGACCAAAGGGTTTACCACACGCCCCATCACATCATCAGAAACGGGAACAGAGAGAATTTTTTGAGTACGCTTTACTTCATCACCTTCTTTGATGTGTGTATAGTCGCCCAAAATAATTGCCCCAATAGAATCAGCTTCGAGGTTGAGTGCAAGCCCCATAACCCCATTGCCGAAATCAAGCATTTCAGAAGACTGACATCCTGACATGCCTGCAATACGCGCAATACCGTCAGAAACGGAAATGACCGTACCGAATTCTGTAGCTTCTGTAGAGCTTTCAAAATTCTTGATTTTATTTTCTAAATTTTTAATTACTGTATCGATACTCATATATATAATGATGATTAATGGTGTGGTAAATAATAAAGTGTAGTGTGTATTGCGCTACCTTATTGTGCTAATAATCTCTCTAATCTCTTGAGCTGACCTTGTGTACTCATGTCATACACCATACCATCATGTTGTACGATAAGACCGGCAATCAGGTCAGGATTAACTTTCTTTTCTACAAAAACACCTTGTACTGAACCAAATGCTTTGAGAATCTTGTTCACCCCTACCGCAGAGAGCGCATACGGTGTTGTAATGACCATGCGATTCTTGCGATCATCAGCTTCTTTGAGTAGTGCAAGATGTCTT
>JAJOIF010000014.1 GCA_021209525.1 Minisyncoccota bacterium | reverse complement strand
AGGATTCGTACAATTTATTATGATGTTGATAGAGATCATAAGATAAAGTACCAAATTCCAAGAAACAAATAACAAACAAGGTACAAGTCTCAAATTCCAAAAACCGGTTATGCCGGTTTTTGTGTTTTGTCCTTATTTTGTTATTTGGCGCTTGGGATTTCTTGCTCATATGCTATACTACACATATATGCATCATCAAGAACCCCCTTCATCTCCAATTGTTCTTGCTCCGCGCACTATTATCATGGCTCTTATTATATTAGGGAGTGCTCTCTTGTTGTGGCAAGTAAAGAGCACCATTCTCGTTATCTTGCTCGCTATTGTAATAGCGTCATTTGTTGATGGTGGTGTGCGCATGTTTCAGCGTATTCATGTGCCGCGCTATCTTGCGGTAATTATTATTTACTTGTCAGGGGTATTACTGCTCGGATTTTTCTTGTACGCCTTTATTCCTGTGCTGCTCGATGAATTGCTCGCCCTCTTGCAACTCTTGCCAGAAGATGCACCTTTTGCAGAATTTCTTGCATCACTCGGTGATTCTGGCTTACGCGAAGCACTTACCCAATTAACAAGTAATCCCGACATGAATCCTTTTGAGGTTATTAAAATGATTCGGAGTGAAATTTCTGCATTCAATATTATTGAAGGCCTCGGTGTATTTTTTGGCGGCATGGTTAATGTGGTGCTCGTTGTGGTTATTTCATTTTACCTCTCTATGATTGATGATGGGGTGGGTAAGTTTCTCCGTATTGTCACACCTCTTCAGCACGAAGAATATGTTATTGGTATCTGGGAACGCTCACGACTTAAAATTGGTGGCTGGTTCCGCGGGCAAGTATTTTTGGCAATTATTGAAGGATCGCTTACCTATATCGGACTGCTCATTATTGGTGTGCCGTATGCGCTCATTTTGGGTATTTTGGCATTTTTCTTCTCGCTCATTCCTTATGGGGTGATGCTCTCAGGGTTCCTTGCGGTGGTGGTTGCATTTTTGACCGGAGGTATTCCTATGGCGCTTACGACATTCCTCTTTATCTTGCTCTTACAACAAGTAGAAACATATGTATGGCAGCCACTCATTATTCACAGTGTGACAGGAGTGCCGTCTCTCATTATTATCATTTCATTGGTAATTGGTGCGCAACTCGCTGGACTCATGGGGCTCTTGCTCGCTGTTCCTGTTGCTGTGGTGATTCTTGAAATTGTGCACGACACAGAACAAAAGCGTTTCGCGCTCATGCAACAACAACATACCATGTTTGATAATTCCTCTGAATAAGGTACAGTAGTGTCATATGCAGAAACCATTTTATATTACGACAACACTTCCGTATGTGAATGCGAGCCCGCATGTCGGTTTCGCTATGGAAATTATTCGCGCTGATGTTCTTGCGCGTTATAAAAAATCTCAAGGATATACCGTATTTTTCTCAACAGGTACTGATGAGCATGGGCAAAAAATTTATCAAAATGCTGTTGATCAAGGTATTGATACTCAGGCATATGTAGATCATTATGCAGAGCAATTCAAAGGACTCCGCCAGGCGCTTGCTATCTCTCCGGATGTGCACTTTATTCGTACTACTGATGCGCATCATATTGCAGCCGCCCAAGCGTTTTGGAAGCGTTGCGCTGACAATGGATATATTTACAAAAAATCATACGAAGGACTGTACTGTGTAGGATGTGAAATGTTCTTGACCGACAAAGACCTCGTGCATGGTGAATGTCCGCACCATCCTGGTAGACCACTCACCGAACTCAAAGAAGAGAATTACTTTTTTAAATTTTCTGCACTACAAGAAAAATTACTCGCTCTGTACGAGGCGCGTCCAGATTTTGTCATACCCGATTTTCGTTTTAATGAAATCAAACAATTCGTTGCTGATGGGCTTAATGATTTTTCTATTTCACGAACTGCTGAGCGTATGCCGTGGGGTATCCCTGTTCCTGGTGATGATACGCAAGTTATGTATGTGTGGTTTGATGCGCTCGTTAATTATATTTCAACACTTGGTTGGCCAGATGATCAAGAAACCTTTACGCAATTTTGGGTAGAGGGGACACCGACACAAATTGCCG
The DNA here is from genome assembly GCA_021209525.1 of Minisyncoccota bacterium. GTDB lineage: Bacteria > Patescibacteriota > Minisyncoccia > Phycocordibacterales > UBA1006 > JAJOIF01. The sequence continues at coordinate 35,144 of JAJOIF010000014.1, read as the reverse complement.
GCAAGGATAACTTGCGCCAACAATCAGCAATGTGGCAAGCAATGCTCATCGCTGCAGATTTGCCAACAACACACCAGATTCTCATTAATGGATTTATTAATTCAGGAGGACACAAAATGTCAAAATCATTGGGTAATGTGATTGACCCGTATGATCTCGTGCGAGAGTATGGCACCGAAGCATTGCGCTATTATTTGGTGCGTCACGTACATCAATACGAAGACACTGATGTGACTATAGATCGTTTTCATGAGGCATATACAGCACACCTTGCAAATGGTATTGGTAATCTCGCGAGCCGCCTCCTTGCCCTTTCTGAAAAATATTGCCAGCCAAATACGAGTGCACCTGCGCCGCATGATGCATGGCACCGAGAAATGGATGCGTATCGTTTTGATCGCGCGTATGATTATGTGTGGTCATGTATACAAGCGCTCGACAAGCGTATTGCTGACGAACAGCCATTCAAGCTCGTCAAAGAAGACCCTCAGGCCGGCGCTCTCTGTATTACTGGTATGGTGACTGAATTACTGAATATTACGAGTATGCTTGAGCCGCTCATGCCACATACGGCAGAGCGTATTTACGCAGCAATTGCTGCAAACACGAAACCAGAGATACCGCTCTTTGCGCGTATTGAGCGCGCCGCATAATAGTTCATATGTCTGACGAATCTATTCCTTATATTGATATTCACGCACACCTAAACTTTGCGGCATATGACACTGACCGCCAAGCCGTGCTCGATCGCATGCGCGCCGCCGGCGTATATGCTATCAATGTGGGCACACAAGCATCAACATCACAGATTGCAGTCGATATGGCAGATCAGCATGAGCACCTCTTTGCTATTATAGGATTACATCCCATTCATACTGATGCCTCATATCATGATACAGATGAAATTGGACAAGAGGGGATTGCTTTTACTTCGCGCGGGGAAGTTTTTGATAGCGCTTACTATCGCGCTCTCGCAGCGCATTCTCGTGTGGTAGGTATTGGAGAAACAGGACTTGATTATTATCGCACCTCGCCTGATTCTCTAGAAAAACAAAAGGCGGCTTTTCATGCTCAAATCGCTCTCGCTCTTGAATGCGATTTACCGCTCATGTTGCATATTCGTCCTTCTCAAAAGAGCTATGATGCATATGATGATGTTCTTGAAATTTTGAAACCGTACAAAGAAATACATGGCGATCGTCTACGAGGAAATGTGCATTTTTTTGCGGGCACCCCAGAAATTGCACAGGCATTTATTGGGCTCGGATTTTATATCTCATTTACAGGAGTGATTACCTTTGCGTCTGGTTTCAAAGAACTCGTCAAAGCCGTACCTCTTGATCGTATAATGTCAGAAACCGATTGTCCATATGTGACACCCGAACCATATCGCGGTATACGTAATGAACCTACCTATGTCATAGAAGTAGTCAAGCGTATTGCCCTCTGGAAAGAATGCAGCGAAACAGAGGTCAAGAGAACTCTTTATGAGAATGCATGTAGATTATTTAAGATAGGAGGCAGGAATCAAACACCAAGTACCAAAATATAAATCTCTAAGCAAATTTCAAATAATGAGATCAAGTACCTATCCTGTCTGAAGCATAATAAAAAGCACGCCCTGGGGGGTGCTTTTGATGTGATTGATATTATGAGCTCGTACATAACCCTGATGTATCCCACTGCATATGTGTTTTAATGCGTGGTTCGCTAGGGTAGAGTGTTTTGGTGTAGATGGTTTGTTCTCGCAAGCGAATAGCATCATAGTATTCTTCTGTGTGAAGCATCCAATGAAATGAAGCATAGATATATTTTTGAAAACGCCTTTGTCCGATAGTGTGATACCATACCCATTCTTTTCTTGTGCGAGTACGATAATTAATCAAGGTCATTTTTTTGCGTAATCCATTTTCATCCCACTCCATAATGCGCAAACGCCCCGCGCGCTTGGATCCGATTCGCTCTAGAATGTATGTACATATACCTGTAGGGTAATATATTTTCCTATACACAAGACTATTGGTGCCGCTGCTGCGATCGTATATTTCTTTGGTGTGTAGTTTTCCATTAGGGTGCCATATCAATATGTGATACTCTGCAGGATTTGGGTAAAAAAAGTGAGCGCGCAGCTGGCCATTTTCATACCATTGATACTGCAATAACATATCTGAGGTATCGCGACTTATACAGGTATTGAGACGGCCATTTTTAAAATAGGTATGACGATACAAGAATTTTCCTTGATAATACACAGAGAGCTCTTCTTGGTATTTATCTTGTGTATTATAGGTGCCGATCATAACATGTTTGCCGGTGAGAAGCGCCCACAATTGCTCAAGACGATTTTGGTGTAATTTTTTCATGAGATATTTTTTTGTGAAAGTGTTTCTCATTACTTTATATGCTTTGTAATGTGGTGTCAAACCCCGCCAACCCCGCCAGACGGGAGGGTATTTTATCTCTTGAGATTTGTACCTTGCTTGTATCTTGTATCTTGTGTCTTGGGATTTCTATTTCCCCTTGCCCCGCATCATTTTTTGTGCTATTATCCTCCTGTGGTCGATATCTCCATGCGCTCCGTTATGTGGCGGCGTATGGTCTATTATCCAGAGATAACACAACTACGAAACACATATGGCACAAAAAACACTTGAACAAGACGTTACTGATTTGCGTGAGCCACGCGTGTATGAACTCTCATACTTAATCATTCCTACCGTAGGAGAAGAAGGTGTTGCAGAACAAGTTGATTCACTTCGTAAAATTATTACTGACAATGGAGGACTTCCTATCGTTGAAGGTGATGTAGAATTGATTGAGCTTGCATACGAAATGCGTGTGGTCATTGAAAATGCATGGAAAGTATATGATCGAGGATATTTTGGATGGTTCACTTTTGATGTGACCCCAGATAAAATCGAAGCAATGCATGCACTTCTCAAAGATCATGATGCGCTTATTCGTTTCTTGCTCATTAAATCAGATCGCGATGCTGCAGTAGCACGCCCACGATTTACTCCATCTCAAAAAGTTACCGCAGAAGCTGTTGAAGTATCTTCAGAAGACGCACCAACAACTGATGCAGGAGATGATGAGCTTGATCAGCAGATTGACGAACTTGTTGCAGACCAAGAAACTTCAGAAAATAACGAATAATATTTGATTGAAAATTGATGGCCTCTGTGCCACTATAGAGATACAACTTATTCGTTTTAATGTATCCATTATATGTACTTAAATAAAGCAATTGTAGCGGGAAATCTTACACGAGACCCAGAATTACGTTCACTTCCAACAGGAGTCAAAGTGACCTCATTTTCTGTGGCAACTAATCGTGTGTGGTATGACCAAAACAAACAAAAACAAGAAGCAACTGATTATCATAATATCGTTGTCTTTGGTCGAGTTGCTGAAACATCAGCACAGTACCTCAAAAAAGGAAGTTCTGTTCTCGTTGAAGGACGCATGCAAACACGCAGTTGGGAAGCAGATGGTATGAAAAAATACCGCACCGAAATTGTTGCCGATACGGTACAATTCGGGGCTCGCCCAGCAGGCGGTGGAGCAGCTTCTGATATCAATGGCGCGCAAGCACCTGCGTCTTCATATGATCAAATTGATTATCCCGAAGACGATATCAATCCCGAAGACATTCCTTTCTAAGAGGTACGAGCTTTTGAAATACTCTTATCTACTATGCAAGACTACTTTAAACAAAATGGTATCAAGAACATTGATTACAAAGATGTTGTTACCTTGCGCAAATTTTTGACCCCTCAAGGGAAAATTATGTCACGCAAACGAACAGGGCTTTGTGCAAAAAATCAACGAAGCCTCGCGACTGCAATCAAGCACGCACGCTTTATGGGATTGCTACCATACATCCAAGCTGAATAATATCAGCAAAAAACCGCACTAAATTCATTATGAAATCAGTGCGGTTTTTTTATATACAAAAATCCTCGCACATAGGTGCGAGGATAATGAAGTATTGCTTTCTAACCATCCATGGTCAGGGTGACAATGTGTTTTAGGTAAAAACCAAAGATTCCAACAAACATACCCAGTGCTACCATATGCGGAAATGAGAGAAAGGGTAGGGATTCATAGGTATCTCGTAGTATGCCGACAAAAAATACAAGGCTCGGAAAGAGTACGACACATCCAATGATTATGAGTAGTATATGCGCCACCTGAAAGAGTGGTCCTGTAATAAAATCCGGTAGAGATACAAAAGATATAAATCCTGTACGATCAATAGCGTTATCGAGAAAACTTTGAGGAGGGCTCATATATGACCAGAGATAGAGCATGCCTATTTTTGACCACTCTATAACAACATGTCCTATGTAGACACCGAGAATAAGTCCGGTAATAATTCCGCTACCTCGCGTATGGAGTGTCATAGAAAGAGCAAGTACTAGTAACCCGATTATTCTCTGCAATACAATAGCGTAGCGCACTCGTTTTGGTGTGGGTATTTGATTCAACCAGAGTCCTTCGTAAATCAAGAATACAATATAGATCGAGAATACATAGAGTCGTATCCATGGCTCATTCAGATTCATGATAAAAAAAGGCGATAGCATGCATCCTGCGTAAAACAGGAATAGCGTAATACCAATACTCGTAATCAATGTTATAAATTGAAGAAATGGCCTTTGAAGATTGTTGAACATAGTATGAAGTTTTTAAGTGAACGAAATTATGTATGATTATTCTTAAAAAAGATGGGTAAGTCAAGCGTAATACTGCAAAGGTGCTGACTATTTAAAGAACTCGCCCATACAAAACAACCCCCGCATCATGCGGGGGTTGTTTGTGCATATTAACTTTTTTCAACGCGTTCTACATAATCTCCTGTTTCTGTATTGATGCGAATCACATCACCTACATTCACAAAGAGGGGTGCGCTCACCGTTGCGCCATTGTCCAAAGTGACGACTTTATTGCCACCTGTAGCAGTATCGCCTTTGATATTAGGCGGGGCTTCGGTGACCGTAAAGTCCATCTTCATAGGGAGGCGTATCCCAATGATACGCTCTTCGTCATGGTATTCAAAAATGAGAAGTGATACATTTTCGTTTTGACGCATAAAGCGTTTTGTCTGGTCATCAATACTCTCTTCGCTGAGCATAAAACGATCTTTTGGATTATCTGGAGCAGAGAACCAATATTCAGTTCCTTTTTGATAGAGATACTTTGCTTCTCTTTTTGAAATATCAGCTTCTTCTACGGTGTCAGAACTTCTAAAGGTTTCATTCACACCGCGTCCATCAATGAGGTTACGCATCTTCACTTGATTTTGAGGTTTGCGTTGTTGTGTGCGTGCCACATGAGAACTGAGTACCTCATAAGGTTCATTTTCGTAAATAATATATTTCTTTTCTCTAATTTCATTATATTTCAGAAGTGCCATATACGGGATACAATAAATATGAGTTGATAATTATTCGTGCTTCCAAGCTTCTCGGATGCGTTTTACTAATTCAGATTTAATAGCCTTATTTTCTTTCTCCGCGAGGAAAGTGCGTGTTGCATCATATCCTCGTCCTAGTTTTATTTCTTCACCTTCTGGGGTGAGGTAGCTGTACATCGCTCCGGCTTTTTTGATTATTTTGAATTTTTCACCGAGTGCGAGGATTTCTCCCTCATGGGAAATACCTTCGCCGTAGATAATATCAAATTCTGTTTGACGGAATGGCGCAGCCACTTTGTTTTTGACTACTTTGACGCGTGTGCGACTACCGACTACTTCTTCGCCTTTTTTGATTTGTGCAATACGGCGAATATCAATACGTACACTTGAGTAGAATTTGAGTGCTTTTCCTCCAGGGGTGGTTTCCGGAGATCCAAACATCACACCAATTTGCATACGAATTTGATTGATAAAGATTACGATGGTTTTTGACTTGGCAACAATAGCGGTCAATTTGCGGAGCGCTTGGCTCATGAGGCGTGCTTGGCGGCCAACATGCTGTGCGCCCATATCTCCTTCAATTTCATCTTTTGGGGTAAGGGCTGCAACGGAGTCGATAACAATAACATCAATATCTCCTGAACGCACCAATGAATCAACGATTTCAAGAGCTTGTTCTCCGGTATCTGGTTGAGAGATGAGGAGTTGATCAGTTTTCACGCCGAGTTTCTTGGCATAATCTGGATCCATCGCATGTTCTGCGTCTATAAATGCACAGACACCACCTTGTTTTTGTGCTTCTGCAATGACATGCAAGGTGAGTGTTGTCTTTCCTGATGATTCAGGTCCAAAGATTTCGACAATGCGTCCTCGTGGGAGACCACCGACACCGAGTGCATGGTCAAGCCCAATAGATCCTGTAGGCACAACACCCACATCTACTTTTGGTTTGTCGCCGAGTTTCATAATAGCGCCTTCTCCAAATTTTGCTTGGATGAGGTTCAGTGTATTTTCAAGCACTGATGCACCTTCTTCTTTTGTTTTCTTTGTGGTTTCTTTTACAATGGCTGCTTTTGGGGTGGTTGATTTTTTAGGCATAATGATAGTGAGTACTACTGGTAATTAAGATTCTTCTGATAATGATTCTGTTGTTTCTGAGGAAGTCTCTTCTTCTGATGGTAATCCATACAGTTCTGTATAGACATCGCCAAGTGCGAGGTGCGGTTGTATAAAGGTGCGCACATATCTCGTTTCCTTGCCAAATTTATCAGTAGCAACAAAGACGAGATCAGTGCGTCCAGGAGGGAGGGGGACAGTCTCTGTGAATGCGCGATCGGTATTAATGAGCACTTCTCCGCCGTCCAAGGTGAGCGTCGCCGTATTCTTGACCGTTCCTGACAAAACGATAACGCCCTGTTCGTCAGGTTCGCTCTCTGTGAGGTGAATGCGCGGCCCTTGCAAGAGAGGTAATGCGCGTGCGACACCATAACCGAGAATACCGAGCACAGCGAGAACAATGAGTCCTGTAGAGATAATATGAGGTAAGGAAGGGTGTGTTTCAAGTCGTTTGCTATATTTCATATATACTATGCGTCTTCATGCTCTTCGTCATCGTCCTCATAATCATCGCTATCGTATGTTTCATCAGTGTCTGGTTCTTCTTGGTCGTCTAAGTATCCTCCGTCATTGCTACTGCTTGTGTCCGCGCCTCCATCAATGACATCGCGCGGTTTAGAGCCATTTGCAGGACCAACGACACCGCGATCTTCCAAGAGGTCAATAAGGCGTGCGGCGCGCGAATAACCGACTTTGAGTTTTCGTTGCAAGTATGACGTACTTGCTTTGCCGGCTTCAAGGACGACTTTCTTTGCGTCTTCGTAGAGATCGTCATCGTCATCGCCTTCATCGCCGTCAGACATGCTCATTGTAAAGATATTACTGTCTGCATGGCCTTCATTTTCACTGAGACTGATTTCATCAACGAGATCATCTGATTGGTAGCGAATCAAATGGTCAACAACTTTCTTGACCTCATCTTCGGTAATAAATGCTGATTGCATACGCACGGGTTTATTGGTTTCACCTCCACTAAAGAGCATGTCTCCGGCACCGAGCAATTTTTCAGCACCTCCCACATCCAAAATAGTGCGTGAGTCAATTTGTGATGATACTTGCAAGGCAATACGAGCAGGAACATTGGCTTTGATGAGTCCTGTAATAACATTGACCGATGGTCGTTGTGTAGAGAGCACCAAGTGAATTCCTACGGCGCGGCTCATTTGCGCAAGGCGAACAATAGCTGCTTCGAGTTCTCGTGGATATGCCTGCATAAGGTCAGAGAGCTCATCTATAAAGATAACAATGTACGGCATGCGTTCTGGAAGGTCATTTTCATCCATTTCGCCATTTTTTGCCTTGGTGTAGGCAGGTTCTACGATAGTACTATGATATGAGTTGATATCGCGTACTTGCTCTGATTCAAGCACATCATAGCGTCTTTCCATTTCTTTGACAGCCCATTTGAGTGCCAATATGGCTTTTTTGGGTTGCTTGATCACCGGAGTGAGCAAGTGAGGGATTTTGTTGTACAAGGTGAGCTCGACGCGTTTCGGGTCAACCATGATAAAGCGTAAGTCTTGGGGGCCATTGCGGTAGAGTAGGGAAATGATCAAGTTGTGTACCGTTACAGACTTACCCGAACCAGTTGTCCCTGCGATGAGCATATGGGGCATTTTCGCAATGTCTGTGTAATATGACTTGCCGGTGACCCCTTTACCGAGACAAACGAGCAATGGTTTTGGTGATTGTGCGAATTCAGGTTCTTCGATGAGTGATCCGAGCCCGACCGTTGCTTTTGATCTGTTTGGTATTTCAACCCCTACGAGCGCTTTGCCGGGAATAGGTGCTTCAATACGGAGTGGGTGAGCGGCGAGCGCCAGAGCGAGGTCATTTTGCAATCCTACAATGCGTGATAATTTGACGCCTTCTGCTGGTTTGAGCGCATAGCGTGTGACCGTAGGTCCAACAGATACTTCATCCATTTCTACATCAATGCCGAAATTTTGTAAGGTGCGTTTAATGAGGTTTGCATTTGCTTTGGTGTCGCCAACGAGGGCTTTTCCTTTGCTCTTGGAGAGGAGAGATAGTGGCGGTGGCACATAAGTAGTAGGAAGAGTTCTTTCTTCGACGACGATTTCATCGTCTTTGGGTTGAGGTACTTCGCCACGAAGCATTTCAATCTGACTGTTTTCTATTTGCATCTTGCGGTCTTTTTCTATGGCGATAGTGTCATAGAATTGGTCAAATCGTTTGTCCATGCTGCGGATGAGATTTTTGCGCAAGTCCTGATCGTCTGGATACCACCCGTCTACCTCCATGCGTAGTTTTTGAAAATCTAATTCATCAATGTCTTCGTCAGCGAATGCTGCCTCAAAGAACGCATCAACTTTTTGTGTAAAGTAATCCCAGCGTTCTTTGTCTTTTTTGGCACCTGCCAGAGCATCAAATTCTTCGGGGAGCATACCGCCATAGTAGGCCCGTTCTCCCTCGAGGTCTCGCTCATTACGTGCAGCGAGGAGGACATCTAAATACTTGAGAAAGCCTTCGGGGTGACCGAGATATTTCTCGCTCAATTTTCTAGCAATGTGGTCTGGAAAAATGAGGCGCAAATCCCAATACGCAATACAGAGTACAATGAGCATAAACATTCCAGACACAAACATCGCTGACGATACATATATATGGAACCACTCAGAGCTCGCTGATGCGAATCCTCCCAAGAATCCTGTAGGACTGATTGGTGAAAAGAAAAACAGAATATCTACGAACCAGAGGAATACCACAAAGGTGACTCCAAACAACGCCCATCCGCGTCGTGTGATGTATTGCAAGGTGTTGCGAGTGAGCATTATTGAAATGACAAAGAGTGCGAGTATGAGGACAATGTATCCATACCCCACAAAGGGCAAGAGTACTTTGTGTATGATAAATGATCCTACATCACCACCGAGTCCAAATGACGCAAAGATGAGCAAGAGCCCAAGCACAAATGACCCAAGTGCCAGACCAATGCGTTTGATATTTTCAAGGAGTAATGAGTGCGGTTCAGTGCCTTCGGCGGATTCTTCGGGGGGTCTTTTTTTGGAGCGTTTCTTTTCGGTAATGTCTTGGATTTGTTTTGCGTTCATAATATATAACAATGTGTGTACTAATAAAGAGGTATACCCTTATTATATCATTTTATTGCGCGTAATGCAGGACAAAAATGTATTACTTTCGGCGTACGAGTATACCGTATTCGACATCAAAAAAATCTAAAAACTTGCCAAGTCGCTCTATATGTCTATAATGAAAAAACCTTAACGAGATGAGGTATTTTATACGACAAATAGACACGCCCACTATGTCTCACCTATACGACAATAATAGACCAGAAAACAAAAAGACAATGCCAGAAAAGCGTTCATATATAGAAAAGATTAACGCATATACTGCCTGCAGTCCTGTCCTTTTAAACTCAGCATACAAGACAGAAAAGATCGTATCGGCGCTCTATATGATTACTGACTTGATGGACACGAGCGACCCGCTTCAAGGACATATACGACAAAGCGCTATGTCGTTTATGAATCACATCTTTGCGGCATTGTCAGGGAATGCGCATGAGCAACGCACCGCTCTCGTGCACACTCTCTTTGCTCTCGAACATACACGATCACTTCTCGCTATTGCACAGCGTATGAATCTCATCTCAGAAATGAATTACCACATTATTCACCGAGAACTCTATCTCTTGCAGGTGAATTTGGACCGAGAACTCGATACGCCAAGCCATGAATCAGAACATACACCAATTCATCGTCACGAGCGATCCTCAGTCCAAGAATTCTTTGAAAAAGAATTTTCAACACTTCCTGAATTTACTGCTCATCGCGAGCGCGAATTCATACCGACATCAGCGCAGGTACAGCAACAGGTCAAGGACACAAACCCAGCGCCATCTACTCCAAAAATGAGCGCACCGGTGCGACCAACTCACGCACCAAAAGCAACTCCTGCCCCAGCTACTCCTCGCTCTATAAAGGACATCGCACCGACAGCAAAACCTCAGCGCGGAGAGAATGCAAAACGCCGAGATATCATTATTTCTATTATCAAAGAAAAGAACAATGTCACTATGAAAGACATTGCGACACGCATCACTAACTGCACCGAAAAGACCCTTCAGCGTGACCTTATGTCTTTGATAGAGGAGGGCATTATTGAGAAAAAAGGTAAACGACGATGGAGCTCATATAGTTACAAAAAATAGCCTCATCAAAGACATGTCTCTTATGTCTTTGAAGATAGAGAAAACGCACGATTGTTTGACAATCGTGCGTTTTTGTTATATATTTGTTTTTGCGTATTTGTTTGTAATAACAAGGTGATATACTCGTCTTCACTTACGAGAGATGCAGGAATGTATCTCTTGTAATGCGTAGAGAGCACCTTGAAACATTCATGAAAAGTTTATGCACATATCTATGTGATATAACTTGTCAAAAGAATGCACTTCAGTGTATACTATACGTATCAGAAATGGTTTCTTCTTGAAATTATTTTTGGTAAATACGCACCTCGTCAATTTCATAATCAGATATATACAGACACGACAGAATTTTTTTCAACCCACGCACAACCTTCATGGCGTATGAGTGTGATGATCAGTAATGACCATTGCACGCACCACTTTGTTTTTTAATTATCAGAAACACAAACAGAGATGCGCTGTGGGGAGGTGAGATATTTTTAACCGTTTCATTACACATAGATATGCTTGTCGAGTGGTCCCGACAAGTTATGTGTAATATATCTTTTGCTTCAAGTCATTATTAATATTATTATTTTATTTCACTTGAAGGGAAAGGTACATTATTACAAAATGCAAATTACAAACAAAATCACAAAATTGTTTGTGACACTCGCAGTTACTTTTGTAGCTTTCGGAATGATCGCTTCATCAGCTTCTGCAGTAACACAAGCACAATTGATTGCAGCTGGATTCTCACCAGAACAAGCAGCAATCGTATTAGCTCTCATGGGAGGTTCAACAACTTCAGCTCCAGCAGCTACAAGTTGCCAAACTTTTGGTCTTCCAGGAGTAGCAGGTATCCAACAAGCAGTTAATGCACTTGGTTACCAACCAGCACTCGTTGTTGACGGCGTTACAGGTCCTCGCACACGCGCAGGAGTACAATGGGCACAAGCTCTCGTTGGTACAAATGCTGACGGCGTATGGGGTCCTATGACACAAGCAGCATACGTAAACTACGTAAATGCTAACTGTGCAGCAGCACCAGCACCAACAACACCTTCAACACCTTCAACATCATTGAATGGCGTTGGAGATCCTGATCTCTCTTCAACCAACCTTGATGTTGAATCAATCGTTCGCGAAGGAGCAACAGAAAAAGTTCTTGGTATGGAAGTACGCGCAACTGACGGTGATATTCAAATCACTAACCTCCGTGTTCAGCTTAAAAACGTAGGTGTAAACAATAATGTAGCGCCTGCTAACACAACTCAACCAAATCGTCGCCCAGATCGTTATTTGAGCGAAGTATCAGTATGGATGGAAGATACAAAAATTGCATCTGCAAATCCAGCTAATATGACACGCAATGGTAATGTATACTCAGCAAATATTTCATTGAATAATGCAATCGTTCGCGAAGGTGTCAATAACCGCAAAAACTTCTACATCGGATTTACAGCTCTTTCAAACATCGACTCTAATGACATTGATCATGCAGATTTTGAAATTACTGTAGACAATGTTCGTTTCGTAGACGGAACTGGTGTTGTTCTTGTTGATAGCTTTATAGGAACTTCAAATGCAGCATTCGAAGATTCAACAGATTCAGGAGAAATTCGTCTTCGCCAATCACTTGGTGCAAACACTCCAGAAGAACAATCAATCCAAGTAAATGAATCCTCTTCAACTTCAAATGTTGAATTGCTCCAATTCTCACTTCGTCCAGAAGCTGTAGATATGGAAATTAATGAAATCTGGGTTGCTCTCGAAGCAGCAAACCTCGGTGCAGGAAAAACAATCGCTCATTTAATTAATGACATTCGTTTGATGCAAGGAAATACTACCGTAGCAAGTATTTCATCAGGATTTGATGTAGATCTTAATCCTCCTACATCAACAATATTTGGAGTTAAATTTGAACTTCCTTCACAATTCAAAATTGAAGAAGGGGATACAGAAGACTTCCGCGTTGTAGTACGTCTTAAACAACAAGACGGAAACTTTGCTAACGGATCAACACTCCGCGCATCACTTAATGCAGTAGCAGCAGAAGATATGGATGGTAACACTATCACTAACTTCACTGGTTCAGCAGCTGGATTTACACAAACACTCTTTGTAGAAGGAGCAACAATTTCATTTGTTTCATCATCATCACAAGCAACAAATCAAGACAATACTTCACGTGATTACACAGTAGTATTCGATGTAACTGCTATTGGTCAAGATGTTCAAGTGAACCGTACTTCATTTACAGCTACAGGAGTTGAATATGCATTCGCAGATGGCGATACAGAAGGTGACGCTGGTATTACCGCAACACTTTCATCAAATGCACAACTCAATGCAGGTGTATACACAGTATTTGAAGGTCAAACACGACGCTTCACTTTGACAGTAAATGCATCAGCAGGAGCTACTCAAGGATTGAAGAAACTTCAAATCACAGGTGTTGCAGGAATTGCTCCAGCTTCTCTTGTAGAAGGTACAGCAGCAACTCTTAACTAATACCCTTTCTTTCAAGAATTCATTCTTGATCTAAGGTAAAAGTTCAAAAAACCACCCTTCGGGGTGGTTTTTTGTTTGTGCCAATTACTCATTTACAAGAAATGAGCCATAGCTCCGCATATTTTTTTCATCTTACCACGCTCAACCTGGGAGTACTCAGAAAATTGTGAGAAAGAAGTAGTTATTGGTTATTTGGTGCTTAGTGCTTGTAATTTTCTTCTATGTTATACTGTATGTATACGCGCAATATGTCGAATGCGCAATTATGTAGATTTATATAAACTCATACCTATGCAAAAAGGATATATAGACAATATAGAACATCTCACTCTTGAAAATACTCATTTTCGTAAAGTACTCTATACTACTCCAGAATTACAATTAGTGATTATGTCACTGGAACCCGGTCAAGATATTGGTCTTGAAATACATGACACCATTACACAATTTATTCGTATCGAATCAGGTCTCGGCAAGGCAATTATTGGCGATAGGGAGTATCATCTTGGTGACGGTGTTTCACTCATTATTCCTGCAGGTGTTTCACATAATGTGATCAATACTGGCGATATTGCACTCAAGCTCTACAGTATATATACACCACCAGAGCACAAAAATGGCATTGTGCACGAAACCAAAGCAATTGCAGAGGAGCGTCATCATAATGAAGGATTCGATGGTAGTATTTCTGAATAATAGAAGCCTCGCCTTGCGCGAGGTTTTTTTGTAATGTGCCTCGTACGATAGAGGCACGTTTGACCCCGTCTGACGGGGTTGACGTGCCGGAGGATTTTTTTATATATCTCTCATCTCTGTGTGATATGTTGTTTTTATGAAAGAGAATAATTATGCATTGCAAAAATCTACACATACCCCAAAGGATTTTGACTTTTTTATTGAAGTAGATATACTTGATGATATGAATACTCCACAAAAAGGAAAATTTCGACATATTGTTTTCAAGGATGGTGATACATGGTACGCCGTTGCTTTAGAATTCAATATTGTAGAATCAAGCGATGACCCAAAGCTTGCCTTTTTTAACCTCTTACAAGCAGTGAGTGGATACATACAATCCGCAAAAAAAATAAAAGGATCTCGAAATTATTCTTTGAATCAAGAAACGGACAAAGAATACGAAGAACTATGGGCGACTCTCCATTCTTCACAAAAAGTCACATCTCCTTATGTGGTAGATATGTACGGATATTCTTGCGTATAATATATGGTCAAAAAGCTTCACAACTGGACATTTAAAGATGTTGAAGTATTTCTCAAAACAAAAGGTTTTATTCTTAATTACACCAACGGCAGTCACTATTATTATATTGCTCAGGTTGATGGAAGGGTACGAAATGCCTGTGTCCCATTTCATGGCAATAAAGGAATCATAAAAACAAGAACACTCAAGGGAATTATTTCTCAATCAGGAATTGATCAAAAAGAATGGTTACAATAAAAAGAAAGGGCCTCCTTAGGTAATTAACCGTTCGGATGCCCTTTTGTCGTGATGCATTAATTCTATCACATCATATATGAAGAATCAATAAAATAATTCAGACTCTCATTCGTGCCCAAGGTTCGTTTGCCTCGTAAGTCTCGTCAGATAATCTTAGGCGGGGTTTGACGAGAGTGTTTAGGGTTTGCTATTTACCTGCCTCGTTTGACGAGGGTGCTCGGAATTTTCTATACCTATGCTATACTAAAACTCATATGGAATATGAACGCCTCAATCTCAAAGAAATTTTTCAAGACGCATCAGCGCCCAAACAGGAACAGCAATCCTTTACCAATCCTCAGCAAGAAATAGAATACTTGCGTGCACAGCTCGCAGAAAAAGAACGCCTTGCACAACAACTTGAAGTTCCTGTGTCACGCGAACAAATCGCTGATCATGTCATCCGTGAATACAAGGATACACATACACACGAAGTACTTGACCAAGACTTTCATCATGCACCTACTGAATCACAAGGCATAGCACTCAAATTGCATCCCGATGAACATGATTCAATTATGGCAGAGCTCTACGGCATGCTCACCTCACGTGGCATCAAAAATACTCTTGATATTGTGGAGCGCATGAATAATCCGCATATTGATGATGATTTTCATCGTTTCTTGGTGCAATTCCTCCAAGTCCAGCATTCTATTCCAGGGCTCGTCAATAAAAGCGAACTCTACAAAGCGCTCAATATGCGCCTCTTTGAAGTAACCTTACCCGAACCCGAAGAAGGCGCCGCGACAAATCCTGCGCAACTCATTTCTATTATGGAACAATTTCTCGCGGGAATGCAGGCAATTGGGGCAAGTATTGCTAATGATGAAAAAAATTATTATGCACTTGAACTCTCGCTCTCTGCGGGTACTGATGAAATTATTTTCTATGTTGCTGTTCCTGCACATAAAGTAGACCTCTTTGAGAAACAAGTGCTCGGACTCTATGATCGTGCAAAAATAGAAGAAGTCCACGACGACTACAATCCATTTTTTGATCGCGGGCACTCTGTGGGCGCATATGCAAAACCGCAGTATCAAGATTTTTTGCAAATTAAAACCTATGACAAACTTGACCACGATCCTCTCAAGGTGATTTTGAATGTCTTTTCAAAATTAGACACCCACAAAGAAGGCGGCGCTATTCAAATTATGGTGCGCCCTGTAGGTGATCGTTATATCAAAGATTTTCGTTCAAAACTTGACCAACTCAAAAAAGGGGAGAGTATTGATGATATTCTCAAAGAAGGGAAAGCTATTGGAAAAGCATTTTGGAAATTATCCAAAGAACTCATCGCCGGAGATTTTGGTGATGATAATAGCAAAACCGAAGAAGAAAAGAAGCGCGACGAAGAAGCCATCGAATCGCTCACTGAAAAAATGCGCTCGAGTATTTTAGAAACAAATATTCGCATTGTCGCATCTGCAGAGACAGAAATGCGCGCGCATGATATTTTGAGCGATGTAGAATCAGCATTCCATCAATTTTCTGATACACGCGGAAATGGCATTATTTTTGAGCGCGCCGAAGGCTCAGGGCTCAAGAGACTGCTCCACGATTTTTCATATCGTATGTTTACTGACAAGCATACCTTCAAACTCAATCTCAAAGAGCTCGCGTCCGTGTATCATTTTCCTATTGCATCAGATTCATCTCCACAACTCAAGCAATCAAAATCAGGATCAGCGCCAGCGCCTATGGGACTTCCTACCGAAGGAGTGCTCCTTGGGCAAAATATCTACCGTGGCCAAACCAAACGCATTTACTTTGATCGCGAAGACCGCGTCCGTCACTTTTATGTCATTGGGCAAACAGGGACAGGAAAGACATCTATTCTCAAAAATATGATTGTCCAAGATATTAGGAATGGCGAAGGCGTCTGCTTTATTGACCCGCACGGTTCTGATGTTATGGATATTTTGTCACTGGTACCACCAGAGCGTATGGATGATGTTATTTACTTTGACCCTGCGGCTGTTGATCGTCCTATGGCATTTAATATGCTTGAATATGATGAAACCAAGCCAGAACAAAAATCATTTGTGATTGATGAAATGCTCGGTATTTTCAACAAACTCTTTGATATGAAAAATGCCGGAGGGCCTATGTTTGAACAATATTTCCGCAATGCAACGGCGCTCGTTATTGATGACCCATCAACAGGCTCAACACTCCTTGATGTGTCGCGCGTTCTTGCTGATGCAGAATTCCGCAAATTGAAACTCTCGCGCTGCAAGAATCCTATTGTCGTGCAATTCTGGGAAGAAATTGCCGGCAAAGCAGGCGGTGAGGCAAGTCTTGAAAATATTGTGCCGTACATTACTTCAAAATTCGATGTCTTTCTCTCGAATGATATTATGCGTCCTATTGTGGCGCAACAAAAATCATCTTTTAGTTTCAAGGATGTTATGGATGGTCAGAAAATTCTTTTGGTGAACTTGTCCAAGGGGCGTCTCGGAGATATTAATGCAAATCTCTTGGGACTCATTATGGTGGGTAAGATTTTGATGGCAGCGCTCGGTCGTGTAGATATGGACAAAAAAGACCGCAAAGATTTCTATCTCTATATCGACGAATTCCAAAATGTTACGACGAATTCTATTGCACAAATTCTCTCCGAAGCGCGTAAGTATCGCCTCAGTTTGAATGTGGCGCACCAATTTATTGCACAGCTCGACGAAGACATCAAAAATGCCGTCTTTGGTAACGTGGGATCTATGGCGGTATTTCGTATTTCATCAGACGATGCGCAGTATTTGGAATCACGATTCAAGCCGACATTTGATGCATCTGATATTATGAAAATTGATAATTACAATTGTTATATGTCTATGCTCGCTCATGGGCAACCGGTCAAGCCATTTAATCTCGCCACCATGCCTCCCGAAGACGGTAATATGGAACGCGCACGCAAAATTATGGAATTGTCATTCTTGAAATATGGGCGCCCTCGCGCCGAAGTAGAAGCAGAGATTATGGAAAAGTATCGTAAGTCTAAGGGATAGGCCCCGTATGACGGGGCAAGCACCAAGCACCAAAATACAAGATACAAGCAAATCTCAAATTCCCCTCCTTCGCTACGCTACGGCGAGCAAGCAAGATACAAGATACAAACCCCGTATAACGAGGCAGGCAAATTACAAATAACCACTCCTTCCCGGAAAATACGAGCCTACCTCGTTTAACGGGGTGAGGAACGAACGAGTATTTGTACGGGATCTCGCTTCAGTGGCACTTATGCGGCATACATTCCATATACACGAGACCCCGGACATTTTCTTCGCTGATGCTTCGAAAATTCCGGGGATGGTGTGGAGGTAATGCACCTTGTCCGCCATAGGCACGTCAGACGTGCCTCGCTGCTTTGGTGCCACTTGTAAACTTTGTGGTACTTGGAATTTGGTGCTTTTTCCTATATACTTACCCTATTACTATAATTTATAATACACAATCATGTCACAAGAAAAAGTAGAACGATCACTTATCATTATCAAGCCAGACGCAATTCAACGCAGTCTCGCGGGAGAAATCATTTCTCGCTTTGAACGCAAAGGACTCAAAATCATTGGTCTCAAAATGCTCAAGGCGAGTGAAACCTTGCTTGAACAGCACTATGAACATATTGCAGACAAACCATTTTTTGCAGGTATTAAAAAATTCATGATGCACTCACCTGTTATTGCTATGGCAGTAGAAGGAATTCGTGCTGTTGATGCCATCCGCATTATTGTAGGTCCAACCAAAGGATACGAAGCCGATGCAGGAAGTATTCGTGGAGACTTTACTCTCAGTATTCAATCAAATGTGGTGCACGCATCTGACTCTGTAGAAGCTGGTGCTGCAGAAGTTGCGCGCTTCTTTGCTGACGAAGAAATCTTCTCATATCCAAAAGTAACTGATGTTATGGTATTCGCTGACGACTTACTCGAATAATATACTCTATCAAAAAAATCAAAAAACTCACACGATTGTGTGAGTTTTTTTGTGATATCTTTCCGGCAGAACATCGAGGTAATGTATCTACTTAGGAGAGAGAAGAGAGATCCGTGCCCCTGTATGTAAAACGAGGCACTTCGCGATCGTGATGTATAACTGTTTCAGTAAACATGGTGAGTGGCCGTAACCAGAAAGTGCCTTGCGGATAGGTGTCGTCGTCATAGAGTGATTCGTATATTACATGAGGCTCTAATGTTTCTGAATGCATGCCAATACCGTGTACGCGATAGAGTTTATCGTGGTGCTTGTAATGACTATAGATACCAGGAATAATATGAGTCATATAGATGAGTATATCATACATAATATTGAAATATGTAAATATTCATACATCTTTGTTTTTTGATGTATACTATATATATGAAGTATCATCAGTATATATCTCGCTTTATTATACACAGTCTCATTGTCCTTGTTATTTTCGGGATAAGTTTTTCACATGTATTTGCAATCTCGCTGCCAAGTATTTCCTTTGATGCCGCCTCAGCGTATGTGCCTGCAGAAATTATTGTGCGCTACAGAGATGATATGCTCAATTTGCGTGCACCGCTTGGGCACGCCGTGCTTGAGCATCGCAATGCATCAAAATCTCTTGAGGTACGTACCTCTGTGCCAGAACATAATCTTGCCCTTGTGCGCATTACCGACAATGCATCAGTGCCTGAAAAAATAGCGCTCTTGCAACAAGATCCTGCCGTACTGTACGCTGAACCTAATTACAGAAGAGACATCCAGACTATTCCGACAAATGATCCATTTCGCGGATTATTGTGGGGCATGCACAATGCAGGGCAAGTTATTGATGGTGATTATGGTATGGTTGTAGGTACTGTAGACGCTGATATCGATATACCCGAAGCATGGAGTATTACCAATGGCGCTGGTGCAGGCATTGTTGTTGCAGTAATTGATAGCGGTGTTGATTATACGCACCCAGATCTCGCTGCTAATATGTGGGATGGAACTTTGTGTGTGAGTCATGTGGAAATACCTTTGGGTGATTGTGTGCATGGGTATGACTTTGTTGACAATGACACAACACCACTTCCTGTTGGAAATAGTCATGGTACGCATGTTGCCGGAACTCTTGCTGCTGTAGGAAATAATGGGCAAGGGGTGGTAGGGGTGGCGCCTCATGCGCGCATTATGGCGATTCGTTTTAATTTGGATGTCATCACTGTGGTCAAAGCAATTGATTTTGCGCGTCATAATGGAGCACATATTATCAATGCATCTTTTGGTGGTCCTCATTTCTCTCAGGCAGAATATGATGCACTTGAACGTTTTCGTGCAGCAGGAGGGCTCGTTATTGCTGCGGCAGGAAATAGTGGTCAATCAAATGATGTAGCTCCTCTGTATCCTGCGAGTTATGACCTCGACCATATCATTGCTGTGGCGGCATCAGATCAATTAGATGCTCTTGCTGATTTTTCAAATTTCGGCGCAACCTCTGTGCATATTGCAGCGCCAGGTACTAATATCGCGAGCACTATTATTGGTAATCAATATGCTTTTGCAAGCGGTACGTCTATGGCAGCGCCTCATGTAGCAGGTATTGCGGCACTTTTGTGGGCATATGCGCCTGAGGCTACTTTTGGTGATGTACGATCACGCATTCTTGATTTTGGAGATGTGCGCCCAGCACTTGTCGATCATACTATTACTGGGCGACGTGCTAATGCGCTCAAGTCATTGGTGGGGTCACGACTTCGTGATGCGCAAGCACTTTTTATAGCAACAGAAACAGATGCTGATGCGGGTCTCTATGCACAAGGTGCGCGCGATATTTTTGGTGATACTGTAGATACTCTCGGGCTGATTATTACTGACGCACAATCATCAGATCAAGATATTCTAGATGTATTTCTTGCTCTTGGGCAAGCAATAGATGATTTTGAAAATGCGCGCCTAGCAGATCCTATTGATGACGACATAGATGATGGAGATACTCCTGACGATGCAGATGATGGAGATACTCCTGACGATGCAGATGATAATAATCCTGGAGACGCCGATGACTCTGATAATGAACAAGAAGCAGATGAGTCAGAGCCTGTCGTCGTGCCGCCGCCTGCACCCCCTGCGCCTCCTAGACAGAGTGGCGGCGGAGGTGGTGGCGGGGGAGGAGGTGTCCCATCTCCGGCTCTACCAGCGCCAACCCCTGTAGTGCAGACTCCTGCGCCAGTAGCATCACCAGAGAACACTCCTCCTGCGGTACCGCCGGCGCGATCCTGTCCTGTAGTTATTACTCAAACACTACGACTCGGTATGACTGGTGAACAGGTGACGCGCCTCCAAGAATTCTTGCAATGCATTGGATTATTTGCAGGCACACCGCAGGGAATATTTGATCAAGCAACATTGCAAGCAGTACAGCGATTTCAATCCTCACGAGGATTAACTGCAGATGGTGTTGTAGGACCACGCACACAGCAAGCAATTCTCAGTGTGCAGCCCACAGATCGATTCTTGTTTGATGCCGAAGCAAGGAATCAGCAAATCCTTGCGCTCGCCTTGCAGTTACGACCGGTGAATGGACGCATTCCTGATGACCAATTCGCACAGTTTATTGTAAACCTCTTGCTTATTCTGAGAAATTAATTAAACAAAACCTCGCTATGTGGGGTTTTGTTTTTTGTATACTTTCTGAAATGAGGTGTATGATTGATGAGTGGGTGTCTGCAGGTAACACACCCTTTCTTTATATCTTTTTTTCTTGTACACTGCATATATATGATTACCAAAGCTTTCATCAGAAATGTGATTGTGCTCAGTATAATACTCGGCGGTGGTGTGGGATTGCTCTTTTGGTATGACCACCAACAAGATATACGCAAAACCGAAGGCGGACAAGGAGCGACACTGAGGGATGTTTTTATGGAAATATAGGGGAGAGGGAGTAGGTGTATAAACCCCTCTCCTTCGGCACATTGAACGTGTCTTCGCTACGCTACGGAACGCTGAGCGTACCATGTCGAGCAAAGCACCAAAATACAAAATACAAGATACAAACAAATTTCAAATCCTAAATCACAAATTCCAAATAACCACTCATTCCCGGACATTTTCTCTGTTATCGCTCCGAAAATTTGTGATTCATGATTTGTGCCTTGTTTGTAATTTGTTTTTTGGTGTTTGGTATTTGGTTTACTTGACTTTATCCTCATTTCAAGTATCATTACTCATGTTCCGCCGTAGACCACTGGTAGATTCTTGTGAATCATAAATCCGGTAGAGGCATGTACGACTCTCTCGAGAGTATGTATTCATGTACTACGGCCTGAAAAGGTCGATTTTTTATTTAATGCTGAACACATTATGGCAATTACAAAAAACAAAAAACAAGAAATTCTTGCAGAGCTTGAACAAGCAGCAACATCACCATCAGTGGTATTTGCTCAATTCAAAGGGCTTACTGCTCAAGAATCAAATGCATTGCGCGTTGCAATGCGCCAAGAAGGAGTTTCATTCAAAGTTGCAAAGAAAACATTGATTGAACGTGCGTTCGCTGGGAGCACTGCTGCCGGAGATATGCCAACTCTCGAAGGAGAAATTGCACTTGCATGGGGAAATGACCTTATCGCACCTGCGCGCGAAACACAAAAGTTTAACAAAACTTTTGCTGGAAAAATCGCTATTGCAGGAGGAGTATTCGAAGGGCGTTTCATGAACCAATCAGAAATGATGGAGATTGCGACTATTCCTGAAACTCCAGTGCTTCGTGGCATGTTCGTGAATGTTATCAATTCACCAATACAAGGTCTCGTGATCGCGCTTCAAGCAATCGCAGACAAGAAATCATAATTACTTATCCATTTTTAATTACACTTATTTATGTCAGAAGAAACCGTACAAAATGAAGCAGTAGCAGCAGAAGCTACTGCGCCTGCTGCCGAAGAAGTTGTAGCAGATGCTGGTGCTGAAGTAGAAGTACCTGCAAAATTCAAAGCAATCGTTGAAGCTATCGAAACTATGTCAGTTCTTGATCTCAATGAATTGGTAAAATTATTTGAAAAGAAATTCGGCGTATCAGCTGCTGCAGTTGCAGTTGCTGGACCTGCAGGTGATGCTGGGGGCGCAGAAGAAAAATCAGAATTCACTGTAGTACTTACATCAGACGGAGGATCAAAAATCCCTGTGATGAAAGTAGTCAAAGAACTCCTTAACCTCGGACTCAAAGAAGCTAAAGATCTCGTAGAAGCTCTTCCTGCAAATATCAAAGAAGGCATCAAGAAAGAAGAAGCAGAAGACATCAAAGCAAAAATCGAAGAAGCTGGAGGAAAAGTAGAATTGAAATAATTCATACGCACCCATACAAAACGTCTCTCATCAATAAGAGGCGGTTTTGTATGGGCAGAAAAACACTTTGCATAGTAGTAGGTGTCTTGGTATACTAAGGGTGTTATGAAAGAAATCGGAAAACTTATGGGAAGTGATGCGCGTGTAAAAATATTACGCCTCTTTCTCTTCAATGAAGAATTAGTATGTGATGCAGATATGGTTGCAGACAAGAGTCGAACGACACTTGCAAAGGCGCGTAATGAAATTAAAATGCTTGAATCTATTGGTTTTCTCAAGAAAAAACAATTCACCAAAGAAGTACTCTTGAAGCCGCTCAAGAAACAAAAAGACGGCCGTGCTGTCAAGAAAAAAGCGACGGGGTGGCAACTCGAAAAGAAATTTCCTCTGGTGGCACCTATGCAAAAATTGCTTCTTGACCCTGAACTCATCCCAACCAAAGACTTACCTGAACGCCTCAAAGGGATGGGAAGTATCAAGCTTCTTGCTGTATCTGGATTATTCAAAAGCGATCATGATCGTAAATTAGATTTGTTGATTGTGGGTGAAAAACTACACAAAACAAAACTTGAAAAAATGGTGCGTATCTTGGAATCAGAAATCGGCAAAGAAATTCGCTATGCACTTTTTGATACCGAAGAATTCAAATATCGCTACGAAATGTATGACCATCTCATCCACGAAGTTTTTGATTATGCGCACGATATGATTGTGAACAAATTAGGTATTGCACATAAACAACGACGCATTTAATAGAGTATATACAAAACATACGTGACATATTTTATATAACCTGTGGTATACTATACCTACGACACCATATTTCAGTCAGAATGAAATATCTGTCTAATATTATACGCATTAGTTTTTAGTACATTATGCTTACACAAACATGGCTTGAGATTCTCAAAGGATCTCTGCAAAATTTTTGGTTTGGGGTTGCTGACTTTTTGCCACACCTCTTGCTTGCACTTATTATCTTTTTGATCGGTTGGCTCGTTGCTGAACTCGTGAAATCAGCTATCGTGCGTCTCCTTGAATTGGTAAAACTTAACACACTTCTTGCTCAAACAGGGCTTGAGAAAATTCTTGAAAAAGCTGGGTACACATTGAATGCTGCGGTATTCTTTGGATGGCTCATCAAGTGGTTTATTATCATCGTATTCTTGATTGCATCACTTCAAATTGTGGGACTCAGTCAAGTAAATATGGTACTCAATAGTATCGTACTCTACATTCCTAATATTATTGCTGCGGCGCTTATTATGCTCGCTGCAACACTCTTGGGTGATGTGGTACGCAAAATTGTCGTAGGGTCATCAAAAGCAGTGGGCTCAATGAGTTCATCAATACTTGGCGCTCTTGCATATTGGGCAATTATGATCTTTGCAGGACTCATTGCACTCCAACAACTTGGACTCGCAGTACAGCTCATTAATACACTCTTCATCGGATTTGTAGCGATGATCGCACTTGCAGGAGGACTTGCATTTGGTCTCGGAGGACGCGATGCTGCAAAAGAAGCTATCGAAGACATGAAAAAGAACATCCGTTCATAATTATGGTTTTTCAAAAAAACTCGCTTCGGCGAGTTTTTTTGTTGCAAGAAATATATTCCTATGTATAGTTATATATAAATAAAACCTTACCACTATGCATACTGTATCATCTTATATTCATGCAATATATCCATTTCATATTGCAGTACACAGAGGTATCTCGTCATATTCTATTGATTGTAATTCTTGCGATCAATTCATAGGTACGATTGGTCTCGTGAATGTTATTGGGCTTATGAGAGATAATGAATTGTATCTCTATGTTTTGCTTATGCGAGACGAAGTAGCTTGCGCATCATGCGATCAAATGATGAGCTTACCCAAAGTATATACTTCACTTGAGCATGCACACACATCCGCAAAAAACATCATTACCGAGATTAACGCCATTGAAACTTTAGAAAATCTTGAGCTTGCTGATTTTCATGATGTCTTTCCTCTCGATTTTCCCGAAGACGCTCTGTATCAAAAAGACAATGCATTTATAGAACAATTTTTTCAAGACCATAAAAAATTTCTTGAATCATGTGGTCATCTCCGGTAATCTCAAAAGACCTTCCTTTTATGAAGGTCTTTTCTTTTATGTAAAAATCATATATGCTTTATATAAATAAAACCTTACCATTATGAATACTATAGAGCATTACCTTTTTGATGTTAAAAAGTATATCGAAGAAAATATAACTCACAGGAAACATTCAAGCATTTTATATAAATGCTTTTGTGAGAATACTATTTCTCAAATCAATTTTTATCTCTTGTTTATTAATTTTCAAGAAGAGATATCTCTTACTTCTGGAATATCGGTACTGGCTCAGAAAAAACCGTATCAATGCACACATTGTCACACGCAATTCTATATCCCCAAGGGGTATGTGCATGAAACACACATTATTACTTCAGCAGATAAAATAATGCGTGAATTCTATGATGGGCAATCGGGTATTGATCGTGTAATTTTTTTAAAGCATCTTTCGGTGCTGCATGGCTTGGTTCAATATACAGACCATGCAGAACTTCACACATTTGTATCAAAATACAGTATTGATACCAGTAAGCCAATGATACTCTTGAGCTAACACATGCGCTTCATTGCATTATTAATGCCTCTCTATATATGGGGCATTTTTATTTTTTCTTTATTTTTTATTTGTATAATCATCATCGTCGAAAGGGTATGATGTCAGAGAATTATTAATAACATTTACAATTTATTTTTTATGAATGCAAAAACATTATGGTATGGTGGCATAGGGATTATGGCCGCAATACTCATCGGATTTTTGGTAAGTTGCGACAAAGACGAACTCCCGCAACCAGTACCTCCTCCTATTACCGTATCGCCAGAACCGCCTCGTGATGACGGTGATGACAATGATACGATTCCTATGGCACCTTTGCCGGTACTTGATTTCTTGCCAGATGATATTATTTCTCTCATCGATCAAGAGCCACATATTGAACTCGGAGATCCATGCAATATGATTCTCTCAAGTGGTATTCGTCTCTGTGACTGGTATCGCTATCAAGGCACCACCTACGAAGAAGAAGAAGCGAGAATGATGGAAGACTTGAATAGAGGCGTTTCGCTCTATCATCATAGCAGATCAAATCCTTATCAGGGTATGACTTCTTTTCAAACATGGCAAGCGCTTGAGTCTGCACTCATTACGCGCAGTCGTGTCCTCGTGAATCGGTCGCTGTATAATTATCCTGACGAAGGACACTTGCGCCCAGCCCATCAGGGTATTGCATACGTGTATGGATCAAAGACATTTCAGACAAGGAGAAATGCGCTCAATTGGGGCGGGTGCGCAGAGAATCTCTACGGTCTTGATTGTTCTGGTTTTGTGCAAGATATCTTTCACAAGGCGCGCATTACTACATTCCCAGAAGGAAATGCTATCAACCAAGGTACACCGCAAACTATACAACAAGCGCTCGGTATTTTTTCAGAAACGAGTACGCTTACCGTGCATGATATGGGCAAGTTGCACCCAAATTTGTTCATCTCTGGTGACATTGTGTCATGGGATCGTCTCAGTAATGGGGGTGCGAGCCATGTTGGTATTGTGGGTAGAGAATTTCCTTCATCGCATGGACTTGTTGTGTTTCAATCAAATGGTAGTGTCAATTCAGGGTGTGTTCAGAATTATGGGTCGAGTAGAGGCGCCCGCGTACTCGCTCTCGATAATACGTATTGGTTTGGGTCAAGTGCGCGCTGGCGTGTGGCACGCATCATACCATCAAGTATGAATAGCAATACATGTGTCACCTTGACCATGAATTGTATGCCAGACATCGGCAATGTTGGTTCGGGTGTAGGCACACCACAAGTTGTCATGAATTGTTCTGCATCAGGAGGGACTCCTCCGTATCAGTATTCATTTAATGGAGGATCATTTCAATCAAGCAATCAGGCGATACTGCATAGCCCAGGTTCTGTAGTATGTACTGTTCGCGATGCGCTTGGTTGTGAATTTACGAGAACTATGTAACTTTTAAAACCCTGCACATGTAGGGTTTTTACATGTAGCACCTTGGCAAAGGGTTGATTTTTTATGGGGGTGTTGCTTATTTAAAAAAAGAAATATAAAAATGCTTGACAAAGTTTTCTATATGAATATAATAAACCCCGCTGTTATGTTCATTCAATTAACACGCGTACAACTTAATCAATTCATTTGATGCGGAACAAATGGACAAATTCTCAACAGAGTTTTTCCTTCCGCGTGTACGCGGTTTTTTATTGAAACAACAGCACAGAACTTTGTAAATTAAAAAGCAGGATTATTGCATTTTCAAAACGTATCTCAGCGGTGAGATACATGTTGAAAAATAGAACAAGAACAAACAACAACATTATGATTACGTTTCCTAATAGGAAATGTAAGGGTGTATGGTGGATGCCTTGGCTCGTTATAGCGATGAAGGACGTGGACTATCTGCGATATGCTTCGGTGAGGTGATAATCAACCTTTGACCCGGAGATCTCCGAATGGGGAAACCCCTCTTTTATTAGAAAGAGACATTGCCTCGTAAGAAGGCAGTGAGCGCACCTAGGGAATTGAAACATCTTAGTACCTAGAGGAATAGAGAACAATAGTTATTTCGTAAGTAGCGGCGAGCGAAAACGAAAGAGCCCAAACCTTATGTCTTCGGATATAAGGGGTTGTAAGACAGTGACGTCGTATTTATATGAGAAGAGTTACAAAGTATACTCTTAGAAGAACAAGCTGGAAAGCTTGAGCATAGAACGTGATACTCGTGTATTCGAAAATAGTATGCCTCTTTTGTCACTGCTCTTGAGTAGTTCAAGACATGAATAGCTTGAGCGAATCCACCAGAACTAACTGGTAAGGCTAAATATATAACGAGACCGATAGTGAACAAGTACCGTGAGGGAAAGGTGAAAAGAACCCCGGGAGGGGAGTGAAATAGATCTGAAACCATACATCTACAAGGAGTCGAAGAGGACTTAGATCCTCGACGGCGTGCCTATTGAAGAATGAGCCAACGAGTGTATGTGTGCTGCCTGGTTAAGGTTAATAACTGGAGCCCAAGGGAAACCGAGTGTGAATAGCGCGCATGTAGTACATATACGACCCGAAACCAAGTGAGCTTGCCATGAGCAGGGTGAAGCAAGGGTAAAACTTTGTGGAGGCCCGAACCCACGCGCCGTGCAAAACGCGGGGATGACTTGTGGCAAGGAGTGAAAAGCTAATCGAACTTGGTAATAGCTGGTTCTCTCCGAAATAGCTTTAGGGTTAGCGTCATGTGATCCTTTTGGGGGTAGAGCACTGGATGAGCTGAATAGGGGGAAACCTCGTCATCTCTATCAAACTCCGAATACCAAAAGTTACAACATGGCAGTGAGACCGTGGGGGCGAAGCTCCACTGGTCGAAAGGGAAACAGCCCAGACCCACAATTAAGGTCCCTAAATTCATATTAAGTGCAAACAAGGAGGTGAAATTTCTCTAACAATCAGGAGGTTGGCTTAGAAGCAGCCATCCTTTAAAGAAAGCGTAACAGCTCACTGATCTAGAGATTTTGCGCCACAAATGATCGGGGCTAAATATGATACCGAAATTTGGGATTTCTATCGTTAAGATAGGAGTGGTAGGAGAGTATTCTACTCTGCGTTGAAGGTAAAGGGGTAACCCATACTGGAGCGTGTAGAAGCAAGAATGTTGGCACAAGTAACCGCAAGGCAGGTGAGATCCCTGCCCGCCGAAAAACCAAGGTTTCCTTCGCAATGTTAATCAACGAAGGGTTAGTCGGTCCTAAGGTGATGGTGAAAGCCGTAACCGATGGATACACGGTTAATATTCCGTGACTTATATAGTATTCGATGGAGGGACGAAGTAAATAAACGTATGCGTCTTATTGGATTGACGTTGAAGGTGGTAGAGATGTATCTTAGGTAAATCCGGGATGCGTAAATCTCAAAACACTCAAAATGTGAAGCTACGGCTGATCAGATATACGTAAAGAGACTTCCAAGAAAAGCTTCTAAGGTTCATACTATGTAAACCGTACCGCAAACCGACACAGGTGGTTAGGTCGAGTAGACCAAGGCGAACGAGTGAGAGGTCCTCAAGGAACTCGGCAAAACAGCGACCGTAACTTCGGAATAAGGTCCCCCTACAGCAATGTAGGGCGCAGCGAAAGATCCCTGGCGACTGTTTATCAAAAACACAGCTCCCTGCTAACTCGCAAGAGGATGTATAGGGGGTGACGCCTGACCAATGCCAGAAGGTTAAATATGGGGGGTCATATGTACTTGTATGTATGGCTGGACTATATAAGCCCTGGTGAATGTCGGCCGTAACTATAACGGTCCTAAGGTAGCGAATTTCCTTGTCTGGTAAATTCAGACGTGCACGAATGGCGTAACGACTAGGGAACTGTCTCGAGGACTTGCTCGGTGAAAATGCAATAGCGGTAAAGATGCCGCTTACCTGCAGTTAGACGAAAAGACCCCAGGAGCTTTACTACAGCTTCACATTGGGTACATTTTTCTTTTGCGCAGCATAGGTAGGAGACGTTGAGTATACGATTTTGGTTGTATATGAGTCGCCAGTGAGATACTACCCTAAAGAGAGATGTATTCTAACCAGTATGGACAAAACATATTGAGACAGTGTGTGGTGGGTAGTTTGAGTGGGGCGCTTTCCTCCTAAAGAGTAACGGAGGAGCCTACAAAGGTTGGTTAGGCGCGAATGGAAACCGTGCCGATAGTGTAAAGGCATAAACCAGCTTAACTGCAAGACGTACATGTCGAGCAGAGTGGAAACACGAGCTTAGTGAACCAACGCTACGCATTAGATGCGGGCGGAGATTAACGGATAAAAGCTACCCTGGGGATAACAGGCTAGTATCGCCCAAGAGTTCATATCGACGGCGATGTTCGGCACCTCGATGTCGGCTCATCTTATCCTGGGGCCGGAGAAGGTCCCAAGGGTTTGGCTGTTCGCCAATTAAAAAGGTACGCGAGCTGGGTTCAGACCGTAGAGGAGTTTGAAGACTTTTCTACCGTCTGAATCACAGCATACGTAACAGACATAAGAATCAGAACATGTGAGAAAACACATATATAAATCGAGTTTTTTCGTCTATGAAAAATGATAGCATCAATCTTAACACGGCGGCTTGAATTATATTCAAGAGAAGCTGGGGTTTTCGGTAGAACCCGACTTGCATTGCAAGGGGCAATACCGAGGAGAATACTATTCTCTGTAGAGACTACAAACCAGCCTTTGTGTATACAAACACAAAGAACGTATAGTCCGATCCCGTCAGGAATGACGGCGTGCATAATAATCTCGTACAAATTATTATTATGTGCAACTGTTGCGTGAGACAGGTTGGTCTCCTATCTACTGCAGGCGTTGATATTTGAGAAGATTTGTCCCTAGTACGAGAGGACCGGGATGAACTAACCTCTGGTCTATCGGCTGTTCCGCCAGGAGCAATGTCGAGTAGCTATGTTGGGAATGGATAACCTCTGAAAGCATCTAAGAGGGAAGCCAACTTCAAGATCAGATATCACAGGGTCCTAGAAGATGACTAGGTTGATAGGTCCAAGGTGGAAGCGCAGTAATGCGTTGAGCCAAAGGATACTAATTCCCCGTATTCCTATTAGGAAACATGATCATAATGAGTTCATGCATATTCCTTGCTTTTTAATAAACAGATTCACACAGTACATTTAAGTACTCTGTCTTGGTGGTGTATCACTGGGGAAATACCTCTTTCCATTCCGCACAGAGTAGTTAAGTCCAGCAGAACCGATGATAGTCTTAATTGGCAAAAGTAGGTGACCGCCAAGACTGAGTACTTAAATGAAAAAAACTTCACAGCAGTGTGAAGTTTTTTTGTTATTATTTTTTAATAAAAATATGATATACTACGTGTTATGAAAAAAAATGAATTATTCTCCCAATATATATATATGATCATTAAAGGGTTTGTGGTATTTATCTTGTTTCTTGCTATGCATACCATTGCTGACGCGGCTTTGATTACTGTAAATAGCGATCAGGCAAATATTAATAATGGCGATGGGTTGTGTTCTCTTGAAGAAGCATTGCAAAATGCACAATTTGCAACACAAACACATGTCGATTGTGTAGCAGGGGATGCGGGGAATAATACTCTCGTGTTTGATGTACCTGGTGGTGTTATTTTTGGTAATAATACCTCATTTACCATCACCACACCTGTAATAATAGACGGCCTCTCTCTTGACGGGTTGGGAACTTGTCTTGATCAAGAGGGTCTTGATAGGCGTGTTATGTTTGACGATGTTGTTTTTAATTTTGAAGGAGGGTCGGGTGGTTCTGTTGTTCGCGGTGTTTCAATGCTCGGGTCACCTATCGGTTCAGCAATACGCATTGCTGGTGTGAATGGCTTCATGGCTCAATGTAGTCATTTTGGTTTTGACGCAACCGGAACTACAACCATTCCGGTACGTCAGTCATTGTTTGATATCCAATCATCTGAGAATATAATTATTGGAGCAGATGATATGCAGCCCGGTGCGTATGGAAATATTATTGCAGGAGGTAATGCATCAGTTTTTGCTGAGGCGCTTGTCCTTGCAGATGTTCGTAATATTTTGATACGCCACAATCAATTTGGTTTTGGTTTAGGAGTTAACCCACTCCTTACCCCGAGCGCTCAAGAGCATATTGAAATTTGTGGACCAAATTCTTGCGATGGAACCTTTCCTGCAAGTCAAAATGTTTCTATTATAGAAAATCGATTTATACAAGATAGCAATGCTAATATTATTAATATTACTGATCTTGATGAAGGGTATATTCAATTTAATATTTTTGAAGGCGGGCAGTCTGTTTTTTCAGGATCTTTTATTTCTCAGGTTGAAATAGAGGGTAATGATTTTTCAAATCACGAAAGAGGAATTGCTTTAATAAATGCACAAGATATTACGATTACCCAAAATACATTTGTTGGTGGAGATTTGTTTAATATTTATATGACCGAAAGCACAGGTCTTGGAGTTTTGAATAATACTATTTCAGGATTAGGTGTTGGTGCAGGTATTTTTGGTGTGCTCAGCGATGAAGTGCTCATTTTTCAAAACACTATCACGGGGCACGAGAATGGTATCTACCTTCTTGGAAATGAAAACTTACTGCAGTCATTTGGGCCGTATTCTATTTTAGAAAATAGCATATTCGATAATACCTTTCTCGGTATCGATCTTGGTATTGCTACAAGCATGAATCCTATTGATTGGATCTCTGGAGTAAATCTCAATGATATGGGTGATGATGATGCGGGTGTCAATGATTTGCTCAATTACCCAGTTATTTTTAGCGCAGAAGAATCATTAGGGCAAGTAGAGGTGCTCTACTTTTTAGATGTTCCAGAAGGAGAATACCGGATTGATTTTTTTAGAAATGCTTCATTAACAGGCTCTCATGGTCAAGGTCAAGAATTTCTTGGATTTGAAATAATCACCCATAACGGTAATGGGCCTCAAGTATTTACGTTTACCTATACAGGTAATGAAGGAGATATTATTTCAACAACTGCAACACAAGTCTCCTTGCTTACTCCGTGGGGATTTGGAGCAACTTCTGAATTCGGTAATAGTGTGATTGTGAATGGTGTGGGGCTTGATCTTGCAAATGCCCCCGCGCCATATATTACTGATGTACTTGAAGGTGGTCCGTATCATATTCTATACCTCAACTCATCAACATATTTAGGAGCGTGTGTAGAAAATGAATATATTACTATAGGCATATGTACTCAGCCTGGCGCTGATGAAGACGGTGTGCGTTTTGCGAAGAGTTCATTCTTGTGGAATAGTACTCAAGATATTGAAGTAGATGTGATCACTGATTCGGAAGCAGAATTATTTATATGGATAGATTTTGATGGTAATGGTATTTTTGATCACCCTCAAGAGCTCGTATATAACAGTCACGAAGATGGATACCTTGATCAGGGGACACATACATTAACACTCACTATACCACCTGGCTCAGGTGATATGACCACTTATATGCGGCTACGTCTCGTGACACGTGATATTCACGGAGTAAGCTACATACTTGATCCAATGGGCGAAGCGCTCGATGGTGAAGTAGAAGATTATCAAATACTCATTGAGGGAAGAGAAGTCGCCCCTCCCTCACCAGGAGGTGGATCATCAAGTAGCGGTTCAAGTACTCAACCTCTCTATAGGTGTCAAGACCCACAAGCACTGAACTATAGTTCGTCAGGACTCTCTTTGCCGGCATTATGTATTTATGAAATTGAATCAGATGACCAAGATCCTATTGTTCCTTCAATAATTACGCCGACTGTTCCGCCAGCTCTTACTCCTGTGCCACCTCTTGTTTCTCCTCAAGATCCACAACCAGTCGTGACTACTCCTTCTATTCCTGATGAAATAACACCACAAAGCGGTATAGATGAACAAGAAAATGATATCCAAGAACCAAAAGATGAAGTTTCTCCGGCAGTACCGACACTTGCAACAGGGGGTGACCAAGACAGAAAAACACTTTATGAAAGACTTGGAGATACTATTGTTGTAGCAATAGGAGTAGCGGCAGTAGCATTTACAGGATTGACTTTGCTTCCATTCCGTATTCAAAATATTTTACTTGCTATTCCTGCATATAGGCGACGACGTCGACCATGGGGGACCGTATTTGATAGTCGTACGGGGCAACCTCTTGATCCTGCCTATGTTCAAATATTTGATGCGCAAGGTCAAGAAGTCGGCGATGCTATTACTGATATGGATGGACGCTTTAGTTTCTTGGTGCCACCAGGTACCTACACATTAACTGCTGGTAAAACACACTATACATTCCCATCTCAAAAACAAAGTCACCCACTCTATACGCACATTTACAATGGGCAAGAAATTACGTTAGCTCAAGACGAAGTAATTACGCACAATATCCCCATGGACGCAGTAGGACAAGACTGGAATGAAGAAGCCAAAAAAGATATGGGTGTGCAGCATTTCTTTAGACGAGCTGATACTCTTGCGCAAAAAATCATCACGGGATTATTTATTGGAGGGTTTATATTCTCTTTCTATGCATTATTCATGAGTCCAACATGGTACAATGTGCTCATTGCGCTTCTGTATGTCGGCACAGCGATTATCATGACCCTGGGAACACCCGATCGTGCATATGGTATGGTGACGCGAAATGGTGCGCCACTCTCTGGTGCTGTTGTCCATGCACACCAGGCACATACAGACAAAGAAGTCATGCATAGAGTTATTGGTGCAAATGGGTACTATCACATGCTGGTAACTCCGGGTCAGTATTACATAGTGATTACTCTTGAAAATCAAGAAATCTATCGTTCGCAACCATTTACAGCATCATCAGGTATTATTAAAAAGAAAATTAACCTCTAAAACAAAAACCGCTCAAGGCGGTTTTTGTTTTGAGTGTGCGACTTATCTCTTGAGGGTGATATTGCGCAAGAGATAACGAAGGAGATTATTTTTTTGGGGCACTATGTGGTACATACGAAATAATCCTTCTGTGTGCGAATCAACAAGACCTGCGCGCTCAAGAATCTTGAGATGTTTTGATGTTGCGTGAAAAGATGCATTAATCTCTGATGCAATAAAACTCACTGACGCTTGTGTGTATTTCTGCATACACACCAAAATAGCCAAGCGGTGCACATTTCCAAAAACTAAAAAGAGATCTGCTTTTTTATGAAGAGGGGTAGAGTATGTTCTCATATAATTAGAGTATATCACAATGTTACTAATAGCGCTAATAGTTACATAAAAAAATACATAATGAGTTATCCACAGAAAAAAAATAAAAATACTGGTGCGTATTTTTTTTATTCGTGAGATAATAGAAGTGTAAACGATACAAGACGTCCATCTTCTATCGTGCATTAATTACATTAATATCATTTATACTATGTCAGCAGTAAAAAAGGCAGCTAAAAAAGCTCCAGCTAAAAAGCAGCTCCAAGAAAAGTTGCTAAAAAAGCTCCAGCAAAAAAAGCAGCTCCAAAGAAAGTTGCTAAAAAAGCTCCAG
>JAJOIF010000003.1 GCA_021209525.1 Minisyncoccota bacterium | reverse complement strand
ATAAAAATGAAGTGAGTATCCGTCGTAAGGGCAACTGTCTGAGCTAAGCTAAGTTTTGCTCTTACAGGATACGAGCAATATTTTTAAGAGCAGAGAAGCCGGCTCGCGAAGCTTTTGTTTCTTTTTTACTAAAAAAGAAAGAGTACCTTCTGTGTGGTATGAGGAATATGCGCGACATAAGTGCCACTGCGTTCCGCCGTCGCTGAAGCTATAGCGGACGCCGCGAGATCCCGGACATTTGTTCGTTATCTCACAAATTCCGGGAATGGTAGTTGCTTGGTGCCTTCTCACCAAACATTCACCTCTGGTTCAATATGAATACCGTATTTTTCAAAAACATCTGCTTGTATAGCATGTGCCAAATCTACAATATCTTGGCCCGTACCGCCACCATAATGCACAATCACGAGCGCTTGTTTATCATGCACCCCAACTGCACCTATGCGGCGCCCCTTCCACCCTGCGCGATCAATGAGAAAAGCAGCAGGTACTTTTACATGATCAGCATCTGCTTCAAATGAAGGCATGTCAGGGTATACTGCAAGAAGTGCATGATATGCGTCTTGTGTAATATATGGATTCTTGAAAAAACTTCCCGCATTACCAAGTACACGCGGATCCGGTAATTTTGAACGACGAATTGCAATAACCGCATCACGAATATCTATGAGTGAAGGATGAGAGATATTCTGTTCATCAAGATACTGAACCAATGCGGCATAGGTAGTACGTGGCTGGGCATTTTTTGAAAGACGAAATACAACCCCTGTAATAATATATGTATCTCGGGCAGTTGTTTTGAAAATACTCGTACGATATCCAAATGCACAATCTGAGGCGAGGAGTTCTTCGTAATTACCTGTTACTCTATTATAGACATCAATGGAAACAATGGTTTCTGCAACCTCAATCCCATATGCACCTATATTTTGCACAGGAGCTGCGCCAACAGTACCTGGAATCAGTGCCAAATTTTCAACACCTCCCCATCCGCGCTCTGTAGCATACATCACAAAATCATGCCAATCATATCCAGCGCCAACACTGACGATGACGTGATCGTCTGTTTCAGAGAGAATATCAAGGTACGAGATTTCATTTTTAATAATACATCCTTCAAAATCCTTGGTGAAAAGTATATTACTTCCCCCGCCAAGAATCATTATCGGCATATGAGCAAATCGCACATCGCCAAGAATATACGGTATGTCATCTGTCTGTTTGAGCGCCACTAAAAAACGCGCATGTGCAGGCACTCCAAATGTCGTCATGTCTGTGAGTGGATGATGTTCGTAAATCAAAGATTTCATATACGTCATTATACCAAAATACGCGGCACTTCTTCTATAGGATTAGTGGTCACGCGAGTAGGTAATTCATATTCAATACGGTCTTGCAAGCGAGCAATTTCTTCAATATCTACTGATTGCGTCTTGCCCTTACCCAAGAGAATCACCTCATCTTCGAGAGCTGCCTGAGGCACTGCCGTCAGGTCAATCATAATAATATTCATAGACACACGACCCACCACAGGGCACACCGTATCATGAACGAGCACATACCCTTTATTAGAAAGATGGCGATCATATCCATCGTAATAACCTACAGGCACAACACCAATACGCATATCAGACGCTGTGGTAAAGGTACGCCCATATCCAATCGTTTCCCCTTGAGGAACAATACGTATCTGGGCAAGTTTTGTTTTCCATGTAAAAGCTGGCATTAATGTAATTGGCGCGAAGTGGCGCTCGAGATATGTCTCACGAAATAGTGGCGATGGCCAAATACCATAACACGCAACACCAGGGCGCACCATATCATAATGTGTTTCTGGATACATCATCGTAGCAGCGGCATTTGCACAGTGGCGAATAGGAATGACCACGCCTGCTTCTTGCAAGAGTTCATATGCACGATCAAAACGCTGGCGCTGAATTTCAGCAAAATCGTGTCTTTTGACATCTTCAATATTTGAAAAGTGTGTAGCAAGTCCTTCAATACGGAGCGATGGAAATGTTTGAATAAAGCGCGCAAAATCAACAATATGCTCGGGACGAATACCTTGACGATTATTCCCTGTTTCCACCTTGAGATGAATATCAATAATGCACCCATCGTGAGCCGCATGATGCGCGAGCGCTTCTATGGTTTCTTTGTTATTTACCATAATTTTGCATCGCAAGGATACGACATAAGGAATTTGTTCAAGAGAGACATATCCCATAATGTAAATAGGTGCCGTAATACCAGCAGATCGTAATTGATGTGCTTCGTGAACAGAATCGACGCACAACCAATCAGCGCCAGCTTCTAAAAAAACACGACTTGCGAGCACGAGCCCGTGCCCATATGCATTTGATTTCACACATGGAGCCAAAATAACATGAGGGCCGATAACAGATCGCAGTGCCTTGATATTATGCACCAATGCATGTTTATCTATTTCAACCCAAGAAAGTGGAGGTAATCTATCCATAATAATTAACGTATGCGTGATTGAATAATTTCTTCACACAAAGCTAGGTGTTCTTTAGTGTTAATACCGAGTGCATCATATGGGTCAACCGATACAGTTGCCAAGGTATTTCCTTCATCAACAGCCATTTTAATGAGGTCGGTCAAGTAATATTCGCTCTGCGCATTCGTATTAGTAATCATATCAATATGATTCCAAAGCCACTCTGACTGAAAACATAAATATGCAGGATTCACTTCATGCAGGGCAAGTTGCTGAGGAGTGGCGTCTTTTGCCTCAACGGTTGCAATAACATCTCCTTTATCATTACGAAGCACGCGACTAAATCCAGCAAAGGTGCTGCGCCATTCATTAAAATCAGGCACTCGAGTAGTACCCATAGTAATCACCGCACCAGAAGTATGCGCTTTTTGAGCGAGCGCTTGGATGGTTTCGCGCGACACAAAAGGCATATCACCATAAAGCACCAGTATTGGTTCTGTGGCATTTCCTATATGGTCACGCGCAACGGCAACAGCATGTCCTGTTCCTTTTTGTTCGTGTTGTAAAATATACGTATACGCACCACCGAGTGTCGCTTCAAAAATTTCCTTGTTCTTTGGATTGACCACAATACCCACGCGATCGCATACCCCTGACTCAGCAATAGCATCAAGAAGATACTGAATCATAGGCTTACCCAGCAAGGGAACAAGTGGTTTTGGTAATTCATGTTGCATACGAGTACCATGACCCGCAGCAAGAATAATGATCTGTACATTATGCATATATATCTACTCTATCAAAAATAAAAGCAAAAGGTATATTGACTTTTTTCTTATGTAATGTAGTATATGTTTAAACTAAAACCTTATACATATGCATACACAACACATCATTGTCCTTGTTTTTGAAAGTGGTATTGGGCTTGCTGCTCATGCTGAACACTTCAATGCGCTGACCACCTTACTTCAAAAAAATTTGAATCCTATAGTAATTGCTGTAGTCGGACAAGATCTGACTCATCAAAAAACCAATGAATCTTTTTTGATAGAGAATCTACCCGTTCGTAATATGTCACATATCATTAAGGAATTTTCTCCCGAGGAAGAAATCTTGACGCACCCAGACTTACTACCACACAAAGACATGCGACAAAAAAACTTACGCAATCAAGCATATGCACGTATACAAAAAATACGCACATCTGCATATGCACAGAAAGATTGTGTAAGAAAAATTTTCTTTCACCATAAAAATGTTTTCCTGTCGTAGGATAACTATTCAAAAAAAGCCACACGAATATGTGGCTTTTTATTTGTTTATATAATTATTAAACATCCAAGCTCAATATTTCACGCACCCATCCTTCTGCCATTGTTAATGTGGGTGCTTCTGCAAAAATACGCACAATGGGTTCCGTATTAGAAGCACGTACATGGAGCCAACCTTGATCAAAAATAATTTTTATACCATCGGTCTCGTCGCATGTATATGTGCTAAATTTTTCACGCACAGCATCAAGAAGCTTTTTAACATCATGAGCATGCGACACTTCCCTCTTTTCTTTGACCACATAATAAGACGGGCGATCAGCGACGAGCTCGCTTAGGCTTTTCTTTGTTGCAGCGAGATATTCGCACATGAGTGCCATACCGGCAACAGAATCACGTCCCCACGAAACGCGTGGCCACATAATACCACCATTTCCTTCACCTCCGATGAGTGCATCATGATCGGCAATACCTTGCGCAACATGCATTTCGCCAATTTTTGTACGAACAAGTCGTGCCCCATGCTTGTCTGCCACATCATCCATCATGCGGGATGTTGAGAGATTTGTCACCACTGTCGGTGTATCGCCGCTGTAACGACTGAGGATATAATCAGTGACGAGTACGAGTGTATATTCTTCGCCAATAGGTCGCCCGTTTTCATCCACTAATGCAAGACGATCAGCATCAGGATCTTGAGCAAATCCAATATGTGCACCACGCTCTACAACAGCGCGAGCGAGGTCTGCTAAATTTTCTGGCGTTGGCTCAGTGCCGCGAGGGAAGGTCGCGCTCGGCTCGCCGTAAATAGCATCCATATGTACACCGAGCTTTTCCATGAGTAGTGTATTAATCATAGCTCCCGTGCCTCCGTCAGGGTCACATACCACAGACAACCCTGCGGAGCGGACGAGATCTACATCAATAGCTTCAAGAACGTGATCCACATGCATTTCACACGCATGTGGAATGGTTGACCGCTCGCCAGAACTCACCGAAAAAGGATGGAGTACTTGATCAAGAGACTGGGTCATAGCTGCAACGATATCTTCGGAAATATAGCGACCATCAGCAGCAAAAAATTTGAGCCCATTGTATTCTGGAGGATTATGGCTTGCAGTAATCATAATACCACCATCTACATCTTGGGTGCGTGTCATAAATTGCGCCGTTGGTGTAGGAATGACTCCAATATCAATAATAGCACATTGATATTTTTCAAGAACAGCAGTCACCCATGTATAGATTTGCGGACAGTGTGCACGTGTATCCATACCAAGAACAATGCGCGTAGGCTTCACAGTATGCATGTATGCATGAGTATATTGTTCAATAACTTCTCTTGTCAAAGATTCACCAAAAATTCCACGAAGTCCACTTATGCTAAATTTATTCATAGGGTATTATATTAAGCTCAGTAAAAAACCAGTAATAACTAATATGAAACCAAGAATACCCATTTTCTGTTCAAGTTTCATTACTTTGAATACAGCGCGATCAATTTTATGCTCATGAAGAATACGATGATGTACACGGAGCACCATAAAAGCAAGTAATAATGAGCCTATTA
Source organism: Minisyncoccota bacterium (assembly GCA_021209525.1). Lineage (GTDB taxonomy): Bacteria > Patescibacteriota > Minisyncoccia > Phycocordibacterales > UBA1006 > JAJOIF01. The sequence goes on along the minus strand of JAJOIF010000003.1, from coordinate 36,719 downwards.
TTTCAATAATGCGTGGCAAGTGTTCATATAACATATAGGTAAGTATAGCATAAGAGGGGCAAGCACCAAATTCAAAATTACAAATTACAAACAAGGTACAAAGTAAATTCCAAATCCCAAATTACAAACCCCGTATAACGGGGCAAGCAAATTCCAAATTCAAAAACACAAAAACCGGCAGAACCGGTTTTTGGAATTTGGTGCTTGGAATTTGAAATTTTCTTATCCCCTTACTCCCCTGAAGCATTTGCATTCACTTCGTAATTGGTGTTTTGTTGTTCAAAGAAGTTTACCAATTCATACACATCAGTCGCTGTACTCATCCATTTTGCTGGATTCGTTACATTGTAGTGCGGCTCGAGACCAAGCTCTTCGAGACGACGATCAGCAATATGTTGTACATATTGATTCACATAATCTGCATTAAGACCCAAGATTCCTTTTGGAAAGAGGTCTTTATTGTATGCTACTTCACGATCTACTCCTTCAATGATAATGTCACGAATTTCTTTTGCGAAATCTTCGGTGAGCAATTCTTGATTTTCTTCGAGCACTGACAAAATGAGGTTAATACCAAATTTGAGGTGCAATGACTCATCACGCAAGACCCAGTTAATCATTGACGCAAAGTTGCGCAATTTGTTGCGTTGACGGAATGAGAGCATAACCATAAATCCGCTATAGAACCACACTCCTTCCATAACCACATTGGTTGCAACGAGGTTACGAATGAAATCTTTCTTGCCTTCTGGTGTTTCAATATCAAGATTTGTTTCGGTCATACGAATCATGTACTTGTTAATGAAATCTTCTTTGGCTTTCATGCTCGGTGTTTCCATGTGCACGTTATAAATAGTTTCGCGATCAAATGGAAATGTTTCGAGCACATATTCAAAAGCGACACAGTGATTTGCTTCTTCCCACATTTGTTTTACCAAATAGAGGTGGCACTCTGCTGACTTGAGGTATGGATATACGCCGAGTGCAAGTGAACGATTCACAATAAGCTCTGCTGGATTAAAGAATGCCATGATAAATTTTACTGCATGACGCTCTTCTTCGGTCATATTTTCAAAGTCTTCGAGGTCTTCTTTGAGTGGAATCTCGTGCGGATACCATGTATTCGCAATTGCTTGATCATACAATTCTCGTGCCCACGGATATTGTGCGGGATGCAAATTGTAATCTTCTGGTGATGCTTTTCCTACTAACATAAATAGAATATAACTTAGATGAATAATAATTTTTCTCGGTCTCTTGTGTATACAAGAGCATGGCCTGTGATATGGTTATTGACAACTATCGCATTGCAATCGTTCCTGAGGGTCTACCGGACATACGAAATCTTTTTGTGCTGACTGCTCCCCTACAGGTGATGGGACAGGTGTTGCGCTCGGCGTCGATGATGCACCTGCTGCTGATCGGAGTCCTGCAAAACCTGACTTACCGAGCGATGCGCGCTTGTTCACACTAATGGTGCTCTGTTCTGCGGTGTGACGCGGCTTCATATGGAGATAGTATGTGGTTTTCACACCCTTCTTCCATGCTGTTGAGTAAATGTTCATAATCTCATTAATGTCGCGTGTTTCAAGGTACATATTGCGTGACAATGCTTGGTCTACCCATTTTTGTGCACGAGATGCAACTTCAATATATGCATACGGAGATGTTGAGAATGATGTTTTGTAAACATCTTTGAGATCTTGAGGAATTTCTGCAATAGGTTCAATGTCTCCTTGGAACTGAATAATTTGATTGCGTACTTTTTCCCAGAGTCCGCGCTCTTTGAGGTCGTCTACCAAGTTGGTGTTAATATCAAGATATTTTCCTGAAATTTTATTGCGAGAAAATACTTGCGCAAAACGTGGGTCAATTCCTGGAGTAGTTCCTGCAACAAGACCAATATTTGCATTTGGTGCTACCGCCATCAAGGTTGCATTGCGCATTCCTTGTTGTACTTTACGGCGCAAAATATCCCAATTCAAACCTTTGTGCTTGCTTTCAAGATCAACATCAATGGTGTCGCCGCGTTGTTCTACGAGCACCTTGAGACTATCAATAGGCACCATACCCTTTGACCACGCCGAACCTTCAAAGTGCGCATAGCTTCCTCGTTCTTGGGCAAGGTTTGCGCTTTCATCAATAGCCATATAGCTCATGAATTCAAAGATACGATCGGTAAAGTCATAGGCTTCTTGAGAGTCATATGAGAATCCGAGTTTTTCAATAACATCAGCAAATCCCATCATACCAAGTCCAATAGCGCGATTTTCACGGTCTGATTTTGCAGCTTGTGGAATAGGTAATTCATTAATATCGATCAAGTTGTCAAGGTGACGCACCCCTGTACGCACTGTTTCTTCGAGTCGCTGCCAATCTACTTCTTTGCCTTTGATGTGGGCAGTCAAGTTTACTGATGCGAGGTTACATACAGCAATATTGTCTTTGTCTTGAGGGAGGCAAATTTCTGTACAGAGATTAGACATGTGAATGGTTCCTGTATTATTGTTCAATGCGCGCATATTCACCGTATCTTTCCATGTAAGCCATGGGTGTGATGTGGTTTGGAGCGCTACGAGAATCTTGCGATACTGTTCACGCGCAGGCACTTTTTTGAAGGTACGCATCTTGCCAGACTCTGCGAGTTCAATATATTCTTGATAGCGCTTGCTAAATGCAGGACCATACAATTCATTGAGGTCAGGAACTTCTTTGGGGTCAAACATGTACCAGTCTTGATCATTATGTACACGATTCATGAATTCATCTGACATCCATACTGCGGTATTTGCAGTACGCATACGGAGATAATCGTCCCCCGCATTGTGACGCCAATCAACATAATCATCAAAATCAAGGTGCCAGTTTTCCATATAGAAACAGAGGGCTCCTTTTTTCTTGCCGCCACGCTGAATAGCACGAATTGCGGTGTCGATAATTTTTGCAAATGGTGTAGGACCTGATGAGGTGGTGTTATTTGAGCTGAGCGGTGATCCACTTGCACGCAACTTGGTAATTGATGCCCCAATTCCCCCTGTTGATTTTGAAATTTTAATAATATCTGAAATTGATTGCGCAATATGATCAATGTCATCATGAATTTCAAGCAAGAAACAATTTGAAAGTGCTGGGCGCGCTGTACCGGCACTGATATTTGTTGACCCTCCTGCGATATATTCGAGGCGAGACATTTTGTCGTAGAATTTTATTGCTTGTTCTGTAGGATTTTTTTCATTATAAGACAACCCCATCGCAACACGCATAAAGAAATACTGAGGTGTTTCTGCAGGTTTCTGCTGTGTGTCTTTGGTTGCATAACGATTCAAAAGTGTTGAGATACCTGAATACTTGAACAAATGATCACGAGAGAGGTCGAGAGCATCCGCGAGAGCATCAAGGTCAAAATTAGCCATGCGTTCATCAAAGAGACCATCGGCAATGTTTTGCGCGACGTATTTTTTGAAGTGCTCTTTGTGAAGACGTGTCAATTCTGCTTCATTTTCGGTTTCATAGTCACCGAGCACACGCTTGTAGACAGTTTTGAGCAAGAGGCGCGTTGCCGCGATTTCATACTCAGGGTCGTCTTTGACATTTTGAAGCGCTGAGTTGATAGTTGCTTCATCGAGTTCCTCGGTAGTAACACCATCATAGAGCGCTAATTGTGTTTCGGTAGCGATTTGAGTGACCTTGCTAATAGGATCAGTGAGTCCACGACATGCGAGCTCAATAGATCGGTTGATGCGGTCTGCATCAAATGGGGCTGTTTCCCCATTGCGGTGAGTAACGTTAATATTCATAGTACAAAAAATATTACAGAACGAATAAAATTCTTGTAGCGGGGTCAAAAAAAACACCAAGAACAGGGAGCGTATCTAGAAAAGACAGACTCTCTATGCTTTGGTGCTCAGGATGACAAGCTACACATCCTTTCTCCGTGAAAGATGAACGACATCGAGGGGTAAAAATTGGGCAAAATGTTATTTTGCCCCTCCATGTCGTCTTATTATATCACACTTCACTCTCATGCAAATTTTTTTATACACTTTTTCTCATTGCACAACATCATGTGCGCATTGTCATAAAAGTTTTTCTCTCGTCCTTAAAAAATAAACTTTTCAAAAATGATATTTGACTTAAAAAAGAAAATATATTTAAATCAATAAAAACATACCTGTACTTTTATGAAATATCCACATACTACCCTGCTCTATATTTTGTGTATGAGTATTATGTTTACCTATGTTGTATTTTTTCATACACCATGCGGCACACATATGATGAACCTGTACGCACGTACTCCTTATGATATATGGTATATCTATTTTGGGGACGCATACTATTATCTCACGAGCATCTTGGGGCTCTGGGTAAGCATACTCTCCCCTTTTGTGTATTGGGCATATCGCGAAAATGTGTCCTTTTGGCGCCCTGTAGCACGAGAATTCGTTTTAGTTGTTCTTCCTTTTGGGCTCATCTATACGAGCCTATTTCTATATATAGCGCCTTTCTATTATGCGCATACGCTGACACCATTTCAGAGTCCCACACCTTATGCATTACTCCTTTTTGGTATGCATGCACTCACTCTTGGATGCCTCTGGTATCCTCCATATGTTATTACGCGATCAATATATCAAAAAACCCGCATCTAAGTGCGGGCTTTTTTATAATGACGCAGACTGACCAAATGTTTCTTGAAATATGAATTCAGAAAAATCTTTGCGAGTGCGAGGTGCTTGCTCTGCTTGCTGCAAGCCTTCGGGTAAGGTTGCAGCGTCGCCCGCATATCCAAATGCAATAATGGTTGCTGGTTCATATCCTTCGGGTATAGTAAAGAGCGTGTGTGCTTTTTCTCGATCAAAACCTGCCATATGGTGCGCATATACTTCATGTTCAAGCGCTTGTAATGTCATATGCGCTGTCGCCATACCCAGATCATGTAATGCATGATAGTTTGACCCATATTCCGGGTTAGTGAAATCTTTTTTGATAAGGGTAAGCACAAGTAAAGGAGCGGTCGGCGCCCATAATGTATTAAAATCATCGAGGACATCAACAATTTTTGCGTGGGTAGTGTCTTGATTGTACCCTACAATGAAACGCCATGGTTGTTCATTGTACGCAGATGCTGCCCAGCGCCCCGCTTCAAAAATACTCATAATAATTTCTCGGTCGATAGGACGAGCGTCAAATGCGCGTGGACTCCATCGTTTGGCGAATAATGGGTGTACAGTATATTCTGTGATGTTTTTATTATTATGCATAGGTGCCTTAGTATATTTTTTTTACAGAAAAATGCAAAATAAAAGTATGTATTCCCTGTGCGCATTACATGCTATACTACACCATATGTCTCATATACCTAAAAAAGAATCTCGCTTCTCTATTGTCGCTCGAGCAAAAAGCTTTAATCATGCATGGCGCGGTATTCGTCTCTTTTTTATGAGTACACACAATGCATGGATTCAAGTATGTATTGGGGCGCTCATGATAGGCGCAGGGATATTCTTTGCTATTAGTCACTATGAATGGATTGCACTCATATTCGCTATTGGCACCGTACTCGCCACAGAAGCCATGAATACTGCATTTGAAATAGATATTGATTTGACGAGTCCTGAGTATCACCCCTATGCACGCGACACCAAAGATGTTGCCGCAGGAGCAGTGCTCATTACCACTATCATGGCAAGTATTATTGGTGCACTGATCTTTGTACCAAAAATTATCGCGCTATTCTAATAGGCCAATTGCATCAGCAAAATGCATTACCCCGGGCAGAGCCCGGGGTGCCACCCTTACTCAACGCAAAGTTCTCATATGGTTAAGCATGTGTTCATACTGGCAAACAAGTTATTATTATTTTAACGACACAGAGTGTCGGAGAATATATGCATTACCCCGGGCAGAACCCGGGGTGCCACCCTTACTCAACGCAAAGTTCTCATGTGATGAAGCATGTATTCATACTACCGAACAGATCATTATTACTTTGACTGACACAAAGCGTCGGAGTATTGAGCATAAAAAAACCTCTTGGATGATTCCAAGAGGTTTTTTGTTAAGCGTCTGTCGGCATTTCAATATCTGAAGAAGGAGAAGTTTCGCCATCCTGACCACCGCCCTCTTCACTCAGGTCTGATGATTCAATAACAGATTCATCTGACGAAGACGCCTCATCTGCACCCTCTGTGCCTGGTGCCAGAGTATACGGAGCATCAGTCCCCTGTTCGGGAATAGTGTGTGAAGGAGTCTCATTATAAGGACGCGGGCGAGATATCACGAGCACGGCTATCAAAAAAATAATGAATATACAAAGTCCAACAAAAGTCTTTTTCATATATACGAGAACGAGCTTAGTCTATTAAATAGCGGAGCGTTGAAACAACGCGCACTTTTTTGTATTCGGGAGATCCTGGGTCTTTGTCAGAAATATCAAAGACACCTTGTTGTGCGCGAGCGAGCGCTCCAATGCGCGCATCAGAATCTTTTGCAAATTCTTCGGCGGCGAGGCGTGCTTGAGCAATTGCTTCAGCAAGCATTTCTGGTTTAATACTGTTTAAGTCAGAAAATTCAAAATTCACATAACTGTCACCAATAATAATTCCCTTTTCAAGGAGTTCGAGTGTGTTTTGCGACACGACGCGCACTTCATCTACTTTTTCAGTATACACAGTCAAAGCAACACGTGCATTGTAGCGATACAGTGATCCTTGATATGAGTCTTGGTATGTTTGAATGGGCGCCACGCTGATTTCAGAACCAACAAAACCGGCATTATTCATAAATTGTGTAATGGTGTTAATACCTGATTCAATCTGACGATAGAGATCAGTGCTGTCATTTGATTTTGCTTCAAATGAAATATACCAGAGGGCGCGATCTGCTTTGACAATACGCTCAGAGAGACCTTTCACCTCAACATACTTACCCTGCCCTGAAAAACCACGAGCAGATGCGAGGAAAATAATACCAATAATGAGTGCTGAAATGATTAATGAAGATCCAAGGATAACTTTTTTGTCGATATGCATAGATATAGTGTATGCCTATTTTTTCTAAGTGGCAAGTATTATGAATTATTGCGGAGTGGATGTAGGTGCGCCGCAATACCAAATGCCACAGCGATAATAACGAGGTTTTTGATAATATACTGCCCAGCAAGAGTTGGTACGAGAAATCCTTGCCATGATTCTGTAGGAAGCCACACCAATGGACCAAAGGTAGTAACCATATGCACCAACAAGAGCGGTATCACCACGCGCTCAAGACCCCGCACGAGAAAAAGTATTCCAATCACACATTCAAAAATACCAAACATTATAAAGAATGTTCCAAATGAGATAAAAGGAATGGTTTGCTCAAAAAGTTTCTCTACAAGCGTGTTCGCAGGACTTACCCCGATAACTTTTAATATACCGAACCAAAAGAATACGACAAAGAGAGATATTCTCATTGTAGGTTCTGAAATCTTTTTAAAAAAAACGAATACTCTGTGTATCAAATGTTGCAAGTGTTGCAAGTGACATATATGTATTATTATGAATAAGGGTAAGTATACTCTTTCTGTTACGCCTTGCGTAGAGTGCGCTTTATTATATACTCATACTATATGAAAAAACATATTGATATTATTTTATTTGCAATCGTTATTCTCCTTGCTGGAGCATTTATTATTGCGGAAGTTTTTGAATCAAAAAATCGCACCATACAAGATTCTCTACAAGACACCACCGAGGATGTCACAAAAGAAATCGCTGATGAATCAGTACAAGGCACACCGCCAACACGCACCACTCCAAATCCCACGCCGCGCAACGACAATCCTCCGCGCAACCTATCAGAAAGAATCGCTAATCCTCAATGCAGAATCAGCGGATGCAGTGGTCACATATGCGAGTCTGTGGACGAACCAAGTTATGCAACTACTTGTGAATGGCGCGAGGAATATGCCTGCTATAAACAAGATGGTGTCACTTGCGGTATTAATGCGCAAGGAGTATGTGGCTGGATACCCGAAGGAAGCATCGCGCAATGCATTGCAGATGTGCGGTCTTTTGAGTAATTACACACAATCAAAGAAGGAGATGCTCTTTATAAAAAATCCCCGAATGAACGGGGATTTTTTTACTTCTTTGATGAGCGACTTGCAAGCATTTCGTATTTTGCAGCAAGGCGTTTTGTTGTTTTTTGTGAGCGAGATTTTTTATTCTTGCCTACTCCTGTGATTCGTTTTGCCATATGACCTCTAGTGTACATATTTTTTATAAAAAGGCAATATCTAAGGAGAAGTCTTACTTACTCAGCAATCAAACGAAACATCAAGATATATTCTCCTTTATACATTGATTTTTTGATAGGAATCGTCTTGAAATTAAAGGTTTTCTCTACAGGATCTTTGATTACATATGCGGATCTCCTATTTCCAAAACTATCACAAGGTATACATGTAGCAAGGCTTATAGTGTGTATGTTCTTGCCCGCCATGAAGACTTCTGGTGCGAGCTGATATGCAAGCACTAATGCATGGTACCCCGCTAGAAATATGTCGCGCTTTCGTGCGAACATGCGCATAATATCTTTAATGTATACGGTCTTTAATACGGGAATGAGTTCCAGAGCATACGCCTGACCAGGAGATATTTGATGAGTATTATTAAAATGACTCATTTTTTTGCGGGCAAATAAATCACTGCAGTGAGCTATGTCATCACAATGATCCATGCTCTCTAAAAAATTTTCGAGGTATGTCGCATGATGGTAATCAAAAGGGATGATAATCTTGATGGGTTTTCTGAGGATATTATGTCCGCAAACATTTTGCAAATGACGCTGCGGCACATAAGGAGGGTCAAGAAATACTCTCCTTTGTTGATTCTTGGATTGTGTATTCATGTTTTTAAAGTTTTTATTGTGTGTAGTGTATCATATTTTTTACTACACTAACAAGCAATTCACATAATCTGTAATCATATGAAAGACCAAACCAAAACCTGCGGCGCGTATATAAAAATTAGGAGAAAACATCATGAGTACATAGAGCGCAATAACACCTTGTGTATGAAGCGGATGAAATCCAATACTGCATCGCACAGGGTCAAAAATAGGCGTCGCTAAAAAATGATCAAGATCAACGAACATGGTTGCAAGCATAACACCATATGCTGCTTTCCAGCGAGACCCAAAGAAGAGGAGCGCGAGTCCTGCTGGTGCAATAAAGTGCATCGTGTAATGGAGGATGGTTGGGAAATCAAGCATGTATGTATTGTACAGGAAAATGAATGAGGTGAGTACCAAGACGTGACAAAAAAGATTACCTGACGAGCATGGCATGTGTATTCTTACAATCGTTCGTAATGTTTTAATACCTTTACAACACTCACCCTAAAATAATTAGCAATGGGAATCGGCCGCCCTCATGGATTATTTTTTCGCTCAATGAGCTCAAAATAATCTCATTCGCTCGGCCCCGCCGGTCGGCTCTTTTTATTCGCAGATGCGAATAAAAAGGCTTCGCGCCTCCCTTTTTTCGATTCCTTCGTCACCTCAAAAACAAAAATCCTCAAAGCGCTGCTTTGAGGATTAATGTTTTTGGGTGACTACTGGGAATCGAACCCAGATAACCGGTACCACAAACCGGAGTAATAACCGTTATACGATAGCCACCATAATCTTGCCCTCGCAGACAAGAGTTCATATAGATTACCTTATCTTTTATAAAAAGTCTACTACTCAGCAATCTCTTGATGTGCCTTGCGTACACGATAATCAAAGAATTGCGTACCTGCAATAACCATTAAAATAATGCCAAAATATGCAAGCATCGCCTGCCCTACAGAAAGAGGAATACGCGGCACTGATCCGAGAATAAAAATCACAAGCCATGTAGTAATAGAGAGGCCTCCCGATGCAAATGAAATACGGCGCACAAAGGTGAGGTTTTTTTCTTTGTCACGCTCTGTATCAAAAGTGAGATCATTCATATGCGGCGTAATGAACCAGTTGAGCAAGAGACCATTAAGCGTCACAATACCCACCAAAATCATTTTAGTAAGAAATTTAGTACTCGCCATATAACGCGCTGTGTCAGTAAAGAAAATGAGTACCCCTGTCACAATGAGCGCAAAGAGAGACCACCATAGAATTTTTGAAAGTGTTTCAAAAACTTGGCGTTCTTTTTTGCTAATATGAAAATCCTTGAGAAATGAAAAGAATAATGTGTCGGTTGCAACTGTTGCACCAATAGCAATACCTGCAGCGAGAGCGTGTAAAATAATAATGACTGCTTTTGATTGAATAAGAAAGTCTATCATATGGATATAGTATAGCATAAAAATTAAGGAAGGGGAATGAAAAGACTGGGCAACAAAAATCCTTAAAGCTAGTCGCTTTAAGGATACATCTCGCTGAGCGAGACTTGTGTTTTATGTGCGCGAGAGAGGACTTGGTCACTCTCGTGGATTATTTTTTCGCTCATCGATCTCAAAATAATCTCACTCCCTTGACCTCCACACGGACCCTTCCTCGACTCTTGCGCATACGCTTCAGAGTCTGCGGGCTTCGCGGGTCCTTGGTTCAAGTCACTCCCCTCGCACTAAAACAAAACCTCTCAAAGCATCCGCTTTGAGAGATAATGTTTTATGTGCGCGAGAGAGGACTTGAACCTCCACGGGATAACTCCCACATGGCCCTCAACCATGCCTGTCTACCAGTTCCAGCACTCGCGCAAATGTAACTGTGTGTATTAGTATAAGGATTTTTTATATTTTAGCAACACAAAAACGCCCAAGATGGGGCGTTTTGTATATTATGCTTGTTCTGGAGTAGATTCTGCTGCTGCAGTTTCTGCTTCTGGAGCTGTTGTTTCAGGAGTTGCTTCTTCGATAATGTCAGGCATTTCTGCAAGCACTTCGTCTTGTTCTTGAGCAAGTTCATTGGTAGACATTGCAAAGTCAATGAAGTTACGCATTTTGCGGCGAATTTCGCGAGCAACTTTGTCACGCAAGAAGTAAAGTTTTGATCGGCGAACTTTTGATCGGCGAACGATTTCAATCTTGTCGATATTTGGTGAGTACAATGGGAAAATACGTTCAACACCTACGCCATTTGAAATTTTGCGTACAGTGAATGTGGCGCCTGGCTCATGTCCGTGTTTTACTGCAAGAACGAGCCCTTGAAACATTTGAAGGCGTGTTTTTCCTTTTTCTTCAATTTTTGTGTACACCTTGACAGTGTCCCCAGCACGAAGATCGAGGTCTTTGCGATTGAGTACTTGTTTTGGTGCAAATGGTAATGTTGTATTCATAATAATGATAATTAAATAAATGCTTGTGACCCTTTTATCAAATAAGGTATAACGACCGGTACTGTATCACAATATTAACTATTTAGCAAGAATTTTTCTCGAACTCTTTGAAAATCCTCTGGAAAAGGAGCGCTTAGTGTCATGTCTTGCCCCGAAGGAGTCATAAAACGTATCATATACGCATGAAGCGCATGTCTCTCAAATCCCAGAGAAGGTTGCTGTGTTGTGCGCTTGCCCCCATAGAGCGTATCCCCCACCAGCGGATGATGTATGTATTTTGCGTGGACACGGATTTGATGCGTACGCCCTGTATGAGGACGCCATTCTATATATGCATACGCAGCCTCTGGACTCAGACGATATGTTGCCAAAACTCGATATTCTGTCTCCGCTGAACGAAGAGACCCGCGCGCACCTCTGCCCGCTTGCCACATACGAAAATCCTTGCCGCTCCTCCCTATCGGTTCATTAATGAGTCCTTCGCGCGCTGTAGGTATACCATACACACAACTGTGATAGATTTTTTGAAGTGTGCGATTTTGAAATTGATCCTTGAGATAGATAAATGCGTCTTGGTGTTTCGCGAGAATGACAATTCCCGATGTTTCTCGATCGAGGCGATGCACAATCCCTGGACGATAGATGACGCGTTCTTGTCCTTGATGTTCTGACACCCACGGCTCGCCTACATGCTGCATTTCTGGAAAGTGTTCCATCACCCAATCAGCAACAGAGTATTCTTCGGTCTTGCCATCGCTATGCATCACTAAACCAGCGGGCTTGTTGATGCAGAGTATGTCAGCATCTTGATAAATAATGTGTATATCCATATGCTTTCGCAGTATTACATTTCTGGGCGCATTTCTTTTTCAAGAAAATCAAGCTTACCCATATCGCGAGGTAATTTTTCTTGATAAAAAGAAATGTACATTCCTGTTGCATGATTAAATCGTCGCCCGTCTGCTCTATAGATAAGGTCTTCATCTCCACCAAAACCATAATCATATGTTGCAGCGCCGAAATCAATAATGACAGGGTCGCCCTGTTCAGTAACCATGATATTGCCCTCATGAAGATCCCGGTGGTGAATTTTTGCTTCATGCATACGCTTTACCATACCTCGTAATTCAGTAAAGAATTTCTTGTGCTCAAATGTATCAGGGAGTATATTTCCCTTTGCAAGAGAAACCCCCTTGATGTGTTCCATGATAATGTATCGCTGAAGTGTCTGTTTGTCGCGCACCGCCATAACATACAAAGGAGTCCGCACTCCTGCTGCAGCAACCTTGGATTGAAATTCAGCCTCTTCTTCAATATCATTAATAATAACTTCTGGATTCTTTTTGATTTTCTTTACACATAATTCAGAGAATTTTCCGTCTTCTGATTGAATAGAAAAAACTTCTGCATTATAACCACTTCCCAATTTTACATCTTGAGAACCGTTCTTGAATGCTTCAATTGATGCTTCTACGCGATCAATGAGGTCTTGCTCATTATCAATATCAAGAAAACGCTTGGTAATTTCAAGATTAATACCGATATGAGATTCTTGTGTTGTGGACTGTTCTGTCTTTTGTGGTTTTTGGGGTATGTGTTCCATATGCACCTGATTATATACTATTTATTAAATATATGTACAGAAAAACTTTTCCATGTATAATTACATATATATGAAAGAAAGCATGTCTCCTGGTTTTGACTCACCAGAAATCAAGGAATCTTTTTACAAAGAAAGTTATTATGCCGAAGAAGAGCGCGACGCACGCGAAGAAGCCGAATCCTTGCGCCAAGAGTACTATACACGAGCACAATCTGCGCACTCCGAATTCAAAGAAGCTTATGATCGCGCTTATGCGCTCAACAAAGCAAAAATACAAATCATGCAAGAAATAGCTCATCTTGAAAAACAACGAGATGTATCTTCTCGGCCATCTATAGACCATGACGAATTTGAAGCAGCGAGCGGCCTCTCTCCTTCATTTTTTGAAAAACTAAAAAATATAGTTTCTCCAAAAGAAGACCCTGCCTCACCACAAGAAAAACAGCCAGCTCTTGATATTGAGAGCATGATCGCCTCAAAGAAGTACGAGCTCGCTGAAATTGCCAGTCAAGAACAGATTGCTCAATTATTAGCTGATGCATATGTGAAAGAGTTTAATGCTGCTCAAGAAATACTCAAAAGTTTTGAAACCACCGAAGAGCCAGAGCGAGCATTAACTGATACTTCTGATCAGTTGAATTAAAATGGATAAGTGCTCTGCTCCGTGCGGCATTGCTCACTTTCTTCGATTCCTACTTCAGGACATAATCAAAAAAACCAAAGTTAGACACTTTGGTTTTTAAGATTATCAGTCCTTCCGGTAGGAATCGAACCTACATTAAGGGCTTAGAAGACCCCTGTTCTATCCATTGAACTACGGAAGGTTGTGAATATAGAATAGTATACTCCAGCTTATTATTCAACCTAAAAAGTTTTTATGTATCCCCCCCCTTGATTTTTTTCTTCATTTTGTATACAGTATATATCACTTGCGCGATTAGCTCAGTTGGTAGAGCAGCTCGTTTACACCGAGAAGGTCGGGAGTTCAAGTCTCTCATCGCGCACATAAAACCCCTGAACACTGTTCAGGGGTTTACTATATCGTATCTACATCTTTACCTATTGCAGCAATGACATGCGCATAACGATGAGATTCTTCGTATGGAATCTCGGGTACATACTCTGCATATTTTTTGAATGGTCGCCACACCTCTGCGTACTCAACAGGAATGCGCGACACAACAGCCAGATGGTCTGCAAAACCTTTGACATGAGCGCCTTCTCCGGTAAGGACAATTTTTGTAATGGGATCTTGTTGTCGTTTGTTTTTGGTATCTCGTGTGTGCCACCTAATATACATATGATCAATAATGGTGCGCAGCGGTGAAATCTTTTGAGCAAGACGTGCCAGCAATTCTGGTTCACGATGCGTACGCAATAATCCATAGCGCTGATGCACCTTGCGCGCTTCGCCCTCGGTGGTATTCAAGAAATCAGTAATCTCTTGGATCATAGCGTCTTCGCCCAAACGAATATATTCGTGTTCCAAAATACGCTGCTCATGAACCAGCGCAATATGTGTTTTTTCTTTACCAAAATCAACCAAGACACAGCTCTCCCCCGCATCACTTGCAACACATGCACGGCTGAGCATATGCGCACCAATTTCAGCAGAAGCAATCTGATAACCTGCGCTTGAAAATACATGCTCATATGCTGATACCAAAGAGCGCGGTGTTACCGTCACCTGAAGTTCATATGTATCATTATGCATGCCAATAATATCTCCATGACACACAAAATCTCCAGAAAAATCTTTTTCGTGAAATTCTAAATAGGCATCAATGTGATCTTTGATAGCAACTTCAAGAGATGTCGCCATTCCTTCTTGGTAAGGAAAAGTGGTGTAGAAAATATGTGAGTGATCTTCGGGAAGGACAATGTGTACTTCTTCAAAATCATATGCAGTACGCAATGTCTGCAATGCATGAATAAGACGAGCAGGATGTACAATCTTGCCATGCACAATAACATCGCCAGACAAAAAATGTTCTCCATATGCATAGAGAGTGACACGCGTACGCGACACATCAAAAGAGGCAAAACGAATAACTTCATCCGTAATATGCATTCCTGTGACACGGCGTGTGCCGGACAAAAAATTACGAATCTTGGTGATGATGCGCGGAGTTTTCATATCTGTAGTATACGCCAAGAATAGTGAAAAAGAAATATTAGGCAAGCCACAACATATACGCAACAAAGAGTGCGAACACAATACCTCCACCCACTACAAACCAATTCCAAAAACGATACATAAGCATCACCGCTGGACGACCCACGCGAGAGACAACATACCCTTCAACAAAATACCGAAGTCCTCGTCCAATAATTGATGCAATAATAAATACCCACACATTCATGCTGAGCAGTCCTGCGATGAGCGCGACTGCACTGTAAGGAATAATGGTAATCGCGGCAATAATAATTGCAGTAAATGAATTTCTATCAAGGAGAGCTTTGAGAGTAATAAAATTTTCTTCAATACCATATTCACCGATAATCACGACGCCTATGGTTTCATAAAACCACAATCCAATACCATACGCAGCGAGGCCTCCAATCACAGAAGTAATAGTGGTAATGAGTGCGAGGCGCACCCATGCCCGTGGACGCACCACAATCATAGGTGCTAAAAATACATCTGTAGGAACTGGTAATACGAGCGATTCAAAAAAAGAAAAAATACCCAAAAACCATTCTGCATAGCGATGATCCGCCAATCTCACCACCCATTTTTTAATCACTTCGCGTGTGCGATGAATACGTGCAAACATATATTAGCGAACACTACTTCCTGCTTCGACAGGAACTTCTGGTGTCAAAAAGACCGGAGCGCCGTCCATACCATCTACAGCCATAAGCATACCGTGACTTTCAATGCCTCGAATAGTACGTGGTTCAAGATTTACAATATAGAGCACTTGCTTGCCAATGAGTTGTTCATAGTCTGGAAAAAATTCGCGAATACCAGAAACAATTTGACGCACATCACGCCCGCGATATGCTTCCTTGCCAAAGGGAGCTTTGTCATCTGCGACCACCTCATGTACCACCTCTGCTGATTCGTCACCTGACTCAATTTCTTCTGCGGTTATTTGTTCTGCTCCTGAATCACCTATTACTGGACCAAAATCAATTTCACAACGCAAGAGCTTGTCTGCGCCTTCTACTGGCTCAAGAAAACGAATAGTCCCAATGCGCATGTCTAATTTTTTAAATTCATCGTATGTAATATATGGTTTCATAAAAAATAAAATAATGATTACGAATAATGAGTGTCAAGATATCGTTGCAAAATGAGCGCTGCGGCCGAAGCATCAATATCCCCTGTCTTTTTTTCGCGTCCTCGTTGATTCGCTTGATGTCGTTTTTCAAAACCACCAAATCCTCCGAGACGTGATGCTTCGTGTGAAGTGAGTTGCTCACCTTGCATTATCACAGGAATGGCAATACTCTGCTCTAGTTTTGTTTTGAATGTATGGAGCGCTGCCGTCACCGCATTGTCTTTGCCATACATATTTTTTGTATCGCCCAAAATAATTTTTTCAATAGCGCGATCAGTGACGATGTCCTGTATCTCTTGGATAAGGGATGGTGACATAGCAAGTACCGTGAGTGGAAAAGCAATACCCACCGCGCGATCTGCAATAGCAAGACCAATGCGTTTTGTCCCAAAATCAATACCGAGATATGGCATAGGGCAAGTATAGCATACTTTGCGCGCGTCGTGATATACTTACCCTATACACCGAGAGCGTGTATATATAATCATTATCTTGTATGAAAAAAATCAAACTTCTCGATGAATTTAAAAGCTTTGCCGTCAAAGGCAATATGGTTGATATGGCTGTCGGTATTATGATTGGTGCTGCCTTTGGTACACTCGTCAAGTCAATTGTGGACGATATTGTTATGCCTATTATCTCCGGAGTATTTCGTATTCCTGACTTTAGTAATCTCTTTTTTGTCATTGGGCAAAAGAGTGACGAAGTATTCACAAGCGTTGCTGCGGCGCGGGCTGCAGGAGAAGCCGTCTTTGCATATGGACTATTCATTAATGCGGCGATTGCCTTTTTACTTGTTGCATGGGTGCTCTTTTTGGTGATCAAGGGTATTAATACACTCAAGCGCGCCGAAGAAGCAAAACAAGAAGAAAAACCAAAAGGTCCTTCTGAAATTGATGTGCTCATGGAAATCCGTGATGCGCTCAAAAAATAATACACGCTCAAAAATCCCCATAACGTATGGGGATTTTTTAATTCTTGCAATATTCAGACGCCTTTCGTTAGGCATTGAAAAGAATATAGCCACTGACTTATTCTAATATATCACCAATGTCTTTGCCGAGACGCGTAGCAGCGCTACCCCCTTGGACAACCACTTCGAGAAATTTCTTGCCCTCAAATCCAGAACTTCCTTCGATGACCACTAAATGATTATCAGGTGCGTCCTTGAGTCGCTCTACAAAAGGCACGCGCGCACCATTGATAGAGAGCGGCGCGGCTTCATAATCAGCGCGCGTTGCAAATGTTTTGAGATTACCAAAATTGTCTTTGTGCCATACGAGCCACGGATGATGAGGTGCCAGTTCTTCACTCTCAAAAACATTTCCTGTTATATGAGCATGTGTCGCAACATAGTGCATGACACATGGCGCATAGTAGAGACTGCGGAATTGTGTTGTAGGATCTACGGCATAGGTGGCGAGAATATCTGCGAGCATGTCTGGTGTTGGTTCATACCATGCATCAATATTCAAAAAGTGTTTCAATATGCCGTGCAATTGCGCAGAATATGTCACCACCAAGAGTATGTCACGATAGTGTGCATATACAAATGGCGCACCATTGGGGTATTTGTTTTGGATATGTTCGCGTGGCGCACGATTACCGAGCACATATCCTGATGCTCCCGCATGCTCTGCAACAGAGATGAGATCAATAATATTTCCGGCAAGTGCAGGAACTGTATAGACTTCGGTAAATGTTAAAGAGGCTTCTGGAAAAAGTGCATATGTATATAATTCTTGGCGAGCGCGTGCATTACTGTCTGCACAATCAGTAATAAGGGCATAAAATTTTTTTGATGATTGATTCATAATGATATATTTGCAAAAGTATGGCTCAATTGTAAAGTAATTGTTGCATATTGCAAATTTTATAAAATCATATATAGTACATCATACAATTTCATAGATATGGAGGGATGGCAGAGTGGTTGATCGCACCGGTCTTGAAAACCGGAGTACGGCAACGTACCGTGGGTTCAAATCCCACTCCCTCCGCCTTCGCTCGCCCCGTCAAACAGGGCGAGTTTTGTTTTTAATTTTCTGTATGAGGTTATGTAGCCCCGTCAAAAGGGGTTCGCAGAAGCAGTGATAGAGTTACTATAATCACATGCGAAGCAGATTTTATATATATTTGAAACAGTGTACGTATGCTCTATATATGTACTATGTATATTATTTAAAAAGCGCACATATGTCTTATAGTGGCTGCACAAAAAATCTTTATAAACGAATACTACGACATAGAAAGGTCATATTTCTCACACAAAGAATCACCGCCCTATTTCTCTTGAATTTTATATAGCCACAAAAAGCAAATATACCGGATTCGCCCTAGAAAAATATCTCAAAACCGGCTCTGGTAGAGCTTTTTTAAAAAGACATTTAATGCTCAAAATACATTAATGCAGGTAATCATACCCCCTCATGCATTTTCCCTCATTGTATGCTATAGTTCCCTGCATGAATACATTTTGGAAAAAATACATCGACATAACATATCGCGCTATTGCATACTTTGGTGCTAGTATTATAGGTATTTATATTATTTTTCAGCTCATTGCATTACGGTCACCATTTTTTCAAAATCGCTGGATTTTTCAATTCTTTGATGTCGGGCGCGAAGCAAATGTGCCTACCTATTTTTCAGTACTCATATTTTTGTTAATGGGTATTGCGGCATTTGTGATTGCAGGATATCACCAAGAACGCGGTATGCGCTCATGGCCATGGGTATTTTTGGGACTACTTCTCCTCTTTTTGGGACTTGATGAATTAGGACAAGTACATGAGCAACTCACTTGGCATACACAAAACCTCCTCGGCACAGGTGGATTCTTGGCATTTGCATGGATTATTCCCTACGGCATTATTGTTGGTGCAATGTCGCTCTATTTTATTCCCTTTTTGTGGAAATTATCATATGGCAAATATCTCTTTGCTGGAGCACTCGTTTTTGTTACAGGCGCACTTGGCGTTGAAATGATTGGTGCGTATTTTTATGACATCTATGGTATTCATCATGCAGGATTTATTATTGCATCATCTGTAGAAGAGCTCATGGAAATAACAGGACTCCTCATTGCGCTCTATGGATTCAAAGAACAAACAATGAGTTATTTTGAAAAGACATAAGGCTTCACTCTCTCTTTTTTGAATTACCGAGACTTTTCTTTCATTTTTTTTTTGATACTCCGACGCACTCTGTCAGTTAGATGATGACCTACCTGGAGGTAATTCATTGTATGACACAAGTGTTTTTGTTGTGGGTATGCATGAGAAGTCATTGACTCTTTGGGTAATTCTGTTATATTATACAGTGGACATATATCTTTAACAAAACAAAAAACATAGAAAATGAAAAACATGTACCCCTTTTCTGGTTGGTTAAATCAGAACTCGAGACATGCGACCCCTATGGGCCGCACCCTTTCTACAGCCATCATAATGATTATTATGATGGGCTTTACTCTTTCAAGCGTATTTGCGCAACAAGAAAAACTTCCTGCGGAATTTTCAACTAAATCAATTTTAATTGAAAATGATCGTTTTGAAAAAAGCGACCGCGAAGCAGGTTTGTTTACTACCTCTTACGGTGGCCGTGAAATCATAGGAAAAAGAGATGCTTATACCAAGCATTTTATAAATCCCGATGGTGCTCATGGTCTTGTGCAAAGCTATCTACCAATTCACTTCACAAATGAAATTGGTGACTGGGTGACCTACTCAGAAAAAGTTGTTCATTTAGGTGACCACAAAATTGGTATCAAGAAAACTGACATGCCGGTGTTTGTAAATACTCAAACATCAGAAAGTGTTTTTAGTTTTGATAACTCTGGTGGAAGCATCACCTTTTTACCAATTTTTTCAATGTCTTATATAGACGATCAGCGGATGATTACACGCACTTTGAATGGGAATGCACAAAACATTGAACATCAAGGTCGTGATGTTATCTGGCGCGATACATGGAATACCATAGACAGAAAACAAACGCTTGGTATTTATGACATTGAAACTGACTATGTGATCAAACAAAAGCCTGTCTTTGACTCAAATCAACCAGTATCAATTTTGTTTACAGAACACATTGTACTACCTCAAGGTTGGACAATAGTTACAGGAACAGGGATTGAAACACCTCTAGGATGGTCTGGTGAGTTGATACTCTTAGATAACAAAGGTAACAAAAAAGGAGTCTTTGAAACACCCGTCTATTACGATAACCACAAAGACAGGGCCGAGCAAAGTATAATTACTGGCGCTTATAGCTATCAAATACTTAATGGTATTGTTGCTTTAAGTGTTGTGGTCGATGTTGATTGGTTGTTAAGTGATAATAGGGTGTATCCTATTGTAATTGACCCTGTTGTTTTTAATTCGGTGGCAGGTAATTTAAATGTTGGACCCACAACTGGTTCAAGTTCATCTTGCCAGCACAGCATGAATATAAACGTGCCCGCAGGAATTATTTCTGTAGTAGAAACAACCTTTCCTATGCAAACACAAAATAGCGGCTGGGCGTCTGAACAGCGCGCCAATTTTGGTTTTAATGGGGCTTTCACCGGAGACCTAGGTCCATTTTGTAATGTAAATAGTGGAGGTACTTGTACGTGGCAAATATTAGGTTATCCTTATATTGTTCACGCTGGAGGTAACATTTCAGCAGTCTTACAACCATGGAGAACATGGGCCAGCTCAGCAGCAACTGACATCTGCAATCAGCACAACCAAAGAATTCTTTCAAGTTGGTTTGTTTATGTTGGTTACGCTGTTCAAGCAGGAAATGAAATCACCTATGACTGGATTGGTAATATTGAACAAGCCTACAGAATCCCTGCCGGCTACTGCCAAGCTAAAATTGAAGTTTGGGGTGCTGGTGGAGGTGGCGGTGGAGTCTTCTCTGGGTTTTTAGGGTCATCTGTACGAGCAGGTGGAGGAGGTGGTGGTGCTTATGCCGAAACCACTATCTCTGTTGCTCAAAATGATGAACTAATTATCTTAGTAGGCGGGGGTGGTAACGGAGGTGTTAGCGACCAAGATGGTTTTGATGGATCGCAATCTTATGTTATTAGAAACTCCACAACGCTAGCATCTGCAGGAGGTGGACAAGGAGGGCGCTTCAGAAGGGGAAATAACAACAATGGCACTAAAAATGGAACTGGAGCAACAACTGGCGTAAATAAATTATTTAATGGCGGTAATGGAGGGCCTAACAACCAATCTCATGGCAGTGGAGGTGGTGGAGGCGCAGGAAATGCTGCCAATGGTGGTAATGGGTCTGCTACAGCTGCTGGACTAGGCGGCAATACTGGTGGTGGAAATGGTGGAGCTCATCAAGAATCAAACGCTAATGGCAATGCGGGTTTCACCCCAGGCGGAGGTGGTGGAGGTGCAAAAAACTGTGGTGATTGCGGTAGTAGAAATGGAGGTCGCGGTGGCGATGGTCTTGTTAAAATAACATTAATACCAAACCCTGCTGATGGCTCACTTTCTCCTGTATCACCAACCACTATTTGCTTAGGCAATGCAATTACTGTTTCTGCTAGCGGTGGAGTTGGAAATCCAAGATATTGGATAGAGTCCCCTATTGGTGCAGGATGGAATATTGCACAAAATCAAGCATCTAATGCAGCGAGTAATGGGTACACTTTTACACCTACTACACCTGGTGTATATCGTATTCATGCACGCTGGCAAACAGATTGTGGCTTTTGCTGGGACATCCCAGGGCATGATTGGAATACCAATAATATGTGTCCGAATTTTGCATTTGTTGATTTTGTTGTTCAGTCTATAGAAAATAACCCTGGCGCTCTTTCAGTACCGAGTTCAATCTGTGTTGGAACACCTACAAATATTTCAAATGTGACCCCAGCAAGTACAGGCACACCAGCATCGTCTGGTCCAAATTACTATTTTTACTATAGAGGAGGACCGAGCAATATTGGATGGGTTATGTATGATGGACCTACAAGCAATACATCGTCACCACTTCCTAGTGCAGTTATTAATACTCCTGGACAGTGGTTTGTAGCACGAAATTCTGAATTCGGATGCTCCGGGCAAGCAAATAATGCTTCTACGGTAAATATCCCTATTCTTGTGCTCGACAATAATACAGTGAGCGGCCCTTCGAGTATGCCTATGGTATGTATAGGTAATTCAATACCTCATGTAACCCACACAACAACAGGAGCAACGGGCATTGGATCTGCTACAGGCTTGCCGTCTGGTGTAACTGCTTCTTGGAATCAAGATGTCATTACTCTCAGCGGCACACCAACACAAGCCGGTACTTTTCATTATTCTATTCCCTTAACAGGAGGATGTGGTTCTGTTCAAGCAACAGGAACGCTCACCGTACTAGGATCGAGTACTCATGCCTACCTCGTAGATAATACCACAGCAACAGCAGCGGTAGAACAGTGCGAGGAGTCCGGTTGGACCTACTACACAGTACCAGGAAAGCCAGATGAATTTATATTTGGTATTTACAAAAATGGCAACATTTTTGACGCCTCGGTGCAAATCGTGGATGAACCAAATAATAATTTCTATGAAAGCTCTGTCTCAGGTGTACGCGGGACATGGCTCATGGGCAGATATTGGAATGTAACAACATCTAATATTGTCTCGATGAGTAATGACATGTGTATTCGTTTCTTTATAAGCGTGAATGAAATAGAAGCAGCGCGCAGCGCAGCAGAAAATTTCACAGGCTTGCCAGGGAGCAGTATGACACCACTGACATTCTTCAAGGCGCCAAGTGCTTTTGATCCTACGATGATGGTAGACGGCAATTTTACCTTTACCCCATCAACTGTACGGACCATTGGCAATGCTGACCCAACAGGTATTAATGCTGGTAACAATAATGAACCAGACGGATACTTGAACGGAGTAGCCTACTATGATGTATGCAACATTGCTTCATTCTCTGGTGGCGGTGCAGGATTTTCCATCAATGACGGAAGTCCCGCATTACTCCCTGTTGCATTGCTCTCTTTTACAGCAACAGCGATTGATAATACATACATTCGCCTTGACTGGAAAACAGCAACCGAGATCAACAATGAGGGTTTTAACATCGAGCGCAGTCTTGATGGTACAACCTTTGAAACAATTGGCTGGCTTTCTGGTGCTGGAAACAGTACTCAGATGCAAACATATCGTCATGACGACTATGAAGTTTCTTCGGGAATATATTATTACCGACTCAAGCAAATAGATTATGACGGAGCATTTGAATACTCACCCATTACCTCTGCTCGATTGATGCGCACTCAGGATATTCCAGTCACATCAACGCGCATACGACCCAATCCGGCTCAGGATAAATTATATATTGATATTAAAACATCTCAGGAAACTGAAGTTACTATTTATATCTATGATATAACCGGTGCCGTGGTAAGGGAAATACCTCGTACAGAAATAATTAATGAAAGCACCACATTTTATGTTGGTACACGTCATTTATTTTCTGGTGTTTATTTTGTGCGCCTCGTGTATGCTGACGGCACGTCAACCATACATCGTTTGGTAATTGCACAATAATCACACACGTATAACAAAGCCGGTAGACAGAGGTCTACCGGCTTTTTAAGTGCACCACTATAATGATTATGTATTCTTGAGCGCAAGAGAGTATTACTCCATCTATTACTCACCAAGAACGCATAGTGCACACCCTTTTTGCGTGACAAAATATATCTTGCCGAGTATACTGTCTATGAATATGACGTCATCACCATTCCCTCATCTCATGATATTCACCACTATATTTTTTGGTATCCTCATTGGAACCTATGCTTTTTTTATGTTTTCATCATCTGCATCTGAATCTGATTCATATCCCTTGGCGCAAGATACGCGCATCTTTGAACTTCTCGAAGGAGATGATTTTATGCGTGCATATGAAAATCACCCTCAAGGAATCCTTATAGATATTCGCACTCCCGCAGAATTTGCAGCAGGCGCAATCCCAGAAGCGCGTCTCATTAATATGTACGATCGTGATTTTATTACCCGCATTCATGAACTTGATCGTCATGAACCCTATTTTATATACTGCAATTCTGGTAATAGATCGGCAAGTGTGATGGCGCTCATGCAAGATATGGGTTTCCAGCATGTGTATGAATTAGCAGGAGGTATTGTTGATAATCGTCATTTATTGCAATAGGCTGCGGGTACCTACCACTCTTCCCCTTCGTCTGCTGCAGGTACATCTTTTATTGATTCATGCTTACTACAACCCCATACTACACAGAAGGTACTCTTTCTTTTTTAGCAAAAAAGAAACAAAAGCTTCTCGAGCCGGCTCCTCTGCTCTTAAAAATATTGCTCGTATCCTGTAAGAGCAAAAAACTCGCTAACATTCAGACAGTTGCCCTTACGACGGATACTCACTTCATTTTTATATCGCATATACGCGGGCTCGAGGGGCGTGCTGCGTCTGAAGGGTCTTGATCTACGAGTATTCCGGGCATTGTGCGCTGTAGGCACATTTGATGGGACAAGAAAGAACCACGCTCAGCGTGGTTGTGATTATCCTTATTGAGTAGATTCAGTGTCTGTATCAGATACTTCTTCAAGCGCTTCGTCCAGTGCATCGTTAATGTCTTGGAGCATATCTGCTTGTTCTTGCAAAAACGCTTTGGTTGCTGACTCTACTTCTGCGGCTGCTTCTTTGTTGAATGATGGTTTTTCAAACATATAGGTATAGTGTACTCCTTAATGATTATGATGTAAATGCGAGTAATTTTTGCTTGAATGCTTTTGCTTCTGCAACAGCAATGGCAGTCATTTTTTCACTTGCCCCACCCGCAAGGACACTTTCAAGACCCAAAAGAATTTTTTCAACCACAATAGGATCGAGCATACCTTTGGTAGCGAGGGGAATAGAAACATGCGTCACAAATTCAAGCCCGAGCGATGCCGTAGGATATTTCTTTTCAAAACCATGCCAAAATTCGCGATATTTATTGGTTGGCTTCATAAGCTTTTCAGCAATATCTTTGGTGCGTGGATCTTGGGCAAGTTTTTCAAGAACGCGCTGTTTCTTGTCGGGGTCAAGGTGATTGATGCGATCAATTTTTTCTGATATATCAAGCTGAGTGCGCTCAATAGTGCTGGCAAGCATTTCCGGAGACTGTTCAGGCGACATATGCATTTCTGCAGATGCGGGTTTTTTGCGTAATTTTTCTTGCCATGTTTCTGGAAGTTTTTTGGCCATACGATCAAATGACTTGAGGAGTCCATATCCGCCCGCCTTGGAGCCTGCAATAGCAGCAACTGCTCCTCCAAAGAGCCCTCCTCCGACAGCCATACCCACACCGAGACCAGAAACTCCCCCAACACACTTGCCCACAAAATTCACCACATTCACCGTGCGTTCATTGTACGTATGCGACAATTCATGATGTGCGTGCTCATGCGCATGCACTACGCGCGCAGCAAGGTCTTGCATTTTTTTGATAATGCCTTTTTTCTCGAGCTCTTGTTCTATGTGTTCTTGCTCGTCTGATGATAATGATTCAATATCTGACATGATGGCACTTAGAATTTTTTGTTGCTCGTGCACGAGGGCTTCTGCATCATCAAGCATACGCTCGTGATCTGTTTCAATGCTATCAATACGCTCTGCCAGAGTTTCTGGAGTTTCTGGCGTCTTTTCTTGAAGGCGAGCAAGGACTGCTTCTGGCGCCTCACGCTCAAGAGGTGTTGTCGTATTCAGTGCATCATCAATCACAACCCCTGATTGTTCATCTGATTGCTGTTTTGTTTCTGTTGATGTGGGTGATGTAGGAAAATGTTCTTTCATATATTAGTGGTCATCGTGCATAATTTCGTAGCGCTTTTTTTCGACAATGATGGCTTCATGAAATTCCTTGAGCATAGCATTATATTCACGGAGGGCATCATTGAGCTCGCGCAATGTTTCATTTTCAAGTAATATACGATCGTACTTTTCGCGCAAGGTGTGTATATCATGATCCATATACTGTATAGTATACCACAAAAAAGCTGCTCTATATAGAGCAGCTTGAGTATTGGGACCCCAGATATTAAGCGACTTTAGGTGTCGCATATTTAGGGGCATAATCAAAGAAATCTTCTTGATGGCTTTTTTGTGCCTGTTCAATAAAGGCATTTAATTCCTCTGCGATCCATAGATACTGAGGCGGAGATTGCAGCAAAGACATTGTTTCAAGCATATGCTCAATTCGGTTAAAAAGTCTTTGCTCAGCACCGTCTGTATGCACATCCATTGTTGCAACAGGAATATCGCCAAGAGTTCTAATGCGAACAACAGGATTACCTTCAGCGTCAATAGCTGATCGCAATCTATCCATAGCAACACGATCACGGCTGCCATAAAAATTTTTTACATCAGCACACTTGCCAATCACTACTCCGCACGAGCACAGAAAGAGCATGCAGTAACCATGCTTACCCAGCACCGCCTGAATAGCCTGCTTGGTGATATCGCTCATATTAAATGAGAGAATTGACTCGTGCAGCATTTCTACTACAGGTGTTCTATAGCGCACCTTGTCTACCCCAATAAGAGAGAGCGGCAATCGTACTAATTTGTGCGCAGCAAGCACACCAAAATCTTTTGCTTCTAATTGCTCAATCATAGCAACAAATGCTGCGAGCACGGGATTATGAGGATGCAATGTTTTGAGCATTGCATCGGTAAGATCCAAAGCAAGTGCCGGATGCTCCATAGAGGTCATTGAAACAAGAGCTTGTCCAGACTGTCTCGACAAACCCACCATAAGAGGATTTTTTTCTTGGTAACACATAGTTTTAAAATTTTAAAGGTTCAAAAATACTTGATGGAATGCCCACCCTTTTATGCACATGATGCACAAAAGGGTGCGCGCTCTATGTATTTTGAAAAGAATGATTACGCATGAATTTCTCTGTAGTACGTTCGAGACGATTCTGCTCATTGAGCTCTGTCGCACGCGCATAGATTGCGTCATATATAGGTGCCAATTCACTATGATATGCAAAAGGGTCTTGTTTCATAGCGGCGACTGTAGGAATCATATATACCATATCATCACCAAAATGTTTGTGCAAAAATGCACGATCTTCATCAGAAGAAACCTTGTTCCCGACAAAGATATATGGAGTTTCATAAAACTTCATAAGGTCTGCAATTTGTTGCGCTATTTTGATACTGTGCAATGCTGGCTCGCAGACAATAATACCCACATCAATACCCGTCACAATACCCGTAGATACACCATCAGCGCCAGCCTTTTCATCAACAATGACCACTTGATTATCTGCGAGTTCAAGGAGTGGCAAAAACACCTTGAGTGGCGTGGTAAGAATATGGCTACATGATTGACCATAGAGTACCATATCAGTCTGCGGACCCGCTGCCATACATGCAAAGCGATCTGATACCGGATGCGCGAGCATCTGTGTACATGCATCATGGGGAAATATATGAAATCGCGCGTCAGTATTACCTAAAAATGCGCGGTCATATTTCTCGCCAGAGGCCAAGCCTACATGATCCAAAACATAGGTAAGGGCGCCTCCAAAATAATGCATGTCTGAGGGAATATCTCCGTGATATATATTGTATGCAAAATCCATATTATGATCAGCATCAACAGCGAGCACAGAAAAATTGCGAGCGTGCATATGCAGCGCCATTTGTGTTGCTGTGGTTGATTTACCACTTCCTCCTTTTCCTAAAAAACCAAGAATCATATTGATTTATGCGTGATTGCACGCTGTGCACGTACCTCTCATCACCACATCAGCAATACTACCTATATGTTGAGGAAGAGGAATATAGGGACGGGCATCGACTTCTTGTACATCACCACAATCATCGCATACGAAATGATCATGTGCATGATGAGCTAATTCATAGAGAACATGATCTTTGCTTACGGTAACCTTTTTTACTATCCCCTCTTTGGCAAGTTGTTCAATGTTACGAAAAATAGTTGAAAAATCAGCATCAGGCATATATGCATGAATATCTTTGATACTAAGGAGATGGTGCTCACCGAGCACATCAAGAATATGTTGTTTATATTTTGATGTCTTCATATGGATAAGTATAGCGCATTATACATACATTTGCAAGTCACTTGCATTATGAGTACGATTCCTGTATAGTTGCTCAAACAAAAGAACATTATTATGCATACACTTACCCATTACACAAAAACATACGGTCTGCAGATATTTTTGCTCGCCTACTTGATAGTCATGATTCCGCATATTGGCGGCAGTATTATTGGTGGATCATTGCTGATTTTTATAGGACTTGCAGGAGGCATGCTCATTGCACTTATTGGGCACATTGAAAAGCTCGGTAATTATAGCTGGCTCACACCTCTGTTTTTGGCGCTTCACATGATTATTGAACTTGGGCATCATATGCACCACCCCGGAGAGCATCCGCTCTGGACTTCTGTGGTGCATGGATTATTTGATCTCGGATTGCTCTGGATACTCCTTGGCAAAAAATTGCAATCATTTGCACTATGGATTGTGGGTATTATTGCAGGTGTCGCAATCACCCTTCCCTTTCACACACTTATTGAGAGCGATCTCATTGAAGGAATTGTAGTAGGAGGAATTATTGCCTGTGTCGCGATTCATCTCTACAGAGGAAAATAATGTTTTCTCTGCGCATTTTAAAAACTTGGTATACTCTGCCAAGTTTTTTGATATACTATATACATTACTCATAAGACATATCCATCATGAAACAAAACATTGGAAAAGCAGACAAAATTATTCGCATCATTATTGGTATCGCCATTATTATTCTCTTTGTTACAGGAATTATTCAAGGCGCTATTGGTATTGCATTACTCGTACTTGCAGGGATGCTCATCATAACCACCTTTACAGGATTCTGTGGCATCTACAAATTCTTTGGCATTTCAACATGTCCTGTTGACGGCAAGTAAGCAAGGCACACACAGAGCTTGCGCTGTGTATAACTACACATAAAAAGAGCGCTCTCATAGTTTTTTTGCTATACTATATTTATGGTACACAAGATGACTACAATTATTTCTTGGGAATCTCCCGAGTTTGTTTATCACCCTAAAAAACCTGATTGGTATTGGGCACTTGCACTCATTATTCTTGCAGGAATTATTATTGCTCTCGTAGACAAGAATTTTCTTTTGGGTATATTGGTGGTGCTCTCCGGTGGTCTTTTCTTTTACTTCGCACAAAAGAAACCTCATATGATGGTGGTAGCGATTAGCGATCAAGGTATTAGTTGCAATCAAGAATTTTTTGCTTACAAAGATATTGATTCATTTTGGATACACGAAGATGACGATGAATGGAAGCTTCTTATCCATATTCACCGCATTATGTCTCCGCTCTTGTCCCTCCCTATTCCTCCGGATGTATCACCCCTTGAGATGCGCGAACTCCTTCTCACTTTTATCCCAGAATCAGAAAAAACCGAACCATTAGCACACCGCGTCAGCGATACCCTTGGGTTCTAAGCAGAAAAAACACGCTTGTGCGTGTTTTTTTTGATACTTGCATTATGATTTTTTATAGATCGCGTGATGTAATGTATTCTTGCCATTCACTTACAAAGAAAAGGTTTTCAAAATCTGCACGTACGCGCACCATATCACGATCAGATACTGTGTAGAGTGTTTGAAAACATGCAAAGAAAACTTCGCGAGCTGCTTCATTATCAAGCACCTCGGCAATGAGCTCGCTCCCCTCTGGTGTAAATGGTGCGGTAAATAACCGATCATTATAACGAGAGCTTTCACGCAACATAAACTGAAGACGCGCAGGTGCATCTTGAATACTCTGTATTGCCGTTGTGTCCCATGGACATGCATCTACTACTTGGTCGCGCGCTTCATTAAATCTTGGTCTTGAAAAACCAAATATGAGCGCCGCTACTGCCAATACAATAGCGAGTACAACAAACCAAGGCGACATGTATTCTCTAGATTTCATAGAAATAGTATAGCATAGGCGCACCTATTCATCTATACAGCACGTTGGGTCCTTACAAAGAAAAGGAGTATTCCTGTAGCCACAGATACATTAAGTGATTCTTTGTCGCCATACATAGGAATTTCTACGATAGTGTGTGCGTGTTCGAGTATGTCTTTGGAAATACCATCTACTTCATTACCCACCACACAGAGAATGTCTCGCGCGGATGGAGGTGTGTAGTGTGTGTACGGTATAGAGCGAGGATCTTGCTCAAGAGCTACTATGTCTACGTGGTCACGACAAAGCGTCAAAACATCTGCATATGATGCATGGTATTCCCACGGCACCGTATCCTCGGCGCCGAGTGCAACCTTGGCAATATCAGCGCGCTTGCGACCAAAACGGTCAATAGGTGCAGGCGTTGTTCCTGTTAAGAATATTTTGGTGACACCTGCAGCATTGGCAGTGCGAAAAATGGAACCTACATTGTGTGCGCTCCGGATGTCGGGTAAGAGGAGGTAGAGATGGGTCATAATGACAGTATATCATATTGTATTTTTTATACATATTCAGTATACTCAACATATGATATCTGACCATAGGTTCAATAAAGAAAAGTCCTTCTCTTATAATTTTCAAGATGATGCTTCTAGAGACTTGTATGAAACTATTACATCAGAAGGTGAATCTGATGTCTTTAGTAATATATTATATGCGGAATCACCAGAGCTTTCCCAAGAAACGAAAAAGCTAAATATTGCAATAGAAAAAGCATCAAAGATTTTTAACGAGCAGATAGAAAAAATGCTCGAGCCACTCAAAGAGCACCTCTACTCAGTCGACCCTCGTGAACAATGGCAGAGTTTTCATGATCTTTTGAAATTATACACCACACGATATTTTGCAGATACACATCAGGCGGGCGAAGTAGCCAAAAAAATACTCAAGAATTTTATTACAGAAACAGATACTGAGAAAGGTGCCTATTATTACGCTCGTTATTACAAATCATTTCTCGAGGAAGAGAATTCTGTGAAAATAAACCCTCGGGAAATTCTCCTCCCAACAGGGGGTATGCTTTTGCTGTCTAAAGACAAAGCGATAATACTTGAAGCCCAGGACTACAGTGATTACACAAAACTCAATGAACAAATAGATATATATGATAATCTAAAAAATCCGGACAGGTGGATCTCTGAGACCTTCACAAAACCAAATGGATCCGTGCAAACCAAGGAATATCTTGAACGAGACCCTTATAATGAACAAATAGACAAAGAGATTTCTCGTCTTAAAAAACAAATCTGGACCCTTAAGCAAAAAGCAATGAGTAATCCTATAGATCAAAAAAGTCTCGGTCTTGTAGGTAATGACATTGACCAATCTGACATTAAAGACTATATGGATATCGTAATATCTACATTAAAAACATCCATAGAAGATGACTTTTCAATTGCGCTCGATGACATGCCCCTCGATCTCCAGATGCAATTTATTAAATTTATAAAACACGCAAACAAAGCCATTATAGAGCGTACTCAAAAAATAGGCGCAGTGCATCAACAAAATTTTTATACTTCTTTTCTTGCTCTGGCTCACGGCGGACCCGAAATGGGAGACAAGATTCTCGATATCGGCGAAAAACTACCTGAGAACATAGCGCAAAAAATATTTCAAAAATACGCTGATCTTGTCCGTATCAATGAAAAAATTGTTGATTTTATTACAGATCAATATAATACAGAAATCTCAGAAAATCCAAAAATTATAGAAGAAACCCGTACAAAACTCTTTCACAAAGGTATTGATATTTTAAATAATTTTCACAAACGCATACCAAAAGACGCACCCCTTCTTGATGAAATATACCAAAACCTTGAATCTGATTTGGCAACACTCCAGGCAGAAACTTTCGCAAAACTCTCTGCATTTAAATATGCCCGAAAATATGGGGCAACCTACGAGCTCTCTGATATTCAGAATGCCGATCTGTCAGTGTACACCCCGCAACAACTCGTACAGCGTGGCCATCATAAACGTATGCGCGCCATATATGAAGGAAACTGGAAAAATGCATACGACCCAAAAATATATGCAGAACTTGAATCAATTTTTATGAAGTCATTTGACGGATCATCTGATTCAGAAGAAAAAAATAATTTCTATGTCTTTACTATTGACGACCAAATCGAGTCTTTTGTACGTTTTGAAAAAAAAGAGGACGGAACCGTTTATGCATCTGCGCTCAATGTTGATCCGCACAAGCATGGCCTCTCGCTTGGAGAGGTAGTTATGGCACAATCACTTGCCAAAGAAGCTGAGTCTCATATTCTTGACGCAAAATGCATACCTACAGAGATGAACAGTGCTCGCTATATAGAAATGGGTTTTGTGGGACATGCGTCTGAAAATTTTCAGGGTATAGATATTATGCACATAAGCTGGAATAAAAATAAAAATGAGGATTTAGTATCTAAAAAACTCTCCCCTCTTGAAATTGCTCAAATGGCGCACGGCGACATCCCTACGCCAGAAACATTACGTATTTATAGAGCAGACCATCAGCATGATTTTCATTTTCTTAAAGATCAAGGATATGTATTGTCGCGCTATTTTAAAAACAAAGACGGTTGGTATTGTGTATATGAATCCGTCAATATAGATGATTATCGCTCTTCTGAAATTGATTCTGATTGATGCCATAATGCTTCAAATACAACACGGTGCATATTTGCAATATGAACATCTTCAATCAATACCCCAATTAAACCGTTTTCTGAGATTGTGATGTAGGACACCTTGTTATCATAGATCTCAGCAACAGCAGCAAATGGTTGCTTATTATGTGGAATAAACCGAATATCAGTAATATCTTTGAAATAATTCTTGAAGTACTCTTGTGATGTTGATGTGTGTGTAATGAGTGCCTTTTTATGTATTTGTAATTGGCGTCTTTTGTGTACATAGCGTGCATTAAGGTCTCCAAAATATTGCTGCACGGCATCAAAATCAGCATAGGTATAAATCTCTTGGGTTGTTGTGAGAGAGTCGTGGAGCATTTTTTCCACTCCCTCCAATCCTTCAAAAAACTGCACATTTGGTTTGCCTGTTGCAAGATTGAAATCAGATGCCATTTTTCCCAGATCGCGTTGCAATTCTATTTCCGCCTTTGCAAGGGTACGTTTTTGTTTTTCTAACACAGAAGAAAGATGCGACGGGTGTTTTGCTTCAAAATATGCAGGCGATCCATCTTCATCAATTTTTTCAATAATTCCCTTTTCAACAAGCTTATCAAGACCTCTATAGGTAAGCACACGAGAAATACCCGTTCCTACAGCAATAGCAGATGCCTTTGCTTGATTATTTTTAAGTAACCATTCATAAATTTTTGCTTCATCTGCGTGAAATCCTAAGTCAAAAAGTGTTTCAAAATATGTAAATGTTTGCTTTTCAGGTGTTTGTGTATTTTTTTGCATGTATATATTGTAACAAATTATGTTACAAAATGCAAGTTTTTATTAAAAAAGTATTATAAAATAAGGTTATTTTGTAATTATGTATTGTTTTTTATTCTTTGACAAAAGTGTTTTATAATGGTACAATGTTCTTGAACAAAAATACAGAAATGTATAGAGAGAGGTTCTTTCAAACACAATCAATAGACGTTCCATTTCCCGCGCTGAGTATACCCAATTGGAACGGGGTTCCTACTCAGGACAAGCATCGCACGAAGGTCAAGTGACCGCTTGAGTGACGACCGAAGGAATAAACCGGTTCTAAAGAGATCCGCTGGATACCAAGGCTAACCTTCTTGATATCTAGAAATCTCTTTGTAACAAAAAAGAGAGAGAAAACAAAATACGACACACCTATATAATTGTATAAAAAGGTTCGTATCGTATATGCACATACATTAACAACAACATAACACAAGACATATATATATCCGAAGAGGTCAGGAAGTGACGTTAGGAGATATATGGTAGTTTGCATAAAGCGATGATCATGAAAAGAGGGGTTCATGGTCACCGTATATCTACATCTATCGCCTATGATAGCGCACATGAGATACTCTTACTTTTTGTTTTAAGAGCCTCATGCTGTCTTTATGTAGATGGTGAGAGGCTCATATAATGAACCTCTCTCTACTATAGGTAATAAGTATTTTATCTGCTCGATCAGATAGGTGTAGATATGCGGTAGTAATATCGCAGATATAGCAGGCATAGTGTTCAGATTCTTTGTAATGAAGTATATGAATACTATGCCTACTATATCAAAAATAATCACGCTTCCGGGCGTGACTATAGTTGGTAAGATTGATCTTTCTCAATTTGCCCCAAGCAAAAAAAGAAAGAGAAGTTTTGTAGCGAAACCCGCAACAAATACGTTGCTGGATTTCGCTAGAAGACAAAGATCTTGCTAGCGTTCGTCTCCCGCATCCTCGGGAGGAAAATGATGTTCTGTGCCGAACAATAGTACGCACACAACATAATGGGTCTGGTTCCCTCTTCGCCAGCTGTCGTGGTGACAGAAAATGAAGAGGGATACTCGGTATCTTATCAATGGGTTGTTGATAGAGATACCACTCTTATTCACTTTCTCATGTATGTGAGAGAGTGATTGGGGTTCGTCTTTTCTCAGTAGGAGCATTGAGTACATAAATCTTTGTGTTTTCAATGCTCTTACTGAAGAACGCGCATTGCGCTAGTATCACCAGTAAAATTAATCCGAAAAAATGTACCATGCCAGGTACGGTGTCGGATAGGTAAGAAGCTGATGCCGAGTATGTTCTCGGAATATCCTGTATAAAATTATAAACCCTTGAGCAGGCAAGGTGAGGTCATGAGACTAAAAACTCAGAATGGCAATTTTTTAATTTTTTCTGAAACTCATAAACATGCTGTGTATTATACGCAGCGTGAAGGGTGGGAGTACGCCGAAGAAGGCGGAAACCCCGGAAAAATTTTAAAAACTTTACGCTCAGGAGAGCGTGAGTTTGAGTGGGCAAAAAAAACATGGGGAATAGAACCCCGGCCTCTTTCACAAGAGGAAAAAATTTTATTGGAACGCACGGCTGCGTTCCGTCGCAATATTAAAAATATTGCGATAAAAAACTCAAAAGGCGCTAGCGCCATATTGAGTGAATCAGAATTTTTTGAAACAAGCGGAGGATTATTAATATCCTCTGCCTTCGGTGAAACCTACCGTAGGGCTCACCAAGGATCAAACGGGTGGAGCCTCTTCAATTTTGAAGGGCCATATCCGGAGCGACCAAAAGAGCCACGAAAAGAGTCGTGGGTTAACTTTGGCACCTGTGGAGGGTGCGAAACAAATTTTCCATGTCTCTACGAGACAGATCTCATTCCCATTACGAAAAAGGAATGGGAAAAAAAATCTGGCCGAGAATTCATAGTAGAATATGAATTCTCTTGGTTTAAAGGAAGTTTGGAGCGGAAAGCGCTCCCGGCTGGGGAATGTATCTCCTCAGGAGGTATGACCCAACAGCATCCAAGGGTCATAAAAACAAAAATAGCCGCTGAAAGAGCTGGCTATGATTGTTTTGAGCCAACTGAGGGGATGACTATCTCCACTATTGGCGAGAACATTATTGGAGATAATAGCCACACCTGCTGGACCATAGTTTCAGCTGAGGGCTTGAAATTTGTTCAGAGTGATCCCAGGTTCGACATATATTATGTCTACCAGGCGATGTACTCAAGCCAGGTGTGGGCAAAAAAAACCCCATTCACGATAAGAGATTATTCTCTTAATCGTGAAGGAGCGCTTTTAGTGTCTCAATTAGAGGCACAAACATGGACACTCTGGAATTCCCACAGAGTGAAAATGGTTGCTCAATTAAAATCAACTGAATTACCAGAAAATTGGAATTTAGTTGATGAAGAAATTCTTCATTTATCTTCGGATAAATGGTCAGAAATTAAAACCCTTCATCCATATTGGAGTGAATATGGAGAAGGAGAAAATAACTTTCAAATAAAAAGTACCAACACTCTTGGTGATTTTTTTAATTTTGAAAGTTTAAAATCAAAATAACTCAAACCAGATGAGTTTTAGGTTAAAAGCCCTTCTGGTATTAGGGCTTTATGGTTAAAAACATCCCGAGTGAAAAAGCTCGGGACTTTTATTTCACTATGTATCACAACAAATAACATAGATGGTGAATAAAGGTTTTTATTTTTCACCAAGGGCACACCACAACACACTCCACACAAAAATGTTTGACTTACATAGCAAAATACAGTATATTATTCTTATAAGCTCTAGGCTTTATTTTTTTGAGCAACATCCCTCTGTAGCTCAGCCGGTAGAGCAGCAGCCTTTTAAGCTGATGGTCGCAGGTTCGATCCCTGCCGGAGGGACATACAATCTTAAAACTCAAAGCGAGAGCTTTGGGTTTTTTGATTGTATCCCGAAGCAGGGGTCGAAAAAAGTGAGCAATGCCGCACGGAGCAAAGCGAGTACGGCGCGAACGGCGGGGCCGAGCGAATGCGCTCGTAGTGAGTGCGCTAGCGCGAAACGAG